>JAPKAD010000048.1 GCA_028825445.1 Octadecabacter sp.
CGAATTAAGATTGCTGGAAAAATGAGACTGGCTCGCTTTTGTCTGACAGCACCATCAGGAGGGCAGATCCTAAAATAGACCAATTCTGCCAATTGTGTGGACTGTAAATCCGCCACGCAAAATAAGAGGCTAGCGTCCCCAAAAGATAGTAAGCGTCAAACCACAAAAATTCTGGTGTCACAAAGTGGCCAAGTCCAATTACTGTTTTTTCATTTAACAGTGAGAAGCCAATGGCTTTCCCTAGGTTTTCACCCTGTGAATACCAAAAAATTATTAATATTGCCGACCATATAATAGCCGAAAAAAAGAATAGCTTGGGTGTAGGGAGATAAGATTTAAACATTGATACGGCACAATTCAATAAGGCTTACTAAGTTCATAAAACTTGCGTGGGCAAACAAATATGTGCTGGCATTTGAAAATTAGTACATATTTCTATAAAATTAAAGGTTCCATATGTCAAATTGGTTGTATCAAGTAAGACTAAAATTATCGCCAAGGCTATCAGATGATTTACGAAAAAATCAGCCCTCAATCTTTGCAGATCAACTTAAAGAAATTGCGTCTAGCCATAACATGACACTTGTCTGTACTTTCGATGCATTTCAAGAGTACTGCAACGAAGCTGAATTAAATGGGACCCAAAGTTATCCATTATATGAGTGGACCAAAGCGGTTATCAAAGATCCTATCAAGCAGCAAAAACACACAAAATCATTCGCATTCTATTTGGGTCTTGACCAGGTTTATGAAAAGCATGTTGCAACGGCTATTCAGCTTGAAATCGAGGCAATAAAAGACCAACAAGATATTTTAGAGGTTACGCTAATTGACTCAAACCCTCAAAATAATCCACAACCACCACAAATTTCATCCACAGAATGAGATCAACGTTGACACTGATATTGGCAACACGCGAGTTTTTTGTTGTAGGGAACATATTTTTCTGATGAATTAGTTAATCGGCTGACTTTTTATAAGTACGATTGAAATCATTTGAATTCGTAATATTTCTTAATCATATAAATATTTTAAATGGAGCCTTCCCATCTTTTCGTCGTTCAAAAAATCTCTTGTTAAACTGGGAGCAGTCGCCTTGGCTTTCTTCGCCTTGAAAGGACTTGGTTGGATTGCCGTATTCTATTTTGGTTCTCAATTTTTTAAATGAGTAACACATTCTAAAGCTCTGGGATCTGCTCTTTTGGCGCAATCATTCCATACGCATCAAACACCTCATCAGCACTATATGTTTCTGTTAGGCGTCCCGTGTCATCAAAGATTTCAAGCTTGCCACCATCATGGACAGTGACAGCCATCACGAAATCTTTTTCACCGCAATCCTCAAGATCACCTTCCTCAACGGAACTCAGCTGTCCCTGAGGGCATAGTTCCTCCACTTTGGGGGAAAAGTTCTCCGGTTTGGGGGCAAAGGTTCTCCCAAATTGTTGGTCGGACCATCGGTCCCCCCAAATTAGGGGTAAATTATCCCAAATAGGAGCAAAGCTGCTCCCTTGGGTTTTTAAGATAAAATAAGGATCCGGGGTAGGTGCGCTTACTCCGGAAGTTGATTGGGCCGCAGGTATAAAACAAACGAGCGGTGAATTGAGCTCAGTTATACGAACCTTTGGGTGTCCTTGTGGCACCCCTTTTCTTTGGCACATCACTGACATGGCTTTTCCTTACGGGCATAAGATCAGTTTTGAGCTGTGAGTGACCGTCGACATGAAGGGCGGAGTGCGGCCATTCGCTGCGGTCTTGAGCAAGGGCAGCTCTGCGGACAAAACTGTCATTAAAATTAAACACTTTAACTTCCGCTCTCGCTTCTCAATCATGTATTGCCTTCTCGAACACGATTGCAAATCGATTTTCTGATGATTGTCTGAGTCGCGTGGTAAAAGGCCAAGCACGCATTCCCTGATGATAAAGCGACGCAACATCCAAGGTGCTTACATATACAAGCCCTTGGGATGTGATGTCGTCAATCAATTTTAACGCAGTTAGACCATTCGAGTAGGGAAGTCTGCCTCGTATTGATGCATCATTTTCTTGATCATCTGCTGACCGCTTTGTTTCCTGCGATAGTAAATTGGCAATCCACCGTCTTGTACGATATCTGCGCGAAAAAGGCTGTGTCCAGTTTCCGTCGTTGACAAGTAATCGCCCCCCTGGCTTCAGAACTCGAAACCACTCAGCATAAGCCGATGTTGGATTAGTCAGAGTCCATGCGAGGTGCCGCGTTGTTGCAAAGTCAAAACTATTGTTGGCTAGCGGTGCGAGGTTTTCAGCATCGCACAAAAGTGGTTTCCACGTCTTCCCCTCAAGTTTTATTTTGGCGATAGCTTGCATTGCTTCGGAAAAATCTAGCCCGATGACATCCGCGCCAAGACTACACAGCATCCGACTGATCTCTCCTGTCCCACAGGCCAAATCAAGAACTTTAAGTCCATCCATGTTGTCAATTTCTGACAATCCCATAGCCTGCCGAAAAAGCGCCTGCCAACGTTGCCTACCAAACTGATCTTCAATTTTATGAGACGCGCTATCGTCAAATGTCGCCGCGCGATCTGACCAATAGGCGCGTATCTCCTCCTTGAGGTCAAAATTCTGCTCGGTCATGCTCGCAATCTGGCGTCAACATACAGCGCCCCCCTATGTGTTTTCTCTAAATCCGTTTCGACCCGATAGGTCTCGCCAATGACGGGTAGCGAGAGGATATCTGCAGGTAGACCGTCGGCAAGAACTTTGCCATCCCGCAATAACACTAGTCGATCACAGAATTTTGCAGCGAGATTAAGATCGTGCAAAGCCGCCATTACCACCGGTTTGCGACGTCCAACCTCGGTCTGAATTGATGTCATGATAGACAGCTGGTGGTGTAAGTCTAAGGCACTTGTTGGTTCGTCCAGCAAAATCACTTCAGGTGCGCGTACAAGAGTTTGAGCAACGGCAACCATTTGGGCTTGTCCGCCGCTGAGATCAGCAATTCCACGGCTGGCCAGATGTGACAACCCCAGCGCATTAAGTGTATCTGAAACGCGATCCAAGTTATCAGACTTCACCCGCCAACCGCTTGTTTGCTTTAACGCCAACAACACGCTTTCAAATACGGTCAATAACGCGTTGCAGCCAAAGGCCTGCGGCATGTAGGCGACCCGTCGCGACCGGTCTTTGCGTTTTAGATTGGTGATGTCCTCATCATTTATTTTAACGCTTCCCGACATTGGTTTGATCAACCCCGCTAAGGTCTTGAACAGCGTTGATTTGCCAGATGCATTGGGGCCAATCAGCCCAATAAATGTTCCGCCCTCCATTATTGGAACATTGATATCCTCCAAAACAGTGTGACCAGAGTAGCCCGCTGAAAGGTTTGAGATACTAAGGGTCATGACAATCTTTCCCGCCGTGTGCTGAGGATGATCGAAACAAATACCGGAACACCAATAAGTGCTGTGATGATTCCAATGGGATAGATAATACCTGGGGTGATTGATTTCGAAATGAGAGAGGTAAGCGACAGAACAAGTGCCCCAACCAGCGCTGACAGCGGCACAAAAAACCGTTGATCCTCTCCGACCAAAAGCCGTGCAATGTGTGGGCCAACGAGGCCAATAAATCCAACAGTCCCAACAAATGATACGGCTGTTGCAGCTAAAAGCGACACGCAAATTAGCATCTCAATGCGTAGTCTACCAACATCAACCCCCATACTTTCTGCGGTTTCTTCGCCCATACGCAACGCTGTCATTGGCCACGTCCGATAAAGGCTGAATGGGATAGCTATGCACAACAAAAGAGTACCAAGCGATATTTTTCCCCAGCTAGCACGGCTAAGTGACCCCATCATCCAGAAGACAATACGTGCAATCTGATCTTCTGATGCCATATATTGCATTAATGCTAAAAGAGCGTTGAATGTGAAGAAAATCGCAATACCAAATAGAATCATGGTTTCAGAACCAACGCCTTTGAGACGAGTTGCAAACAGTATGAAACCGCAGGTCAAAAGAGCAAATACAAATGCATTCACAGTAACCAGAAACGGGCCAACTCCAGGGATCACGCTGAAACCAAGAACAATCGCAAGTGATGCGCCAAAACTTGCGGCCGCTGAGACACCAAGCGTAAAGGGTTCGGCTAGCGGGTTATTCAAAATTGTCTGCATTTGTGCACCCGCAACGGCCAAAAGTGCCCCTACAAGAACTGCAGTGACCGCGATAGGCAGTCTATAATCCCAAACGATGACTTTAAGTCGGACACCGTGCGACATTGGGTCTGTAAAGACGTCAAAGACTGTCGAGAGAGGGTATTTTCCAGGGCCAGTCGCGACGTCCACAAAAAAGCTAATCAGCAATATTAGGGTGACGATTGCGATCATAATATAGCGGCGCGTTATTTGTTTCGAATAAGCTTGCCGCATCTCTGCGGGGTCAACATCAGTTGTCATGGTTTTGGCCTCCTAAGCCAGGGGCATTCGCGCCAAGAAATAAGGTATACTTCGATCAAGGCACGAATGTTAAGGTTTAGGAATTTAGCTGTCGGATTCGAGGGTGCCCCAGAAAACACCAGAGTAATCAATGGGTAGGAACTTATCATGAAGTTCGGTCATTGTTGCGTCAGGGTCTAGGTCTTCAAACAGGTCAGGGTGCAACCACTTCGCAAATGCCTGCATGGCGACGAAATGATATGGGCTGTTATAGAACTGGTGGTAAACCGAGTGAAAACGTCCATTTTTGACCGCTGATAGTTCTGGCCAACCATCACGATCAGCAAGTGCTGCAAGACGTTCCTGTACGGCTTCATCGCTGGCCTCATAGCCGAAGAGGACGGCAGTTGTGGCTGGGTTTGCTTCTGCCCAGTTTGCACCTGTCCCAATAATCACTTCTGGATCGTCAGAAAAGATTGCCTCAAGACTTACATTAGCAGAAAAACCGGGTGTCTTCTGAGATCCCCAGTTGCGCCCGCCTGCTAAATCTACCAAGCGGCCCAAGTTAGCCGCACCAAAGGTGCTGCAGCATTTGGCTGGATTGTAACCAGCGGCACGTTCAATAAAGACAACAGGACGATCTTCGATAGGTATTTGCTCGACCCGTGAATAGATCAGCTTCATCTGTGATTGGTAATAATCAGAAAACGCATCAGCTTCGTCGCGTCTATCAAAGATACGTCCTAACAACTGAATACTTGGAACGGTATTCTGTGTTGGATCCTGTCTGAAATCCACAAAGATCGTTGCAACACCAGCTTCTTCGAGTTTTTCAATGATGCCGCTTTCTTGTGCCTTCAGCAGGTTACCAAGGTTCATCAGCACAACTTCTGTGCCAAGTGAAATGACGGCCTCTAAGTTCCATTCATCAGAATAGGGGCTGCCGAAATTTGGAATGTCTGCGGCTTGCGGGAAGACTTCCAAATACTTACGGTAGGCATCTGGGTCAAAACGAACCATGTCGTTCTTCCAACCCGCAATACGTTCAAACGAATTATCTTGATCCAACAAAGCAATGGAGTAGATCATCCGACCTTCACCAATGATGACCTTTGAGGGGTCTTTTTCGACTTCGACCGTACGGCCCGCGATGTCGGTGACGGTAATTGTCTCTGCAGTGGCGATCGTGGCAGTCGCAATGATCATTGCGCTAGCTGCGGCAGCGGAGCACAGACCCCGTGTTAATGAACTGATGTTCATGGGTCTCTCCTAAATGTTAAACGAAAGGCTGACGCCTGACGTTGGTAGTTAAAAATATTAACTGACTATTTTTGTCAAGAATTATATTTGCCGCTAAGTGTAGTGTGGTGTAAGCCGAAAGCCGACATTAATCCAAACTGAAGCATCGTGCACAATGGGACCGCGGCTACCATTCGCTGCAGACTGCACCAAGGTCGGCAATGGGCCGGAAGCAACGACGGACAGTTTAGGCCGGTTGTGACAAATGCTGCTTTGCGCACATATCGACATGTAGGGCGGATTGCGGACATTCGCTGCGCTCTGCGCCAAAATCTGTTTTGCGGACTTTGTTGCCATTCGCCACGACGTAATGAGAGTCCGCTTCGACATGTTGCTGTGATCGAACTATTTCCAGATCCGACTATTCCCGGTTCAGCACAACAAACGCTCCTGACGATAAGATAATCGCTATTCCAATCCAAGTATGGGTCTCTGGCCAGTCACCAAACGCGAAAAAACCAACAATGACCGCCGCCACGATCTCTAGATAGACAAGCGGAGCAAGGATTCCGGCGGGGGCAAACCGGAAAGCTGCAATGGACAACCCATGCGACAAACTTTGTAGAACTCCAATTACCGCGAACAGGCCCAGATAGGGGGTTATTCCCCCGAGACCGGCCCACAGGGCAAAAGGCGTTAAGACTATTGCGCCAAGCAGTGCTTGATACGCCAGTGCTGCTATGGGTGGTGCCAAGCGCGCGGCGAGCCTCGTGGCCAGCATGTAGAGCGCAAACAAGATACCTGCCAACACAGCCCATAAGATGTTGATATCGAAATTTCCGTCTGGGCGGAGGACGATGATAACCCCGATGAAGCCGCCTACAACAGCAACAATTATCGGGAGCGTCAGACGTTCCGACAGAACGACAGGAGCTAGTGCAGCGGCTACGAATGGCGCAACAAAATATGCCGATATCGCATTTGCGAGTGGGACAGTTCGGATTGAAAAGAAAAATACTGTCATCGATCCAACAAGCAACAACGTTCGGGCAGTTTGAGACCCTAAGCCAGCGGGGAGAAGTGCTTCACGTCCATGAAGTTTCATCGCGATTGGCACGACAACGATAGCCGCAGCAACGTATGTGCCCCATGCGATAGTGAATACGGGTAGGGCCTCAGTCATATGTTTTGCAATGCCGTCCCTCATTGGAATGACAAACATAGCCGCAGCCATCAAAAGAAGGCCGAGAGCCACCCTATCTACAGGCAGTTGCTTTTCTTCTTCCGCTTTATCAGTCAAATTTATACCTACTCGCCTATTGGATAATTTCTCAAACACAGATTGGCGCTTCTGGCTAACTTGGTAAAGCGGCCTTTGATACATTGCGCAGCATCAGTCGTTTGGGTCTCTTCAGGAACTTTCGCCGCGTGTTCCACGAACGACAGATCTAGAATGAGAGGCTGTTCGCTGCATAGCGCACGACCTGGTAAACTGCGGACAAAACTACCGTTTAACTTCTTGGCTATGAATGACCGCTTTGTTGTCAGGCCACCGTAGATAGACAGATCGCCGCAACCCAGAGGCCAATACCGAAACTCAGATGTGCGTAAAGGCTCCTAGCGCGCGCGACATTAGGGCTGGGTGTGCGCCGCGCAGCCAGACCAGCTCCCATACCTGGTTGAAGGAATGCGAAGGGTGCAACCACCGTCAGCACGCCGAACATGGCTGCTGGCATTAAAGTAGGATTCATGAGCCAGGTCTCATCAACCAGTCTGAGAAAAACCAAAGCAAAAAGAACACCAATCAGATAATGAGCGCTCCAGCCAAGCAATCCTTCTAATCGGACGGCTTCACTTGCAGAAATTGGCCGATGTATAAACCGCCCTTGGGTCATATGGCCGAGCCAGCGCCCCACCATCGCATAATCGAGTGTTTGTTGGGAAAGTATGTGCTTCTGGGCAAATGCTATAATATCCATGAAGGCGGTTGCACTAATACCAATCAGAACGGTGCGTAGGAAAAACTCTGTAGTCATGGGTTGGCCACCTTAATCTATGTTGATGTTTTATTGGAAGGGTGCTTATTACCACTTCAAGTCAACTTGAGGTCAAGGCCATGCTCGATATTTCTGAACTTTCCAATGTGAGCGGGTTCCCGGCTTCAAAACTCCGCTATTATGAAGAAGTCGGCCTGATCCGCTCAGCAGGAAGGCGAGGGTTGAAGCGTCTCTACGAAGATGAGGTGAAAATCCGTGTTTCGCTTATCGCTTTGGCGCAAACGGCAGGGTTTTCGTTGCTTGAGATCAAGCAAATGATTGGTGCGGAAGGCAGACCCGATTTTGATCGAGCGGCCTTAGCGGAAAAGGCCGATGCCATTGATATGAAGATCAGGGAGTTGACAGCCTTAAGAAACGGCCTTCGCCATATAAATAACTGTACTGCTGCGAACCATTTAGATTGCCCCCGATTTCAGCGCATCATGCATGTTGCTTTGACGAGAAACGGACAAAGACGTAAATAACGTAAAGCCGTCATCCGTGCGAAGCGCAGCATTGGTCAATGCGGGCTCCTTGCCGCCATTCGCTGTAGGAAGCACCAAGGTCGGCTCAGGGCCGTCCATGTCGAACGGCCCAAGTTCTTAAATTTCAATGGCTTCTGCTATGGCCAGTGCGTCTTCAAGTTCAACGCCGAGATAGCGAACGGTGCTATCCATCTTCGTATGTCCCAAGAGGAGCTGGACAGCACGCAGGTTACCCGCTTTCTTATAGATTTGGGAAACTTTCGTTCGCCGCACTGAATGGGTGCCGTAAGCGGTGACTTCCAAGCCAATTGATGAAACCCAATCGCGCACGATGCGAGCATATTGACGTGTCGAGATTTGGAGCCGCTCATGGAAACGTCCAGGCCAAAGATATTTGGATCCGACCATCAGTGGATCTTCCATCCATTTTACAACCGAGGCTCGCGTGCCTTCGGAAATCTCGAACCGAACTGGCTTTTGAGATTTGCTTTGCAGGACTGATGCCCGTTCTTTGATCTGCCCGGTGGCCATAACATCGACGACTTACATGCGGACAAGATCACAACCGCGAAGCTTGCTGTCGATAGCCATGTTGAACAGGGCAAGGTCGCGATGGTTTTCAGCCAGTTCAAGTCTTACGCGGATCGCCCAGACATGTTTGAGTTTCAATGGTCGCTTCTGGCCAACTATGCGACCCTTGTTCCAGGCTGGGCTAAGCGCACGAATGGCCGGTAAGTTTGGTGTTTGCATGAAAGTTCCTCCGATCCACCATTCCCACCCACATCGACAACTCAACGCTGACACTCCATCATATCATGAATTAATGCGCCGCATCCGAGGTCTGGTTCGAGCCCAAAATGCCAAATGCTGCAAATTGTACAGACAGCAGCAAAGGGCGGGAAGCCGACTTTCGCTGCGCTTTGCGTAGAGGTCTGCTGTGCGGGACAAACACGACGTTCGTCGTTTACAAAGACCAACCATTGTTGGTTCTCAGAAAACCGACGGTCTGGCTCGATCTCAACTTGAAACCAGAGGAATCGATTCCATCATGTTATTTGTGGGTCTGAGCTGTCAAAATCTGGAATACCCGTAAAGAAAGTTCGATACCTAATGCGTCTCTTAAAACCATTATATCACGCAGCCAGAAGCCCGCGGTTGCTGCATTGGCTTGTTTGCCTTATTTCGGTCAGGCTGGCTGTGAATCTGCGGCAAGCTCAAGGTTGGTGACAGGTTTTCGGATACACAGCCGCAACAGCGGTGGTACCGTCAACAAAGTCAAGAAAGCCGACAACGAAAGCCCACCGACCACAACGGCACCCAGACCACGATACAATTCAGACCCTTCACCGGGGAACAGGATTAGCGGCAGCATTCCCATCACTGATGTCAACGTAGACATGAAAATCGGTCTGATCCGATTGCTTGTGGCCTCTTCAATGGCGTCAATTGGTTCCATCCCTTCATCGCGGAGATGAAAAAGCGTTTGATGCACAATCAAAATTGCGTTGTTAACCACAATCCCGACCAAAATAATGAACCCAAGCAATGTTAGCATATCAAGAGGTTGTGTTTGGTACGTGTTCAGCAACGCCAACCCACCCACACCGCCTGCTGCGGCGATGGGAACGGCAATCATAATGACCAACGGCAGCACGAAACTTTCAAACAGGATCGCCATCACGAGGAACACGATGATCAGCGCCACAATCAGATTGATCTGAATGGCGTTCCACGTCTGGCTGAGTTGATCCGCGGTTCCTGATACGCTAAGCCGGATATCGTTGGGCAGGCCTTGAGCTTGCAGAACCGCGACTACTTCGGTTTTCAGCAACTCCACCGCCTGTTCGAGGGGGAGGTCATTGGAGGGGCGAACCTCAAGTGTAACGGTGCGCAGGCGTTCGCGGTGGCGGATTTCAGTGGGCCCCGCTGTCAGCACAACATCAGCAAGGGCTGATACCGGTACGATCTGTCCGCTGGGCGTGACGACGGGGTAGTTGCCCACGTCCTGCGTGCGTGCCGCGTCCGTGACCGATGGATCACCCTTCAACATCAGATTGACCCTGTCAGATCCAATCGTAACCTGCGTCACGCGCAGCCCATCATTGAACGCATCCACAGTCGCCGCCAAAGCGGAACTGTCCAGCCCCGCATCCGCCAATCGCAAGCGATCAGGGATCAATCGAACCTCTGGCGCACCAAGCTCAAGCCCGGGAATAGGGCGGAACTGGTGCCCCTCGGATCGCGGCAACAGCTGAGACACGATACCTGCTGCGCGACCCGCAACACCCAAGATCACTTCAAGGTCCTGACCCGATACATTCAATTCGATCGTGCGTCCTCCGCCAACTCCGCGTCCGAACAAAGACGGTTGGGTCATAAACCCGAATGTCCCGGGTTCGGCAAAAATAGGGCTACTGAGAACGGGTATCAGCTCGGCTGCGCGCGTCGAGTCTACGGCGCCCGCCCCAACAAATGAATTGCCCGGGGTAGCCACAAAAAAGAAACTATCGATCGCAGGCGTGCCGTCTTCGGTTTGCAGCGCTGGTGCGGCTTCCCAAAGGGGTTGTGCTACATTTTCAATCCGTTGCGCGATGGTTTCCGTTGTTTCAAGGTTATAGCCCGGGGGCGGAATGATAAGGCCAAACACGAGGTTCCGGTTGCCTTCGGGCAGGTATTCAAGTTTTGGTAGAAACGTCCAACTGGCGACCGCGGCACCGCCAGCGATCACAGCGACCATGATGATCCCGACAGAGCGCGACCGTACTGTCAGACGGACATACCACATCACCGCTGCACGAAATCCCGCACCAAGGTGATCAATGCCCCAGAGCCGCATGGGCCTTTGATCGTCGGCACGCAGCAACCGACTAGAGAGCGCTGGAATGACGGTGATGGCCACCAGCAATGACAGGATAACTGAGACGGAAATCGCCACAGCGATATCACGAAATAGTTGTCCGGCCTCAAGCTGCATGATCAGTATGGGTATGAACACCAGAACCGTTGTCAGTGCAGACACAAGGATCGCTCCCCAAACCTGTTTCGCACCCAGATAGGCTGCTTCGCGGCGACTGTGGCCCGCTTCGCGCAAGCGGAAAATATTTTCTAGCACAACAATCGCAGCATCCACGATCATGCCAATGGCAAAGGCGATGCCCGCCAGCGAAATAACGTTCAGGGTGCGCCCGGTCAACGCCATCACCACAAATGTCGCGACGATGGACACCGGAATAGCCAGCGATACAATCAGCGTCGCGCGCAAGCTGCGCAGGAATAGCATCAAAATAAATGCTGCCAATGCGGCCCCGATCCATATATTCTGGATCACCAAGTCAATCGCACCTTGGATATAGATGGTTTCGTCATACACCTGTTCTGCGATCAACCCCGCATCATTGATTGGGCCGGTATTAAGTTCCTCAAGAACCGCGCGAAATTCTTCCATGACGCTGATCACGTTTGCACCGGATTCACGCACCACATTAAACGCAAGACCCGGCTCACCCTTAAATCGCAAACGAGCCGTGGCCTCTTGGTACTGGAACGACACGTCCGCTACGTCCATCACCCGCACACGTCCTAAAATACCGTCCGAGACACCAGATCGTAGCACAACATTGCGGATCGCTTCTTCGGTGTTGAGGCTGCTTTCAGTACGCACGATGTAGCGACGCTTGCCCTCATCTACGTCCCCAGCCGAAATCGATATATTTTCAGTGCGCAAAACCCGCACAACTTCTGGCACCGTAAGTCCAAACCGCGACAGACGCTGCGGATCAACGATCACCTGTAACTCGCGTTCGGTGCCCCCGAACACGTTGACGGCGGACACGCCCTCGATCCGTTCAACGCGGTCCTTAATGACGTCCTCAAGGAAATCACCGTAGGTCGGCATGGTTCGCGTGTTGCCGTCTTGGGCGGTCAATAAAACCCATGCGATCGGGCTGTCGTCCGCGCTAGATGTATTCAGCGTCGGCTCGCTTGCTTCATCGGGGTAACCACCCACGCGGTCCAGCCGGTTTGACACCAACAAAAGCGACTGGCTCATGTCAGTGCCGACCGCAAATTCAAGCGTAACGGATGCTTGCCCCGTTCGGGACTGCGATGTCATAACCTCAAGCCCGTCAAGGCCGCGCAGGGTTTCTTCTTGCAGGTTGACGATCTCTCGCTCGACCTCGGAAGGGGCGGCGCCGGGCCAGACGGTTTCGACGACAACGATGGGTTTTCGCACGTCAGGTGCCAGTTGGATCGGTATGCGCGACAACGCCAACGACCCGAAAAGCACCGCGATCAAAACTGCCGCGATCACGGCGATAGGGCGATCAATGGATGCACGGATAAGGTTCATTGGATTGCCTCACGAACAGTCGGCGCAATATCTTGCATGGGGCGCAGTCGTTCATTTCCGCGAACCACAACAAGTTCGCCAATGTTTAACCCGTCCAACACCTCGTAGCGGTCCCCCACCGGTACGCCGATTGTTACGAAACGCGGCTGTGCTTTGTCGTCCACTGCAACAAATACCGTCCAACCACCAGGGGCCTGCACTAGCGCGTCTTTGGGCACAGACAGCATCTCGCGCGCCTCACCAATCGGAATATCAACGGTCATGGATTGGCCAACGGCAACGAGCACGCTGTCGTTATTGATAACCGTGGAAAACAAGACTGCGCGGGTCCGCGTTGAAGGATCTTCGATGGGGAGGACTGCGCGCAGGGTCAGCGCGACCTCAACACCGCTTTCTGTTTGCCCCATGACGGTCGTTCCTGTGCTTAGACCTTCTGCATAACGGGTTGGTATGGATGCGCGCACCTCAAAGGCGCTTGTGTCCAACATGCGGACAACCGGTGTGCCCGCTTGAATAAACGCACCAGGAATTGTCAGGACCTCTAGAATGACGCCCGAAAACGGGGCTGCGATAATGCTGCGATCCAGCTGATATGCCGTTTCGGCAAGACGTGCCTCTGCAATCTTTTCACGCGCGTCGGCCTCGGCCAGTTGGGATCTGGCTTCCAACAGTTCCGCCTCAAGATCCTCAAAACGCCCCTGACTGAAAGATGCGGTGTCTGCTAACCCGCTAATGCGATCAAACGATATCTGGGCCCGCGCAAGACGGGCAGCAGCCGTGCGCGTGCCTGCTTGTGCTTCCGCGATCTGCGCTTGCGATTGATTTAACCGGATCAAAAGCAATTCTGCATTCAACTCAATGATGGGGTCACCCATTTGAATGCGATCGCCTGCCAGAACATACACCCTGTCGACGTTGCCGGAAATGCGTCCTGCCACTTCGCCATCACGGGCTGTCACGACTTGCGCAAAAACAGGCACAGTTTCAGCAAAGATTTGCTGTTCTATCGGCTGCACGTCAACAGATGCAGCGCGACCTTGCGCCCAAACGGTTTGAGCCACGAAAACTGCCACAAAAATTGCACAGAGCCTAAAGAAATACACGCTTTTTCCTTTGTCTTAAACTTTTTTTATTAGATTCTTAACCTAGAGCGTCGCACGCAAAAGCAAAGATCAAACTTTTGTATTAGGGTTCTCGGTGCGCCATTTCGCTCCGGTGTTTTGAAAATTTCAAGGTGTTCTGCTGGCTTTGGAAATCTGTATATCCTGTTAATCGTATGTTACAGTTGATCTGGTATCCTAGCTGCCGTTCGCTGCGAATGTCATGAAGGTCCGCTAAGGGCCGGAAGCAACGACGGACAGTTTAGGCCGGTTGTGACAAATGCTGCGTCACGCATATTTCGACGTTGTGGGCGGGAAGGAGACATTCGCTGCGTTATGCATAGACGTCTGCTGTACGGACTTTGCTGCCTTTAGCGACATTCGTTCGTATGTTCGGCTCAGTTCTTGTGAGAAATAAAGGCGCGCTCTATTCTTATTATAAAGCGCGCCTTAGTGAAGTCAGACCTTAAGTGGTGTGTCGCTGCGCTGCCATTTCAGAGGCTGAAACACTTCGTCAACAGGCGTGACTGCAACGTGGTTAATATAATTTGATATCGTTTTCTGCGCGATGCCTAGGATGACATCCAACACCGCGCGATAACTGTAACCAGCGGCAAAGAATGTTTCCATCTGGGCATCGGTGGCATTCCCACGCTCGCGCACCATCTGGATCGTGAATGCCCGCAATGCCTCAAGCTTAGTGGTCGGTAGCGGTGTTTCATTTCGTAAGGCGTCTGTAATCTTGTTCGAAACTTCCATCATCTTTGCGATACCGGTGTGGGCTGGGACACAATAATGGCATGAATTCTCTACGTTGATTGCTTGCCAAACGACAGTCAGCTCGTCAGCATCAAAATCTGTCTCTGTGAACAGTTTATGAAGGAGTTGATATCCCTCGTAGGCTTGGGGGCTTTCGGCCAACACTTTATGTAAACCTGGCAAACGACCGAAGGTTTTTTGCGATTTTTCCAGCAGTGGCTTGGAAGCCTCTGGTGCAGTGTCGAGATCATGGGAAGGGAAATTCATATCAGTGCGTCCTTTGAAAAATTCGAGTAAGTATCATTTGGCCTTTTTTGAGTGATCACTCAAGTATATAGTTAATCAATCTTCAAAAACTGGTGACTCAATGCCGCGCAAACCCAATTATGACCGAAATGATCTGATCGAACGCGCCCGTGATTTGTTTTGGAGGCGTGGGTGGGCGGGAACATCTCTGAAAGACCTCGAGGCCAGTTTACAAATGAAGCCAGGCAGTTTTTACGCAGCATTTGGATCCAAGGAAGCTTTATTTGCGCTCGCTATGGAAAAATATGCAGCTGATGGACGCGAGCGCCTAAGGGTTTTGGCGCAAAAGTTAGGCCCGGTTAAAGCGCTCCAACGTTTCCCTGGGATGGTCGTTGAAAACGACGCCGCGCCCGCAAAAGCCTGCATGCTATCGAAGACACTTCTTGAACTTCATGCGCATAATCACCCCTTAGCGAGCGAAGCGAACCTGCATCTGTTGAAAATGGAGGCGCATTTTGCAGAGTTGTTTCAGCAAGCTCAATCAATTGGCGACATTGATGGCACACATGATCCATATGTGCTTGCGCGCAGGTATCAATCTGATCTTTTGGGCTTGAGGGTCTCAGCTGAGCGCGAGGGCGTCGATGCGAAGGCCATTGCGGCAGAAATCGCAAGTGGTTTAACCAGACTTTGATGAATCCTGATTAGCCGACATTCGTGTGCTGCGAAGCACTGGGCAATAAGGCTCTAAGAGCTCCTTGCCGCCATTCGCTGCAGGAAACACAAAGGTCTGCTAAGGGCCGT
>JAPKAD010000049.1 GCA_028825445.1 Octadecabacter sp.
CCCGCCTACACACTTTCCAGGCGTGCGCCTTCGACCACTCGGCCACCGATCCGTTGGTGCGGTCTAGCCAATTAATGGTAGGGTTTGCAAGAGTTGTTTGGTACTTTTGGTCTAGTTTTTTCGTATGATTAACGTAGCACGACAACTAAACGCCTCACGAAGTGCAATCAGCAGGATCAATAACAATTGCGACGCCTTGCCTGAGCGCAATCACTCGAATGATATAAACGCTAGCAAACACAGTAGTACTGGTAAGAACTTCACACAATTTAATACACGGCGCATTTAATGCAGCCCCAAAATGATTATCAAAGCAAAAAAATCAGTGCCAAACGTCGATACATAAATTGCACGCTGACAATCCCATCAATTTCATAAAGTGGCTAATTCGCCTGTGGCAAAAATAAAAATAACGCAAAAAACTGGGGCCTAGACCCAAAATAAGACGAAAAGATATCAAATTATTATATGTTCAAATGTAAGTAAACGCTGCGATTACGATTATCTTTTTTTTCAACCTTACCCAAACGAACTTGGCCTATTTCAGATGTGGTGCGCACGTGGGTGCCACCACAAAGTTGGTAGTCAGCAATATTTTTGCCAGCGCCAATACTCACAATCCTAATTCGCCCTGCCCCTTTAAGCGGAGCCACGAGCATAGTTTTAACTAATTTAATGTTAGCAGCTAGTTGGCTTTTATCAATCCATTCGGCCCCAATATCAAAATCGCAATTAATAAGTTTATTAAGGGAATTTTCAATGATAGCCATGTTCGCAATCGCATCAGGCATGTCAAAATCTAGGCGACCCTTTTCAAGACTGATTGATCCACCCGTCACAGGGTGTGGAATCACCGCAGACAACAGATGCAGTGCTGTATGCACGCGCATATGACGGTGCCGGCGTTCCCAGTTTAGCGACTGTTGCACTATTGCTCCAACTGCTGGTAGTGGGTTTGGCTCAGCTGGGATCAAAATAATCGTACCACTCGCTCCCTTTACGGCTGTTGCAATGTGTATCGCGCCACCCTGCCATGTCAGAGTCCCACTATCACCTGGTTGCCCACCACTTGTCGGATAAAATATTGAAGCATCAAGAATGATTCCGCCTTCATCCGTAATCGCAAAAACCCTCGCATCTGCGTCGCGCATGTATGCATCATCAAAAAACAACGGCTTGGTCATGAATTCGCATCATCCTTTGACGGCACATCTTTAACTGCTTGCAGCACTGGCGTTTGCACCTGATGTTTTTCACTAAAATTCAGTACTTCAGGATTGCGCAGCCAGATATCTCGCTGACCAAATGGAATTTCGATGCCTTCCGCCACAAATCGTTTGGCAATCGCGTGATTCATGTCTGATTTCACCGACAAAACATAATTTACATCCCGCAAAATGGCACGAATTTGGAAATCTAGGCTATCGGCACCAAAGCCCATAAAAACAACTGATGGCGGTGGATTTATAACCACCATCGGATGCCCTTCTGCAATCTCACGAAGGATTTCTGTAACCCTATCAGTGTCGGTACCATAAGCAACACCGACAGGCACAATTGCACGGCCAACATTGTTACCGCGGGTCCAGTTAGTGACCTGATTAGACACCAAATCAGCGTTGGGCACGATGACATCTGTTCGGTCAAACGTCTCAATACGTGTTGACCTTACAGAAATATCCCGCACGTAACCCATTTGCCCGCCCACCTCGATCCAGTCGCCTTTACTAATAGGGCGTTCAATTAGAAGAATAATACCTGACACAAAGTTGCTAACAATATTCTGCATTCCAAAACCAATACCTACTGACAACGCTCCAGCAACAATTGCAAATCCACTTAAATCAATGCCTGCAGTTGATATAGCTATAATCGCAGCAAGAAAAATTCCAACATAACCTGTACCTGCAACAATTGCGTTTTGACCGCCCGCATCCATTTTAGTGCGTGGCAGAACTGTTGTTCGCAAAGCCGTCTGCATCAACTTCGTTGTCGTGTAACCAATTACAAATACCATAGCGAATAATAGGAAACTAGCTGGTGAAATTCGCGTTGCGCCTATGGAAAATCCTTCGCGAAACTGCGACCATAATTCTGTAATATCCGTAATTTTTGCGCCCCAGACAATTGCCAGAATTGGCAAAGCCACCAACATTAGCAGAGAACCAAAAATTACAGGAAACAGCGCATCTCGCGACCCATTGTCAGACCGGATCAGCAAGGAATAAAAATCAACAGAAAGCTGCTGAAGCGTTATCAAAACAGCCAATACATAAATTGTGAGCGCGGCAGGAAAGGTCAGGACTTCAAATGCATAGCCATAGCCAAGGGCTGCAAAAATTGCACCAGCCAATGCCGCCAAGATCAATCCACGGCTTATCAGAGATCGCAATGTAGCGCGAAAGTAACGCGCACCATCTTCAGCATCCACAATTAGGGTTTTGCTAAGTTTCTGACCAAACCAATAAAGTGACCACGCAAGTAACAATCCAAATGGAAACATAAACACCGTAGCCGCGATCGGCAGAAACGAATTGATCATCGTGAACTCGCGGGCCAACCCGAACAACATCAAACTATATCCAAGTAGAACAAAGCTATAATGCGCAGATTTCAGAACACCACTCACAAGACCCAGCTGATGACTTTCCAGAGGCTCACCATTTGAAAGCAAACGACTAGAAATCCAATACGCAAGGATCGGGAATAGGCCAAGTTCAGGCAATACATCAATAACCTGATCCAGCCTGCGGCCCATTATACCCGTTAGCGTCAAAGCATGAGTAAATGCAGTAAGGCAGACAAAAGAAATAATTACCTGCCCTAAAGACAGTACAAAACTCACAACCTTCTGACTGCGATGGCTGCGCGCAATAATCAGGCTTGCAAATCGATCAAACCACGCGCGCCCTCGCAAAATTAGTACTGCAGCAACAGATACCAAAAATAAGAAAACAGGCATGTTTCTAAAAAATTCTAACCGCCTGCTAGGATTTGAAAATGCTGATATAACCTCCGCCCTAATGGAGCGCTGTGCACCTTGCAGGTTGTCCCATGTGCGAGCCCAACCCGCTGGGTTTAGTGGCGACTGCACGCGCTCGACCAAACTGTCGGCTCTGCGATCTCGCAAAAGAGCGTCAATCTCTCGAATTAATCCATCAGCTTGCGTAAACGCTTCCGCAGCAAGGCTCACTGGCGCGCGCAAAATGCGCAGCTGATGCGTCAACTTTGCACGACGAGCCGCGATACGCGGATCTTCTTCGCCTACCTCAGGCGCATCCCCCAAAGATATTATCTGTGACTGCACTGTTGCAATACGCAATACATTCGACGACTTATGGGCGAAAAATTTGTCACGCCAGATAGTTAACTCACTGCGAAGATCACCAAAAGCCACATTGGACGCACGCCCCGCTTCTATTGCGGATACTGCGCGACTTGTGAAGGAGTCCCAGTCATCGATATCACTAAACAACGCATCGAGGGTTGAAATGCTTTCGGACGCAGCTGTGTCAGACGAAAGTGGCACTTCGACAACATCTTGCGCTGCAAGAGATGTCGCACAAACGAAGAATGCAGCCGCAAAAAGTGTGATGATAATATGGTTCATGTCGCCTCTAAAACGCTTGGGATGTTGCGCGGCTCCTTATCAAGCCAGCGCGGGACCGGCAGACCCTTTTCGCGCAGGAAATTAGGGTTAAAAAGTTTCGACTGATACCGGGTGCCATAGTCGCATAGGATTGTCACGATGGTGTGGCCAGGGCCCAGATCGTCAGCCAGACGCACAGCACCCGCGATGTTGACACCGCTTGATCCACCCAGACACAGACCCTCATCTTGCAAGAGATCAAATACATATGGCAGTGCTTCGCTATCGTGAATGTTATAAGCGAAATCTGGTTTGAAACCTTCAAGGTTCTTGGTTATGCGTACTTGCCCGATACCCTCATTGATCGACCCACCATCAGTCATCGTGAGTTCACCTTTAGTATAATAATTAAACAGAGCCGCTCCATCAGGATCTGCCAGAGCAATCTTAACACCTTTGGGCTGCAAGGCATGAGCAACGCCTGCAAGTGTACCACCTGACCCAACAGCACATACAAATCCATCAACCTTGCCGTCAGTTTGCTTCCAAATCTCAGGTGCCGTAGTTTCGATATGAGCTTGGCGGTTGGCGACATTGTCAAACTGGTTAGCCCAAATGACGCCTTCGTTAGTGCTAAGCGCCAATTTGTTGGCAAGGCGTTCAGAATAGCGCACAAAATTGTTCGGGTTTCGATAGGGCACTGCCGGCACTTGCACCAATTCTGCACCCGCAAGGCGTAACATTTCTTTTTTTTCTTCTGATTGTGTTTCAGGGATAACGATGACCGTTTTGAAACCCATCGATGCACCGACCAAAGCCAGCCCGATACCGGTATTGCCCGCGGTACCTTCAACAATCGTGCCTCCGGGCTTTAGTGTTCCATTTGCAATAGCATCGCGAATGATGAACAATGCAGCACGGTCCTTGACCGACTGACCAGGATTCATGAATTCAGCTTTGCCTAAAATTTCACAACCCGTGGCTTCGGACGCGGAGCGCAGACGGATAAGAGGCGTATTGCCGACGGCATCGGCGAGATCTGTACGAATATTCATTTTTGCGTCCTTTCGCCTTTTATGTTTGGTGTATGTGAGCCCTGACAAGTCTGCAAGAACGCACCTTTAAGCGGATGCACGCAAATTGTCCCGATTGCGCGCCAGCCAATGCCCCGCGACCAGCAATGGCAATAGGCGAAATTCACCCGCGTTCAGCGCTGTGTCAAAGTCCGCCCAGTCCATGATATGGGACAAGATATCTTCAGATTCTGACAATTTGCCACCCGCGCCCGCCGCCCCGTCCGGCAGGTCAGCCATCCCAATGTAAATAAAGAAATATTCAGTTGTAGATCCCGGGCTGGGATAGGCGGCGGACACGCACTTAAGGTCAGTAATAATGATCCCTGCCTCCTCTAGCGCCTCACGGCGCGCAGCGTCTTCTGGTCCTTCTCCAGAGTCAATGCGCCCCGCAATGGGTTCAATAGTCCACGGATTTGGATCGCCACGCAGGAAGGCACCTATGCGAAATTGTTCGACCAGCATCACGCGATCGCGTACTGGATCGTAAGGTAGCACTATAGAACAATCGACACCTACACATACGGCACGATTCACCGGATCACTCATCGACCCATCATAGCGGCGAAACTTCAGGTCCAATTCATCTACATTGAAAAAACCTGTGTATTGATTGTGCACATCAATTACTTGTACATCTTTACATCCCATGAGACTTCTTTGTTTAAGCTCAGGTTTACATGAAATTGCCGCCCGCTGACGGGATGACGAACGTGCCATCATGTTAGGGTAAAGTTTACCCATTTGCTCCGCTGGCATAATGTCTATCAACGTCATCGCTTCTATGGCCGTCATAGTCGTGACCCCACCATAAGTCGCGATCCATCCCTTTCTGTCCCATGGCTCAGCCGGCGTCCAACAGTCGACTGGTGGCACATAAGCCGTTACATCGCGGGGTTTTTGATTCTGATCCAGTACTACAAAATCTGTCCGTGCAAAATTAAATGCTTTTTCATAGTAGTCCAGCCGCAAAATTTCCGCATCATCAAGACCTTCGATAATGACCCCTTCAGCCATACTTGTCTTGTCAGCATGCATCATTGGAAAAACATGACCCTCCACACGGCTCACACGATACTCAGGCCGCATGGCACTTGAAATACGTTTTGCGATTTTGGGATCACCGCTCACGATCTCTAGAAGTGGCAAATGGAGTAATGTACCAAAAATAAATAAGTTCATTAACTGAATTTCCTTCCAAAAAATTTTATTTTAGCGCTAATCACGAAATCTCCAATTAAAAACATCACTGAAATTTTTGGGAGACATAAAGTTGTGGCAAATTAATTAGGCAGCGCTGTCATAATTTTTGCGAAGGGATTTTTTGATTACCACCACAACCAAGTTAAAAAATCTCATCATAAACACTCATGCCGCCAATTCATAGCTTTGCAAGCTAATATAGCCAGCCACCGAATAGCTTATGATGACTTTAAATACTGGGATAAAATCAAAATTTATTCAGTTTTTAAAAATTTTTCCGTTTCGTTGCCATAAAAAATATAGCACTTTCACCACAGTCTTACATCAAACTTGAGTCTCGATTACGCAGGCTCCGATTAGTCTAGCCAAGGTTGGCATTTAGCTACTACTGAATCTGCTGGATACATTCTGGTTGTAAGGATTACTACTTCATGAATTTGGACGTGTCACCGTGATCTGAGTCACATCACAAATACCCCCGCGAAAGGCCCCCGCACAAGAGGCAAGGTAAAAATTCCACATCCGGCGGAACCTATCATCAAAGCCTAATTCAGCCACATCGTCCCACTTATCATTAAAATTTTTGTGCCAGCGGCGCAACGTATCTGAATAGCTTTGCCCAAACTCTACAGATTGCGTGACCTCTAGTCCCGCCTTTCGAATCGTGTCACGCAGGATAGATGGTGCAGGCAACATACCCCCAGGGAAAATGTATTTTTGGATGAAATCAACGCCTCGTTTGTAAACGTGCCAACGTTTATCCTGAACCAAAATAACTTGGAACGTGCCACGACCGCCAGGTTTTAAGCGTTCGCGAACTGTATTAAAGTACGTCGGCCAATATTTTTCACCAACTGCTTCAAACATTTCAATACTGGCAATTCCATCATAGGTGCCTGTTTCATCGCGGTAATCTTGCATTTTGAACGTTACCAAATCAGATAGACCAGCCTTTTCAATACGGTTAACTGCATAATTATATTGTTCTTGACTAATCGTCAGACCCGTAACTTTTAACCCGCGTTGCTTGGCAGCATATTCCGCAAAACCACCCCAGCCACAGCCAATCTCAAGCACGTGATCGCCAGGTTTTACACCCATTTCATTTACCATAGATGCATATTTTTGCGTTTGCGCAGAAGCCAAATCCTCTTGACCTGTTTCAAATTTGGCAGACGAATAAGTCATTGTTTCATCCAACCAAAGACCATAAAATTCATTACCCAGATCGTAATGATAGCTGATGTTCTTGAGTGCTTGGCGCTTTGAGTTACTCTGCCACCAGAACCGCAGCTTTTCATATGTGCGGATCAAACCCTGCCCTGGAAATCCATCATAGACTTCTTCTGCGTCATCGCTGACCAAATCCATGAACGCCATTAAATCCGGCGTTGACCACCAACCATCGAGGTAAGCTTCAGAAAATCCAAGGTCACCTTCGCGGATCAAACGAGCAAATAAATCATCATTGTGAACTTGTAAAACCGCAACATAACCTTCTTTGGCAGATTCGGCTCGAAAAGTGCGACCATCTGTCAGTTCAAAATCCACACGGCCACGTGGCAGAAGTTTCATCATTGCAAAAACTTGGCTGAAATAGCGTGGCAAATTACTTTGCCCGTCAGTTGTAGTAAAGATCATCGAGATCTCCCAAAAATTGGCCGGAAATGGCTGCCTGGTTTTTTGCCCAAGGTTTACTATACTAATTTGTACGGGGCTTTGAACTAATTGGTTTCACAATATATGTGCAAAGCCATGAAAAACAGTTACGATGGAACTCCCTATCGGCACAACACAATCACAGATTGCGGTCCTTGTAGGCCTGCAGAGCGCGTTGCCGACCTGTAGCCAGATCCACCACAGGAGCTGGATAGGCATCGCTCGGTGTTAATCTCCAACTTTTGGGAATTGCGTCAAAATAGGATAATGCTGTGTCAGGCGTATTTCCCTGCCCTTCAGCTATCCATTTACGTGTATACAGGCCAGCGCGATCAAACTTTTCAAGCTGTGTCACTGGGTTAAAAACTCTAAAATAAGGCGCCGCATCAGGGCCAGACCCCGCAGCCCACTGCCAGCCCATCGCGTTACTTGCGGGATCCCAATCAGTTAGACAGTCTTCAAACCACGCCTGCCCCACTTTCCAGTGAGTCATCAAATGTTTGGTAAGATAAGATGCCACTATCATGCGTCCACGATTGTGCATCGTGCCACTGACATACATCTCGCGCATGGCTGCATCGACGAAAGGGATGCCCGTGCGGCCTTGTTTCCAAGCAATTACTTCAGTGGTGTCATCATTGTTCCAAGGGAAGGAATCCCAATCTGCTTTCCAGTTGCGATCAACTATATGAGGCGTATGGTAGGCCAAATGGTAAGCAAATTCGCGCCATACTAATTCTTTGCAAAATATTTCAGCCTGATCTTTACCAGCCTGCATGGCAGCAGTGCCTGCATGCCAACACACCGCGGGGCTGATTTCCCCATAGGTGAGATTTTCACTTAGGCGCGACGTCCCATCCACGCTCGGCAAATCACGATTGGTTTGATAACTCTGCACCGGCCCATCGATAAAAGTATCCAACCGTACCCGTGCTGCTGCCTCACCCACGCATAAATGCGCAAATAAAACATCACTTCCACGCATCATTGAAGCGCCTAATTTCCAATCATCAAGCATATTTGAAGTGGGCCATACATCTGGTACAGGTATAGATGCAGGTGCAGGCAACGGCGTGGCAACATCACGCTCTCGCACGGTTTTCCACATCGGCGTAAACACACGGTAAAACCCGCCAGTCTTTGTCTCAACTGTCCAAGGTTCAAACAATAAATGGCCAATAAATGAGGTAACCTCGATCCCATCAGCCTTCAGCGCAGCTTTCACAACCATATCGCGCTTCTTGTTCGCTGGATCATACAGCCGATTCCAAAATACTGCATTAGCACCTACCTGCGCGACAACTTCGCGGAGGGTCTCTAATGCATCGCCACGTCGCAAAATAAGCCGCGATCCCTTCGCCTCTAACGCTGCACCAAAAACCCGGACACCTTCGCCAAGACGAAACTTTGGCGCAGCGCCGTGGCTCTCAACAACCTCATCATAAATGAACACAGGAATAACTGGCCGTCCTGATGCGCAGGCCTCTGACAAGGCAACATTGTCTCCAATGCGAAAATCCCTCCGCACCCAGTAAATTACAGGTTTCAAGTCGCACTCCTATTGTTGGTTTATACATAACTCAACAAGCGTCGACGCCAACCCATCATTACACTATAGATACTACTTAATGAGACTTATTATCTGAAATAGAAAATATTGGACGGAGCACTTTTAATCTTTTATAAACAATTACACTCCGTCCTTTTATTATGCGTTCACATCAACGACAACGCGGCCTTTTACCTGACCTTTCAGAATATCATCGCCAATTTGCGGCAGATCGGAAAGCACCGCTGGCTGCACCATGGCATCAAGCTTATTCATTGGAAGATCTTTAGCAATTCGCGCCCATGCCCGCACTCGACTGTCGTAGGGTTGCATCACGGAATCGATTCCCAGCAAATTCACTCCACGAAGAAGAAATGGAATAACCGTCGCAGGCAGACCCGCACCACCAGCCAGACCCACAGCAGCAACAGACCCACCATATTTGATCTGTCCAAGCAACCGCGCCAACATTTCACCACCAACGGCATCTACGCAACCGCCCCAGATTTCGGCTTCAAGCGGACGCTTAACCGTTTCGTTTAATTCTTCACGAGCCACTATCTGCGAAGCACCAAGGGATTTGATGTAATTAGCAGTTTCAGGCCGCCCAGTTACACCGGCTACCTCATGGCCAAGGTTGGCTAAGATCGCCGTCGCAACAGAACCAACTCCGCCAGCGGCTCCCGTCACCAATACAGGTCCATCTTTGATCCCATGATCCTCAAGCGCCATCACTGCCAGCATTGCTGTGAAACCTGCCGTTCCAACGGCCATTGCCTGACGCGTGTCCAGACCATCAGGCAGCGGAACTAACCAGTCAGCCTTGACACGAGCTTTTTGCGAATAGCCGCCCCAATAGGCCTCCCCAACACGCCATCCCGTCAACACAACCTTGTCGCCTGTCTTATAACGTGGATCATCAGATGTTTCTACCGTGCCGGCAAAATCAATGCCAGGCACATGTGGGTAATTGCGCACCAAACCACCACCAGTTCCAACGCAGAGTCCGTCTTTGTAATTTACAGTCGAATATTCAACTGCGATCGTAACATCACCTTCTGGCAAACGGTCCAATCCAATTTGCTGCACAGATGCGCTTGTCTTACCGTCATCGTCCTTTTCAACCACCAAAGCATTGAACATTACTTAACTCCTTCAAATCCAAAATGTTTCTTGTACCACTGCAGGGAAAACACCCGCTTGGGTTACCACGTCAAGATCGGTTGCAGGGTCCCAATGGGTCATCCGCACCATCCCTATAGCGACGTTCGTTTCAAAGTCGGGCGACCACCTAGCAGAGGTCACTGTGCCCACCTGCTTCTGTCCGTCCATTATCGGCCAGCCACGATCACAGCGGGGTAAGTTCCCTTCAATCCGCAAAGCGCGCACCTGCTTAACAGGTCCTTCCTTAGAAACCCGCAACAAAGCATCACGTCCAACACAACCAATCGCGGTTTGCGTTGAACAAAACCGCCCTAAGCCCGCTTCGTGCGGAGTATTATCACGGGTCATATCATTTCCATACGACAACAACCCTCCCTCAATCCGTTCAATCAAGTTTGGGCAGCCTGCGTGAACATCAAGGTCCTTGCCCGCCTCCATCAATGCATTCCAGAGCGGCATGCCTAAGTGGCTACCTTCAACATAGACCTCAAATCCTCCTTGGCGCGAATAACCAGATCGTGCTACTATCATATCGTGGCCTTGAAAATCAAAATGCCCGTAGCGAAAAAATTTAAGGTTTTTAACTTTCTCGCCAAACACCCGCGAAGCAAGCTCGTCCGCTTTTGGACCCTGAATGGCGAGCGGCGAAACATCAGGTTCATCAACCAGGACATCTAGACGAAGACCATAAGCTAAGCCTTTGATCCAGAATAATAAATCACTGTCAGCAATTGATACCCAGTATCTATCTTCGCTTATCTTAACGGCCACAGGATCGTTCAACATCCCACCAGTCTCATCGACCATGGGGACGTAATAACACATGCCCGGCAACATCGCTCGAAGATCGCGCGGCGTTAGCATTTGCATAAGCCTACTAGAATCTGGGCCGCGGATTTCTACCTGCCGTTCGACAGCCACATCCCAGACCTGAACCGCGGACTTTAAATGATGATAGTCTTCTTCTATTGTCCTGAAAACGGTAGGTAATAACATATGGTTATAAACTGTATAACCTTTTACCCCGGCCGCCTCTACACCATCAGTAAATGGTGTGCGCCGAATGCGGCGCGATCCCGAAATTATAGCCATATTAGTGATCCTCAGGCATGGAAAGAATTGAATTATAGTTAAGTTTTCGCCCAAATGTTGAAAGGATGACGTAGATTTGGCCAAACTGATGTGTCAAAAAGTTTAACGTATGCAATGCACATATAATTTTTAAAATGGACATCTTCTGAAAAACCACACCCAAAAACCAAAATCGATCACCAGCAAAACTATTATTTTCGAGGTTTTTGGGGAATGTCAAAATGTGCATATCCACCTCTTTGAGCTTATTGTTACTGAGTTCTGAAACTACTAAACTGTTAGCGGTTACTGATGTGCTGTAAGTGGGGGAATTGTCGGTATTAAATCGAAAAATCCAATTACCTACACTCTGTAAAAGAGTGTTTAGCATGCCAAAGGTTGACCCTAAAAATGCAGCACAATTAAGTCGTGAATATTTTAATATATTCACATTAATAAAGCTACACAAGACAATGTTATAAAAGTATTTATTTTTTATAATCGTTGTGAAATGCTCGGAAAACATCACACTTTTGGACCTTTCCAATTAATTGGGCAAATTTCAGCAGACATTCCACCAAAATCCCAGACACGACCGTAATCACGCACTTTGGATTTTAAACCTTTGGCAGCAATAATGTTTGGTCCCATCCAGTATTTCGAATTGGTAATCGTAACCGGATGATCGGGATCAACACCGTCAATCATCTCAATCTCACCTGTAATCTTACGACCAATATAAAGGCCACGCTTTTTACCATCACGCGTGATCTCAACTTTTTCACGCTCAGCCCCAATTATTTCAGATACAAGAAATGTGAATAACCCTGTTGTCCCACCCGCTGCGCCACTGAAGATTTTAAGCAACCCGTTATAGGCTTTCTGGCTCGACCGTTCATCAACATAGGCCGCAACCCGCCAGTTTCCTTCACCCATACGTCCTGGGATGTCTACTAGTAGACCAACGTTCAGACCAGACAGATCTTCACCCTCAAAATGACCCTCATCAATGGCGATTGCCATCCAAGCATGACAATGCCCTTCCGTTGGAGGATGCGCGCCAAGAGACACAACACAAGGGCAGAAAAGAGTGCAGGAACAATTTAAGAAAAGCTCTCCTTTAATGGCCCAATTCGTAGGCTCCATCTTGCGACGCAACGAGTTGCTCTCAACGCGACTATCAATGCGTTGGCTCACTGCTAATTTGTCGGCGGGCGCGCGCTCTTCTGCAACAGTATTTTTGTCGACCATTTGACTTCCTTTCATAGGCTCACCCAAACGGGCAATGACACGCCTGCAAGGATCAAAGCGACCCCCATTGGCTTTTTGACCATACCCCCAACAGAGGGCAGTTTTTCCAAAATCATGAACAATGTTGCGAGACCCATCCAAACAAGGTTCATCACCCCACCAACGAAACCAAGCACCATAAAACCCCAGCAACATCCAACGCAGAATGCGCCAAGGCCCATTCCCATGCGTAACCCTCCGCGAAATCCAGTTTTCCAGTGTCCAAAGAAATACATCATTGGAGCATAGCAAACCCCATGACAAATCTCTTTAGCATTGGTAAATTGAAACAGTCCCACTATTACGAGTAAGCCCGCAGCTGCCCAATAGCTATATATAGTGCCGAGCATGTTCACCACACCTCCGTATAAAAGGACTAATTGAACGCTAGTAATCACACCAGCAAATATCAACCATACCACAAAATACCCTAGCAGCACCCCCAACCAACCCACGCGCGACCCGTCGGCGCTGGCAATAAGATCTTCATAGGATCGCAGTGTCGGTACAAGCGTTGGCAACATCATTGCCACCATCATGATCGCCCACATAGCAAAGAGCGGACCAAAATTGGCCATTGGCACATACATCGGCATGCGCGGGTCCAAAGCTTCTATTACCAACCCCATTGCGCTCGGACGACCGATTAGGTCAATGTCCATATCGATGACCATCATGAATAACACCAGCCATGCCACGAGGATTGCTGAAAAAAACGCAATCCAGAGGAATGATCTAGTGTTTAATATTGACGTCACAGCCTCGCCCTCCATATCGACTCAGTTCTTGCAAAAGAAATGTCAGACATTTAAACATCTGACAAATGAAAAATGAACCTGACCTATCGGCACAGATCGCTAAATCCATCCGTGATGCAATTGTGGTGGGGGATTTGCTTATTGATGAACGCTTGCCAAGCGAGGCTGAGTTGAGCGAGCAGTTCGCCGTTTCGCGTTCTACATTGCGAGAGGCCCTGAAACGACTTGCCGCTCAAAGCCTGATCCGCACTCAGCGCGGCGCAACAGGCGGTGCCTTCGTAAATCGGTTGACTTTTGAACAGGCGTATGGCCAGCAAATCACAACTTCGGCACTACTTTTATCGATGAATAATATTGATTTTAAAACTGCTTGTGAAGCTCGCTTTGCGCTAGAACGCGCCTGTGCTCCCCTATCGGCACAGCGCCGTACCATAAACCATCTTGGCGCGATGCTCGCAGAAATTGATCGTCAGGCGCAGCCAGGACTTTCAGACGAGGCCTTCTGTGCCTCTGACGTGGCATTTCATAGGGCTTTAGTTGATGGCGCCGGGAACCCAGTATTGTCTTATCAATTGGCTGGTGCCATTGAGGCGATTGAACCCCTTATGAACATGATCACATTTACAACCCGCAGTCGCGACCAGATAGTCAGAATACACACAGAAATTGCCGACGCGCTTACGGCAAAAGATGCCCCGCGTGTCGATAATCTTCTGGCTGACCTGGCAACGTATACAGCTCAACTTGGCCAATCCGTCGCTGATGCAAAAAAAAGATGTCGCAAAAAGCAACTATTATAATCCTTCGCTCGTATACAAAAAGAAGCAAGGAGAATTCATGGACTATATTAATTTCACCATAGCACTACTAACTCTAATTTTAGGGCTGTTTGGATTTTTAGCACCCCGCTACACAGCCGGAGCACTCGACTTAGCTATAACTAAAACTACTATGGGTCTCAGTGAATTACGCGCAGGAAACGGCGGTTTGTTCGTTGCTTTAGGATTGTATTGCCTAGTATCTGGAAGCTCGTCGGCGTTCTTCATGCTAGGAATAGCATATGCTGGCGCAGGATCTGGTCGTTTACTGTCCATCGCCTTAGACAGCCCCCCCATGCGAAAAGCACTTACATTTTGGGCCTTCGAATGGGGCCCTGCAGCATGGCTTATCTGGTACAACTGGCCAGCCTGATACTAATCCCTCTTGAACTCATCGAGCGTTGCCGCTAATAATTAAAAGTCCCTTGGGACTATGGATATAAACGCGCTTGCAATAAGCGGATCGGACCCGGGGGCGGTACCCGGCGTCTCCACCATCACGCCCTTAGCTGGGATGGCTCATTTGGCCGATATGGGGACGAAATAGGATCGACGAACGTCTAAAGAGGTTAGCTTTATCTCGGCGAGTTACCACCGTATCGGTACATAAAAGCTAGTTGCAAATGACAACAATGCTCAGGTAGCACTCGCAGCGTAAGCTGTGCGTAATACCGAAACTTAAGTCCTTTCGCCTAGCAGCGTAAGGCGGGGTTCGCAGGCACCTGGCAACAGAAGCCTGTATTTTAGCTCTTTGTTTATTAATTAAAATTGATAACCGTCCGAGCATTGGGAAATAAAACTCTCCCATTTTCTGACAGTCGACTTCTGACAGTCGACGTCACCAACTTTATTGAGCCTTCTGAATTCTAACTTCAAGGAGCGATAATGCCGTGATAAGTGCCAAAGTATTAAATTCTCTGTAATCAAATGGTCCAGCATAGGCCGCGAAGACGTATCATTAGCCTCAATTGCGATCCTTATCCGCGCCTGATAAATTTGCTTCCAAATGCA
>JAPKAD010000101.1 GCA_028825445.1 Octadecabacter sp.
TTGGTGAACTTCCCGTGCTTGGTTCTAGCTTCCGTGAGGCGCGCAGCCGCCCTTTGTTCTTTGGAGAGAGGGTCCGTGGAGCCCCTCCATGGAGTCTACAGCGCCCCACAGGGAGCCTAGCAGGGCGCTGGCATGGCGTGCCTTTACGGGTCTTGGCAGCGCACCGTTGGCCAGGCCAATTAGGGCCAAATTGCCAAGGGATACCCTTTTCAAGGTTGCTGTTTGTCATCCTAAAAGCTCCACCAGTGATGGGGTTCTATTATACCTTATTTTAGGTGGTATGGCTAGGTAGACGTGTCTTGGTCCACGGTCCACGGTCCAATGCCAATTGAGCGCAAGCAACACGATAGGCAGGCTGTGAGCTGGCTGCCACATTGATCAAGCCGCCCCTAAGATTGGATCAAATACTTTCAATCCAACACAATCAATTGCGCCCAAATCGGTGATTGCAAATTCAGGGATTGCTGTGATGGACAGAACAAACATGTTCATAAACGGCCATTCCAACTGACATCCTGCATCACGCGCTGCTTTATCCAGCGCATCTTCTTTCGCAGCCATCGCCACTGGATCAATGTCGGACACAATCCCACCAATTGGCAATTCAAGACCAACTGTGACTTCACCATCTTTGACAAACGTCTGACCGCCGCCTTTTTCTATGATCCAGTTGATCGCGACCGCCATATCGTCAGGATTTGTGCCGATGCAAACGATGTTGTTGTCATCGGGCGCTGTTGACGTGGCCATCGCCCCGTATTTCAGACCAAAGCCAGAGACAAATGCGACGGGCTTGTTTGTGGTCTTACCGTATCGCTCAACCACCGACACATAAAGCACGTCTTGATCTGTATCGGGCAGAACGACGCCGTCCGTTGCACGCAACACTGCGTCACGACGGTTGCGCACAAACGGCACATCAACTGACATGTTCATCGATAGAACTTTGACGGCATCAGATTTAACGTGGACCTTCAGATCATCCGCTGTAATCGGCGCAACCTTCATTGTTTCTGTCAAAAACTGGGGCCGCACGGGGCGTTCGATTGGCGCATTCATCTTAAGGTCTTGGGCGACAAATTTGCCCTTGGCGATAACCCGCTGAACGTTGAATTCTTCAGGGGAATCCACCAGCAATATATCTGCCTGACGGCCCGGTGCGATCAAACCCACTTTGTGGTCGATCTGGCAGGCAACCGCGCTGTTGATCGTCGCCATCTGAATAGCTTCCATTGGCGACACACCTTCGCGCATGGCCATACGGACCATATTGTCCAAATGGCCGCGCTTCAGAACGTCGCTGGAAACCACATCATCGGTACAGAAACTGATCCGATGCGCAGCATCCGGCGTCAGTTTGGTCGCAAGCTGAATGTTTTCTTCAAGGAAATGACTGATTGAGCTTTCACGGATCAAGATAAACATCCCGTTGCGCAACTTCTCCAGCGCTTCGGTGACCTCATAACTTTCGTGATCTAAACGAATACCCGCAGCCGCATATCCCGCAAGTTTCGAACCCTTACACATGGGCGAGCAGCCAAAAACCGGCAGTTTGTTCTTGCGCGCGATTTCCAGTGCTTCGATAACATGTTCATCTTCTTCTTGAATGAACTCACGCACAGTTTCCCAGATGCCGATACATTCGGGCCATTCATGGGTTGCACGGTGATCATCAGGGCCAAAGTAATGGTTCACTGTTGAGCGCGGCATCGTATAGGGTGTTTTGCACGGCGCACCCCAATGGATCGTCATCGGGCCAGCGTTTGCCTCATCCAGAAAATGCCGCACGCCCTCAAGTCCAGAAACCACAAGAATTTGATCCAAACCAGAAACAATCGAAGTCGTGCCATAAGGGACAACCAATTCAGCAAAGCTGGACACAGACAGTTTCGAACATTCGACATGCAGGTGACCATCAATCATGCCCGGGGCGAGGAATTTGCCTTGGGCGTCGTGATACTCTGTCTCAGGGCCCTTGCAGTGTTCCACATCACCGATGGCAACTATGTAACCACCTTTGATTGCAACTTCGGCTGGATAGATCTCGCCCGAGGCAACGTTGATCAAGTTCCCATTGGAAATCACCATGTCAGCTTTGGTTTTGCCGTGTCCGGCACGAATCAGTTCTTTGATGTCCATGATGCGTGTCTCCTATTTTCTTTTATTGTTAACTTCACGCCAATTTCACTCAACATGATTCGCGTATCTCCGCCACAAAAATGTATCTAATATGAACATCGTGTTTGCATGCAGTACATATTTCAGCTCTAAAAGAAAAAGGGATGGGCTGCTTTAACTTGAAATCTGACCCGTTGTGTCAAAAGGGAACAGGTGCCTTGAGTGACAATATCGAAAATATATCCATTCTGAATGTTGTCGGCCCCGGAGCAAAGTTCTCATTCGGCGAAAGCAACTACGGGGATGGTAAGCAGTTTGGTCCGATGTCTGGCTGCCAACTTGAAGCGATCTACCTTCGAACGGGACAAGTTCAAATTCACCAAGACGGGAAAATATTTGAACTTTCGGCCCCTGGCATTGCACTTGTGGCTTCACGAAATACGCTCGTCTACCACTATGGCCCGACAAGTGTGTGCCATGTTTTGTGGTGTCAGTATATCTCCGGGCAGTTGGATGAAGCAAAGGTCGCGGCGCTTGCCCCGTATTGTGGCGCAATGAGCTTATCCCCGATTGCAGCGTCGCTGATGAAAACCGGCTCGGACTTGGCAGGCGACATTCATGTCGAATTGGAGAATTTCACCGCAGCCTTAGGGCTTGCCGTCCTCGAAGAATTGCTAACACGTCGGAAGATGCAGGAGACAATTGCGGTCACGCCGCCGCAGGTTCAAAATGTGCGGCGATATATAGAAGAACATTTAGCAAGCCCGATCACCATGGATGTCTTGACCGAAGTTGCCGGACTGTCACCACAGCACCTCAATCGGTTGTACAGATCAACATTCGACGAAAACCCCCTGGATTACCTTTGGCGTCTTCGGGTGCGCCGTGGCGCATATCTTTTGTGTCATACGGGTATGAGGATCAGCCAGATCGCTTATCAAACAGGATTCAAAACCCCAAACCATTTTTCTAGATTGATAAAAGACAAATTTGATCTTTCGCCGCGGGGCCTGCGTTCCCAGAAGTGGCGTGGGTAATTGGACATAACGGATGCGCGCTGAGCCATCGGAAATCAACCAAGTTGGCTAATTGTGAGCACCGGAAAGGCTGACCAAGTGAGCTTAGAAGCTGTTGGAAATCTGCGATGACTACGAAAGATAGAATTGTGCACGTGCTGCTATTTGAAGGAATTGCGCTGCTGCTGTTTGTGCCTTTGGCCATGTTGCTGACACAGGAAGGCGCGGCTAAAATGACTTGGCTAAGCGTCATGCTATCGATTATCGCGATGATCTGGAATTATTTATATAATCTTCTCGTTGATTGGATGTATGGAGAAAACCGAGCCGCGCGCGGATTTTTAATGCGGATTGGGCACAGCATTGGCTTTGAATTCGGTATGTTTGTTTTGTCCTTTCCAATCCTCATACTCATGTTGAACGAAACATTCTTGACCGTTTTGTGGATGGATTTTGGCGCATTGATATTCTTCTTTTTTTACACAATTATTTTCAACTGGATTTATGATCTGCAGTTTCAAAAACGGAGGCAGAGACAGTAATTTTAGGTTTGCCGTAGCGACCTTTATGATGTTGAGAGTGCCAATTCGTCGTTCCATGGGGCGTTGAAGTCATGCACAGCAAATGGGTGGTTTGAAGGTGCTCCAATTGCCGCTTCCAAATGGCTGGTCTTGTGAAATCCGCTATGCTGCCAAAAGGTCGTTGCTGCACATGCGAAGATTTTCTGCGTGAGCATTCGTTGCAAGTGCTAAGGGCCGCTCTGTCCGCACACCAGCCATTAGTGCTTTGCGAAAGCAATGTCTACTTCCTCAGCTAGAGATGGAAAACAAAATTACCCCCGAATGAATTTACAAGGCTAATACTAAAGGCCCGTGGTCCAAGGCGCGGGGCCCCAGGATTGGGGGGTGCGGTACATAGGCCTGCGGCTCAACTGTAGC
>JAPKAD010000050.1 GCA_028825445.1 Octadecabacter sp.
AGTTGGAAAAGCCCCATCACTTTCAAACGTCAGGTGGCTTAAACGAGCACTCGGGGCAGCATACAAGTCCACTCGAAAGCGTTAGAGAATTTAAAAAGGTAAGATCTATCCGAAAATGAAGTTATCTTCGCACTTTAAATCATACCATTTAGAGGTACTTCCGTCTGTATTTTTAGCATTAACAAGGAAGCACTCACCATTAACGATAAGGCTGATTGCAACGAGGTCTTCGTTGTCGACCTCGACTGCATAGATCCATAGGTCGGAGAGCTTGTTGACATCCACATCCTCTCCAAATGAAATTGTGTCAAATCCAACTTCAAAATCCGAGATCATATCGATCTCATTAAATTTATCATCATTGGTTCCTTCAAGTGAACTCCACTCCACCAGATCGCCAGCACTAAATTTGAAAGCATCAGATCCTTTGCCACCACTGACGTCATCAGCGCCTTGACCACCAAGGATTACATCATCTCCTGTGCCACCAGCAAGTACGTCATCGCCTGTGCCACCGGCGAGAGTATCTTCACCAACACCCCCGTAAAGATTATCATCTTCTGAACCGCCATAGAGAAAGTCATCGCCATTTTCACCATACAGTGTGTCATCATCTAGGCCACCGGCAAGAAAATCGTGTCCTTCTCCACCCATTACAATGTCGTAGCCTTTCCCAGCGTCGACAACATCATCGCCATGTCCAGCCTGGATGTAACCGTTGGTTGGTGCATATTCATACTCATTATTACCGTTTAACTGTGTGTTTCCATCTTTACTTTTTGAGCGGCTTGTTTGTTCATCGTGGATCCAGTCACTCCCATCAGTTCCTGTGATAAAATTCGAATTTGACTTTATATCATTCAGGCCAGCACTCTGAGCGATTATAACGTCTTGTGGAACAAAGTTCTGCTGATCAACGAATTCTACAACCTCCAGAGCAGAAATATCCTCCGGAAATTCACTGAAGTGACGTTCGCTGCCACCTTCACGGGCACCCTCAAGGGCATACATTGAGTTATCACCAATTCTCAACCACTGCTGGCCGAGGTATAGAACAACATCAAGGCTCTCAGGCAGGTCATTAAGCTCAAGCTCTCTGCCCTCAAATACAAGAACATCGCGAGACACATCAAAGTCATCAATACGTCCAAGAACAGGACTATTCATTTTTACTATGTTGTCGAATTCGACAGTATCATTACCACGGCCAGTGTAGATGTGATGGCCCTGACGGCCACTGTAGTTTGTAAGATCAGCGATAATAAGATCATCACCGTCTCCTCCACCCATGTGTATCTGACCAATTCCCGGTATCGAAGCAATTAATATATCGTCACCCTTGTTACCATAAAGGCCAGTTAAATAACTAGAGTTTTGGGCAATTATTGTATCATCACCCCTGCCACCTGTTAGAAAGTCACGACCGCCATTTCCAATAATGAGGTTATCTTTTAGGTTGCCAAAGATCCGATCATTGCCGCTTGTACCTTCAGTGCGTGAGCCCTCTAAATTTTTAAAGTGATCAGCTCTGCTATTGCCATCATCAAGGTAGGATAAGGTATTAGGTCCAGTTTCGACCCCCGTTTCATCAGATTTATTGTCTAATTTTTCGTTTGGTCTAAAAAACGCGCCACAAGAAAGAAAGAAAACATCTAGAAATTGCATTTAGTCCTCCAAGCGGACTACCTATTTTAGTTTTAAAGTAAATTGATATAATTCATTTCCTTATCAATCCAAATTATATTAATAATAAATTTTATAACATGTCGTTTATTTTTTAGATTAGAAACTGCATATCTTTCATCAGTAATAAATCTTGACCATCATGGTTTGTAAAACGCAAAAAATGGATCGAAGACGCAGCTGCTCATCGCTGTTGTAGCAGAGTAAAATACTGCAAAGTTGTGTCCTTCGTATTATCAAGGCGAAGGATATGTTTATGTGAATAAAAATCGTGTGAGCTAGGCTTGTTTGAAAGAGGACATGCCCATGAGGAGGCATTGCACTTTAACAAAAACTGCAAGATAATATCCACGGTAGTGAAGCATGTGCTTCCCCCGTTGTCGAAGCGCAGAGCGTCCAAAACGGTCCAAATTTGATGCCTACATTGGTGACACCTAAAAGATACAGCTAGTAAATATGAGTTTGATCAAAAAATAGTTGTCCACGTTGAAACGCATTTAGAACGCCTGTGCAACAAACACGTTATGAAAAAAGCCTGACGACGGATACTTGTTGCGAGCGTGAACAAATGCGTTGCACCGCAGCCTAAGCGTAAACCTTGTTGATGGCTGAGTTGTGCCTGTTCAGCGTCAACATTTTCAGTTTATGGCTAATCTTGGCGACGCCACATATGATAGATTTTAGAATCTTTTGATGGTCAATGTTAGCGATGAATAATTTAAAAAAACTGAATGAACTGGCTCTCAATGACCTTGGTATAGTTTTGAAGACCTTGCGCCCTGCCCCCAAATCAAGCTGTTGTTGCATGCCAGTGGTGGACAGCTGCGCCACATCTGCAATGTGCTTGGTAACAATGGGAAAATCGTGTTTAATACATGATTTGTAATCAAGGCAATGCTCAAACGCAACAGTCTTGGATTCTTCACGGTCGCGCTTATCCGTACTGATGCGTATTCACTGCCCTTCGATCTGGGATGTGGCCTACCACCACTTGGTGTTGCCGCACTGGTAAACTTTGGCTGCACCATCAAACAACACATGCGCATATGGGTTGAGTTTGGCCATCAGCGTTCTTCGCTTCGCCCCACTACACAGCATGTTTTTATGTCGGATCTGTCAGCCACACACTTAAGGTCAATGGCTAGGCTTCGCAGAGTTAAAGCCACCTTTGATAAATAGCGTGCCATTAAAAAAAACGCGGTGAAATCTTGGCATTGTGCGCGGAGGATCACTTCTTGCGCGTCACCATCACACAAAGGTAGGCAGTTGGTGCTAATGCGACTGTCAAGTACCATAAAAAAGGTCGTAGATATCAACTGCGTTTAAATTCACAGGGTGCATTGGATCACAACCAACCAAATCAAATCAAATAAATCAGGCGCGCAGCAGAAAGGCCTGAGGTTCAGACATTGGATGAATCAACACTCCCAATCAGCTATTATTACATAAACGCAGCCTGCCTCATAGGCAACCTTCCATCAAAGTAACAGATTGAGTTGAAACACACTACGTTCACAACTAGCGGTATCCCATCGATCCGTTACAGTTTTACTTAATTTTAATATTGCCGTTGAACTGTCAAAGTTGAACAGCAACTCTATCTGGCACAGCAGACTTTTGGTCACGACAGCAGCCAACATCTGCCTACCACTCACAACATCAAACCCAACTAGAACACCAACAAGAAATGCCTAACAGCATTGTTAAGCATAGCTGTTTTTTTACGATGCATGCAAACACTGTGGTTAAAAACCGAGTTACGTTACTGTGAACGATGACTATTAGATATTTTAGCCATGCCACTAATTACCTTTCAGCAGGATCGTCGGTGCCACAATGCAGCTTCCTAAAGCAGACAGCGATCAGACTTGAAGTATTTAAGCAGAGTAAAAGAGGGATCAAAAAATAGTTTGAACTTTGATTGCGAGATCACTGATAGTCACTCCTTCGGCGCCAAGTCTCAGTTCTCCGTTACTGTCAAAATCCAGTCTGTAATTTGATCTAACGAGTGTTCGGCAAATGCTTTTCGTCCCACCCCCAAATAGATATATCGCAGATACCAAGGCCATTGAGATGTGAGTTGATAATTAAATAAGTCAGCCCGCAGCAAGCCGTGCGTTGCATTTTTCACCAGAACAACCTGCCGAACATCACTAAGCGGCATCAGTTGTTCGCGAAATATCGCTGAATCTTTGCGTGCGTCGACATTCAGGTCATCTTCCCCCCAGATCGCAAAGACTGGACCATTCATGTTTAGTATGAGCTCAGTGCTATCTTCCCAATATGCGCCAGCAACAAATCTAAAGCGTTCCACCTCCATTTCAGATCTCAATGAAGGGTCCATCGACACACCAAAAACTATATCGTTGTCGCGCATACGTTCAGCCAAACGTTGTTCTATCATATCTGCTGAGAAACCCTGCGAAGTTAATTCGACACGATTGAAGTATGAACCCTGTTCGCGCCACGAAACTGCTCCGCCAACGATGACTGTAAATGATGGAACAATAGCGCTTGCAACGCGTGGAAGAACCCATCCGGCCTGCGAAAAGCCCAAAAAACCAACTCTATTGCCTTTAATTCCATCTAATGTGGAAACGGCCTGCAATGCGGTCAGCGCTTCATCTGCGCGATCATCCATTGTTTGGTTCAGCCAGTTGCCAGTGCTTGTTCCAACCCCAGCCTTGTCCCACGAAAACACTCCAATACCGGCATCGGCCAACGTACCGATAAGCGGAAGGTATCCCCCATTTGAAAAACGGTCTTGCGCGCCATCTCCGTGCACGATGATGGCGATAGGCGGAGCGATGACATCTTTTGGTGTAATAAGAGTACCTGACAACACAGCGTCATTGACGGTGAACGTAAGTTCTCTTTGTCTATGTTCAGATAGGTCAAAGTCCGACAGCCCCCAAACCACCCAAAATACTGATGCAGCACTGAATGCCACAATGATTGCTGCTGCAAAGATGAATAGCTTTTTCATGTCACTGAACCTGTAATTTTTTCAAATATTGGTTTTTGGAAAGACGATCTACATTTTTCACCAGTCATACTGACATTGGCCGACACCATTTTTGATCGCTGTTTAGTAATATTTTCCCAACACCAGCCTGTGTCAGTTACTACGACAGGTTAGTCACTCTAGCAGGGGAGAACGAAGCACCTACCGCCATATCCACCGCTTCATCAAGGTCGGCACCAAAATAAACGATAGCTTCAATTGCGCTATCATTCGCAAGGACAAGCTGGAGATGCAGAGTCTCATCAATTTCTGAATCATACATGAAACCAATATACTCTCCTTCGACCTCAGTTGGGCGCAAGTGTGTGATTGTTGGTGTGGGGCTTTTTTGCCACCACTCTGCATTACTTTGATTGCCCCAAGACCCGTCACCCTCGGATATCTGCATCAAAGTTCCGCAGAGCCCATCGTCGATGTTACTACCACATGGCGCGATGCTAATAGAGGACAGTTTATCACCTAATAGCCAGACGCCTTCAATCGGGTCACCGAATGTCTGGGCGGGTGGGTCCTGCGTCATCGTGCAGGCCACAATCATGTTGAACAAAAAGACGACGGCGATGGTGCGGCTTGCGCCTAAAGCTATCCGAAACATTGTAATGGTATTTTCTAATAAAATAATTTGAGTGGATTGTTTTTGAACCATAACCAAACCGCAGAGTAACAGAAGATTGTTTTCGTTTAGTGCCTGACACGCGAGAGTCATCACGTCTGATTTTGGACGCGATGGAAGGCAAAGCGTTAAAAGCAGCCTTGCAGATTAACAAAACGAGAGTTGATCACACAGAGCTGTGGGACTTCATCAAGAATGCGATTATTTGCCCGCCAAATTCAACGACTACACCGAATATCCAAGTTGCTATTTAAGTCTGCAACTATTCAACTTGGATGGTGCATGAATGCTATAGAATTTCTGAGAAAACCGGTTTGAAGTTGCGGCATCGCCAAAGACTGCAACCATACGTGACATCGCTTGCAAACGAAGCTGAGCCCCACCCAGTAGATTGTTGCGGTAGTGTTGCGTAAAACGCTTTGTTGTCTCTTGATTATTTAATCGCATTCGCGCAACATCGCTGCAGAATTTGCAGATAATACCTTTTTGCGCGCCAACTATACATCTCCGGACATTCGCGACGTTTGCTATGGAAGCCAGCGTTCTTAAATAAATTGTAGGACAACTTCTCAATCACACGCCACTGTCGATCACTGGTCAGAGATATACGCGGGGGTCATTGGATGCATTGTGTCCGTTGATGGAGATTGCATGTGACGAAATTCTGAGGCGTATCTACAACTAAACAAACTTCAGTAACAGATATCGTTCTAGAGAGCAGTGAATTGTAGCTCTAAGCTAAATAAGCCTTTATTTCGGATTGCAGCGAACAATGGTTCCGCCTAGCGTCCCAACGTGAACGGAAGCATGTTCATGAGTAATTGAGGAAAGCTATGAGCGACTGGCCAAAAATATCAGGTATCATCAGTGACTTGGATGGCGTCGCCTATCGTGGAGACGACCCTATCGAGAGTGCAGTTGCGGCGTTCAGGACATGGGAAGCCGCTGGTTTACCATATGCATTTGTTACCAACAATTCCACAAAGTCAGCCGAAGAGTTCGCCGATAAGCTGAACGCAATGGGTATCCCAGCCACAGCAGAACGGATCGTGACCACCTCAGCGGCTGCGGCTGCACGTCTGTCACAACTTCTGCCGACTGGTGCGCGCGTAATGGTGATTGGAGCTTCAGCCTTACACCAAGCGGTGGTCAATTGCGGTTTTGAGCTTAAAGACAAGGATGTGTCCGCCGTTGTTGTCGGGCTCGATCGGACATTCACTTTTGATAAGCTAGCGAGAGCTCAAACTGCACTACTGGGCGGTGCGATTTTCATTGGCACAAACGCAGATCAGATGCTTCCCAATGGTTCCGGCTTCGAGCCGGGAGCGGGATCAATCCTTAAAGCAATAGAGACTGCATCTAGGGTGCCACCGATCATCATTGGCAAACCGCAGCCAGATTTGGTGGCGAAGGCGCTGAAGATCTTGGGAACGCCACCGACAACAACATTCATGCTGGGCGATCAGGTGGGGACCGATATCGTCGCCGGACACTTGGCCGGATTACAAACGATTCTAGTTAAGACGGGTGTCCAAGAAACAGGACCATTCCCGATCAACCCAGATTTCGAAGTAGATACGCTGGCAAAGATTCCAGTGACCTTGAGCGCGTCGAAAAAGGGATTGGTTAAATAATATAACATTATTAAAACTTAAAGAGAAATACGGATAATTGTTTTTGATGCACGCGATTGATCGATGCATAATGGACAGTGTATTCATCTTTCTTGAACAGTCAAATTAAACTGGCTTGAGCCTGTCAGGACGGTCTATAGACATCTGCAGGTGATAAAACGTAGGCTCTTCTGCCACTTCAAAAAATTTCCAAACTTGCAATATTCAGAGTTCTGAAAATCTGCCCAGCTAAGGTAGTCAATTAATTTTTAATCGTCTAAACTGTTTAATTAAGAGGCGCGTTTCAAGTGTATTTCGTTCTGTGTTATAACCATTATTAGAAAGATCTTACAGGGGTCCAGATAAACATCAGGAGATATGACGGCTGAAAGCTGGTAGACCCGACCCAGAAAATTGAAATTTGAATTGGTATATCAATGTTTAAGATCTTGGTCCAAAGCTGAAAGATTTAGTTTGCAAAAGTGAGTGAGATAGCCATTAATAAATTTATAAATGACACCAACTCAACAAGTACTGTGGAGGAAGAAACGTGAAAGTAACAACGAGATATTTAGGGGCAATAGCAGCTGCGCTTTTGGCCAGCACCGGAGCAGTCTATGCACAAGAAGATTGTCCACGCGGTACGCTGGATTCACGATATTGCGACCGTGATGGTGACTTGGTAGCGGATGCACCAACAGATCCGGCCGATTGGGCAAACCCTGAGACGCTTGTATTCACATATACACCGGTTGAAGATCCTGCTGTTTACGTTAGCGTTTGGGCTGAATTTTTAGAGCATATGGAAGAAGTAACGGGTAAAGAAGTTATTTTCTTCCCAGTTCAATCAAATGCTGCTCAGATAGAAGCTATGCGCTCTGGTCGACTGCATATTGCAGGTTTTAACACTGGTTCTAACCCACTTGCTGTGAACTGTGCTGGGTTTAATCCGTTCACGATTATGGCATCACTCGATGGTGGTTTCGGCTATGAAATGGAAATTATCACGTTCCCGGGTTCAGGCATCGAAACAGTTGAAGACATTCGCGGTGGGACATTGGCATTTACGTCGCCAACGTCTAATTCTGGTTTCAAAGCACCTTCGGCTATATTGAGTTCTGATTTTGATATGGTTGCTGACCGTGACTTTGAGCCCGTGTTCTCTGGCAAGCATGACAACTCGATCCTTGGTGTCGCCAATCAGGATTATCCTGCTGCTTCGATCGCGAACTCTGTTATGAACCGGATGCTTGCACGCGGTGACATAACTGAAGAACAAGTAGTCTCGATCTACAAGTCACAGACATTTCCGACGACCGGCTTCGGTACCGCGCACAACCTTGACCCCGAATTGGCAGCGCAAATCAAAAATGCGTTCTTCTCTTTTGAGTGGGATGGCACTGCGTTGCAGGAGGAGTTTGAAAAATCAAATGAAGGTCAATTTCTTGACATGAACTATCAGGTTTTCTGGGATGTTATCCGCAAAATCGATACTGCAAATGGCGTTTCCTACGCTTGTGAATAAGACTTAAAACTTATGGCGTCGGTGGGAACATTGGCGCCATTTCTTTATCTACTGGGGATGGCAGATGCTGCAGCTGAACGGCTTAACGAAAATATATGATACGGGCGATAAAGCTCTTAGCGATGTTACACTCACCATTCCAAACGGGCAAGTTGTTGCCCTCATCGGCCCTTCTGGAGCTGGCAAAAGCACCTTGATCCGGAGCATTAATCGGTTGGTTGAACCGACATCAGGCTCAGCAATTCTGGATGATGTAAACATTACGACGCTCCGAGAAAGAGCGTTACGCAAACAACGGCGCCGCATGGGAATGATTTTTCAAGAATATGCACTGGTAGAACGCCTTACAGTGATGGAAAATGTTCTGTCTGGCCGACTTGGCTATGTTGGATTTTGGCGCAGTTTTTTTCGCAAGTTCCCACAAACTGATGTGGACGATGCCTATCGCCTTTTAGATCGCGTCGGCCTGCTGGCTATGGCAGACAAACGTGCTGATGAACTGTCAGGTGGGCAACGTCAGCGGGTTGGTATTTGTCGGGCGTTAATCCAAAATCCATCTCTTTTGTTGATAGACGAACCAACGGCATCGCTCGACCCTAAAACCTCGCGCCAAATTATGCGCCTGATTTGTGAGTTGTGCGCAGAACGCGGTTTGGCAGCGATAATCAATATTCATGATGTTGCACTGGCACAAATGTTTGTGGAACGTGTTATAGGGCTAGAACTAGGCCGTGTTGTGTTTGACGGTGGACCTAAAGAATTGACCCCTGAAGTGCTGACCCAAATTTATGGCGCAGAAGATTGGGAAGCCACCATCGAAAAAGTCGATGATGAGGCGGAGGCGTGAGCGTTGCTCTAGAAAACAAAATTGGTACTGCGTGGAAAAGGAATCCTCTTATTGCCAGTAGCATCTTGAGATGGATGACCTCTGCTATCATCGTAGTTTATGTATTTCTTGCGATTTTTGGGACCAAATCGATCTCTAGCAGTTTAGTTGGATTAGGGTTGGTCGAGGAAGGTTTCAGGTTTGGAACGTTTGGTTCTGTCGATAAATTTTTCTCGGGCATCGATGTAAATTGGTCGCGTATTCAGCGCGGCCTTGCACGCGGACAAGAATTTGTAGGCGGCTTTTTGAATCCTGATTTTACTTCGCGATGGGATCATATTGTTCAAGGCATGTATGAAAGCGTGGTGATGACGATTGCTTCAACGGTGGTCGGTATAGCCGTTTCAATCCCAATTGCCTTAGGCGCTGCGCGCAATATTGCACCACTACCCGTATATTTGGCGTGCCGCTTTATTATCACTGTTTCTAGGGCCTTAAATGAATTGATCGTAGCGATTATTTTAGTGGCTATCCTTGGGTTTGGACCCTTGGCAGGCTTTCTTACACTAAGTTTTGCAACGATTGGATTCTTGGCTAAATTGCTAGCCGAAGAAATTGAGGACATGAACAAATCCCAAGCCGAGGCTGTTCAAGCAACTGGCGCCACATGGTTGCAGCGCATCAATTTTGGCGTTCAGCCGCAGGTTATGCCACGCCTCATTGGGCTTTCAATGTACCGCCTTGATATCAATTTTCGCGAATCCGCTGTTCTTGGGTTGGTTGGCGCTGGCGGAATCGGAGCAACTCTGAATACGGCTTTCGACCGGTATGAATTTGGTACAGTAGCCGCAATTCTGCTGATTATTATCTCAACCGTGATGGTCCTTGAATATCTGTCCGGATTTATTCGCACGAGGATCAAATAATGCCCCAAGTTGAAAAAAACGGCCTAAAGGTATGGCAGGTGCGCGATCGAAACGAGACACTGACCCGCTGGGGAATGTGGTTTGCCTTGGTCCTTGCCTTTGTATGGTCATGGGATGCCATTTCTGACAATACGCTTTGGGCTTTGATGGGCAATGTTGGCGAGGTCACGTTGGACATCGCTGGGCGTGCGGTGCCTCCCCGCTGGTCATATATGGAAAAGTTGTGGAAGCCGATTTGGGATACGTTAAATATTGCCACGCTTGGTACTGTGATCTCACTTTTTCTTGCGGTCCCCATCGCATTTTTAGCGGCAAGCAACACTACACCGAGCAAATACTTCGTGCGGCCTGTAGCACTGTTGATCATCGTTTCCAGCCGTTCGGTTAACTCACTTATCTGGGCTTTGCTGTTTGTTTCTATTGTTGGACCCGGCGTCTTCGCAGGTCTTTTGGCGATTTCAATCCGTTCCATTGGGTTCTGCGCGAAGCTGCTTTATGAGGCTATTGAAGAAATTGACGAGAAACAGGTTGAGGCAATTACTGCAACAGGAGCAAAACGCTGGCAGATAATGGTTTATGGCATTGTGCCGCAAATCATGCCTGCGTTTGCTGGAATCGCAGTCTTCCGGTGGGATATTAACATTCGTGAAAGTACGGTTCTAGGCCTTGTGGGTGCGGGCGGTATTGGCCTGCAGCTAAAAGGGTCGCTCGATACAATTGCTTGGCCACAAGTTTCGCTCATTTTGTTGGTCATTCTTGCTGCGGTAATACTATCGGAATGGGTGTCTGCCAAAGTACGCGGCGCGATTATTTAAGCATGACAAATGTCCGATATTAAAGCTGATACAGATTGGGCTTTCATCCAGTATGAAAGCGTCCGAAAGGTTCTTCCTGAAGCAGAATTCCCTGCGGTATCTGAGTACATTGCCGATTTGAGTGAAATTGCTAATCGTTTTGATGTATTTTTACTTGATGCATTTGGTGTGTTGAACGTTGGGGAAACTCCCATTCCGGGTGCGCCTGAACAAGTTGCTGCCCTTCAAGCGATGGGAAAACGAGCAATGGTGTTGACGAACGGCGCCAGCCTTCCGGTCGAACGTTCTATGGAAAAATATAGGAATTTTGGGTTTGATTTTACGCGCGCAGACGTAATCTCAAGTCGTGATATACTGATGGCAAGTCTTAGAAAAAAAACTCCAAAAGTTTGGGGTTGTATGGCTTTAAGTACCTCAAAAATTAATGAATTCCCTGCGCAAGTTTTAGCATTGGGTGATGATCCGCAGCTCTATAATGATGTTGGAGGGTTCATTCTGCTTGGCAGCGCAGGTTGGACTTCAGCTCGGCAGACCAGAATGGTGAACAGCCTAAACGCCAATCCACGACCAATTCTTGTAGGCAATCCAGATTTGGTAGCCCCTCGCGAAAACAACTTTTCCTTGGAGCCTGGGTGGTTTGGTCACCAAGCTGCACATGATACGGGCATTTCACCTCAATTTTTTGGGAAACCGTTTAATGCGATTTTCGCAGAAGCTCGAAAACGTATTCCGGCTAATATCCCCAATGATCGAATTGCAATGGTTGGCGATACTTTGCACACTGATATCTTGGGCGGAAAAGCCGCCGGATTTGGCACAGTATTAATTACAAAACACGGTCTATTTCGCGGAAAAAATGTAGTAAGTTATATAAAAAGTTCGGGCATTATACCCGATTTCATTGCGCCAACAACTTAATCTGTTTCCGGGTGAACACGCCGATCACAAGCTTATCGCATATTCACCTAACGGGTTTATCAATTAACAGTATCTTATAAGTATCTCGATGCCCAACACCTCTCAGGGCCCATAATTTCAACACTATGTATGGTACTGTAGTTCTCAATCATAATTTATACTGCGGAGATGACCTAACTTGCAAAGCGGTATGCCATGTCGCAGCAGAAGGAAAAAATCTTAGGGTCTGCAATTGGCCAGAAGTTACGGCGGATAGTTTAGGCCGTTCGTTAGAAATCCGGTTAGCAACCATTAGCACCCATATGTCTGATAATCATTTAGACCATCTTCCGACACCAGCACGCCATTCCTGAAAATCTAACGTAATTTCTGATGGATCATAGTTCGTCTCTAGCCACTCCCGAAACCTCTGTCCAATTGGTTCCGCATCGCGCAAATATACGCGGAATACATGACCCAAAACTCCAGACTTGCTATATGGTAGGTGGATATATTTGCGTGCCAACTGGTGTGCAGCTTGTGCCACGGGCACGCCTTCGACACAGATAAGATATAGCGCTGATATAAACCCTGTGCGGTCTGCCCCTGATTTGCAATGCATGACAAAGGGGCGTGGGATGGTTTCCAATATGTCCAAGGCGCTGAGAATAATTTCACGTGATTTTAAATCACGTGCGCCAACACCTACAATATAGTGTAAATTCAGACCCAAATGCGCACATGCCTGCTTCTCAAGTTGGTTGAAACTTTTTGAACACGCGTTACCCCGCAACGACACGACCGTTTTAATCCCCATTGCCTTATATCGCTGTAACCTCTTCGGTGACGGTTGATTGGATCGCAAAACGCCGGGTGTGATCTCAGACATATTCCACCACCATATGCGCAGTAGATGATGATCCTTAAGGTAGAAGTCAAACAAGGTATGTGAATTAAAATTAGTCAAATTCAATTTTACTTTTTAATATTTTATAAAAATTCATAGCTAAATAAATTAATAATTTATTGTTGTGTACCAAAAAGAGCAACGATTATTTAAAAAAATTCAGCTATGATCTTAAAAGAATTATTTTAAACATATAGTCCTTTTTGGTGATCCACAATTACCTATCTCAATTAACCACCCATCATGGCTTCCCAGAAGTTGACCTTCGTGGACAGTGCAGCGAAGGTCTGCTTGAAGGACTTTTTGACCGGAGCTGCGCGCAACTTGTATGGCCACTTTTAGAAAATTGAAATTCTAGTTTTGGTAGGCAAAGCCCCAAAGCCGAAAACGGAATTTAGATTAGGTTATTCATCATCGACTTCAAGATTGGGGAAAAGCACCGAATGTTCTCACTATCCACTATATCTAGTTAAATTAGCGATCTTAACGTCTAATAGCAGCGAATATCGATGTTTTTCTGTTGCAAAGCCAAACTTTATCTTTGCTTACGCATACGCATACGCATACGAAAATTGTGAGATTCTGGGTTATCGTGAGAGTTTTCGACCAAGTATGCAATACTGCATAAGTGGAATATGCGCTGCACTTCAGGGTCTGTTGGAATGCCGGTTTTTTGAATTTCTTGCCAATACTTGTGACATCCTTGCTGAAACTAAATAGCTTCATAAACTTCAGTTGGTTATATTTTACGGACTTTCCTCGTCACACCATCCAGCAGATTAATAACATTCAGAGCGCCAAAGTTGGTATGGGGTACTTGGACATCGTGATTGCTCTCATCGATAAATTTTTTAATTATAATTCATTTTAACTACTACAAGAGTCACTGATACGACTTGGTAAATATATTCAAAATATTGGAATTCGCGGCTTAGACGACTTGTATGGCGTTGAACTGACTTAAGTTTTGATCAGTGCCATGGTGAAGAGCGCAGAGCGAACGTTTGTTACACCGACCATTTGAAACAGCCTCACAATGCAGACGCTTATGCTTGACGCAGCGAAGGCCCGCTCTTCACGATTAATGACAAAATGAGCGTTTTGCAGCATAAGGTCACTCAAAGCTCCTAACTGACATTCTATGCATCAAGCTTGAAAACCCGCCTTGCGCCGCATCTATCTAAGCAGGAATCAATTCAATATATCCAAGATCCAACAAACAAGGTCTTGACGACCGCCTCACTTCTAGACGTGATTAATTTACTTTAGATATTAGAGCGTTCATACACAATTCTCTCAGCGCACCCTCAAATGGACCCGACTTTTTGCCTGCATACTGACCGTTCGGACAAGAACTTTGCAGATTTCATCAATATCAAAAGCAGCAGCGTTTTGATATCTGGCCTCATACATTAAACTGCAATTTTTGAGAGACATCACGATTGTATGGCTATGACTTATAAGATCGAAGCGCCAGATAAGCGTAGACGGGAGGGATCGTTACCCACATCTGCTACCAATTTAATGAAAGCCAAACCCTGCGAAGCTACCGTATCCGCGCGAGCAAATATCACGGAGTGATTGGCCAAAACGCTAGTTGGGATCCGCTTGGCAAAGCTTAAACAAATAATTGAGCAGATTGTGCATCTTTTTGACGATGTGTAGTTAATTAAGAAGATGCCGATCGGTTTGCGCATCAGTCTTGCAAGGCTCTTTCCGTTGTAGATCAATCAAATCGAATTTCTGACGCAAAAATTAGAGGAACTCTTTATTCTTTGGAGGAATACTAGGAAAGCTTTGCTGCGTCCTCATCAGCAACCAGGCCGCCTAAATAGGCAACCTGGTTGCTGGGAATATCTAAATCCAGAACTTAGTTTGAATCGATTTCCTGTGTGTCTACTACTTGGCCATTAACTTTGAGGAACTTGACTGCGTCTGTCTCTTGACGGGGGATATTGCCGTCTACATGAATGTTTGCACCAACTAGGCCTTTGTGGAAGCTATAAACTTCTACAACTCTATCAGCAGTTGTTGTGACTGTTCCAAGTTCAACCTGGCCGCTACGATCCTGCATCATTACGAAGTTGGGGATATTGACAATACTTGCAGATGCAATGGAAGCGGAACCTGCAATTGCGGCGAATGTGAGAGTTGCTATCTTAAACATAATATACTT
>JAPKAD010000014.1 GCA_028825445.1 Octadecabacter sp.
CGTCTTCCAAAGCTCTCAGCCGCTTCGCGTCAGAAGGTTCCATCCCGCCATACTTTGATTTGTATTTGTAAAACGTCGCTGAACTGATCCCGTGGCGCCGACATACATCAGCAGTCTTCTCGCCATATTCTTGTTCCTTGATCATCCACTGCCCAGCAGGCGATTGCAAAGCAATCACCGAAAGGGCAATAATCTGTTCGTCCGTAAATCTTGCCTTCATTTGTCCGTCCTTTTGTTGGGCGGACTCTACACAAATTTGGAGGAATTTTAGAGGCTCAGGTCAAACTCGACATGGTTGATACTATCATTTTTCTAAGCTGATCTCTAAATACGGATGACACTAAATAGTGGGAATCATGTCCTCTTACTTCGCTGACTCATCTAAACGGTGTCACAACAATCACATCAATATCGACACATTAATAAATTGCTGCTTTGACAAGAGACTGGTCATAAGGCTCGTAGCCTGAAAGCAGTAGGTTCAAATTATACTCTCAAAAGTAATTATTACATTGTCAAATCAATGCATTATAGCAAATATGGAAAATTCGACCGCGCCTAAGTCATTATGCATTCACACTGTTGAGACTGGCTGAGGCCACTATGAACTATCAAAGTGACCTAAGCTTTTTTGTGACAGAGTCAGCTTGCCTTCATGTCGATAACAATCTTGCCGACTGCATGCCCTTCATCCAACTTGGCGTAGGCTTTAGGAACTTCGGCAAACGAAAACGTGCTATCGATCACCGGCTTTAATGTGACGTTGGCAATCATATCCGCCAGTTTGGTCAGCTGTATCCCATCTGGCGTCATAAAGAACCAATCAAATGACACACCATATTTTGTAGCTAGGTCATCGGCGTCTTGCCCCTTAATCGACACCAAATGTCCGCCTTTTTTCAGAACTTTAAACGAGTTCTGCAGAACTTCGCCACCGGACATGTCAAACACCACGTCATAATCAGCAACGACTTCTTTAAAATCTTGTTGCTTGTAGTCGATCACCAGATCAGCCCCCAACGACGTCACTAAGTCCACGTTTCGCGCACTTACGGTCGTTGCCACAAAGGCACCAATATTTTTGGCAATCTGAATGGCCAATGTGCCAACACCGCCCGATCCGGCATGGATCAAAACCCGCTGTCCCTCTTTAAGCCCTGCTTTGTCTACTAGTGCCTGCCAAGCGGTCAGACCAGCCAACGGGATTGATGCTGCCTCAAGATGGTTAATGCTCTCAGGCTTATGCGCCAATGCGCTGGCCTGTACCCGAGCCACACTCGCCAATGAGCCAGCGTCCTCTTGATGGGCGCGGGCAAACACTGCCTCGCCCACTTTGAAACCTATCACATCATCCCCAACAGCTGTGATGATGCCACTGACATCATAACCCATCACATGGGGAAATGTCAGTGGCATCAAGTCTTTGATGTATCCAGCTCGCAGGATGTTATCTATCGGGTTCAAGCTGGCAGCATGCACATCAATGATTACAGAGTTCGCAGTCAGCTTTGGGATCGACACATCAGAAATTTCAATAGGGCCTTCATAGTTGTTAAAAATAGCAGCTTTCATATTCAATATCCTTCAAGTTGAATCGTGACGCGCGGCGCACACCATATTATTACTGCATGTGGCCCCTCCAACTGAGAATACGATCCCAAAACGTTCCTACCGTCGGGTAAGTGCAAAATTAGCCTTTGGGGCAGCAACAACTCGACAACCACCTTTGCTAGGTGATGAAACAATGTCTAGTAAGCAGCATTCCCAAAAAATTACTCCGAAAAAAATCAGAATAAAGTATTTTTATATCATAAGGTATCAAAAGATATTTTAGTTACCCAAGTGTCAAATGTCTTTGACACTTGGGAGTGCTCTATATCTATTAATATGAAATTCATCGTAAATCTTTCATCGCTAATGTCCGTGCCTGTTCTTTGGCAATTTGCCATTTTATATGGTTACTTAGAAAATCCACCGCAAACACGAGGTTAGTTTTTCTTATGTATAGGCCTGACCGCCATGGGCTTCCTAATATTATCTATAATTTTAGCCTCAATCCGTTAAAAAATATCTGGTGATATTGATATTTTCATATTTTGACCCTTGTGCGGGCTTTGTTGCACAAATGAGCTGATGGGTGTCACTGTATGAATCCAGCGTGATAGCTGAGGGCGATGAGCAGTTGGGCCGCTACGAAGTACAAGACCAAGAATTGGTCATCTTACAATGACAGCTTGAAGCAGCGTGGATCGTTGTCGATCTGGTTTGATCCAAAGATGGTTTGGACGCCACCGCCAAGCGGCAAGTGAGGTGGCAACAGCAATTCAGTGATGCCGCCATTCAGACCTGCTTGACGCTGAAAGTCCTGTTTGGCCTGCCGCTTCGGCAGACAACTGGGTTCGTCCAAAGCCTGCTGCGACTGGTCGGGCTGGATTGGGCAGCACCGGATTTCAGCACCTTATGTCGACGTCAGAAAACACTGAACGTGAGCCTACCGTATCGCGGCTCCAAGGGGCCACTAAATCTCCTCATCGACAGCACGGGGATCAAAGCCGAGGGTGAAGGCGAGTGGAACGCGCGCAAGCACGGAGGCTCCAAACGCCGCGTCTGGCGTAAGATACACATTGGCATCGACGAGGAAACGCTTGAAGTGCGGGCGGTCGAAGTCACGGGTAGCAACATCAGTGACGCACCCATGTTACCCGAACTTCTTAACCAAATCCCATCCGGTCAGGACATCGGCAGCGTTACTGCGAATGGGGCGTATGACACCCATAAATGTCATTAGGCGATTGCTGCCAGAGGTGCCCACGCGGTGATCCCACCAAGTAAGAATGCAAAATCCTAGAAGCCGATGAGCAACAGAGCGATCGCCCGTAACGATGCAGTTTCTGACATAACGACAGCCCTATCTAAAATTGAGCAACAACACTCACGCCAGCAGCCGTACCGCGCGCACCTGCTCAGGCATCACCAGCCTCAATGTGATCACGTCCTCAAACTGTCGATTGGTTATATGACGGCACATGGGATGGCGCTCATGGATTCAGCTGGCGAGCCGGGTACGGCCTTTGGCTTCAACCTCACAAGCCTTTTCGCGGTCGGCCTATATCTGAGCAAGCCCCTTCTCCCACCGACGCATCTTGACCCAATTGTCCGAGAAACAGATCTTACTGCGCGTGTAACCTTCGGTCTCTGCAGCATGGGTTTTGACTGCCTTTAGCAGAACATCGGGCGCAACGCCTGCCTTCCCCACAGTCTGCTCTGTGATTTTGGCAATTCGCCCGGAAAAATAGTTTGGGGTATATGGAACTCCGCGGTCCCCCACCCAAAACCAGTCATGGTCTTCACTCGCTTTAGCCAACAGTTTCGGACGAACGTCTTCAACATAATCCCGCATAAGCTGTGCGATGCAGTCTGGCACCGTGGTCTCCCAAGGCAAACCCGTTTTTGTCATATCCCTGGACAGGGTGATGTGGATGCGGTCAGGCAGAAAGCAAATGGAGTCATCAATCAGTAAACTGGCCAAAGCACGGCACCTGATCGGCATGAGAGCCAGAAAGGCGATGAGGGTTTCGTCACGACGCCGCTTCAACATTTTCGGTAGTGTCTCGCCTGTCTCGGGCTCTACAGTCGCAAAGCGCATGGCCGGCCCCTAACAGATCAACAAATCCATCAGATTATTGAAAACTGCTGAGCCCCGCACGTTCGGCTGGCCGTGATTATGCTTTTGACGACAGGCGGGTGCGTTGGCACGATACTCGACCAGACTTGGGACAAGATCGACTTTGACCGCGGCGTTATTGATTTGAGGCTAACGGATGGCGTGACCCGCAAGGGCCGTGCAGTCGTGCCAATGAACCACCTGGCACGCACCACACTGCAAGCTGCATATTCAGCACGCCAGACGGAATGGGTTGTGGAATACAACGGGGGTCCGATCAAATCGATACGGACGGGGTATTATGCCGCCCTGCGCCACGCTGGACTCACCGGCGTGCACATTCATCAAATCAAACACACCGTTGCTGTGCGTATGCTTGCTGCGGGCCAGCCTATTGAAAAGGTATCACAATATCTTGGGCACGCAAATGTTTTGATAACGTCCAAGACCTACGCCAGATTTGCACCCGATCAAATGGAGGACGCCACGGCGGTTTTGAACTTTGGAATGGTGGGCCCAGAAGGGTCTTAGGTTTTTTGAAAAAGTAAACACTTAATAAAAATTACTTAAGTGGCTTGTTTATATGGTGGGTCGTGAGAGGCTCGAACTCCCGACATCTTCGGTGTAAACGAAGCGCTCTACCAACTGAGCTAACGACCCTATTAATAAGCACCTAGCGCCAGAGCGCAGGACGTGCAAGCCCAAGAATTAACTATGTTAGCAAGTTTTGCACTCCACCTTTTAAATGGTACACACAGCCCTGTCCGCCATGAATGCTTGGGTTGGCTAAAGCACTCGGCCCAATAACAATTTTGCGTATCATGCGGCTAGTAATTCCGTGGGTAATCAAGACTGCTGGTCCATCCAAATCAGCCAAAAACGCGAAACACCGTGCGGACAAAACCTCTATGCCTTCGCCATTTGGTGCCATTTCGTATTGCGCCATATAAGGATCATCACCTTTCCCTTGAGGCAGTTCATCACGCAACCGACCTGCCCAATCGCCAACTCCTATCTCGCGCAAACGTATATCGGTGTGCACCGCCTCAGCGATCTGCGCACATGCGATGCCTGCAGTCTGTATAGTACGCCCCGAAGGACTGCACCTATACGTAAACCCATTTAAATTATGACTTATTAAAATCGCACCTTGGCGTGCAGCATCAGCCTCCCCCTTTGGAGTCAGTGGTGAATTCAGCCAACCTTGCATGCGGTTTTCTACATTCCACGTCGTCTCTCCATGGCGTAAGATATATAGCTCTGGATAAGTCATACAAACTACATATTCCTCGTAGTCATTATTGCAAAGCCAAAATAAAAATGCACTTATTGCACTTCTTGAAAAAACCCATTGCACCGAAGCGCATTTCCCCCCATATCAGAGTTGCATTTCTCGCCCGCGGGAGAGATCGGGATTTCCCGGCGCCGAAGGAGCAACGACCCGGAAACTCTCAGGCAAACGGACCGCGGATCGTAAGCAATCTGGAGAGTGGTGTTAAAAAACACCCACCGAAGGAGAAGTCATTGTCATATCAATGGCGAAACTCTCAGGTACAATGACAGATGGGTTCACTGCTGGCACTAGCCAGCCCGTAACTGAACCAGTTTAAGGACTAACTTAATGAAATCAATTGCCATTATTGGTGCCGGAATTACCGGAATTACCACTGCTTATGCTCTGCTTGAACGTGGCTTTGACGTCACTGTCTTTGACCGCAATCGCTATGCTGCAATGGAAACATCTTTCGCCAACGGCGGGCAACTGAGCGCCTCGAACGCTGAAGTCTGGACACAGTGGGCCACAATAATAAAGGGTATCAAATGGATGGCGTCGCGCAACGCGCCGTTGCTGGTGAACCCAAGGCCATCTTGGCACAAATATAGCTGGATGGCAGAATTTATGTCCAACATCCCCAACTACCGGAGTAATACGATCGAATCTGTGCGACTTGCGATCGATGCGCGCCAACACCTGATAAGTCACGCCCAGAAAGAGGGTTTCACATTCGATTGCGAACACCGCGGCATCCTGCACGTTTATAACTGTAAGGCGGACTTTGATAAAGCTGCCAAAGTCAACGAAATGCTGGCAGAGGGCGGACTTGAACGTCATGCTGTAACCCCAGACGAAATGAAAGTCATTGAACCAGCTCTAAAAGGTAAATTATATGGCGGCTACTTTACTGAGTCAGATTTCACTGGGGACATTCACAGCTATGCCAAAGGTCTTGGCAATGCCTGCAAAAAACGCGGCGTTATTTTTAAATATGGCCGAGATGTTGAAAGCCTGACTACACGAAAAAGTGGTGGAGTTGACGTAGGCTGGACAAACCCAGAAAATAGCAACGTGTCCGACCACTTCGATGGCATCGTCATTTGTGCAGGCGTGCGCAGCCGCGCCTTGGCCGCACAAGTTGGAGATCGAGTCAACATCTACCCCGTCAAAGGCTATTCTATTACTGTTCAACTTGACGATGAAGAAAGCCGCGCGGCAACCCCATGGGTGTCCTTACTCGATGACAAAGCCAAGATCGTCACTTCACGCCTCGGTAAGAACCGCTTTCGCGTAGCCGGGACTGCAGAGTTTAACGGTTATAATAAAGACATCCGAGATGATCGGATCGCACCACTGACAAAATGGGTTGAAAACCTGTTTCCAGATGTCAGTACAGAACACGCTATTCCTTGGGCAGGCCTTCGCCCAATGATGCCCAATATGATGCCACGTGTTGGGCCGGGCAAAGCCTCGGGTGTGTTTTACAACACTGGCCACGGACACTTAGGCTTTACTTTGGCAGCGGCAACGGCAGAACTTGCAGCCGATAGCGTACTAAAAGCCTCTCAAAGCAATTCTGTAGGCTCAACAGCGGCTTGAAGTTTTAAAATTGAAAAGGGCGTGGCAGTTACTGGCTACGCCCATCTTCTGAGCCTTAGCTAAATTAATAACTTTTTAACATCGCCGCAGTCGCATCAGTGCCTCAGAATTATTTATAATTCTATTGACTTGGAATAACGCAACTCAAATTTAACAATTGTTTTATCTTACACCCCTTTTAGTGTTTTTCATAACTAATCCCCCAAATATCAATAAATTTAATTCTTTTCCACTATTCAACGCGCTGCCTAAAATCATCAGCATTGCTTCCTTAACAGGTTTAACTTCTTTCTTCGTTAAACCCTGTATCAGCCAGCACATTTTCAATCAATGAAAGCATTTGGATGTGTGAAGCACCGAATAATGCCTTCCCTATTTGAACGAAGACAGTCTTTGGCATTACGATCGATGATGTATCTACAACTGCTTTCCATACACAAATGACCACAACATATGTTTTATGAAAATATGTACTTATAGAAATGGTTAGTACAATAACACTGATTGTTGACCAATATTAATCTTGGCTGTGGTAAGAATTATTTAAATTTGATTGGTATTATTAATTTTATACTAGAAGAAAATTTCTAAAAACTTATAAAATTGAGAATTCAAGAAAATTCTGAATAATTTCTATGGGCAACATTTGTTTTTTATGTTGACAGAAATGTTGTGGCTCAGAACAATATCTACGGTGTGAAATCAACAATATAATGCTTTAAAAAACTTAATTTTAAACATTCTTTATTTGATAAAGTGCATTCTTGACGCTCGGTTGAGAATAAAGAAAGTCAGTAATAATATTAATATCAGTAAAGGTGATATTAAATTTGATATAGTCATCATCCTAATAACACTGATCATGAAATTACTCATAATCATTCTAATTCTGCAATCTTTAGTCCAGTGGATGGTAATAATAGAAACTTCACAGATAGCAAATAGTGCTAAAAAAGACAGTTTGTAAGTTAAATTACTACAATTATCCTGCCGATCTAACAGTATAGTTACTGCAGCAAAGGCATTATTTTAAAAAGCGCCGCGGTTTCCCACGGCGCTTTTTCAATAGAGACTTAGTCTTAATCCTAATGAGCAACAGGCTGATTCCCCGCATCACGCGCACGCAATGCAGCATCAGCGGCGGCAGCGTCTTCCGCTTCTTGGTCCCACTCAACCGGATTAGGCGTGCGAGTCAGTGCATGCTTTAGAACTTCGGACACGTGGGTAACAGGGATGATCTCGAGCCCATCTTTGACGTTATCAGGGATATCAGCCAAGTCTTTTACGTTCTCATCAGGAATCAAAACAGTTGTAATTCCACCCCGCAGTGCTGCCAGCAATTTTTCCTTCAAACCACCAATTGGCATCGCGTTACCGCGCAATGAAACTTCACCTGTCATCGCAATATCTTTACGCACTGGAATTTTGGTTAGCACCGATACAATCGACGTTACCATCGCAAGACCTGCACTCGGGCCATCTTTTGGCGTCGCACCGTCTGGAACGTGAACGTGAATGTCTAGCTTATCAAACTCAGGTGGTTTTACCCCAATTTGTGGAGAGATGGAACGAACATAGGAAGCAGCCGCATCAATACTTTCCTTCATCACATCACCAAGCTTACCAGTCGTCTTCATACGGCCCTTACCATGAAGACGAAGCGCTTCGATATTCAACAACTCGCCTCCAACGGAGGTGTAAGCAAGACCTGTCACAACGCCTACCTGATCTTGATCTTCTGCCAATCCAAAACTGTGTTTTTTAATACCGAGATAATCGTCAATGTTGTTCTCATTTATTACAACACTTTCAACTTCTTTCTTAACAATTTTGGTAACTGCTTTACGTGCAATCTTAGCAATCTCACGCTCAAGGCTCCGAACACCGGCTTCGCGGGTATAATAGCGGATAATCGACGTCAGAGCTGAATCTTCAAGTTTAAACTCTTTTGCCTTTAACCCATGATTTTTTATCACTTTTTCAAGTAAATGTTGCTTTGCGATCTCACGCTTTTCATCTTCGGTATAACCGGACAGCGGAATAATCTCCATCCTGTCCAAAAGAGGACCTGGCATATTGTAACTGTTTGATGTCGTCAAAAACATCACATTAGAAAGGTCATATTCGACTTCCAAATAGTGATCGACGAAAGTGCTGTTCTGTTCCGGGTCTAATACCTCAAGCATTGCTGACGCAGGATCACCACGCATATCATTACCCATCTTGTCGATTTCATCAAGCAAAATAAGGGGATTTGTTGTCTTCGCTTTTTTAAGAGCCTGAATAATCTTGCCAGGCATTGACCCAATATAAGTACGGCGATGACCACGAATTTCGGACTCGTCCCGTACACCACCAAGAGAAATTCGAATAAACTCACGCCCAGTTGCCTTGGCAACAGATTTTCCAAGTGACGTTTTTCCCACACCGGGTGGTCCAACGAGGCACATAATTGGCCCCTTCAATTTTTTACTACGCTGCTGGACAGCCAGATATTCTACGATGCGTTCTTTGACCTTCTCAAGCCCGTAGTGATCGCCATCTAAAACCGCCTCAGCCGCTGAGAGATCTTTTTTGACACGTGATTTTTTACCCCATGGGATTGATAAAATCCAATCCAGATAATTACGCACAACGGTGGCTTCCGCAGACATGGGCGACATATTCTTGAGCTTCTTGAGTTCTGCATCGACCTTTTCTTTAGCCTCTTTGGATAGCTTGGTGTTAGCAATTTTGGCCTCTAGCTCAGCAACTTCACCTTCGCCCTCTTCGCCATCCCCTAGTTCACGCTGAATCGCTTTCATCTGTTCGTTGAGATAATATTCACGCTGGGTGCGTTCCATTTGTGTCTTAACGCGGGTTTTGATCTTCTTTTCGACCTGCAGTACAGACATTTCTCCCTGCATCAGCCCATAAACCTTCTCTAACCGCTCAGACACGCTCAGTGTCTCAAGTAACTCTTGGCGTTGGCTAACCTCAATTCCAAGGTGTCCAGCAACCAAATCAGCTAATTTAGCAGGCTCAGACGCCTCAGACACTGCACCCAAAGCTTCTTCAGGAATATTTTTCTTAATCTTAGAATAACGTTCAAATTCCTTGGCCACTGTGCGTGTCAACGCCTCAATCGTGGTCATATCGCCGGGCATTTCAACTAAATATTCTGCTGATGCTTCAAAATGTTTGTCATTTTCAATAAAACCAGTGATGCGAACCCTTGCTATACCTTCAACCAGTACCTTAACGGTGCCATCTGGCAATTTTAGCAACTGCAAAACATTTGCCAACACGCCAGCATTATAGATCCCGTCTTTATCGGGGTCATCCACACCGGGGTCGATCTGACTAGACAGCAAAATTTGCTTGTCGTCGTTCATCACCTCTTCAAGAGCAGAAACAGATTTTTCACGTCCCACAAAAAGTGGAACAATCATATGTGGAAACACCACAATGTCGCGCAAAGGCAATACTGGGTAGGACGCACTTAGGGGATCACGGATAGTGTTAGACATGCTCTTTTCCTTTGTTAGCAAAACGACACGTCCCTTTAAAAGGCAACAGCGCCGCTTCCGGTCTCGAATAGTAATGTGGGTGTCTTGCGCCCGCTTTCAACCAATAACCGTCTCAATCCCCCTATGGTGCCTGTCGACACAACCACCTGCAAGCCAACAATCAGTTAAAACAAGTGTTAGTACCCAAAGGTTGGGACATTTTGCACACTACAAGCGATTTTGGATAACTTATTTAATCTTTAGCTGGCAGCAGCTTAATTTCAAAAATTATTAACTTTAAACAACAGCGGATCCAGTTTTAATCATCATCAACACCACCATTTTAAAACTTAAATACGCAATATTTTAACACACAATATTTATTTTTATTCACGAAGAATTTAATCTCATCTGTTAAAATATGTAAAATAAAAATGGTTCGTCAAAGCTGCATTAGGGATTCACTTTTTCTTAACGTATTTAAGCCTGTCAAAGCCTGATTATTTTATCAATTACCAAAAACGTGGCTTCTTTGTCCAAACTGCACAAGCCAAGGCCTGAGCTGTTGATACTATAAATATTAATTTAATCGGTGCAAACTCTACAACGGGTCAATATCCCCCTCTGCTCGACCAGAATGGAAATCAGCCTCCCACACATCAAATGTCTGGTTGAAAATTGCGTTGCGCATTTCCGCCATAATATCTTGGAAATATGTCAGGTTATGCCAAGTCAGCAGCATGCCTGAGATCATTTCTTGGCTGCGGAACACATGATGCAAATATGCTCGTGAATATCTGCTACAAGCCGGACAACTACAGCTCTCATCGAGAGGTCTTGGATCATCCGCATGACGCGCGTTCTTAATATTAAGAACGCCAGTGCGAGTAAATATCTGCCCAGTGCGCCCGCTACGTGACGGCAATACGCAATCCATCATATCGATACCGCGTTTAACTGCGCCAACGATGTCATCTGGCTTGCCGACTCCCATTAAATAGCGTGGTTTTTGTATAGGTAATTGATTAGGCGCAAAATTAAGGCAATTAAACATAGCCTCTTGCCCTTCACCAACAGCCAATCCACCCACCGCGTAGCCCTCAAACCCTATCTCTTGCAATGCATCCGCCGATTGTTTTCGCAGATCTTCATCAAGCCCGCCCTGCTGGATGCCAAAAAGCGCATGGCCAGGACGATCCCCAAAGGCCATGCGTGAACGTTTGGCCCACCGCATCGACATCTGCATGGATTCTTCCAGCCGCGCACGATCCGCTGGCAGTGCGGGACATTCGTCAAAACACATCACAATATCAGACCCTAAAAGCGCCTGAATTTCCATCGACCGTTCTGGCGTGAGGTTGTGTTTGGAGCCATCATAATGACTTTGAAAAATAACACCTTCTTCAGTCAACTTGCGCATTCCAGCGAGGCTCATAACTTGAAAACCACCCGAATCCGTTAGAATTGGGCGCATCCAATTCATAAACTTATGTAAGCCACCAAGCCGGGCAATCCGTTCTGCCGTAGGACGAAGCATCAAATGATACGTATTACCAAGCAAGATATCTGCGCCCGTAGCCCGCACACTTTCCGGCATCATTGCCTTTACCGTAGCCGCCGTGCCAACGGGCATGAAAGCAGGAGTCCTAATATCCCCACGTTGAGTATGTATCACACCAGTTCGCGCAAAACCATCCGTGGCCTGCAGATCAAACGAAAAAGGAACAGTCATGGGGGGCCACCTTTATTCAATACCAGACTTGTCGCTAGCGGAAATAATGCGCAAACCCAATAGCTTTTGCACAAAGACACAAATTTCTATAATTATTTTATCCAACCAACAGCATCGATTTTTATTTCAGCCAACATATGATAGGCAGATTACCTATAACCCTCCGAAGGAACGCGGACCATGAATGATAGCACAACAATCAAACTTGGCTGGGAAGAATGGTTCGGTCTGCCAGACCTCGGTTTACCAACTATCAAGGCCAAAGTCGACACAGGCGCGCGTACGTCTGCCTTACACGCATTTGACATTGAAACTTTTGGGCCTGCATCCAAGCCTAAGGTGCGCTTTGCAATTCATCCAGTACCAGATCGCGAGGATCTGACAATCCCTTGTTCCGCTCTGGTTGTAGATCGCCGAGAGGTAACCTCGTCAAACGGCGAAACCGAAATGAGATATGTGATAGAAACCATGCTCGACGCTGGCAATGGCAACAGCTGGCCTATAGAAGTCACATTGACACACCGCGGCGGGATGTCCAGCCGCATGTTGCTGGGCCGCCAAGCATTGAGCGATGATGTGATCGTTATGCCAACCGACCGGTTTTTGCTGCCTGAACGGTCATTTGATGTGTATTCTGCCAAACGCATCAAATCAGTTACCCCAAATCGCGCATTACGTATCTGTGTATTGTCGCGTGAACCCAACAGCTATTCCACCAAACGCATTGTTCACGAAGGCGAAGAGCGCGGCCACACAGTGGAAATTATCGATACAACACGTTGCTACATGGCTATTAACGCGTTGGCGCCAGAAATACATTATGATGGCAAACGCCTGCCTCGATATGACGCTATTATACCACGCATCGGCTCGACGGTCACGTCTTATGGCACCGCCGTACTGCGCCAGTTCGAAACTTTAGGCGTCTATTGCGTTAACGGATCGGCAGGCATCACCGCCAGCCGCGACAAACTGCACGCGCACCAAGTTCTCGCAGGCCACAAGATCGGGATGCCAACAACGGCGTTTGCCGCGTCGCCAAAAGACACTTCCAACTTAATTGGGCTTGTTGGAACTGCGCCTTTGATTGTTAAACTGCTTGAATCAACACAAGGTAAAGGCGTTGTCCTCGCCGAAACAAAAAAAGCCGCAGAGTCAGTGATTGATGCTTTTCGTGGATTGAAGGCGAATTTCTTGGTTCAGGATTTCGTCAAAGAAGCCAGCGGCGAAGACATCCGATGCTTCGTTGTAGCTGGCAAAGTTGTTGCCTCCATGCGTCGCAAATCAACGGGTGATGACTTCCGTTCCAACCTGCACCGTGGCGGCACAGCAGAAAGCTGTAAAATATCAGCCGAAGAACGCCGCATGGCGGTGAAATCCGCCAAGGCCTTTAACCTTGGGCTGGCAGGAGTTGACTTGTTGCGCTCCAACGACGGTCCCAAAATACTCGAAGTTAATTCATCACCTGGCTTTGAAGGCATCGAAACCGCCAGCAAGAAGAACCTCGCTGGCCAACTATTTAATCATATTGAAGATCAGGTACGCCCTACACCGCTGAAGGCAACACGAAAAAAAAACTTTAATTGATTTCGTAAAAGTAATGCAATGTGGGTCCAAGTTTGTTAAGAAAATGTATTGGCATACAGCTTGGCCAGCCCTTTACGTCAACGGCTATAAATACTATATAAATAGTCAGGAATTACAAGGATGACTAACATGTCCGACGCAACGACTCCACTGGAAGGCACGCCGCTGATCCAGCCTTCAACCACAGAACATCCGCTTTACGATAATGTTCTTGAGGCATGCCGTACAGTTTATGATCCTGAAATTCCTGTTAATATTCAAGATCTTGGACTAATATATACTATAAATATTAACGATGAAAATGAAGTTAAAGTTCTAATGTCACTGACCGCACCTGGATGTCCTGTTGCAGGCGAAATGCCCGGCTGGGTAGCAGACGCGATTGAACCTTTGGCAGGTGTTAAGACCGTCGATGTGGAGCTAGTTTGGGAACCTCAATGGGGCATGGACATGATGTCTGACGAAGCTCGCCTTGAACTTGGTTTCATGTAGAGCAAACCGTTATATTTTTTTGTAGATTGCAAAGTAGAATTGTTCGCTCAAGTCACTAAATATTATAATTCCATGAGTTACTTCAGCTAAAATTGTTTGCTCGATCAAACTAATCAAGATTAGGCTATTTTAGTATCATTAGACACTCGCTTTTGCAGACAAATCCTGTGTACCAAATACAGTACAAAAATATTCGAACTTGATCGAGGCAGTATATGGAAATTTTATTTCCAAATTTCTGCAACTTACTTTTGAACTGCACTACTTTTACGAAACAATATTAAAAAAAAGAAAATAATTATTTCGCGCATTCTTTCAGTTTAATGCATGGGCGCTGACTGAAGAACTATTAATAGTAGCGTAAATATTAACTTTTTATATAAATATACACTTAAGCAAGTGCGCGAATTTTTCCATGACCGCCGCGTTAACCGCGCTGGATTTACAAATTTTGAGCTGCAAACCAACATAGTGTTAAAGTAACACAAAGCCTTGTACGTGGTTACCCTGAAATCACCTACCTATTTAAACACAATCCAGGTCACCACAGGTGTAAACGCCACACTGGAACCAATTTTCCGAACAACCAAACACCTGATCATAGATTTTGTAAAAAATTTACTAGCGGTTTCACAACTTTTTTCAGATCACCCAATCAAACTACTTATCAACGTCAAAAATTACCGAAGAATTTGTCTACTATGCGCAAATACTTTGGGACACAGGCGCATTGGCCATGCACTCTTGGTTTCCATCAGTAACTTTACCTATCATGTGCCTCACCGTCATACTAACAATAAGCAACCATACCATCTCCTTACTGATGTAACGACAGGCCATCAAAAATTAAAAATGACTTTAGCGATGGTACCACCAAATTTAATTACCTAAAAAAGAGCTGAAAATTAATTTAATTTACTAAGTTATCAATTGCCTTGGGGTTCCTTATCGGGACTAAATTAGCTATACATTTGGGCGTAACGACGCTTGATCAGCACCCCCACTAATTTATCATCATCGACACACTCATTCCATCAGACTAGGCCAAACTAGTCGTACTTGAAGCGCGAGTTACACTCTACCAACCTCCCCCCTTGAGATTGTCACACCAGCACCTTAAATTGTTTCTAAAGGAGATCTCATCATGTTCGGTATTACCGGTAAACAGGCTGTATCCATCACAGATAAAGCTGCGATTCAAATTGCAAAACTAATGGCCAAAGAAGGCAACCAAGGTTTGCGCATTGGTATCAAAAAAGGCGGCTGCGCCGGCATGGAATATACCATGGATTACGTCGCTGAAGTTGATCCACTAGATGAAATTGTTGAACAAAATGGAGCGCGTGTAATGATCGCGCCGATGGCGCAAATGTTCCTGTTTGGTACCGAAATTGATTACGAAGTATCTCTACTAGAATCTGGCTTTAAATTCCGAAATCCCAATGTCACAGAATCTTGTGGTTGCGGTGAGTCCATAAAATTTGATGAAAAAATTACTACCTAAATATCACCTTAAAAAATTAATTTCACGGCTAATCTATGTTTTACGAGCCATTTAAATTCTGTAAAAACTTGTAATATCAGCCCATATTCAGACTAAACTACTTTTCAATTGTGCACTTTGGCTTTGGCTCAATGATAGTATAATTTAGCGTATTTGAAATCAAAATCTATGAATTGCTCCAGTACCATTTAATTTATCAGCCCCGCATCAATACCAAGGTGAAGCAATGCTAAAGATAAGCAAAAAATTTCCAAATCAAGTTTTAATTCTAGAGCATTTTCGTTATATCATCTAAAATCCAAACTTAAACGTCCGTGCTATGAAGTCGGTCGTTAACTGCAAGGCGGCAGATGCCACATTAAGCCGCGCAAATTTAACGATATCTCATGCTGATTAATACATACAGATTTTGCCAATCCACCGCTTTTTGCGGCGTAATTAAACTTAGCCAAAGTCTTTGCCTGCTAGTTCGCAAGACAGATCATCACAGCAACGTTATGCCTCAACGGCAACCATCGCGTACCAGTCGATCAGCACAATTTTGACTACTCTTACCAAATCATCAGTGTCCGAAAAGCCAAATATGTTCATATGCACAAACTCAAACTGCACCAAACTTGGCATCAGTAATATTACGTTAATTGTCACAGCCCCAACTTCCCTAGTCCAAGCGCAATTTAGGGAGTCATCAGACATTATTTAATTTAAGTCAGACAATTGGGCTCCGAACGTTGCCACATTAAGATCAGCTACGCAGAGCATGAACATATTGTATCATTCAAATGCAGGCAATTTTTATCAAACCGTTTTTACCAATAATCAAAATTTTAGCTAATGTTGCCAAAGCCAATTGGTGAAAAAATGGGAAAACAATCTAGATTTTAAAAATACAATTAAAATTACAATATAGACATGCTTTAAATGCCCCCACCAACAACATGGCGCAATGTCACAACCCAAATCCAGTGCCTGCACACTTTTAACTCGGGTGTGCCACCCATGGCGTTTAATGGTTCATAGCCAAAATTTGTATATATCGCGATACCAAAATATTTGGCCCCAATCCCAGAAGAACGATATGGATAATTACATAGAAGAAGCGCGGTGGTCTGGACTAAGTGAGTACCAAAATACGTAACTTCCTTACCTATTCAAATCAAAATTATAGCCAGTACATCATCAGAAAGTTAAACTGCAAGAGTATTGTAATTTTTTATCAATACGCAAATATGATATTAGAATTTTGGCCATTGATTTAGTTCATAGACAGATAGATCAGACACTTTCACCTTAAACTTACATAGAAAGCCTATCAAAATTTGCATTTGGGTCGACATGTTAAACGCGAACCAAATTCAATTTGTATCCAATCCCCGCCATGGGCCATATATATTTAACGATCACTTTATCACTTGCTAACCATATCTGTTCATCACATCGCAATATCATAACCGACCCTTTCGCTTATACTTAGTGCTTGCTACATCATGATGAATCAAATGAGGAGAGTAAGATGCGCAAACTGATCGCAGGCAATTGGAAAATGAACGGTACGCAAGCAGATATTTTTGAGCTGGATAGACTAGCAATAGCCCATGGCGCTGGAGAAGTAGATGTCGTGATTTGCGGTCCTGCAACCCTGCTGAGCCAAATGGTAAGGGTGGGTTTGAACATTGGTGGCCAAGACTGTCATACTAATATCTCCGGCGCCAACACGGGTGATATTTCAGCTATGATGATCGCGGACACAGGAGCCAGATACGTAATAACGGGTCATTCAGAACGGCGCAACGATCACAACGAAAACGACGCATTAATTTCAGCCAAAACAAAAGCTGGATGGGACGCAGGACTGCATGTAATCCTGTGTATCGGTGAAACCGAGGCCCAATACCACAAAGATGAAACTCTTGATGTTTTGCGTGCGCAAATGGATCACTCCATCCCTGATGGGGCCTCGGAAGAAAATACAACTATCGCTTATGAGCCAATTTGGGCCATCGGTACTGGATTGACACCTACTACCAAAGAAATTTCTGCAGTTCACGCTGCCCTGCGGGCTCATCTTGTAACACGCTTTGGCGCGTCCGGAACTGCAATACGCCTGGTCTATGGTGGCTCCGTCAAGGCCAGCAATGCTAATGATATATTTGCTCTGCCAAATGTCGATGGCGCATTAGTTGGAGGGGCGTCTCTCAAAGCCACAGACTTTTCACCTATTATTTTGGCTCTTCAACAAAGCGTATAATCTTTCACTTTACGACGGCCAATAGTCGATCTCCAAAAACATTAAAAGATGCATTTGTATGGGAGGATAGCTTTAAATTGTAATATCTAGAAAATGCAGAAACAACCCTTTGATATCCTAATTGGTTATGATCTCCGGGCCCATATAAGCGGTAGGCAGTACTGTTGATAGCCAAGGAATATAAGTGATTAAGATCAAAAATACGAACAATACCGCCAAGAATGGCAACGCAGCGCGAACAACCCGCATCATCGACATATTAGCGACGCCAGATGTAACGAACAGATTCAAACCCACAGGCGGTGTGATCATCCCAATTTCCATGTTAACGACCATGATAATGCCGAGGTGAATGGGATCAATGCCAAGAGTGATAGCGATCGGAAACACCAGTGGTGCAACTATCACAATCAAACCAGAAGGTTCCATAAACTGACCACCGATTAGCAAAATTACGTTGACAATAATTAGAAACGTAATCGGCCCCAGACCAGCAGCCAACATAACTTCAGTGATGTGCTGTGGAATCTGTTCGTCTGTAAGAACGTGCTTCAGGATAAGTGCGTTAGCAATAATAAACATCAACATTATTGTAAGCTTGCCAGCATCAAGAAGGGTCGCTTTAGTGTCACGATGAAAAAAAGCTGGAACCGCAAAGATCACATTCTCAACGTTCGCCCGAATTATATTTTTGCCTCCAACCATCATCGACTGCCCAAACCCACCGCCAGCAATCGCCAAACGCTGCGCCCCACGCACCAATGAAAAAGTGAACACCGCTGGTGGGAGTAGAACAATAAAAATTGTGCCTATAATCTTGATAATCGCAAACAGTGTCGTAGCGTCACCAGAAACAATCATAACTATAAAATATAACGTCGGTATCACGCCAAAAATCACAACTGCCACGGTGGCCAAATGCAAACCTTTACCTGCAGGCACCGCTTTGGACATTAGCAACGCAAGTACTAAGGCCACAAAAAAGAAAGCGCCAGCGGCTACTAAGGCAATCCACATAGGCTGATCCATCATGAAACAACCAGCTAAATATAAAATAAACGTTACTAACGTGAAACCCCAAACACGCAAGCCTAACAGACCAAGATCTGCTTCTCCTTCTGGTAACCAAGACCTACCTTTAAGTGGCCCCATATCACGGTAAATAAATATTGACACTATAAAGGCGTAGATAGATGCGATTGCTGCTGCTTCAGTTGGTGTAAAAACGCCGCCATAGATGCCACCCAGTATAACAACCATCAGGAACAATCCCCATGACGCATCTAGGATTGATGAGAAAACTTGCTCCCACCCCTGCCATTCACCTTTGGGCAGGTTTTTGATACGAGCGATTACATAAATCGTTATCATCAACATGGCCCCAGCCAACAGGCCAGGGATCACACCTGCAAGAAACATCCGACCCACAGAAACGTCGGTCGCAGAGGCGTAAACAACCATTACTATTGACGGTGGAATCAATATACCAAGCGTACCCGCGTTACAAATCACACCTGCTGCGAAATCTTTTGAGTAGCCAGATTTTACCATGCCCGCAATTACGATGGACCCAACAGCCACCACTGTTGCTGGTGAGGATCCAGACAAAGCCGCAAACAACATGCAGGCCAAAACGCCTGCAATTGCTAAACCGCCACGTACGTGCCCAATCACCGAGATCGCAAAATCAATAATCCGCCGCGCGACTCCGCCCGTCGACATGAAGGACGAAGCAAGAATGAAGAAAGGGATCGCAAGCAGCGTATAATGTCCAGCCATAGCCTGATACATTGATTGCGCAACTGATGCTAATGAGCTGTCTGACAATACTAGTAAAAACAACGTTGATGACAGGCCAAGCGAAACCGCAATCGGCACACCAATGGCAAGCAGGGCAATTACCATCCCAAATAAGATTGCTACATCCATTTTTAAGTGTCCTCGCTCAGGGCATTACCCGCGTCTTCAACCGCGTCTTCAGCTTCGTGGGTAACTATAATTGTATCAATTTCACCGCGCAAAATACGGACCAACGATTGTACCAAACGATACAACATTAATGTCATTGCAAATGGAACGATCAGATATGGGACAAAGCGAGGCATCTTTTCATAAGGCTCACCTAAATTAAATCTATTTTCTAGCCAAATTTGACCAAATGGGATAGGCAATTGCTCTGTTTCGTACCAACCCTGATCTCGGGAATTTTCGAAAATTCCACCCAGAGTAAACCCAAAGAAACCAGCACCATCTTCAGCCCGAATAATTCCAGGAATAACACGTCCTGTGGTGGCATCCAATCCGGCGAACGGCGCCCAATAGTCCCAACCACCTTTTAACAATAGCAAGGCATAAATTATACAAACTATTGCTGCTAAAATTCCCATGCGTTTGCGAGATTTCGAACCAACTAAATTTAAAACCGCATCCACCCCAAGATGGCTCACCACTTTGAAACCATACGAAATGCCAAACAATACCAACCACGCAAACAGAACGAGCGTAAGCTCAAGCCCCCAAATCAACTGACTGTTAAATCCATAACGCATTACGACATTGATGAACGTGACAACTGTCATCAGCCCCAGCAACACTGCAATAATACTCTCCTCAAGCGTGTGAACAATCGCCCCTATGCGACTGTTCGGACTGTAGGCACCAGACATTTTCTTTCCCCTGCACGACTAATACAGACCGGCCACATATGGTGGCCGATCCGATTTTTATAATCAAAATAATGGTTTATAATGCGGCGTTGATAGCCTGTGCTGCGTCAATATTATCTTGACCTACGTCGTCGACAAACTGTCCCCAGACAGGTTTCATAGTATCAACCCAAACTGCGCGCTGCTCAGATGTCAGCTCAAGAATGGTGCCGCCTGCGTCGATAATAGACTGCTTGGCGATTTCATTTACCGCAAAGGCTTCAGCGTTACGTGTTGATGTAACTTCATCCAGTATGGTCATGAACTGATCACGCACATCGACGTCCAGTGAGTCGAGAAAATCAACTGACGTAACGACGAGATAATCAATAATGCCATGGTTGGTTTCTGTCGTACCATCTTGAACTTCAAAGAATTTCTGACCCCAAACGTTGGACCATGTGTTTTCTTGACCGTCAACAACACCTGTTTGTAAGGCGCCGTAAACCTCAGAAAATGCCATTGGCTGCGGGGATGCACCCATGGCTTCCATTTGTGCAACCAGGACATCAGATGCCTGAACACGGAACTTTAGGCCTTCTGCGTCAGTTGGCGAAGCAAGTGGAACATTGGCCGACATCTGCTTCATGCCATTGTGCCAATACGACAGACCTTGAAGACCACGACGCTGCATGGAATTCAACATATCCTGACCTGTTTCAGAGGCTTGGAATTGATCTACAGCATCAATATTGGTAAACATGAACGGCAAATCGAAAATGCGAAACTGACGAGTGAATGCTTCAAACTTTGACAGCGAAGGTGCAGCCAACTGAACGTCACCCTGAAGCATCGCTTCAAGAACTTGGTCATCGTTATAAAGCGACGACTGTGGGAAAACTTCCATGCACATCACGCCGTTCATCTCGGCGTTTACACGTTCTTGCAGCAGCGTAGCTGCGATGCCCTTTGGGTGACGGTCCGTGTTTGTCACGTGGCTGAATTTGACGACTATCTCGCTGCTGTCACAACCTTCATGACCGTCTGCAAATGCCGCACCAGCGGACACTGTCAAAGCAGCAATAGATACTGCGTTCATAAGAAACTTCATGTGTTTCCTCCTAGGAAATTTTAATCAGTCCGATCCCTCCCGGACCGAACACACTATCATAGAAGGCTAAATATCAAATAAGGGAAAGTGATGTTTTGTGAGTCTATTAAGGCATTGAATTAGAGATATAAAGCGGGGTTGAAGCTATCTCTTATTTGGAATCAACGCGAACTATCACACGCAAGTTACCGCTAACTGTGCGAAATGCCGCACAGTTAACCTCGAAAGTCTTCAGGTTTTATGCCATGGCGAGTTAGCTTATCATAGAATGTTTTGCGCGCCAGTTTTAGAGATTCAGCGGCTTCGCCTGATCGACCCTCACAGCGCTGCAAGGCTTCAATCAACAACGATCGTTCAACCTGCGCCAATTGTTCCACCAACCCTAGATCAATGCTTTCAACGTCATTTTGGCCAAATATCAAGCCGTCCTCACAGAAGCCACCCGAAATCCGCAAAGCAAATCGCATTGCAGTGTTCATTAGTCCACGTGTATTACCAGGCCAGTCCTTGGCCATCAGTGCTGCAATTACATCCTGAGTAATTTGCGGTTCAACAAGATTTGCCTGCTCACAGGCTTGGGCAACATAATGGCGAAACAGGGCTGGAATATCTTCAGGACGTTCACGTAATGCTGGCACATGCACACGCATCAAATCAAGACGGTAAAACAAATCCGTGCTAAACCGCCCCTGCGCCACCTCATCAACAATATCACGCGAAGTACTAGACAAAACCCGTACTGTGCCACCTATTTCTAATGTCTCTAAAAGTGCAAATTGAACAGCTGGCGCCAACGCTGTGACCTCGTCCAGATAAAGTGTGCCGGACGCGGCATCATTTAACGCAACCGCTAGGTCAATTGCCGACAGTTGCGCAGCAGGGCGTTTAACAAAGGGGCGGCTGGCAGCGCCTGATAACAAATGAATTACTTCTGCAATTTTTGGCATTCCAGTCCCTGGCTCACCTGTAATCAAGACCTCAGCGTTGGTGCGGGCTACTGCACGTACCCGCCCACGCAAAGCATCAGATATAGTGGATACACCAACCAACATCCGCGCGGCCGCATCGCCACGATCCAATTCCAACTTAAGGCGGCGGTTTTCTATAATTAATGTTCGCGCTTTTAGCGCTTTGTCAACAACTGCTAGTAACTCTTTGGCACCACAAGGTTTTTCCAAGAACGCAAAAGCGCCGTCTGATATTGCTTTGACTGCCATAGGTATATCGCCCTCGCCCGTTAGCAAAATGACGGGTAAATCCGGATCAATTTTTCGCACATAGTCTAGCAGATAGAACCCATCCCGCCCAGGCATCCGTATATCCGTAACTATCACACCATCAAAACTTCGCGAAATGTGATCCTTGGCTTCGACAAAAGACCCAACGCGCACAGGTAGAAAATCAGCCAATTCAATTGTTTGTCCCAACGCTTCACGGACGTCACGTTCATCATCAACGATCAAAACATAGGTACTCATGTCGAAACCTCGCCAGATAAAGATGCGTCCAAGGTAACAGTGAAAATCGCACCACCCCTAGGGTGATTACGACCACGGATCATGCCGCCAAAGCTTTGCACCAATCCATAGGAAATCGACAACCCTAAACCCATGCCATTTTGGCCAACACCATCGTGATTAATCGCGCCCTGATTGATCTGCTTAGTTGTGTAAAACGGATCGAAAATACGGTCAGGTTCATCTAGGCCAGGTCCGGTATCACGAACGGAAAGATTAACACGGGCATCAATTTTTTCAATTTTTATTTCGATATGCTGCAGGTCACTTTGGCCTTCCATTGCATCCATCGCATTGGTCACAAGGTTAAGCACAACCTGTTGTAATCGCACTTCTCCACCACGTACAATCAACGGCGTTTTAGGGGCAGTCCACACGATTTGAACGCAACTTGATTTCGCTCGCGCCTGCGTCATTTCCAACACGGCTACCATAACAGAACGCAAATCCACATCGGTCAGACCCTCACTTTCTTGTTTTGCAAAGCTGCGGAGGTTGCGAATAATGCGCCCCATTCGGCGCGATAGGTCCGCGATACGGCCAAGATTTTGGCCCACTACGTCAATATTTCCACGTTCCAGATAGCTTTCGGCATTTTCGGCGTAGCTGCGAATGGCCATCAATGGCTGGTTTAATTCATGGCTAATTCCTGCGGACATTTGTCCGAGTGCAGACAGTTTCCCAGCCTGAACGAGGTCACTTTGGACTTTTTTCAACTGTGCCTCAGTTGCTGTGCGCTCACCCACTTCATGGCGCAATTCGGCATTGGCATGCGACAATTCTGCAGTGCGGGTTTGAACAGCACCTTCAAGCTTGGCATTGGCATCCGCTAAGGTACGGCGACGTTCAGTGGCTAAAAACAGCATTGCGCCAAATGCCAAACAAATAGCGGCTACCACCCCCGCCTGCAATCGTGCCAAAAGCTGCGCGGGCGCGACATCTAACAACGCTTCACCTGTCATCTGGATTACAGGAAGCGGCAGTGACAAATGAAGAGCCGCTCGGGGTACATAGCGTTGACCCAAAACAGTCCAAATCGCAAGTCCACCACGATCTTTAATTGAGTGGGTCATAAATGGACGCAGTAAGTCAGGTGCATATTCAGCCGTCGCACTCCGATTCGTAAGGCCAACTTCACGGGCCATGAAAACCATTTCAGATCGATTAGAGATAAACGTTACCCCTAGCTCATCAGTAAAAAAAACTGTTGGTCGTGCACCGCGCCAGACGGCCTCTACCGCATTTACATCAACCACCACGATAACTGCTCCAATAACTGGCCCAGCGTCTGAAAACAGTGGCGATGCAAATAGGAAAGTGCGTTGGTCGTAGCGCCGCTGCACAAGGTGAAATACTCCCAGCGCACCATCCATAGCACGGGTAAAATAAGGTTGTTTCGCATGGTTCTCCGCGCCATTGCCCGATGCAGACGCTAGTTCGCGCCCCGCGACAGACACCACCAAGATATCTAGACTCCCCGTTTTATCCGCCGTTACGCGCAGCAATTCAGCCACTCCATTTCCATCGCCGTCTACAGTGGCCGCAACAGTCGGATGATCCGCCATTAACACAGCCAATTCACGGTAGCGGAGCAATTCGCCTGTGAGCCGGTCCGCGGCCAATGCCAGATCAGACCGACCTCGTAGTTCCAATTGATCAAGCGCAGACATATAACCAAGCCACCCCCCCCCGGCTGACAACACCACAACCATGACCAGAAAAGTCACGACTGCAATTATGTGTGTATGAAGAGCGTTCAACATGTGAGCGAGACTAGAAACCAAGGAGTCCAAAGGCCAGAGCCGTAGCGTACTTGCAAACAACATTTTTGGCTGGCATGACACTTTAATGCAAAACTTTACGCAATCACCTAACGAACCGACCTTCGTGCAAAATCCTTATCCATTCTATGAACGTGCCCGAGCGACCGGAGATTTTTTTTATTGGTCAGACTACGGCTCAATCTGTGCTGTATCTCATGCGGCAGTGTCTGCCTGCCTGAAGAACAAACGCATGGGGCGCGAAATTCCAGTAGAATTTGCGCCAAATATTCCAGTTCATGTAGCGCCATTTTACGCAGTCGAAGCCCATTCTATGTTGGAGCTGAATCCCCCACGACACACTCGGCTGCGGGGTTTGGTTTTGCGCGCCTTTACATCGCGCCGTATTGCTGAACTTGAGCCCGAGATAACGGCGCTATGTCACCAATTGATTGACCAGTTTCCCAGTACTGAATTCGATCTGCTTGACGCCTACGCTCGCACCGTCCCTGTAATCATCATTGCACGCCTTCTTGGGGTGCCTGAGACTCGTTCCGATGATTTGCTTGCTTGGTCCAATGCCATGGTTGCGATGTACGTAAGCGGTCGAACCCGCGCGGCTGAGGATAAAGCTGTAGCTGCAACAGAAAGCTTCGTCGCTTTTTTGCACAGATACGTCAACGAAAAACGCCAATTTCCTACTGATGACTTATTGTCGCATTTAATTAGCGCTGAAGAAGATGGTGAAAAACTGACAACTGACGAATTGATTACAACTTGCATCTTACTGCTAAATGCTGGCCACGAGGCCACGGTGCATACCTTGGGAAACACAGTAAAAACTCTGTTGGACCAAAATATTTATCCAATCAATGATGCAAAATATAATGCGCAAATCGTTGAGGAAGCCCTGCGGTTCGACCCGCCGCTGCACATGTTTGACCGTTTCGTAATCGAGGAATGTGAGGTTTTAGGCCATGCGTTTAAACGCGGCGACACAGTAAAATGTCTTTTAGGGGCCGCAAACAGAGACCCCATCACCTATCCTGATCCGAATACGTTTAATCCCAGTCGAAAAGGTCCTGTAAATACGGCCTTTGGTGGCGGTATTCATTTTTGCGTTGGCGCACCACTTGCACGTTTAGAATTACGGGTCGCATTGCAAGTTTTATTTGAACGCTGCCCCAATTTGGCGCTATCCGAACCTGCCCACTACGGTAACACCTATCATTTCCATGGTCTAGAAGCCCTGCGAGTCTCGACTTGAACTCTGTCCCATTAGCATACAAGAGAATTTATTTTGCAAATACCCTCATAAAATCCCGCCACTTAAAATTAGGACCAAAAGTTTACGTTTTCTTCAAAATGGAGCATGTGCTTTGTTTGCCCAGAAAAAACCTGAAAGTAACTGTTTAATTGAATAAAATGTCTGTCTGTTAAATGTTTGTCGATATATCAATAAATTTATATTATTTTATAGATCAGTTTCAAATCCTGAGTTTATTACGCCATCCTTACACTAATTTTTACGGCTCAATTACACATCTTGCTTCATGACTCATAAACAAATCATTAAACCAAAACGGTGTCCAATACCTACCCTATATGGACACGACGTTAATGAGCTATGTTTAGAGAGTGGCATTAATGGTTGGCGCTAAATGCCTAATACTCCTCAAATTTTTCTTAGCGCCTTGCCAGCAACAAACCTCCAGTTCATGCCGCATAGCCTTAAGTTTGACCACACCGCCTGGCCTTTGCGAATCTATTGTTTTATCGATGCAGGGGATGACTTTATGTTTGTAAGTTTAAAATGGGTAACGAGAGTTGCATATCATTACATGTTCGCACAAATTAATACTAAAAATGCAGCTTCAACACAAAAAAACTATTTGAGCAGATTTGTTAAAATTCTCAACCTGCTAGATGTGCGCACCAACGTGATGGATATTGGTCCTGTTATCTTTCACAACGCTGAAAATGATGCTGGAAATAATTCGCACACTATTAAAATAGTGCCTTTTTCCGTTAAGATTATGGATGCTCACCATGACAATTACAATTTAAGAAAGATTGTTATTCCACTTTTTGAAGCGCTGTGCCGCTGGGACAGTAATATTGCAACAGAAACTCACTCAAACCTGCCGAACGCATCATGACAAATCAAGACATGGTTTGGATTTTTGGCCGGATTGGCTGCTTATCTTTTGGTGGGCCAGCCGCACAAATAGCCTTGATGCAAAAAGAATTGGTCGATGACCGGCCACTGTTAAGCCAAGCAGATTTTCTGAAGGCGTTGTCGTTTTGCATGATGTTGCCTGGTCCAGAAGCCATGCAACTGGCAACCTACGCGGGCTGGAAATTAAACGGGCTTTCTGGTGGTTTAATCGCGGGCGGTCTGTTCATCCTTCCGGGTACGCTGCTGATTGGCGTGCTAGCTTTTACCTACGCCACCTTCGGTGCATTGCCGCTAGTGCAAGCTGCATTCTTAGGCATCAAAGCAGCAGTCATTATCATTGTTGTGCAAGCAATTATGAAATTGTTCAGCCGGACCTTGCAACGTACAGACCACTACATTATTGCCGTCCTCGCGTTTACGGCTTTGTTTTTGTTTAACATACCATTTCCTGCGGTAATTTTGTTGGCAGCATCTTATGGTGCTTGGGCGTGCAGTGATCATTCTACGGTCAAAACTATCTTGCCTTGGCAACAATCAATCGCACCAACCGTGGTAGGTGGAATCCTATGGGTGACACCACTTGTTCTGGCTTGGATCACAGGCGCTACATTTCTTCTGACAATCGGGTTATTTTTCTCGAAACTCGCGCTGGTGACATTTGGCGGTGCTTACGCTGTACTAGCCTATATGACACAAACGGTGGTCACTGATTACGGCTGGCTGACAACGTCACAAATGGTTGACGCACTTGGTCTGGCAGAAACTACACCCGGACCTCTTATCTTGATCACCGCATTTGTCGCCATGCTGGTGGGCACCGCAGAGGGTGGCTGGACAGTGAGTTTACTAGCCGGGTTAATGGCAGTATGGGTAACCTTCGTACCCTGTTTCATTTGGATATTCGCGGGCGCCCCATTAATTGATTGGCTAGATGGTTACCCACGCATTCGAGCTGGATTGGCTACAATCACTGCAGCCGTTGTCGGTGTCATTGCCAATCTGTCGCTCTGGTTTGTCGCCCACATAATGTTTACTGAGGTAGGCACAACAAATGGTCCACTGTTCATTATTGCACCTGTCTGGTCATCGTTCAATACTTCCGCCGCTTTGCTGACGCTACTTGCGGCAGCGCTTCTATTGTGGCGCAAATGGGGGATAACCCAAACACTGGCTGTAATGGCCGTTAGTGGCCTGGTTATAGTGCAATTGACCTAATCCACCTTTTTATCCCGCCCAGAACACCGTATGATGAACAAAATTACAAATTCGGAGCTGTCCCCCGTGTCCATAACAAACCAATCCATCGATTACGGCAACTTGATGCACAAGGCGATGCGTGGTCTGATCCTTGAAGTTTTGACTGATGTCTGCAGCAAAGGCTTACCAGGAAACCATCATTTCTTCATCACGTTTGACACCATGCATCCAGACGTCGAAATCGCTGACTGGCTGTCAGACCGTTACCCAGGTGAAATGACAATTGTAATTCAGCACCAGTACGAAAGCCTAAAAGTTACCAATCAAGGATTTTCAATCACGCTAAGCTTTGGTGACAAGTTTGAACCTTTGTATGTACCATATAACGCAATTAAAACTTTCGTTGACCCATCAGTCGAATTTGGTTTGCGGTTTGAAGCCCAAGAAAAAGAAGATGGCAGCGCACCAGAAGCCCCAATGGATGTTATGGTCGAACCAAAAAAAGAGATGCACAAAAAAGATGCTGATATCGTTTCATTGGATCAGTTTCGCAAGTAATTTGCGTTTATAGTGCAGTTGCGAGGCACAAGACTTACCCCTAAACAGAATGCGATTTTATACAGAACCACATTCCCCCTACGTGAGGACGTTTGCATGAACAACACTCGTACTGAAACCGACAGCTTTGGCCCACTCGAGGTGCAAAGTGACCGCTATTGGGGTGCGCAAACACAAAGATCTTTGATGAACTTCCCTATCGGTTGGGAAAAGCAGCCCGTAGCAATTGTACGTGCGTTAGGGGTCATTAAAAAGGCATGCGCGATGGCTAACAAAGCGTCGGGCAAACTGGATGGATCCTTAGCAGACGCTATAATTGCTGCCGCTAGCGAAGTCATCGAAGGTAAACTTGATGGCCACTTCCCGTTGGTAGTCTGGCAGACAGGGTCCGGTACGCAATCCAACATGAACGCCAACGAAGTCATCTCAAACCGTGCTATCGAAATGTTGGGAGGCACAATTGGCTCAAAAACCCCTGTTCACCCCAACGATCACTGCAACATGGGCCAGTCGTCTAACGACACATTCCCAACCGCCATGCACATAGCCGCGGCCATGACCACACGCGACGTCATGTTACCGGGCTTAGAAAAGCTGGCCGATGAATTGGAAAGTAAAGCCAAAAAATTCAAAGATATAATCAAGATTGGGCGCACTCATACACAAGATGCAACACCCTTAACCTTAGGGCAGGAATTTTCTGGCTACGCCAAGCAAATTCGCAACGGCATAACCCGAATTGGACTGGCCATGCCCGGAATTTATGAATTGGCACAAGGTGGCACAGCTGTTGGCACCGGCCTGAACACAGCTAAAGGCTGGGACACTACCGTCGCTGCACACATAGCCGATATTGTTGAAATGCCTTTCATCACCGCTCCTAATAAATTTGAAGCGTTGGCTGCCCATGATGCAATAGTATTCATGTCTGGTGCAATCAAATCAGTGGCGATGGCATGCTATAAAATCGCCAACGACTTACGTTTCCTTGGATCTGGACCACGATCCGGATTGGGTGAATTAATTTTACCCGAAAATGAACCTGGTAGTTCCATTATGCCAGGCAAAGTTAACCCAACGCAAGCCGAAGCCATGACACAGGTATGTGCACACATTCTTGGTAATGACGCAGCAATCGGGTTTGCAGGATCACAGGGTCACTTTGAACTCAACGTCTATAACCCTATGATGTCGTACAACCTATTACAATCTATGCAACTTCTAGGTGATGCGACAGATAGCTTCACTCTTCGGATGCTTGCAGGTACTGAGGCTAATGAAGCAAGAATTGATAAGTTGATGAAAGAGTCATTGATGCTAGTTACAGCACTCGCCCCCGAGATTGGCTACGACAACGCTACAAAGGTCGCCAAGACCGCTCATAAGAATGGCACAACATTAAGGATCGAAGCAGTGGCTCTTGGTTTTGTTGACGAAGAAACTTTTGACCGCGTGGTACGACCCGAGGACATGATTGGCCCAAAATGACCCAAATTATTAACCTTAACAAAACAAAAAAAGACCGTGAAAGGACTGCTAAAAAGGCAGATGCGGACATGAATGCCAGAAAATTCGGCCGTACCAAAGCTGAACGTCTGGCAGAAGCCGCCCGCCAAGGCTTTGCGAAGCAGCAGCTGGATCAGTTGAAGTTTGAAGACGAATGACAGCTGTTCCACAGCAGCGCCCTGCTAAACATTCAGTCACACTACGCGGACATCGAACTTCCATTTCGCTAGAACCAGAATTTTGGCAAGAATTACGGAATATCGCCACAATGCGGAAACAAACAATTAACGGATTGGTGATTGAAATTGATGAGGCCCGCATCGACATTGGCCTTGCGTCGGCAATCCGAGTTTTCGTGCTGAACACTTTAAAAAGCGAACGCATCAATTCCGTTCTGTGACATTAAGCCATATTCCATCTTTCGCACGCACTGTGAGATGAGCCACTGGAACGGGGACACGAACTGTCAATTCAAAGCGAAATCGATATAACAACATCGATAATAATAATGGCCCTTCGACCATTGCAAACCCTGCGCCAATACAGACGCGAGGTCCGGCAGAAAAAGGTATATAGGCATTACGTTGGCATGATCTACCATTTTTAGTGCTCCATCGCGACGGGTCGAAACCGTCAGGATTGTCCCATAGACGTTCATGGCGATGTAGGTGCCAAGGTGACAACACGACTTGCGCTCCTTTAGGGGCAACTCGTCCACGCATTTCTTCAGGGCATTTAGTCTCACGAACCATCATCGGTACCGGAGGATACAGACGTAAACTTTCGCGAAACACGTCGTGACATAGACGCAATTTTGAAACACTCGAAAAATCTGATGTAAGTACCGCAGCCTCAACCGCCAATCTGTCTTGCCAATCAGGATGCATCGCCAACAGATACAGCGTCCACGCCAACGCAGACGCACTCGTTTCATGTCCAGCAAGGAAGAAAATCGCTACTTGGTCAACCACTTCTTCTGTACTGAACGTCTGACCCGAGATTGGGTCAGCTGTTGTCATGATTTTGGTCAATAGATCATCGGGCGCTGTTCCAGCATCAATTTCAAGCATCCGCTGTTGAATCAAATCAGTGATCAGACAGCGAATATCGTGCGCGGTATCTTTTGCCGTACGGCTGAAAAACTGTGGCATCCATCGTGGGCCAGAAATAAAAGCCCGTAGATTTAAAATTGGCTGCGTGCGCTGATGGTTACGAAATTTATCAAACACGACCGTCGCAGTTTGGTTCTCAATCGGGATTGAAAAGAGGGTGCGAAAAATTACGTCAGCAGCAACATGAGACATTATGGGTTCAATATCATGCACGCCTGTGTTTGCCGCCATCCGCAAAACTGCAGCCTCCCCTGCAGCATACATTGCACCATAACTGTCACGCAAACGACCACCTTCAAATGCAGGATCTATAATGCGGCGCTGACGTTTCCAAGTTTCACCATTCGTAAGAAAGACCGAATTCCCCAACAACGGGCGCAGCCCTGCGCTAACGCGATCAGATTTCGGAAAATCATCAGGGCGTTCTTTCAAGACCCGCTTCACCAGCGCCGGATCGTTAACCAAATAACTGCGGAAAAACAGCGTTCGGAATTCCGCCATCCATGCACGGTAAAGCTTAGAAGGTTGCGCCGAAAGGATGTCTTGACGGAATAATTTAAGGTAGCGCCAAAGAGAGGTTTTGTCAGGACGTGAGGGAGGTTTTGGCGGGATCATAATTCATACTGGTAAACTTGGACGCGGGAACGTCAATGCGAGATTTGGAATGGGCGCGACCTTCAAAGCGTTCTGCTAGTGTTTGCGGCCCTGCAGTAATCCTAAAGTAATCGTAATCGCGCACTTGGTCAAATGCACAAAGATACTGAAAATGCCGACGAAAAAATTTCCAGCGTAGCTCTTTCCAACGTTTAGCACTTAGGCTTTGTGTAAAGGCTGCTGAAATCACCAAAGGCCATTTTTGCTTATTTGGGGCCACGCCAGATACCGCAACCGGATCACACAACGCAAACGCGCAACCGTCCCCTGGAGCTGTGACGTCAATCCAAACCAATTCATCACGAGTGGACAGATAATGCAGATCTGCTCGCAAACGATCCGCTTTTGGTAGGAAACTGACCATGGGGACTACCTGCCCAAGACTTAGAAAACTAAGCGCAGGAACGCTTTTCCGTGCCCCGCCATCGCGGATTAAATCCGCTAGGATCGAAACAGCCAAATGTGCACCAGAAGAATGGCCTACGATCAAAACTTCGTCCACATTTTTTTCAAGAGCACAAGTGATAGTACTGCGAAACTCAGCCATCCGGACTTCTAGATCGGGCAGGTTTGCGCCTTCTGCTTGGCAAGAATAGGCAAAATCGTGCATCAAATAATATGCTAAAAACTTACCATCTTTTTTTTTGAACCACTGCAAAGTCAAAACCGCAATCCATACACCTATCGTCCACTGCACCACTGTGCAGCCAACACTTATCCATGTTAAAATAAAACCTGACCATTCATTGCTTATCAAAGTCATCATTGCGCGCGAGCAAATCGTTGACGTCCAGCCCAACAAACTGCCTGCAAAAAAACCAAGTAAAACGGCGACCAACAGTTGAAAGCTTAACATTCCAACAGGGTACAAAGCAGCAATAACAGGCCCTTTGCGCAACCACATCAATCGGCGCAGAGTACCTGATCCAATATAGATAATAGCCGTTCGCACTAACTGCAGGTAGGTTGCAGGAATCGTAGACATCATCGAATTGCGCACAATATCAGACCACACCAGTACCTCAAACTTCACATCAATGGATTGTCCATCCATTTGCGATTTCACCCACCAGCCGTAATGCTTACCCTTTTTAGGCGCAATCCCAATATTATAGCCAGAAATGGAAGATTGTGCAGCAGATTCAGTTCGATACAATTCACGATAGCGACGTGGATGAACTGGATCATAGCCCGGAATAAAGAATACCTTTCGATTTCTGACGATCCGTTTATGGGGTAATTGTGATGTTTGTGCCATCGTGATTCGGTCCCTGGTTATCACACAGTATAAACATGAATTTTGACAGAATTAAAAAAATCACTAACCAAAAAACGCAAGAAACGGCAGCGCCTCAAGCATCCAGAATGCAAAAATCGACATGAAACCGGTAGCCATCGCCAGCCCAACAATTATCAATAACACACCAGAGGTTTTCTCGATCAATTCCATATTGCGTTTCATCCAGGCCATTGGTCCTTTCATTTGCGGAAAAAATGCAGCGACCAACACAAACGGCACACCAAGTCCAAAAGCATAAACACTTAGCAGCAGCACGCCCTTGCTGACGTCCGCATGGCTCCCTGCGAGGCTAAGGATCGCGCTCAGAATTGGACCAAGACACGGCGTCCATCCAAAAGCAAATGCAAGCCCTAGAAAGTAGGCACCAAAAGCTGACCCGCCCTGATCACCCGCTTCCATACGAATTTCACGGTCAAGGAATTTCAAACGGAACAGACCAAAAAAATGCAGACCAAAGATGATCACAACAACGCCTGCCCCAACCTCAAGAAGCGGACGGAAAGACGCAAACGCGCGACCAATTGCAGAGGCCCCCGCACCAAGGATCAAAAATACCGTCGATAGGCCTAGGACAAAAAACAAAGACGCCACAACCACGCGCAGACGCACGGCACGATTATCTTCCATGTCAGTGACACTGACACCACCCATATAGGCGAGATAGGGCGGCACAATTGGCAACACACAGGGGCTTAAGAAAGACAAAATGCCTGCCAAAAATGCTATTAAAAGCGCAGGAAAAAGTGACGCTACTAAGAAAGTTTCAGTTTCAAACATAAGCCTTCCTTAACTGTCTCAACCACCCACGTCACGGTGCAGATAGTCACATCACCGTTGAAATGTGTTTCAATACTTTCACAATATACTTCAAAGCTATGGGCATTTGTGTCTATGCGGCGCACATTTAGAACTTGGCTAATATTGTTAATACGCAGAAATGAAGCCTCACTTAGCCGTTTTGAAAGTCAAAATATAATCTGCAATACCACCAAACCTAACTGTTAATGTTTGGGCAGATAATCCAATCATGATAAAAAATGTCACGCTCGTTTGCGTATAAGCGGAACACAATTTGGCACTTGAAATAAACAATAATTTTACAACATCAAGCAAACGATAAAGAAAAAAGAAACCCCGCCATTGGTAAACGAAGCGGAGTTTCATTACAGCGTTTTAGCTAGAATTGTTTATTATAAACATTAGCGACCCAAAGACCACCAGCCGCGTTTCTTGGGCGCGTCATCAACAACTTGTGGTTCCTCGACAATAGCAACGACAGGTAATGGTGAAACTTCATGATCAGGCTTCAATTTAGACGTTGTTTTACGCACACGTTTAGGTTTTTTGACAACTACTGGTTCCAGATTTTCGACAGAAACAGAGACCACGGGCTCAATCTGCGTTTCAAAAGCGGGCTGAGCGACATCGACCTCTGTCACGGAAGCAATGGACTTCGTGCGACTGCGCGGCGCGCGTTTAGGCTTTGTAATAGGTGCATCAACTAATACAGATTCAGCAATTGGTGCAGCTTGAATTTCAATTATTTCGGCGCTAGGCGAAGCAACAGTTTTCTTGCGCGGTGTACGTGTCCGTTTTGGCTTAGGCTTAGGCTTAGGCGCATCTTTAGTTTCAAGCTCTTTAAGTGAAGGCTCAACCAAAGCCGCCTCAACAATCTCTATCACTTCAGCATTTTTGAATTGTATATCTGTTTTCTTTCGGCGAGTGCGTGTGCGCTTTGGCTTATCTTCAGATGCGACTGCCTCAATAGCAGGTGTCACAGCCTGTGTGCTTGGCAAAACATCAACCTGTTTATCTGATAAGACGGTGGCTTCGGTCTCATTATTATTTTCCAAGATCGTATCATCATTGACCTCAGCGTATTCACCGCTGCCACGACGACGACGACGACGGCGACGGCGTTTTTTAGTGGGTGCTTCGCCATCCAACTGTTCAGGTGCTGCGCTTTGAGCCTCGGTCTTGGTCTCAGCCGATTCAATCGTTTCAGCAGTCTCCACCTTTTTTGTCGAGATATCATCTACCTCAGCCATCACAGCCGTATCAGATGAAATCACTGAAACCATTTCAGCCTCAGCAACGACACGGCTCGCAGTTTTAAATTTCTCAAACACGAAATCAGGCGACACCAGATGCGGATCACATTCGATGCGAACAGACAGGCCATAGCGGGATTCAATCTGTGCGATATGTTCACGCTTCTGATTCATTAAAAAGTTAGCAATCACGATTGGCGCCTTGATCAAAGCCTCCTTGGAACGACCGCGCACGCCTTCCTCTTCCAACTGGCGCAGGATGCCTAAAGCCACGTTATCGTCAGAGCGCAACAAGCCTGTTCCATGACAATGTGAACATGGCTGGGTTGTTGATTCTAACATGCCTGGACGCAGACGCTGACGCGACATCTCCATCAGGCCAAAACCAGATATACGGCCCACTTGGATACGGGCTCGGTCAGTCTTAAGCTTATCTTTCATCAGCTTCTCGACGGCAGCGTTATTTTTGCGCTCATCCATATCGATGAAATCAATTACTATCAAACCCGCAAGATCACGCAGACGCAGCTGACGTGCAACTTCTGAAGCAGCCTCAAGATTAGTCTTTGTTGCGGTTTGTTCGATCGAACCTTCTTTAGTGGCGCGACCAGAATTCACATCTACGGCAACTAATGCTTCGGTTGTGTCGATCACGATGTAGCCACCCGATGGTAATTGCACGGTTGGATTGAACATACCCGACAAGTAGCTTTCAATCTGATGACGTGCAAACAGCGGCATCTGTTCTTTGTAGTTTGTAACGTTCTTAGCGTGAGACGGCATTATCATTTTCATGAAATCCTTAGCAGTACGGTAACCGCTGTCACCTTCAACTATCACTTCATCAATTTCTTTTGAATATAGATCACGGATAGAGCGCTTGATTAGATTACCTTCTTCATAAATCTGCGCCGGTGCGGAAGACCGTAAAGTTAGTTCACGTATCTGTTCCCACAATCGCTGCAGGTATTCGTAATCGCGCTTGATCTCAGTCTTGGTGCGTTGGCTGCCTGCTGTGCGAATGATAAGACCTGCACCTTCAGGCACAGCCATTTCATTGGCAATTGCTTTAAGTTTCTTACGATCAGCCGCAATAGTAATCTTGCGGGAAATGCCTCCACCACGTGCTGTATTAGGCATCAGCACACAATAGCGACCTGCCAGTGACAGATACGTAGTCAGGGCAGCACCCTTGTTGCCACGCTCCTCCTTAACCACTTGGATCAACAAGATTTGGCGAACTTTGATAACTTCTTGAATTTTGTAACGTTTCGGGCGTGGCTTACGAACAGGTCGAACATCTTCGTGATCATCTTCGTCCGCAACACTTTCGATAGTTTCGTCTTTGTAGGTTGCATCCGTGCCAGCTACAGAAACGTCGTAATCCGTGTCGATGTCAGCTGCATCAACAACAATGGAATTGATGTCTGCCAGATCGCCTCTATCGCCCGCATCCTGTTCAGGAGTGTCGTCAGGTGTATCAGGCAAAATTTCTTTATGCAAAGATCCTTCATCCGAATAATCGATTGTCTCCATGCCCGCTATATCACTGGAAGTTACCTCTATCAGAATTTCTTGCTCGGACGTTTCTAAAGGAACAGCCGTTGCAACAAAATCCTGACTATCAACGTCTGCAGCTTTTGGCTTTCGCCGGATGCGCGTGCGTTTCGGCTTTTCGGCTTCAGCTTCGGCTTCAGCCTTTTGGCTGTCAGCATAAGCTTTTTCTTCGGCGATTAGTGCAAGTCGATCTGCCACCGGTATCTGATAGTAATCAGGGTGGATTTCGTTGAACGCCAAGAAACCATGGCGGTTGCCGCCATAGTCAATAAACGCTGCCTGCAACGAAGGTTCTACCCGTGTTACTTTTGCAAGGTAAATATTACCAGCTAGCTGGCGGCGGGATTGGGTTTCAAAGTCGAATTCTTCGACCTTGTTTCCGTCAACCACCACAACACGGGTCTCTTCCGCATGGGTGGCATCGATAAGCATTTTCTTGGCCATTGTGTCCTGTTCCACGCACAGCCTTGCGACGCTTCCAATGATATAAGGGAAGAGGTCGCGTTATCTGTTGCGTGTTCAATTATGGCGAGGCGCGCAACAGCGGAATAAGCGGCCAAGTGGCCGCCTGCTCTCTCGCTAGTTAATGTCGCGCGTTCCATCGCATTGGTCTCCGACTACCAAATAGGTAGCCCATTCAAGGCCCCTGCGATTAAGGATGTCTATCATCGCCGGGAACTGTTCATCTAATCCCGCCCAAAATAAATCAAAGGGGACCACATTCTTTCGGTCTGTCTTTGGGTATGACCAGATTACTTGATCTCGTCACTGCAACCAAAGGCAGAAAAACTAACCGAGATTTCGCGCAATTCATATCGGCAAACTCTCGTCCATTACACATAGTGGACGAAGGGGTCACTTTACAACGTCAAAGTGTTACAACGCGTTGACTTATGCCATTTAATGGCATGGCAGTAGACTATGACTAAAAGTAACAGACAAAGCCTAAAAAAAAGAGCGCAATTATACCAACATAGTTACACTATGCACTTAAAATATTCACAGCAACAACGGTTAAAACTTTAACTGAGTTTTGACACAATTCAGTATTATAACCTGTGACAACAAATTTGGGACAACTTTGACTTAGACCTAAAAAATAGGTGTGTCTCATGCAAAATCATATAATATGATGCTAGAGGGCTGACAACAGGGTGTGACAGAGTCTATGCACATACCTTCAGTTCGAAACGCACCTTAAACAATATTATCTTTTAAAATTACTAAACTTTGCGCATGTCCTTGGCAAAGATAATGTTAGTGTTGAAGCATTATGCTACCTATATCAGAAAAAAATCTAACAGAGGCCAATACAAATGGGCCTAATGGGTCTGACAGCATCACTGAACAAGTCCAAATGTTGTTTCAAGTTGCAATGAGTGTAGGGTGCACCACTAATCAGCCAAGGTAGTCAGACCGTTGCAAGCCATATTTTGCCATCTTTTCATTTAAAGTCCGGCGTGGCAGGCACAATTCATCCATGACATTCACAATAGAACCCTTGTGGCGTCGCATGGTGTTGTCAATCAACATGCGCTCGAACGCCTCAACGAATTCTTTAAGCGGCTTACCTTCGGTGGTAATAGCAGGATGATTTTCGTCGTCTTCTGTCATCAACAACGACGCAATGGATCCCGTGCCCCGACGATTTTGCAGAACCGCACGTTCGGCAACATTGTACAGTTGGCGCACGTTGCCAGGCCAAGGAGCCTGCAACAATTGCGCAGCTTCTTGGGCCGATACTTTTGGCGCATCACAACCGTATTCTTCTGCAAACCCTTCGCTTAATCGTGTAAACAACGTCAAAATGTCTTCGCCACGCGTGCGCAAGGGCGGAACAGTAATGCGCAACGCCGCAAGGCGGTAAAACAGATCAGTGCGCAAAACGCTTTCGCAGGTTTTACCCTCGTCCTGCAGATTACAAATTGCAACAATACGGGTTTCAGATGGCATAACCTGTTCGTTAATCGCCGTTAGGAGACGGGCCTGGTTTGTTTCTGATAAAGCCTCAACATCCTCTAGAGCCATTGTCCCACCGCGGGCTTCTTCTATTGCCGGGATAGGGTCATCCTGTCCAGCAGGTCCAAACAAACGTTTGGACAAGACGTCATCTTCATAAGCCGCACATGAAATCAGCACGAATTTTTTATTTGCACGAGCCCCCACTGCATGTAGTGCATGCGCTGCCAAAGTTTTACCAGTCCCCGTTTCGCCTTCAATCAGAACATGACCGTCAGCCTGCCCGAGATCGAGGATGTCTTCCTTCAACCGCTCCATCACAGGGGATGCGCCAATAAGTTTCTTAATCAACGCCCCACCATCACTTAACTCACGGCGCAACATGCGGTTGTCCAACGTCAGTCGCCGCGCAATAGTGGCTTTCTTAGCCAGATCTGTCATTCGGTCTGGATTAAACGGTTTTTCAAGAAAATCAAACGCGCCAATACGCATCGCTTCGACTGCCATTGGCACATCACCATGACCGGTTATCATAATAACAGGGAGCGAACTATCAATACCTTTCAGCTTCTTAAGAAACTGCATCCCGTCCATACCTGGCATTTTGATATCACTAATCACGATACCAGGATAATCTTGACTAACACCTTTTAGTGCTTCTTCAGCACTGGCGAAAGTTTCAGTGTCATAGCCAGACAGCGCCAGCCATTGACTGATAGATTGCCGCATGTCCTGTTCATCGTCCACAATTGCGATTTTCATGGCTTTGGCCATTTAGCTACTCCACTGCTTCTATGTTCTGATCTGTGTCTGAGTCTAAAATCGGGAGCTCAACTTCAAATACCGCCCCACCCTTAACCGAATTGCGCGCAGTAAGGCGCCCTCCCAAATCGTTTACGATGCCAGAAGATATTGCAAGCCCCAACCCGGTTCCGTCCCCTGCCTGTTTTGTGGTGTAAAACGGCTCAAACAATTCTTCGAGATTTTCAATGCCTGACCCGTTATCACGTACTGACAATCGTGCGACATCTCCCTGAACAAGCAGGATTTCAACACTAGGTTCTAACGACATTTTAGTAGCATCTAGTGCGTTACGCAGCAGATTAATAATAACCTGTTCTAGTCGCATTTTATCGCCATAAATTATCACTGGTTGATCGGGCAAGGTACGTGTAATGGCGACCTGCCGTTGGCGTAATTGTGGTTCCATCATAGATAATGAGGAAAGCACCGCATCTTTAATATCAACAGGTTCAAGGCTTTTTTTGCCTTTGCGAGCATATGATTTTAGCTGCTTGGTAATCGCCGCCATACGTTCGATTAAACTATCGATGCGCTGAACAGCAACGACCGCCTCATCGGGCCGCTCACGCGCAATCAAAAGTCGGATACCTGCGAGGTAAGTTTTCATCGCCGCAAGCGGTTGGTTAAGCTCATGCGAAACAGCTGCTGACATCTCGCCAAGTGCTGCGAGTTTAGATGTCTGAGCTACAGTAAGCTCCGCAACCTCAAGGTCTTTTTCAGCCTTTATACGTTCAGCAATTTCCCGCTGTAAACGTTGATTTAATTGGCGAAGCTCCACCGATTCCATCTGAAACATCCGCGCTGCAACATTTGATCTGTGTGACAACATCCAGAACATACCTGCTAACAGAATCGCAAAACCCATAATTTCTAGCGCAAGAATGGAGTTGACCCGCTCACGCACGGACTGGAATGTAGTAAAACTAACGATGCGCCAACCTTGAAACGGCACACGCATTTCTTGGCGTATTACACCGTCACCACGCAAATATGCATCAATCGGCAATGCGGACCAACTGGGGGTGCCACGCAGTGAGCGTTCGATAGCAGTTTGCGGTTCAAGCAAAGCAAGCGCGTCAACTTCAAGGTGACCACGCCAACGCGGTTCAGTCGCTAGAATGGCGTGACCTTTACTATCCAGCACCATGATCGCATCTGAAATACCAGCCCAAGATCGTTCCAACTTTGCGAGGTCGACTTCAACCGCCACAACACCAACACCAAGCCCGCTGTCATCGATTCGACGTGAATAAGTAAACGAAAACCCACCCTCGTTACGTTCATCAACAGTAAAAACGGTAATATTTGATCGCAACGCATCCACTAACAACAGCTGGTTGCGCATATTCTCGCCAAGCCGTTCACGGTTAGTTGCCGCTACTATACGCCCGTCCGTGTCCATCAATACTAGGGACGCAGCACCAATTTCATCTACAAAAGACAAGAGTCGCGCGGATGATTGGGCAAAATCACCAGAATTCAGCGCGCCAATCAAAGAAGGATCACGTGCCAGAAGTTGTGGTACAATAGAATTTCTCTGTAATTCACTGATAAGGTTAGCAGAATACAACGCTAATCTCAAATCCGCTGCGCCACGCGTTCGTTCAGTAAAGCGTTCGGTCAAAAGCCGGTTAGATGTGAAGACGACAACGCAGCCTAATAATATTAGCACGATCACAAGAATGCGCGTCCACCAAACCGCTAACATACGGCGAATTTTCAAATCATTGCCCAAAACATTGTGCAATCTTACCGAGTCACTCTTGCATCGTCCATATTAGTGTTCAGGCAGACGACAACTGGGCCATCAAACCGGCGAAAAGGCGCTGGCCGTCAGTGTTGCCGTGCGCAACCTCAAAGGCACGCTCAGGATGCGGCATCATCCCAAGAACGCGACGATTCTGAGACAAAATACCAGCAATTTTTGAATGGCTACCGTTTGGGTTGTCAATATAGGTAAATGCCACTCGATCATCGCCAATAAGTCGTGCAATTGTAGTGTCATCAGCAAAGTAACTGCCGTCGTGGTGTGCAATAGGCACCATGATTTCGGCGCCCGCACCATAATTTTCAGTATAAGCTGAATTGACGGTTTCAACCTTCAAACCCACAGTGCGACAAATGTATTTCAGCCCCGAATTGCGCAATAGTGCACCCGGTAACAAACCTGTTTCAGTTAAAACCTGAAATCCATTACAAACACCTAGAACATATCCACCAATATTGGCGTGATCAACAACTGCACGACAAATCGGAGAATTTGCAGCGATTGCACCACAACGTAAGTAATCACCGAACGAAAAGCCGCCAGGAATCGCAACCAGATCGACACCCTTTGGGAGCACCAGTTCTTTATGCCAAACAATCTGTACATCCGCACCAGACTTTTCCAGAGCAACAGCCATATCGCGGTCACAGTTGGATCCCGGAAACTGGATCACTGCAGCCTTCATAAAAGGTCAATCCGGTAGCTTTCGATAACCATGTTGGCGAGAAGTTTTTCACACATTTCACCAATTTGAGCCTCGGTTGTCCCATTAGCCAAATCAAGTTCAAGTACTTTGCCTTGGCGCACATTATTAATGCCCGAAAAACCGAGCGCGCTCAGTGCGTATTTCACTGCCGCACCCTGTGGGTCCAAAACGCCTTCTTTCAACATTACGTGCACGCGGGCTTTCATGGCTACTATCCCTCTGATTTGTTTAGTTAATGAGTGTTGGTTTTGGCATATGCGTTGCGTTTGATGGCAAAACGCCGAGGCGTTTGGCAACTTCGGTGTAGGCATCAGCCAAATCACCTAGATCTTGACGGAATACATCTTTGTCTAACTTGCGGCCAGATTCTATATCCCACAGACGGCAGCTGTCAGGGCTAATTTCATCAGCAACAATTAGGCGCATGAAATCATTGTCCCAAACGCGGCCCACCTCGATTTTAAAATCGATCAACTTAATGCCAACGCCATGCATCACCCCTGCCATAAAATCGTTCACCCGTAACGCCAGCGCTATAATGTCATCTAAATCTTGCTGGGAAGCCCAGCCAAACGCTATAATGTATTCTTCTGGCACCAAAGGATCACCAAGAGCATCGTCTTTGTAAGAGAACTCAACAATTGGGCGCGGCAGTGGTGTACCTTCTTCCATACCCAAACGCTTGGCCATAGTTCCAGCAGCAAAGTTGCGAACGATAACTTCTAGCGGGATAATCTCAACTTGACGAATTAGTTGTTCGCGCATGTTAAGGCGGCGAATAAAATGCGTCGGCACTCCAATGCGTGCAAGGCCCATCATGAAGAATTCCGACAATCGGTTGTTTAGTACACCTTTACCGTCAATAATTTCTTTTTTTTGGGCGTTAAAAGCAGTTGCGTCATCCTTAAAATACTGAACAAGCGTTCCCGGCTCTGTACCCTCATAAAGGATCTTCGCCTTGCCTTCATACACCAGTTTACGACGTGCCATGCTGCCTCCTGCGGGACCTAGTGTTCATCATGAAACTTTGAAGCTCAAAGCTGTCAAAAGGTCACCTATAATGGCGTCATAAGCCAAGCCCCGCTTGCGGGCAAGCGCGGACATAGTCACATATGATCCAAGCATAGCAAGTTCACTTTTTTGGAATAATAAATGTCCGATTTAAATAATGACTATAACCTTTTCGAAGACAAGGTTACCCATTACGCAGACGTATAGTTCAAGGCAGTGGCTCACCCTAATAATCTTGTTGGCCTTAATGCTTTCAGTTTGATGTGCAAAAAAGGTTATGATGCCTGGCCTACGCTAAAAAAATATTGAAGCTGACTTTGAAGAGGCGAGCGGCAAGGAAGTCTACAGTAAGATTTTCTAAGATTTATCCTACTTATCTGATGAATTCACAATCCGCACAAAGATGGTGAAGTGTATGAGAAAAGCAAAAAGCCAATTAATCGCGGAGGTTAGATTTGGTTAGCCATCCGGCAAGGTTAATTTTTTATTTTGATAAATTTCCAAGTTAACCTGACAAAAATATGTTCAGCTTTAAATTATAAATTTTTTTACTCATTATTTATTTAATTGCGGATTACTGTTTAAAAAATTGATATGAAACGACAGTATCAATAACAAAGATGCTGCAGCGAAGTCATCACTAAATGTGACTTCGATAATTACGCAATGCGGTATATTATTTATACCTATAATAAAAATTTACCGCTCAAATATTAACAATCAAACAAAAAAATTCTAAGCCTAGTTTATTTTAGGATACACACCGCTTCAAGAAGTCGCATTTACGCTCACACTTTCAAAGAACCCGCTGCCGCTAACGAACTACAATCACATTCAGCAAAATGATGAAGATTATTCATTTGCGCGCATGTCATCTCCATGCGAAGCGATTGTATTCTATACTGGAGAAGTCTGCGATGTCGTCCACACAAATTAACATCAAGCCAAATATCTTGTCTGAACTGCTTGCAACTCGTGATTGGCTGCTAGCCGATGGTGCAACCGGAACGACATTGTTCAACATGGGGCTACAATCAGGCGACGCGCCTGAACTTTGGAACCTCGAACATCGTGATCAGATTATAGCACTATACAAAGGCGCAGTAGACGCCGGATCAGATATATTTTTAACAAATACATTCGGTGCCAACGCATCACGCCTAAAACTTCATAATATTGAAAATAAAGTACATGAAATCAACAAAGTGGCTGCTGAAATCGCCCGCGATGTTGCTGATCAATCTGGCCGCAAGGTGGCCGTTGCCGGATGCGTGGGTCCGACAGGTGAGATTATGGCACCATTGGGAGCGCTAGACTATACCCGCGCGGTCGAAATGTTTCACGAACAGGCAGAAGGCCTGAAAGTAGGCGGTGCGGACGTGCTATGGTGTGAAACAATTTCAGCAGGCGAGGAATTCAAAGCGGCTGCTGAAGCCTTTGCATTGGCAGATATGCCATGGTGCGGCACGATGAGTTTTGACACCGCAGGACGCACGATGATGGGTCTGACCAGCGCAGAGTTAACTAAACTGGTTAGCAAACTACCAAATCAACCAATTGCGTTTGGCGCAAATTGCGGCGTTGGCGCGTCAGATCTGTTGCGCACCATTCTTGGATTTAGGGCTACAGTTCCAAAAAAGCCAATAATTGCCAAAGGAAACGCCGGCATTCCAAAATATGTTGAAGGTCAAATCCACTATGACGGCACACCAGACCTGATGGCGGATTACGCCTGTCTGGCACGTAATAGTGGGGCCACAATCATCGGCGGTTGCTGTGGTACGACACCAGAACATTTGCGAGCCATGCGCGTCGCGCTTGAAACCCGCTCAAGAGACTTAGCGCCAACGTTGGAAACTATTACCTCAGCACTTGGAGGGTTTTCGTCATTATCAGACGGCACAGACGGTGCGGGACCTGTGCGCGCACCAAGACACGGGCGCATACGAAGCTAAATATTTATAGTTTCAACATTTTTTTTGATGGCTTAGCAACTTCAAAACAATAGTACCTTGCAAGCACTATCTCGTCAGATCGCCACATAATGATCAACCGACGTATTCATTTGCAGTCCCGTCGCTGCACGAGCACGCTGTGTCGCAATCGTTCAAGACCAAATGTACCATTTCGGAGCAAATCAGGGAACATCATATCAAAGGGTTCTGACATGTCCGACGATCAAGGCGACATCATCCTAAGCGAACTAAACGACGAGGATCTCGTCGCACAAATGTTTGACGACCTCTACGATGGCTTAAAAGAAGAAATTGAAGAAGCTGTTAATATTCTGTTGTCACGCAAATGGACGCCCTACGACATTTTAACCAAAGCACTTGTTGGCGGAATGACGATAGTTGGCCACGATTTCCGGGATGGTATATTGTTTGTCCCAGAAGTCTTGCTTGCAGCTAATGCGATGAAGGGCGGTATGTTCATCCTAAAACCACTGCTGGCTGAAACTGGCGCGCCCCGTGTTGGCAAAATGGTCATTGGCACAGTCAAGGGAGACATTCATGACATCGGCAAAAACCTTGTTTCAATGATGATGGAAGGCGCAGGTTTCGAGGTTGTGGACCTTGGTATTAATAACTCAGTTGAAAAATACCTTGAGGCAATCGCGACTGAAGAACCTGACATCCTCGGCATGTCAGCCCTACTCACCACGACAATGCCCTACATGAAGGTCGTTATCGACACGATGATAGAACAAGGCATACGTGACGATTATGTGGTGTTGGTTGGCGGTGCACCCTTAAATGAAGAGTTTGGAAAGGCTATTGGCGCAGACGCGTACTGTCGCGACGCAGCCGTTGCTGTGGAAACAGCCAAGACATTTATGGCCCGCAAACACAACCAAGGTGCGACTGCATAAAACAACTTTTAAAAATTTGATTTTCACTGTGAATGCGAAGATATAAACATATACAAATATCTACTATATCGGGTCAAAATTTGTTTATTAGACATAGGTGACGTTGACATTCGCTATGTGTCGCAAAAAGAAGTTGTTTATTACTTGGCCGTTTGGCTATCACTTAGTAAAGTTCCATAATACTAAGTAAATTTTATTGTTTGTTTGTTAATAGACCTGGGCCAAACTATTTGATCCAGAACTTGCGTTAAAACATTGGCCATATAGCTCTGAATAACTTCATTAGCATTGTATTAATATACAAAATGTAACCCTAAAATTTAACAGTACACAATAATCACATAAGTTAAAAATGTCTATATCTGTGCGAAACTTAAAAATAAAATTTTACTGAAAAATAATGTTACAAATAAAATAGTTTAGCATATATATCTAAATTTTTAAATAATTCTTAACTCTTTTAAATTAAAAAATACAACTATCCACAAATCTTGCATTTGCAACTAAGCTCACGAGTAACTCATAATGAATGAAAGACTTTTGCAGATTTAACAGCGTAAGATCAAAGCCAAGAATAAAATTCTTTTAGAATCTTAACAAGTCAAAAATCCTGATAGCATACTTTCGAAATATTCCCTAGCAAAACTATTGCGCTTGCCTAAATCGCGATTAAAACCTAGCGCTCACAGTCCAATTTTTTCGATAAGGTACATTGCAGACATTATATTAAAACAACCAAAATGTCCTGTATAGTATTCATCAAGTCGCCAATCTTCATAAATAATACGAAAATAACCTATACAACTAATATTATAGAAAATGCAAAGCATCGAAGGTCTCCAATGCCAGATGATAATAACAGCCCAATTACAAATGTGAAACTAACTACCAATGGCTCTGCGAACAAAGGAAAGGGTCAAATTTTACTATTAGCGTGCGGCGCATTAGCACGAGAAATTCTTGATCTGATAAAAGCCAACGGCTGGTCACATATGGATTTGCATTGCCTGCCCGCTATTCTACATGTGGATCCAAGAAAAATTCCAAATGCTGTCGAACAAGCAGTCCTAAAATACCGCGATAACTATGATGAAGTATTTGTTGTTTATGCCGATTGTGGGACTGGCGGTGTGCTACAGCAACTTTGTGAAAAGCTTGGTGTCGAAATGGTACAAGGCCCACACTGCTATTCATTCTTTGAAGGCAATGAGGCCTTTGCAGCGCAAGACGAAATTTTCAGTTTTTACCTTACCGACTTTCTGGTCCGTCAGTTTGATGCCTTTGTGGTCAAACCGTTAGGGTTAGATCGACACCCCGAACTGCGCAAAACGTATTTTGGAAACTATAAATCACTTGTTTATCAGGCTCAAACAGATGATCCGGAGCTTACATATTTAGCCAAAAAACATGCAGAACGCCTTGGTTTGGCGTTTGAGCGCCGTCTAACTGGTTATGGAGATTTAGAGACGACACTTTCTGCAAAGGCGTAAATACTAAAATGGGCTTAGCATTAAATTTTACACGTGAGTAAATGAGTTACTAAGCCCTTCATACACGCCTTAAGCCGTTACTGACCTAATTCTTTCAATCATAGCTCGCAAACCGTTGGAGCGCTGAGACGAAAGATGGTCGTTGAGCCCCAAACGCTCAAACTCGGCACGTGCATCAATAGCAGCGACGTCAACTAAAGATAAATCATTATATAAAGCATGCAAAATCGCAATCAATCCACTGACAATCATCGCGTCGCTCGCGCCCTGAAATGTGAACATGCCATCCTCTATCTTGGGAACCAACCAAACTTGCGAAGCGCACCCGTCCACTTTAGTTGCGGACACTTTAAACGCGTCGTCCAATGGTGTCATTTCGCGGCCCATATCGATAACGTGGGCGTATCTGTCTTCCCAATCGTCCAAAAATTCAAATGTTTCGGCGATATCTTCAAATGCTTGCGTAGCCATACTATTCCCCTATCATACTTCTGACTTAGGCCGCACCCCCACGAACGTCCAGTGGCCGCCTTTTACAGAGTCTGCTTTTCACCAAGGCAGCTTTGAGCTAGCTAGATACTACCAATTAAGACTAAAGGGTTTAATTCATGTTGCGCGCAAAACTTCTCGGTATTGCTGTTCTACTTACGCTGACAGGATGTGCACACATTGACGACAGTGGTTTCAACCCTACTAACTGGTTTAGCAGAAATACCTTGGTTATATTGGACACGAACAACGAGCCCCCCTCCTTAATACCTAAAAACCGCCGTACTGTCGTAATCGATAACCGTTCAATGGTAACGAGCATCATTTCACTTAAAATTGATCGTTCGCCCAATGGTGTTATAGTTAGAGCTATAGGCATTACCCAAACGCAAGGCTATTTTAACGCTGAACTAGTGATCAGCAGCATCTCGAACGGTGTGCTTGACCTTGAATTCCGCGCCCAAAAACCGACTGCACTACAAGTACCAAGCACTATACAATCGCGCCAAATAAATGTTGCCTATTTTATTAATCAAGCTGATCTTTTCGCCATTAATAGCGTTCGGGTGACCACAGCAACGAACGCGCAGACTTCAAATTGGTAGGAAAGTGTTAAAACATAATCACAACGTAAAAGTTACAACTTTTTCGCCCTTGACAGCCAAGCCGATTTTGCCTTCACACAATCGCAATGCATCCGCTCCAAAAACTTCTTTGCGCCACCCACTGAGGGCTTCAACGTCGCGTAATCCGCCTGCTATCGCATCCAGATCAGCGCTATTTGCGATTAACTTTTGTGCGACGCCTTCATTGTCAGCAGCCGATTTTACTAAAACACGTAACATATCTGCCAGTGCAGGATTCACTTGTAGCTTTTCACGGCTTGTATCGATACGTGGTGCATCCTCGGACTTGGTGTTCAGACCAACCTGCACTGCAGTCAATATACCGTTCGCAATTTCCCCTCGCCGCGCTTCACGCAAAAGTAATCGTGACCGACTAAGGTCGTCTTCAGACGTCGGTTTTGTTGATGCGATTTCAACCAATGCATCGTCTTTGAATACACGATTACGCGGGATGTTGAGTGTTTTTGCGTGAATCTCACGAAAGCGAGCTAGTTCGCGCAAGATTGACAAGAATTTACCCGAACTTGTCCTAGTTTTGATCCTTTTCCATGCGTTATCTGGATCTGCCTGATAGGTAGCAGGATCGTTCAAAACTGCCATTTCCTCGGCCACCCACTTTTTTCGACCAGATTTTTCCAATTCAGCAGATAGATACTCATAAATCACTCGTAGGTGCGTCACGTCGGCTAGCGCGTAGGTCTTTTGGGCATCAGTCAAAGGGCGACGCGACCAATCAGTGAAGCGTGAAGATTTATCAACGTTATCCTTAGCAATTTTTCGCACCAAGGTCTCATAACCCGCTTGTTCACCAAATCCACACACCATCGCAGCGACCTGCGTATCAAACAGCGGTTTCGGTATAATGGTTTGATCTACGTAAAAAATCTCAAGATCCTGGCGAGCGGCATGAAAGACTTTGACCACGTTCTCATCTATGAAAAGTTCATACAGCGGCGCTAAATCCAATCCGTCTGCTAGTGGATCCACAAGAACCGCGTCATCTCCGCCTTCGCCCATGTAGGCCAGCTGGATGAGACAGAGCTTTGAATAATAAGTCCGTTCGCGCAAGAATTCTGTGTCTACGGTCACGTAAGGATATTTGGCGGCCTGCGCACAATACGTCGCAAGCTCGGCTGTAGTTGTGATGGTCTTCATCTGCGCCTTTTCATATTCTTGGGCTCACATTTAGCTGGGGCCCGCTTGTTTCAATAAACCATATGTTATTGATTAGGTGATGGGAAGATGCACAGCACTACGATCTAGCTCCACAAACTGGCGCAAGACGCTAGCATAAAGTTTGTGTTCAACTGGCAACAACCTCTTGGCTAGGGATTCTGGCGTGTCTGCTGACAAAACCGCTATACTCGCTTGACCAAGGATCGGTCCACCGTCAAGCGCCGCTGTCACTTCATGCACGCTACATCCATGTTGACTGTCGCCTGCTTCTAGTACTCGGGAATGGGTATGCAGTCCTTTATATTTTGGCAAAAGCGAAGGATGAATATTAATTATTCGACCTGCATAGTATTCTATAAAGTCACTTGTGAGGATCCGCATAAACCCTGCGAGGCAAATAATATCTGGTGTATAACGTTCAAGAGTTTGATGAAGTTCATCCTCGAATGCTTTACGATCATTAGAAAATTCACGATGGTCTACGACTGCTGTAGCAATGCCCAGATCTCGTGCCTTGGCAAGACCGCCTGAGTTTGGATTGTTCGTCAGAACCAAAACAGGACGCGCTAGATGATTGCCAACCATACTGTTTGCTAAGGCCACCATGTTTGAACCACCTCCAGAAATAAGGATAGCGACCCGCTTGATCACAGAAGTTTGCCTGTGTATCGAACGCCTTCACCCACAACAACTTTGCCAATCTTATAGACATCATGGCCAGCCCTTTCAAACACTGAGATCGCCAAGTCAGCTTTGTCAGGCGCGATGGCCACGACCATACCGATGCCGCAATTAAAAGTCTTAAGCATTTCGGCCTGATTTAAATTGCCATGTTCAGCCAACCATTTAAACACAGGTAAAAGACTCCATAAATCGAGATTAATTTCAGCCCCTAAACCATCAGGCAACACACGTGGCAGATTTTCGGTCAACCCACCACCAGTGATGTGTGCAAAGGCATGCACCATTTCAGATACAGAAATTGCCGCAATCGCACCTTTGACATACAGAGTTGTCGGCGCAAGCAATGCTTCGCCCAAAGTACCGTCACTAAATGGGCTTGCGTCGGCCCAACCTAGACCAGAAAGTTCAACAATCTTTCGCACAAGACTATAGCCATTGGAATGGACACCGTTTGATGCCAGCCCCAATAAAATATCATTTTCAGCTACACCGTGCGGAAGGTCTGCACCACGCTCCATGGCACCGACACTAAACCCTGCAAGGTCAAAGTCTCCAGCTGGATACATACCTGGCATCTCCGCTGTCTCACCACCTATCAGCGCGCAACCTGACAGTTCACAGCCCTTGGCAATCCCACTTATTATGCGTGATGCTTGGTCCAATTCCAGCTTGCCAGTCGCAAAGTAATCAAGAAAAAACAGAGGCTCAGCGCCTTGGCACACTAAATCGTTTACGCACATTGCCACAAGATCGATACCAACACCATCAACGTTTCCAGTGTCAATGGCGATGCGCAATTTGGTGCCAACACCGTCTGTGGCCGCAACCAATATCGGATCTTTAAAACCAGCGCCTTTAAGGTCAAACATCGCACCAAAACCGCCTAATCCAGCCATAACACCAGATCGATTTGTGCGCTTGGCGGCAGGTTTAATCCGCTCTACTAATGTGTTGCCCGCATCAATATCTACGCCCGAATCCGCATAGCTCAGACTATCTTTACCCATTGTTGTCATCGCCAGATCCCTAAAATTTGATACACGGTTCAATATCGTAAAGCGATGCGCCCTTCAACCGGATGCTTAACGCGATCCTAAGAAAAAAACTGAGATCTATATGAAGGATTTATTTCGTAAAGTTTCATGATAAATTTAAGGTGGGCAAGGTCTGGTCACCACTGGCCCACTAGCATTTTCAAATTGACATGGCTGGCGTGGTTAGCACATTGAAAAAGATTTAAATCTTTTAATAAAAAATATTTTCCGCGCAAATTTTTATGCACAAAATTAAAATCAAAATGTCTAAATATTTTCAATGAGAATCTGTTATTTATTTCAGAATTTTTATGTTATTTTAATTATAATAGTTACTTAGTTGGCATAGTTTTTAGTGAAACCGACAAAAGCAATGCTCAATGAGCAATTTTAGGCTTTGTCGATCAAGCCAGTTGTTTGGTTTTTAAAATTTCACTTTGTTTGGCCCATTTATAAATATCAGAATCCAAATCAACAAAGTGCAATCTGCCAACTCAAGCTTTAAACTGATGATTGATGAAAAACCTTCAAAAATAAAATCTGGTTAAAATAACACTTTTAAAACACTACAGTCACAATTGTGAAAATAATTACAAAAAAATATAAATCAAAAACCCTCAACGCTTGACGATCCGCTCCGCTCTGATACGAGACAGTTAAGTGGGCCTGTAGCTCAACTGGTTAGAGCAGAGCGCTCATAACGCTTTGGTTGCGGGTTCAAGTCCTGCCGGGCCTACCA
>JAPKAD010000102.1 GCA_028825445.1 Octadecabacter sp.
GTTCAAGACACGTTTGGACGAAACGAATTCTTTTGGGCAGGCCTTGAGTGGTTCGAACAAATGATGGCTTCCGAGCGGATGTGGAACGCTTTGGGACGTCAGATCGCCTTTACAGGCATCATCTTGGCGATCCAAATTCCACTTGGTGTTTTTGTCGCTTTGAACATGCCCAAAAAGGGGTTTTGGGCATCAGTATGCTTGGTGCTCATGTCGTTGCCACTCCTTATTCCGTGGAACGTTGTCGGGACGATTTGGCAAATCTTTGGCCGCGTCGATATTGGCCTTCTAGGTTACACACTTAACGCGATTGGGATTGATTATAACTACACCCAAGATTTCTATGCAGCTTGGGTTACGGTCGTGATGATGGATGTGTGGCATTGGACATCTCTTGTGGCTCTTTTGGCCTATGCAGGTCTTCAATCGATCCCAGATGCTTATTATCAAGCTGCTAAAATTGACCAAGCAAGCCGTTGGAAAGTATTCCGTTTTATTGAGCTTCCCAAAATCATGGGTGTTCTTATGATTGCTATTCTTCTTCGATTTATGGATAGCTTTATGATCTACACAGAACCCTTCGTGGTCACAGGTGGCGGCCCAGGTAACTCGACCACGTTCTTGTCGATCGATCTTGTGAAGATGGCGTTGGGACAGTTTGATCTTGGTCCTGCAGCAGCCTTCTCGTTGATGTATTACCTCGTAATCCTGTTGGTTTCCTACGTGTTCTACACAGTAATGACGAACCTCGACAGAAGGGATGGCCACTGATGTCTGATCACACATATACCGCCACAAAACGCAGCCTTGGCCTACCAAAGATCAATGGTAGCGCCGTCGTTATGGGTCTGTACCTCCTGTTCTTATTGCTGCCAATTTACTGGCTGCTGGTCATGAGCCTTAAGACGAATACTGAGATCTTGAACACCTTCACTCTGTGGCCTCGTAACCTGACTTTCGACAATTACAAAATCATCTTAACGGATGCATCGTGGTATATGGGGTACGTCAACTCAATGATTTACGTCGTCATGAACATGGTGATTTCACTCGCAGTTGCCCTGCCAGCTGCCTATGCATTCAGCCGTTACACGTTCCTTGGCGACAAGCATTTGTTTTTCTGGCTACTAACCAATCGAATGGCACCACCCGCAGTTTTTGCGTTGCCATTCTTCCAGCTTTACAGCTCAATTGGCTTGTTCGACACACATATCGCCGTCGCCCTTGCACATGCACTGTTCAACGTGCCCCTTGCGGTATGGATTTTAGAAGGGTTTATGCGCGGTGTACCCAAGGAAATCGACGAAACAGCTTACATCGATGGCTACTCTTTCCCACGATTTTTCCTAAAAATATTCACGCCGCTGGTGGCATCTGGAATCGGTGTCACCGCATTCTTCTTGTTTATGTTTTCTTGGGTTGAATTGCTTCTCAGCCGCACATTGACCAGCGTAAACGCCAAGCCAATCGCAGCCACGATGACCCGAACAGTCGGTGCCGACGGGATAGATTGGGGGGTGCTCGCAGCTGCTGGTATGCTCACTATTCTGCCCGGTGCTTTGGTAATCTACTTTGTCCGCAACTACATTGCCAAGGGCTTTGCCCTTGGACGCGTATAACAAACGAAAGAGGAGGATATTCAATGGATTGGATGGCTTGGACTTGGCCCACTGCTACCTTTTTTGTGATAATCGCGCTTACGCTAATTACCTTCACGGTGCTGGCAATAAAATTTCCTGAAGTGCCACGCGTTGGGGTACTCCAGATTGAAACGACGCGGGGTGATAGATTATTCATCACGCTTTTAGGGTCGGCCTTTCTAAATCTGGCTTGGCTCGGCCTGTTCAGTGCACCCCAATGGGGGGCCCTGATTGTATGTCTCTTTTACGCCTATGCAGTTTTTCGCTGGGTCTAAAGATAGAGATAAAGGGTTACCTGGTCTGCAAGAACCAGGCGACTTTCATTGTTCTAAAATAGGGAGGAACAAGATATGAACTTGCGACTTAAAGGGACGACTGCGTTAAGTTTTGCTGTCTGCATGCTTTCCGCGCCTGTCTTCGCTGACATGAATGCTGCAAAGGCATTTCTGGATAGTGAAATCGGCGATCTTTCTACGCTATCACGCGCGGATCAGGAAACTGAAATGCAGTGGTTTATTGATGCTGCAAATCCATATTCTGGTATGGAAATCAATGTGGTATCTGAGACAATTGGAACTCACGAATACGAATCTAGTGTATTGGCACCAGCATTTTTCGCCATCACTGGAATTCAGGTCACGCATGATCTGATCGGTGAAGGCGATGTTGTCGAAAAGCTGCAAACACAAATGCAGACAGGCGAAAACATCTATGATGCCTATGTCAACGACAGTGATCTGATTGGTACCCATTGGCGCTATCAGCAAGCACGTAATTTGACCGATTGGATGGCTGACGAAGGTGCTGCTGTTACAAATCCAGATTTGAACTTGGAAGACTTCATTGGCCTTTCATTTACCACAGGTCCAGATGGCAAGGTTTATCAATTGCCAACTCAGCAATTCGCGAATCTTTATTGGTTCCGTTATGATTGGTTTAACGACGACGTCAACAAAGCTGACTTCCTAGCTGAATATGGCTATGAACTGGGCGTTCCAGTTAATTGGTCAGCATACGAAGATATCGCAGCATTCTTCACGGGGCGAGATTTGTCACGTTTGGGCGTTGAAGGCGACGTCTTTGGTAACATGGATTACGGCAAACGCGATCCGTCACTAGGCTGGCGATACACTGATGCATGGTTATCTATGGCAGGTGCTGGCGATATCGGTGAGCCAAATGGCCTGCCCGTCGATGAGTGGGGTATTCGAGTAAATGACAATTCACAGCCCGTTGGATCCTGTGTTGCTCGTGGTGGTGCTACCAACGGTCCAGCTGCTGTTTATGCTGTGACCAAAGCAATCGAATGGCTTCAAAACTATTCCCCACCTGCCGCAATGGGTATGACGTTTTCTGAAGCAGGCCCAATTCCTGCGCAGGGTAATGTTGCTCAACAGATGTTCTGGTATACTGCTTTTACCGCAGCAACCGTTGAACCTGACCTGCCCGTGATGAATGAAGATGGAACGCCAAAGTGGCGTATGGCACCTTCACCGCACGGTGCATACTGGGTTGAAGGCACAAAGATCGGCTACCAAGACGCCGGTTCTTGGACTCTAATGAAATCAACACCAGTTGACCGTGCACAGGCAGCTTGGCTTTATGCCCAGTTCGTCACATCACTGACTGTAGACGTACGTAAAAGCCATGTTGGTCTGACATTTATTCGTGAATCAACGATCCAACATGATAGCTTTACTGAACGTGCACCTCGTCTTGGTGGTCTGGTTGAGTTCTACCGTTCGCCAGCTCGCGTTCAGTGGTCACCAACAGGAACAAACGTTCCCGACTATCCAAAGCTGGCACAACTGTGGTGGCAGAACATTGGCGACGCTATGTCCGGTGCTAAAACACCGCAAGAAGCTCTTGATGGGCTTTGTGCTGATCAAGAAGCCGTCTTGGCACGTCTTGAGCGTGCTGGCGTACAAGGTGAATTCGGTCCACTTTTGAACGATGAGAGTGATCCTGAATATTGGCTATCTCAGCCTGGTTCACCCAAGCCAATGCTTGAAAACGAAGATGAAGCTCCAGTCACAGTTGCTTATGATGAACTAATTAAATCTTGGCAGCAATAAATAGACTTGGGGCTGCGTCATCGTGGCCCCAAATTTACATTATTATTTATAGTTCCCTAACAGTCTTTTAGCTGGGTAAGAAAATGGCCGCCATTTTAGGTGGCCATTTTTTTGCTATAGATACTTTTAATATCTATTTGTTTAAATAATAATTTATTTTAGAAAATTTTTTTATAACCTAAATTTGAGATCGATTTTATTTTGGTCTACAATTAATTCACTTCGATCGTTTTTATTACAAAAATGGCAACATTAACTGTTCCTGCAAAGGGGCTTCATGTTGCAGGATTGGCGCCACCTTGGTAGGTGAGCCAAAACAACGCCCGCGTGAAGTATGATTTTTGT
>JAPKAD010000132.1 GCA_028825445.1 Octadecabacter sp.
AGCTTGCAATATTTTGCATGACGAGCGTGGTAAAATTATATGCTCAGTATCACCCCAAGCCTCAACAACTTCACCATCCAAGTTGCATATTACCACATGCCCACAATGCTGACTTTCCAAAAAATTGCCTCGCCAGACCTGGACCAATGGAACAGAATGCAACATAATCTACTCCTCAAGGCGTTTTTTTCGCTGCCTTTAACTTAAGGGGGTTTCCCCTCGGGGCCAGGGTGCGCTAAGTTACCAGATAACGGAGTTTCGATAATTCGACCAGTAAAAACTTTAAAATATGATCTATGTAATGCGAACAAAACTATAAAGGCAGACCTAATGTTCAAGACACTTATTTCTTCCGCGGCTTGTAGTCTGGTCTTTCTGTGTTCCAGCGCGTTGGCCCAAGAGACATCTAACCGCGTCTCAACTCAAACTGATTGGTCTGTTTTTGTAGAAAGTAATCCAACAGAATGTTGGGCCGTGACGGCACCAAAAGAAACTGTGAATAAACGCGATGGCAGTATTGTTGCAGTCCGACGCAGCAAAATCTTGCTGTTTGTATTTTACCGCCCAAGCGACAACGTAAAAGGCCAAGTGGCGTTCACGGGTGGCTACCCGTTTGCAAAAGAGCGCAGCATTGCCCTAGACCTTGACGGTGTAACCTTTGAATTAGCCGCTGATGGTGAATGGGCATGGCCCCCCAGCGCTGCAGATGATGCAAAAATTATTGCTGCTATGAAACGTGGAGCAAAGGCTGTAGTTACTGCACAATCAGAGCGTGGGACAGTGACCAAAGATACCTTTAGTTTGAAGGGTTTCACTGCCGCAGTGAAAGATGCTGAAAAACGTTGTGCGGGCTAACAAAGCTTGAACGATTGGCAAATGAACTATCCCCTGCTAAAGTAAGGTCTAGTTCATTTGGATCACCACTATGACCGACGCATCTACCCCTATTACCCAAGACCTAATTACAATTCCGCGCAAGTTACTAGACGGCCCCACAAATTTAGTAGGTTTAACACGTGATGCGCTGCGCAACGCTTTGATTGTGGCTGGTACATCTGAAAAACAAGCAAAAATGCGGACAGGTCAGCTGTGGCAATGGATTTATCAAAAAGGTGTTCGCGACTTTGATCAGATGACTAATCTATCAAAGGAGTATCGAGCGCTGTTGGCCCAAAATTTTGTTGTCACCATCCCTGAAGTCGTATCAAAACAGGTATCAATAGACGGTACACGAAAATATCTAGTGCGAATTGCTGGTGGCCATGAAGTTGAAACTGTCTATATTCCCGAGAAAGATCGTGGCACCCTATGCATCAGCAGCCAAGTGGGCTGCACACTAACCTGTTCATTCTGCCACACGGGCACTCAAAAATTAGTCCGTAATCTCACTGCAGGTGAAATTATTGGCCAAGTGATGCTGGCTCGCGACGACCTTGGGGAATGGCCAGAACCTGGCCGCAACCCAGTGAACACCGCACGCCTACTTTCTAATATCGTGCTTATGGGAATGGGAGAGCCTCTGT
>JAPKAD010000133.1 GCA_028825445.1 Octadecabacter sp.
GTCATCGCTGGTGACGGGTGCTTGATGGAAGGGATAAGCCAAGAAGCAATTGGCCTCGCAGGACGCCATGAACTTGGACATCTCATTGTGTTATGGGATGATAATAATATCACCATCGACGGTACTGTTGAATTATCAGATCGCACCAATCAAATCCAACGCTTTGAAGCCTCTGGCTGGCATGTGCAGGCCATTGATGGCCATGATCCAGACGCAATTGACGCGGCTCTAACAGCCGCTCGCAAATCCGACAAACCCTCAATGATCGCGTGTAAAACACACATAGCCTTAGGTCATGCCGCTCAAGACACATCAAAAGGGCATGGCGCTTTAACTGATGCTACACAATTAGCTGAAGCAAAGGCAGCCTACGGCTGGAAGCATGGAGCATTTGAAATTCCTTCTGAAGTTAAAATAAAATGGGAAAAAATAGGCGCACGTGGTGCCGCTGAACGGGTGGATTGGGAGAATCGTTTTTCTTGCCTATCAGGTTCACGCCAAAGTCAGTTCAACCGAGTATTCGCCGGTGAAGCGCCCAAAAAGCTTAGCGCTATAATTCGCTCAATAAAGAAAAATGCGGCAGAAATACTCCCAAAAGTTGCCACGCGCACAGCCTCTGAGAATACTTTGAAAGTTGTCAATCCTGTGATGACTGAAACCGTGGGTGGCTCTGCTGATTTGACAGGGTCAAATAATACTAAGACGGACGACATGGGAGTTTTTGATCCAGAAAATCGCAGTGGAAGATACATATATTTTGGGATTCGCGAACATGGTATGGCTGCGGCCCTGAACGGCATGGCGTTGCACGGCGGCATTCGTCCGTATGGTGGTACGTTTATGTGTTTTACCGATTATGCCCGCGGTGCGATGCGTCTTTCTGCTCTAATGGGTGTACCAACAATCTATGTAATGACACATGACTCCATTGGCCTAGGCGAAGATGGGCCAACTCATCAGCCAGTAGAGCACCTCGCGATCTCGCGTGCTACTCCAAACACATTAGTGTTCCGACCAGCAGACCTCACTGAAACAGCTGAAGCTTGGGAGGTGGCGCTTAGCCAACCCAACACTCCTACAGTGATGGCTTTATCTCGCCAAGGCGTTCCAGCAGTACGCACAGAGTATAAAGCTTTGAACCTCAGCGCGCGTGGCGCCTATGTTTTGGCGGAAGCAAATAGTAAGCGGGAGGTAATCTTGATGGCCACCGGAACAGAAGTTTCACTGGCCATGCAGGCGCGTGAAATTCTGCAGGCTGAGGGGATTGGCACACGCGTGGTTTCCATGCCTTGTATGGAATTGTTTGCACAGCAAGATGCCACTTACCGCAAGCGCATTTTGCCAGGAGGTTCAGTGCGCGTGGGCATAGAAGCCGCCGTGCGCATGGGCTGGGATCAATGGCTACTGGGCGAGCGCGGACGTGAGGCCAAAGCAGGCTTTATCGGTATGACCGGTTTTGGAGCATCTGCCCCTGCGGGACGACTTTACCAAGAGTTTGGAATCACAAGTGAGGCAATCGT
>JAPKAD010000103.1 GCA_028825445.1 Octadecabacter sp.
GAATGCGATCTGCAACCCGTTCCGCTAAGGTTTCCAGCAAATTCAGCCGTTCCTCGGAAAGAGCAGCCTCAATTGCTTCGGTGACGCGATCATATGATAAAATCCGGTCAACATCGTCTTGAATTTCAGTATTTAAAGGCTGAACTTCAACCACAACATCGAAACGAATACGCTGAGTCGTGCCTCGTTCTGCCTGAAACGCACCTATTTCAACCGTAATAATATGGTCTCTAACAGATATTCGATCACAAGCACCTAGAGCAGTGGCCTCTGAGCGAGCTAAAGGATGCGCAAAGGCATGTTCAAGATCATCTATCACTTCAATTCCCCCAAGCACTTTCACTACCAAAATTCGTGCAGCAGCAGAATTTAATTCTTATCACTGCGTCTACCCGGTTTATAGAATTTGTGTATCCCAATTGTAGCCGTATGCTCAAAACGTCGCGCCCAAGAAGGTTGAACCGATGTAGTGTGGTAGTAAGTAGCCCCACCGCTCAACTGCCTCATACCACCGTCGATCATAGCCCGTGCTATAACGACCAACTGGTTATAAACTGCCATATTAGCGATACGTTCGAACTTACCATCGCAGGTATAGCTGAACTGGCAGGCATGCTTTCGCCCGGTACCTTGGTTTACAACCTTACAAATACTATTGGGAAATTTTGGGCTATCCACACGGTTGAGTATCACTTCAGCCACTGCAAATTGTCCTTGAACCGGCTCCCCACGTGCCTCAAAATAAAGTGCTTCCGCCAGACATTTCCATTGGAGGTTTGGTCGATCCTTAGGGCGCATTGACGTCAGCAAACTGATGCGTTCTTTAGGGCGCGTTGATGTAACTAAAGCGTTTTCTTTCCATTGATTAGAATTAAGAATTGGCGATTCAAGTGCCAATGCTTTGGCTAACGCTTTCAGAGAAAATGGTACGCTAAATTCAGAGGCTGCAACAGGTTGCAGCACAGAAAGTTGAACAAGAAGTCCATAGAATAAAATTCTAAAAACAGTTCGCACTAAAACTACCCCCAAAGCTTAAAACTTCCAGCACTTTATTTGGCTATAGGAAAATATAGAGGTTACGTCTAGTGACTGTGTCTACCGTCTAAGACGTTTGACAAAAATGTAACCTTTACATCAATGTTTCATATGATCAGAAATTGCGCATTGTGCTGCTGCAAGACGAGCGATGGGTACCCTGAATGGCGAACAAGATACGTAGGTGAAACCACATTTCCGAATGAATGCAATTGCCTTGGGATCACCTCCATGCTCACCACAAATCGACAGCACAACCTCAGGGCGCGCCGCCCGGCCACGGGCAGCACCCAATATTAGCAATTCACCAACACCATCTGTGTCAAGACTATGGAACGGATCTTCATCATAGACACCTTGTTGAACATAAGAAGACATAAACCGGCCAGCATCATCTCGAGACAAACCATAGGTCATCTGTGTGAGATCATTGGTGCCAAAACTCAAGAACTGGGAGTGGGCTGCAATTTCACCCGCCCGCAGGGCTGCCCGTGGAGTTTCAACCATAACGCCAAGTGAGTAAGTAAAACTCTGACCACGTTCTGTTCTCACAGCTGCGGCTGCAGTATCAATCCGCGCCTTTACTAATTCCACCTCGCGACAGGCGGAGACCAAAGGAATCATAATTTCAGGCGCGGCATCAACGCCACTATCAATTGCAGCCTCAAATATTGCACGAGCCTGCATATCATAAATCTCAGGCACAGTGATCCCAAGCCGTACTCCCCGAAGGCCCAGCATGGGGTTATACTCAGACAACTGCGCCACACGCTCTGTAACTCTAGACAGCGGTAGGCTTAAAGCCTCAGCCAAGTCGCGCAAACCGCTCCTGTCCGCAGGCAGAAACTCATGCAGTGGCGGGTCCAAAAGTCGGATGCAAACAGGCCTGCCCTGCATGATTTGAAAAAGTTCTGTGAAATCCGCCCGCTGCATTGGCAACAGACGCTCCAGAGAGGCTGCACGATCATCTTCATTTTCAGCAAAAATCATCTCACGCATAACCGTCAGACGATCCGCCTCAAAAAACATATGCTCGCTGCGGCACAAGCCAATCCCGTCAGCTAAAAAGTTTTTGGCAGTCTGCGCATCACGGGGCGTGTCCGCATTAGCGCGAATGCCAATATCGCGTAGATCATCAGCCCAGCTCAATAACGTGATCACAGTATTATCAAGACCAGCTTCGACCGTTTCGACATGCCCCACGAGAATTTCTCCCAAAGTCCCATCAACGGTGATCACGTCACCTTCTCGCAACATTTGCTGATTTCGACCAACAATAATATTTTTCTGTGTATCAATGCTCATATCAGATGCACCAACTACGCAAGGCAAACCTAGGCCGCGGCCTATAACCGCTGCATGGCTCGTCACACCACCGCGCTCAGTCAACACCGCCACCGCCGAATGCATACCACGAATATCCTCCGGTCCAGTTTCACGCCGAACCAGAACAGCAGACTCCCCACGCGCCGCACAAGCTTGTGCATCTGAAGCGGTAAATACAATTCTACCAGTAGCCGCACCTGGACTGGCGGCGATTCCTTTTGCTAACACCGTACGACCAGCATTAGGCGCTACTTGACGGTGTAACAGCTCGGATAAAGCTTTGGGGTCTACACGCATTAGCGCTTCCTCACGCGGGATAACACCATCGTTGGCCAGATCAACTGCAATATGCACGGCAGCACTGGAAGATCTAACTATCCGCACTGCGTCTAATATCATCAATTCGCCATTTTCAAGCGTAAACTCAATTTGCATTTCTTCGCGCAAACGCTGTCGAGCCAAAACAGAATATGCCAAGAGCTTTGCAAAGACTTCAGGGCAGGTCTCCTCAAGCGACGGACCACGGGTGTCTTTAGTCAAATATAGAGATCCAGTTTGCCGGTCCAAAGCTTCGCGGCCCTGAGACTGGCGCAGATAGCGACCATGGATTTCCGGCAAGCCGGTCTCAGAAGAAGCAAATTGGATTACACCAGAACCACATTCCCCATGTCCAACCCCAATCGCCATCGCCTGAACTACAAGCCCAAGCCCCGCATCAACTGGAGCGCCTTTGGCTTGACGCAGTAAACGTGCACTAGTTCCCTCCCAAGCGCGGGCCATGGACCGCAATACATGGGCCAATTGTATATCTACTGCCTGCGGAAACGGCTCATCGGCCTCCTCAGCATAGGTAGACAATGCGGCTGTTACATCCTTCGCAGTAGGTATTTCAGGATCCTCAAAGGCATCGGGGTCAAGTCGGGCTACATGCGTTGCATAAGCATTGATAAAACGCAGATAGAGCACCGCTGCCGCCGTCTCACCCAAAGTTACAGACAGAAAGGCAAATCTCTCATCATTCATACCTATGTTCAAAATAGCACCGGGCCCACCCCAATCTGGGCTGCCAGAAGAGGGCCGTACCGATAGCAAGGGTGTACCGCCAAAATGCGGTAACACCAAGTTGAGATCAATTATATTACCAGTTGCCATTTTATGAACTGCCGCGAAGGAGAGGGCGACAGTGGTTGGTATGGGCATATCTAGACGGATCAAACGCTGTGCACATTTGGCCCGCCCACCGTACGCGGCTGCCGTCATCGCGGTAGTATTTGTTACTAACACAATGGGTGCGTATACCATATCAATCTGCACTGCTGCATCCTTTTGTTTGGCCAAAGCATAGGCCCTTGTCAGTGTAGCGCAAGAGAACTTCGATCAACCTTCCAGTTTGCACAAATCAGCCACAGAAAGGCAGGTTTTTCTGATGCGGCTAAGCAGGTTTAAACGGTTGCGCCGTATCATTGGACTGTCCGCATTGATCTTCACAGCATCAAAAAACATATCAATCGGAGCACGTAGTACAGACATAGCAGCCATAGCAGTCAGAAAGTCTTGTGCATCCATGGCGGGCTTGATCTGAGCATCAGCCGCATCCAACGCAGAAAATAGTGCCTTTTCAGCATCGCCTTGCGCTAAATTCACATCAGCACCATAGCTATACTCCA
>JAPKAD010000051.1 GCA_028825445.1 Octadecabacter sp.
TGCTTCTTCGGGAGTTTCAACCAATCCTGGATCACCATATTCATTTTGAACTGGTTGTTCGACGGGGTCAGGTTTGGGTGTCGCTGCTGCCGCCTCCTCTTGCGCTTTCATGCGGGCATCACGTTCACGATCACGCTCCGCTTGACGGTCGCGATTTTGTTTATCTTGCTCAATCTGACGCTCGCGATTGTACTTTTCTTGTTCTTCACGCTTAGCATCAATCTCTTTTTGCGCTTCCGCCAGAAGACGAGTGTAATGCTCCGCGTGTTGCGCGAAATTTTCCGAATTCACAGAATCACGCGCAAGCAAAGAATCGCGGTGTAGCTGGGTGTATTTTTCAACAATTTGTTGCGGCGTTCCACGCACCTTGCCCTCGGGACCAGAGCTATCAAAAACTCGGTTAACAATATTGCCACCCGTTGGGCGGGTGTTGCTGCGGCTTTTATTCCGCGAACGGGATCGAGAAGATTTCATAAAGGAAGTCCAGCCTGTTTTTTTCGGTCGCGGCCCGATCCCACCTCATGCGGGACAAATCAAATACGCGAGCTTGCGATGTTCTGGCGTTTGTCGGAGACGGGCAAAAAGCCCATGTACCATCCGACTACACTGACTATGACGTTCAAGGTATTAATCGCAAGTGAAATCTGCAATAAATATTTAAATACACACATTTAATGTGGCAATTGGCCTAATACGACACGGTTTCGACCATTTAAATCAATGCGAATCTCTAACTTACTTAAACCAGAAGCTTCAAACATTGCTATTACAGCATCCCCTTGGGTCGGTCCGATCTCAACCATAAGCCAACCTCCCTGCCGCAGATTCGCACTCGCACCTGCAGTGATCGTTCTATATGCCGTTAGACCATCACATTCATCTGTCAGCGCAGTGCGTGGCTCATGCGCTAATTCAGGTAACAAGCTAGCCATTTCATTCAGCGAGATATAAGGTGGGTTAGACACGATAAGATCGTAGGAGCCGCCTACACTCTCAAACCAATCGCTGACCTCAAGCGCACAGCGGTCCCACACCCCAAGCTTACGCGCATTTCGTTCCGCCACACAAACTGCACATTTAGAAACATCAACCCCAGTTCCCGTTGCTGCAACGCGCTCTGCCAACAACGTGACCAAAATACAGCCTGATCCGGTACCAAGATCCAAAACACTATCAAACTGAACTGCCAAAGCTGCCTCAATCAATGTTTCCGTATCGCCGCGTGGGTCAAGCACATCAGGAGTCACAGTAAACCTCCGCCCATAAAAGTCGCGGTAGCCCAGCAAATGCGAGACTGGCGTGCGCACGGCCCGTTGGCCAATATCACCAAAAAACACAACCTGTGCCGCATCTTCTAGTTCGGCGTGTGCATGGAGCGTTAAACGGCTAACTGAAATTTTCATACAAGAAGCCATCAACAAACGCGCATCACGCACTGGTTCTTCGATGCCTGCTTGTTTCAACACCTTCACAGCCATGGCCAAAGCCGCTTGAACGATCACACGTTCATCTCCGCCAGTGCACTCGCCTGCGCGTCTTGAATTAATCCATCAATTACCTCGTTCAATTCACCCTGCAAGATTGCATCCAATTTGTATAATGTCAGATTAATACGGTGATCCGTCATCCGCCCTTGTGGAAAATTATAGGTGCGAATTCGTTCGGATCGATCCCCCGATCCAACCTGCGCCGCACGATCCGCAGAACGTTCATCATGTACCTTCTGACGTTCTGCATCGTACAGCCGCGTTTTCAAAACCTGCATAGCAATCTCACGGTTGCGATGTTGTGATTTTTCAGCGCTTGTCACTACAATGCCTGACGGCATGTGCGTAATTCTTACTGCTGAATCAGTAGTATTGACATGTTGCCCCCCCGATCCGGATGCGCGCATAGTATCAATACGAATATCATTAGCGTTAATGTGAATGTCTACATCTTCCGCCTCGGGCAACACTGCAACTGTAGCTGCAGACGTATGAATTCGCCCACCACTTTCTGTCTCAGGCACCCGCTGCACGCGATGAACGCCACTTTCATATTTCATTCGCGCAAAAACATTGTTTCCTGCAACACGCGCAATAACTTCCTTGATGCCACCCAATTCAGATTGGGTTTCTTCAATAATCTCGAACGACCAACCGCGGTTCTCAGCATATCTCTGATACATTCGAAGCAAGTCACCAGCAAAAAGTGCTGCTTCGTCTCCTCCGGTTCCGGGGCGAATTTCCAACAGTGCAGGCTTACCATCAGCGGAATCTTTCGGGATCAACGCAAGCTTAACTGCAGCCTCAGCATCTGGAAGTTGTTCGCGCAATTGCGGCAATTCCAGCTCGGCCAGCTCTTTCATTTCCAGATCAGACAGCATCGCTTCCGTAACTTCAATTTCAGCCGTCAAATTTTGATACGTGCGCACAACCTCAACCACGGGGCGCAGTTCAGCATACTCGCGGCTGACTGAAACAAACTCTACCCCCCCCAATCCTTGCCCCATGAGGGCCTCTAGGTATTCAAAACGTTCAGTGATTTGCATAAGGCGGTCATTTGGTATCATTGCATCTGTATATCCTCGTAAAGTGTCTTCAACCACCCCTCTATGCGCGCACGATTCGTGCCAATATCCGATTGCCCAAACCGCAAACGCCCGAAGACTTGCAGCAAACTTTTCTCGAAAGGGTCACGCGATGAAAGCATCACAGTCGTATAGTCAGGAAAACCCATCACACGACTGCGCGTAATATATGTAATCTTACCAACATCCACTGTACCTGCCAAAACAGTCGTGCGGTGTGTTGAACGTATTATTGCGTCAAGTCGCGCAAGCGTTTTAAATCCGTCTCCATCCAGCGAACGCTGTGATATAAAACCGACCGCACTTGGATATTTGCCATCAAACATGACAGGTAACTTTGGGTTGTGCCAGACTTCAACATTTGTCGGCGCTACCCGAACATAAACTGCAAAGGCTACAAAAAGCCCAAGAAGTCCCAAAAAAATGATCTTCAAAACTCATAATCCTCGATGTGTGTACGTTGGGGTTGTACGCGATGTGTCTCAGTCATCCCGCCCCAATCAGCGATATTTGACACCCGGTAAAATGCTTAGCATCTCAAACATAATGTTCGCCCCAACAAGAGCTGTGTTGCCAGTGGGATCGTAGGGTGGAGAAACTTCAACAAGATCGCAGCCAACCACGTTCAAACCTCTAAGATTACGGATTAACTCCATAACTTGCGGTGTTGTTAACCCGCCAATTTCTGGTGTCCCAGTTCCTGGCGCAAAGCTGGGATCAAGACTGTCGATATCATAGGTAATGTAACATGGTTGATTACCAAGGGATGTAACAATCTCTTTACCAAGTGATATCAGTGATTTATGCCACAAATTTTGTGCTAAACGCTGATTGAAACCCCAGTCAGCGGCCTCACTAAAATCTTCGGCTGTGTAACCTGTTCCACGAAGGCCAATTTGCCATACTTTTGATGGAGTTATGAGGCCTTCTTCAAATGCCCGACGGAATACAGTACCATGAGTTTCGCGCTCTCCAAACATTTCATCGTTCACATCAGCGTGGGCATCCACATGTACTAAAGCGACAGGCCCATATTTTTTGTGCATCGCCCGCAAGATTGGCAACGTCAAAGAATGATCACCGCCAAGCCCCATAGGAATCACAGGATACTTTAAGATCTCATCATAAGTATTTTGAATAATTGATAAACTTTTTCTTAAAGAAAATGTATTGATCGCAATGTCACCAAGATCCGCACACTGCAGACTGTCAAAAGGCGCAGCGCCAGTCTGAATATTGTAAGGCCGGATCATCGCGCTTTCTTGTCGTAATTGTTTAGGCCCAAACCGTGTGCCAGATCGCCAACTTGTTCCAATGTCCATCGGGATGCCAACAAACCCAACATCGAGGCCTTCGGCATTCGCTACCTCCGGCAATCGCATGAACGTCTGCGGCCCAGAAAATCGCGCAAGTTCGTTCCCAGAAATGGGTTGGTTTTTCATTTAATTACCTTTTGTTCCACAGTGCTAAACAGCACAATTCAAACGCCACGTGTGCGCCCGCTACTGCCGTTATGCCGCTGGGGTCGTAAGATGGTGATACCTCAACAATGTCACCACCGACCATGTTAATCCCCGCCAGATCACGAAGCATCGCGGCCGCCTGCCAACTGGATAGACCACCCCAAACAGGTGTGCCCGTCCCAGGCGCAAAAGCTGGGTCCAGCGCGTCGATATCAAAAGTGAGATAGACCGCATTTTCACCAACGATTTTTTTAGCGCGCGACACAGCCCAAGCTGTACCCTTTTCATGAACAGTTCGGGCGTCAATATATTCCATTCCACAATAGTCATCGCATTCGGTGCGAATGCCGATCTGCACTGAACGTGCCACATCAACCAATCCTAATTTCACAGCTTTATACATGAATGTTCCATGGTCGACACGGTCCATATCGTTGTCGGCCCAAAGGTCAGAATGGGCATCGAACTGGATCACACTTAACGGACCATACTTGGCAGCATATGCCTTCAGTATTGGCAAAGTAATAAAATGATCGCCACCCAACGTCACAGTTCCCACTTCTGCGGCTAGAATGCCTGCAATATGCGCTTGGATTGCCGCAGGGGTGCCTGCTACATTGGCGTAATCAAAAGCCAAATCACCGTAATCCGCGATAGCAAAATCGCTCAGGGGATCGAATCCCCAACCATACGGCGGATCATAGGGTTGCAAGGTACTGGCTTCACGAATGGCGCGGGGGCCAAACCGTGTTCCAGGGCGGTTGGTAACAGCCTGATCGAATGGTATGCCAGTAACGCACAGGTCAACTCCTTTTAAATCCTTGGTGTATTTGCGCCGCAAAAATGACGTCGCTCCACCAAAAGTATTTTCGAACGCGCAACCCTTTAAGTCATCACGTGTAAAGGCGATATCAATTTGGCCCTTGGCATCCTCTAAAGCCATTACGTGTTTTCTTTCGAATTGGTTAGCGGCATAGCGCACTCTGCAATCCGGGCAAAAAACGATGCACCATAAGCAGTGGTTGCGTCGTCAAAATCGTAGCTTGGGTGGTGCAAACCTGCTGTGTCACCATTCCCGACAAATAAATAACAGCCTGGCTTTTTTTCCAGAAAATAGGCAAAATCTTCGGCTCCCATTTCACGCGGACTATCGGCGACAACAATACCCTCAGTCGCAACTTCCCTCGCCACTTCTACGGCAAACTCCGTTTGGGCGGTAGAGTTGATTGTTGGGGGAAATCCTTCATTGTAACGTAATGTAGCCGCGACATTAAATGATGCTGCCTGACCTGCAACAATTTCTGCCATACGCTTTTTAACCATGGCCTGCACATCTTTGTCAAATGTCCGCACCGTGCCACCCAAATACGCGTCTTCGGAGATTATATTGTCAGCCATACCAGCTTGGATCATCGTGACTGAAACAACCAAGTCATCCAGTGCGCTATTGTTGCGGCTAACGATAGTACCAATGGCCTGGGCGATAGACAGCGCTGCGGGAATTGGGTCGCAGGTGTCTTGTGGATAGGCACCATGCCCGCCTTCACCTTTTATATCAACGTGGAATGTATCAACCGCAGCCATAATAGGACCTGGAGTGGTATAAAACTGACCGACAGGCGTGCCTGGGGCGTTGTGCAGGGCGTATACCTCACGCACATTAAACCTCTCCAACATCCCCTCTTGCACCATCAGTTCGGCACCACCACCAGTTTCTTCAGCTGGTTGAAAAATAAGTGCAATCCGTCCTTTAAAATTACGTGTTTCTGCAAGATAGCGCGCAGCCCCCAGCAACATCGTCGTATGCCCGTCATGCCCACATGCATGCATCTTACCAGGATTTTTTGACGCCCAGTCAGCACCTGTGGTTTCCGTGATTGGCAATGCATCCATATCCGCACGCAGACCAATTGTTGGCCCAACACCATCTTTGTATCCGCGGCCTTCGATAATCGCGACCACACCGGAAATGGCGATGCCTTCATGAATTTCATCCACATTAAATTCTCGCAAACGATCCACCACAAAACTTGCAGTCTTTTGGCAATTCTGCCCTAGTTCAGGATACTTGTGCAGGTACCTGCGCCATTCTTTCATATCGTCAGAAAAGGCAGAAATTCGGTTAATGACGGGCATGGGGTGGACCTCTATTCGGGGTGAGAATAACTTACTCTGACATCAAAGGAGCGACCCCACAATATGACCACTGACCCTCTAATTCATTCTAACGATTCGGCGCAGCAAATGGACAGGCTTTTGGCTATCATGGCAGCTTTACGTAACCCACAAACTGGCTGCCCATGGGATATCGATCAGACATTTGCTACCGTTGCACCCTACACAATCGAAGAAGCTTACGAGGTCGCAGATGCGATTGAACGTGGCGATATGGACGATTTGCGTGGCGAATTGGGCGATCTATTGTTTCAATCAGTGTTCCATGCGCAAATAGCCCACGACGCAGGGCATTTCAATTTCAGCGACGTGGCCAGAACAATGTCCGACAAGATGATAGCGCGGCACCCGCATGTGTTTGGGCCAAAATCGAACAAACCACTGCGGGATAAATCTGTCGAACAACAAACTGTCGACTGGGAAACTATTAAGGCTGCAGAACGGGTTGACCGAGAGGAACCCCGCACGCTGGACGGTGTTGCAATTGGCCTGCCCGCACTGTTGCGTGCATTTAAGTTGCAAAAACGCGCTGCACGTGTTGGATTTGATTGGCCAGATGTGGGACACGTAATTGACAAAATTGCTGAAGAAGCTGCCGAAGTGGTGGAGGCCCGCGATACATTAACCCATAATGAAGTTACTGAAGAAGTTGGAGACTTATTGTTTGTTGTGGCAAACCTCGCAAGACATCTGAATGTCGATCCAGAGGTCGCATTGCGACAAGCTAACACAAAATTTAAGCGGCGTTTCGAATTCATCGAAGACGCATTGGCTCGCGATGGGCGCACACCATCTGAAAGTAATTTAACAGAAATGGATACTCTGTGGAATACTGCAAAAGATGAAGAAAAGGCCGCAAAATCAATCTAAATTGTGACCTTACTTTCAAGAAATAGCCATTCTTCTTCGGCGTTAGACAAAGTTGAATGGCGTTCAACCAGCGCGTCTGACGCTTTTTGAAACTTAACAGGATGATCAGTAAACAACGTTGGATCCGACATTAGTTCTTCTAATTTGGCGATCTCAGCTTCAAGACGAGCGATGAACTTTGGTAATTCTTCAAGACGGTGCTTTTCAGTGAAACTCAGCCCCTCGCTGACAACCACTTTGCCCTTACTAGACTTTAATTTTGACTTGGCTGCCTTTACTATACCGCCCTCAATCTCAGCCCGCTGGTTTAAATAGTCGGTCCAACCTCCAGCGTAGGTTACTGCCTGCGCATTGCCTTCCATTGCTATGGTGGTCGTCGCAACGCGATCAATGAAATCACGATCGTGACTGACCAGAAGAACAGTACCCGGGTAATCACCAAGTAGGTCTTGCAGCAAGTCCAGCGTTTCGATGTCTAAATCGTTGGTGGGCTCGTCTAAAACTAATACATTTGATTCGCGAGCCATCAAACGCGCCAATAACAAACGCGCTTTTTCACCACCCGACAAAGACCGGACAGGTGCGCGGACTTGTCCTTCGTCAAAAAGAAATTCCTTTAAATATCCCACTACATGCTTGGGCTGACCACGCACCATAATCTGGTCGGCTTTGCCGCTAACGGACATGGATGGATCTGTGGTTAGGTTGTCCCACAGCGTAGTTTCTGGGTTAAGTTTGGCACGCGCCTGATCGAACACTGCAATATCTAGATTGGTACCGTGTTTAATTGAGCCTTCATCTGGTTTAATTTCACCCAGCAACATTCTGATAAGAGTGGTTTTTCCCACACCGTTGGGACCAACAAACGCAATACGGTCACCACGATTTACTGTAAGATTAAACCCTGACACAATCTGTTTTCCATCATAGTTTTTGCTAAGATCAAAAGCCTCAATAACCTTTTTACCGGACGCTTGACCCGCATCCAGTGCCATTGCAGCGGCGCCTTGGCGTTTGATCTGGCCAGATTTTTCAGCCCGTAAATCCTGCAACGCCCTAAGTCGACCTTGGTTGCGCGTGCGCCGCGCTGAAATACCCTCAACAGCCCACCGCGCCTCTTGTTTGATCTTTCGATTTAGCTTGTGGCGTTGCATGTCCTCATCTTCCCACGTCTTATCACGCCATTCTTCAAAATGGGCGAACCCCTTTTCCTGTCGGCGGACTTGGCCGCGATCAATCCAAAGCGTAGCCCGAGTAAGAGAATTTAAAAACGCACGGTCGTGGGAAATCAGAACAAAACCAGTTCTAGTTTGCGAAAGCTCGCGTTCCAACCAACGAATTGCTTCAATGTCCATATGATTGGTAGGCTCATCAAGCAGCATCAAGCCAGGTGCTTCAGCCATTAGTTTTGCCAAAGCTGCACGGCGACGTTCTCCGCCAGATGCAACATTTATATCACGGGAAGGATCAAACTTTAACCCTTCGGCCACGGCATCAACGCGCCAAGCATCGCTTGTGTCTAGCCCACTAGACGCGTAATCACCCAAAGTTGCGAACCCCTCCATTGTTGGGTCCTGTTCCATGTAACCCACCGACATACCCGGTGCGATGACAACGCCACCTTTGTCGACTTCGACCAAACCCGCCATTACCTTAAGAAGTGTCGACTTTCCCGAACCGTTGCGCCCAACTAGAGCGACACGGTCGCCAGGTTGAACAACTAAACTAAGGTCTTCAAAGACAGGATCCCCACCAAAAGTGAGGGCTATATCGGTAACTTGTAAAAGGGGTGCGCGTGCCATGTGCTCTGCTAGCGTTACCACGCACTGGCTGCAAGGGCACTAACGCTAGGTCCATGCAGCAACTGCGCGCAATGCTTTAGCACGGGAGGGCGGAATGTTTGATATCTCGACACCTGTAAAGACATGAAGCGTGTTCATTGCAGTGTCTACCACCGCATGGTCACTAACCCAGCCCCCCATTCCGAGGTAGGTTTTTAAAAGCGCTGGCATCTGTGCCATCGCAGCTGAATGATCCAATTTTGAAGAATTTTTAACCACTTGCCCCATTGCCGCAAATCGAATCACTTGAGGAGCTTTTACATCGGGATGCCATATATCCGGCGCTTGATGACTTTGGGCTAGCAAATTAAAAGCTTGACCATACTTACTAGCGTCTGTGCCGACAAAAGACGAACAGCCAAATAATAAGCCCACCGACCGCGCATCCACCACAATCGCCAGCATGCCCCACGCGACGCGCAACACATCTGGATCACAAACGGCTGGATCAACACAAAAACGCCCCAATTCCAACATCGGAGCTGAATAGCTTAAAAGCCGCTTTAGATCATAGTATTGCCCAGAATAACTTGTACTAATCCCACGGCCAGACCCAACCAACAAAAGCCGATAGCTGCAAAGTAACACACCTGTACGATCTTCAACCATAATATGTTCACATTGCGAATCGAATTTATCAGTTTCACAAGTTGGGGCTAGCCCACCGACATCTTTTACAAAACACTGATAACTTAATAGCTGACACCGCTGAATATCATAACTACTGCGCGCAAACCTCGCAACATATGCCCCAGCCTTTAACACTGTATCTTCAAGCGCTGATTGAAATGTGGACATGGTTATTTTGGCTCATTTCTCATCAGGCCAATGTTTAGGGTCGCAGGATGGAGCGCACCGTTACCCATCACCCAAAAAGTCACCAGCGTTAAATCGCCCGACAGACCCGAACAACTGGCGCAAAAATGTGGTGTCGCGCACGAGGTCTTGTGTCACGCGGCGAGACAAAATCACAACATTGCCGTTATCAAGCCTAAATTTCTCAACATTGGAAACAAGGCCTGTTTCATCAAATTGGATCGCCACAATTTCGCGTGTAATTTCCTTTGCCTCTAGGGGCCCAAGCAGACGGAATCGACTTTGGACATAAAAATATTCGCCGCCACCAGTTACACTTCCCGCCGAAGGGGGGCCGATTAAATCAACAACTGTGTCCCGGGTGTCGACGCCAACCAGCACATCTGCCAGCTGTTCATCACTCGGAATGTAGCCATGATTTTGGTAAAGCGGCGTGCACCCCACCACCATAATCAACACACATGCAACCAGCACTGCGCACGTTTTACGACCTGTCATGTTACTGATAACGTACAACTTGATAATCCCGTCTTGGCTTTTGGTGGCTTTTGACGCATTTAAAGCAATCCGAAGACTTAATTCAAGGGTGCCCGCATATGTCTGATCTACCGACTCATTTTATCCGCTTTGCAGACCTACCTTCACGCAAGCGCACACACTTCACGATTGAACCTGACAGCGACGGCCGTAAAGCGATCGCAAAAACCATTCATGTATTACAAGTTAAGAAGCTTCGATTTGACGGTGTATTAATTCCCACAGGCAAACGCGACTGGAGAATTGAAGCAACGTTGGGCGCAACCATAAGCCAATCCTGCGTTATTTCCCTTGATCCGGTCACAACGAGAATTGACGAGGTCATTACACGGTCCTATATTTCTGACTTCGACAAGCGCGATGACGCCTCTGAAGATTCAGAAGTTGAGATGAGTGAGGATGACACCACCGATCCACTGTCGGAAACCCTTGACTTAATTGATGTCATTGCAGAATCCTTAATTCTTATTATGCCGGCTTATCCCCGCAAAAATGGAATTGAAGCAGAAGTCGTCGGCGTTACCGAACCCGGAAAATCAGTTATGACGGATGAGGATGCACGCCCATTTGCACGCCTTGCAGCCATGCGAGCTGCCGCCTCAACACAAAACAACGGTGAAGACGATGGTACATGTCAAGAATAACTGCCAATGTATCTGTGGGATTAGGTTGCAAAATGGCGAAATCCCAGTAAGTAGCTATCTTGTTTAAGATCAAGCATAGACAGACTGATGGTTATGACCTAAAGCCCGACCGAACGCTTGTACAGAGCACGAAATTCACACGGTCCATCTTAAGATCAAAGGACCCACTATCCGAGGTTGCGACATGGCTGTCCCACAGAATAAAATCTCCAAATCCCGCCGGAACAACCGTCGGTCTCACCACGCTCTTGATGGCTCAAACCCGAACGAGTGCACATCTTGCGGTGAGTTAAAGCGCCCACATCATGTATGCCCTTCTTGTGGCAAATACGCAGAACGTGAAGTGATTGCTCAGGCTGATGAGATCGATCTGGACGACGACGCGGCATAGGCACTAAGATCGCCGGAAGGGGAACACTATGTCCGCGACTGGCCAACCCACTACACAGCTTGTTATATCCGTTGACGCTATGGGCGGAGACGAAGGGCCCGCACCTATTGTTGCGGGTCTTGCTCTTTTTTTGTATAAAGACAACAATACCCAAATATTATTACACGGCCCCAAGTCTGATCTTGAACCGCTGATCGCTAAACGTAAACTCTCCAAATCCGTGACAATCGTAGACGCGCCCGACGTGGTCGCAATGTCCGACAAGCCGAGCCATGTTATGCGACACGGAAAATCAACGTCAATGTGGTCAGCCATAGACTCAGTGCGAAATAATGACGCCTCCGTCTGTGTTTCTTGTGGGAACACCGGTGCACTAATGGCTGTATCAATGATCCGCCTGCGCAAAGCCGAAGGCGTCAACCGCCCTGCTATTGCCTGCCTCTGGCCCTCGCGCAACATTGCTGGTTTTAATGTTATGCTCGATGCTGGCGCTGATATACGCGCTGACGAAGAAGATCTTTTGACCTATGCGCTTATGGGCGCATCTTACGCCCGTAATGGTTTAGGGCTGGAACGCCCACGCGTTGGATTATTAAACGTAGGCAAAGAAGAACACAAAGGCCGCGCAGAATTAAAAGTTGCAAACGACATTATTTCCCGCGCGGCGCCTCTTGGAGAATTCGATTATGTGGGTTTCGTTGAGGGTGGAGACTTACCCTCGGCGCACGTTGATGTGATTGTTACGGACGGTTTCACAGGAAACATAGCCCTCAAAACTGGCGAAGGCACCGCAAATTTTATATCAGAATCGCTTCGTGATGCATTTAAAACTACATGGTTTTCGCGCATCTCTGCTATACTTGCTCTGACCTCGCTTAGCCGCCTAAAGAAAAAAATTGATCCACGCCGCGTCAATGGTGGCGTATTTCTTGGTCTGAATGGCACAGTTATTAAAAGCCACGGCAGCGCTGACGAGACCGGTGTAGCAGCAGCTGTGGCGCTTGCCGCTCAGCTTGGGAGATCCGGTTTTTCTGACAAGTTGGCAGCAAGGGTTGCATCGGCTGCGGCGCTTAGCCAAGATGATTCAGTAGACAGCGACGCACAGGATATCAAAATAGCCCTTAAAAAGGAAACCGGCATCAAATGACTATTCGCGCAATCGTTCGCGGCGTTGGCCACTACCTGCCCGACCGCATCGTTTTGAATTCCGAATTTGAAGCCTCGCTCGACACAACCGACGCATGGATAAAAGCCCGATCAGGAATTGAACGCCGCCATTTCGCCGCGACAGGCCAAACAACATCTGACCTTGCAACACGCGCTGCCAAAGAAGCCCTTTCAGACGCTGGTATGGATGGCTCAGACATCGACGCTATCGTATTAGCGACTTCTACAGCAGACCTAACATTCCCGTCTGCTGCCACAATGGTGCAGCATAATATTGGTAATAATACTGGGTATGCTTTTGATATTCAGGCAGTTTGTGCTGGATTTGTATTTGCATTATCCAATGCAAATGCATTAATTTTATCAGGACAGGCCAAACGCGTACTGGTCATCGGGGCTGAAACATTTAGCAAGATAATGGACTGGACCGACCGCGGAACCTGCGTTTTATTTGGAGATGGCGCGGGCGCATTGGTGTTAGAAGCTACCAACAGTGCGGACAACCCCAATGATCGCGGCATTCTGGCAACTGACCTCAATTCTGACGGCACCTATGGTGATCTGCTCTATGTAGATGGGGGAGTATCAACCCAGAACACAGGTATGTTGCGCATGCAGGGTAAAGAAGTGTTTCGGCATGCAGTCGAAAAGCTCGCTTCGACTGCGACGACTGCGCTTGAAAAAGCTGGGCTCAGCCATGAAGACGTTGACTGGGTAGTTCCCCATCAGGCCAATATTCGAATCATTCAATCAACTGCCAAGAAACTTGGCGTCCCTATGGAACGCGTTGTTGTCACGGTTCAAGACCACGGCAATACTTCCGCTGCCTCAATCCCACTTGCTCTTTCGGTTGGAAAACAGCGAAATCAAATAAAATGCGGCGACCTTATAGTTACAGAAGCAATCGGCGGTGGCCTAGCTTGGGGTGCTGTGGTCCTACGTTGGTAATATTTTTTTGCATTCAATGTTTTACGACAAGCCCCTGTTATTGACTTATCTTTTACCCTCAGCTTAATATGACCAGTAAACTAGGGGGACAAAATGACCGATAAGACACTGACACGTATGGATTTAGCGGATGCAGTACACGAAGAAGTAGGCCTGTCACGCAATGAGAGCGCCGATTTAGTTGAAAGTGTTTTAACGCACATGTCTGACTCGCTTGCTGAAGGCGATAGCGTAAAGATTTCATCTTTTGGAACATTCTCGATACGAGATAAAGCTGCACGCATTGGGCGCAATCCAAAAACGGGCGAGGAAGTACCGATCACGCCGCGCCGCGTCCTAAGCTTTCGTCCAAGTCATTTGATGAAAGACCGCGTCGCTGCCGGCAATAAAGGTTAGGATCCCAGAACGTGTCTAAATCACGTGATGCATTCCGAACAATTTCTGAAGTCTCAAATGAGCTGGGAACCCCAGCCCACGTTCTCCGCTTTTGGGAAAGCAAGTTCAGCCAAATCAAGCCTGTAAAACGCGCCGGCGGTCGACGTTACTACCGCCCTGCCGACTTGGAGCTGCTGGCTGGGATTAAAAGATTACTCTATGTTGATGGTATGACAATTAAAGGCGCACAAAAGCTCCTGCGGGAGCAAGGCGTTAAACATGTAAGTACTCTGGGTGCCGCTGCTATTCTGGAAGGAGCAGCTGCCAAAAGTATTAATGCCAACGTCGCAAACACTGAAACGACTGTCATCAGCCACATACCCGAAGAAGTTAATCAGCTTGCCACAGAATTGTCTAACGTAGTCGCTTTGCCAGATTCGTCACAAATCGAAGCTGCGCTATCAATTACTGCTGCTCTTAATTTGGCGCCAAACGATCAACCAGTGTCTGCGTCAATTGAGCAAGTGGAACCGCTTCCAAAATCAAATGTTACGACAAACACCATCAAAGGTTCTGATGATAGCAATAGTGGTGCCCAATCCCGCGTGTTTCATTTGTTACAAATGGCGTCATATACTAAGCTTGAAGCACAAACTGGCACGATTGCACCACTTCTTAAAAGAATGCAGACTCTCCGCGACAGCATAAATTTAGGTTGATCACTTGATCCTGTTTATGCGTTTTTCGCCTTGATCTGCGCCCTATTTGCGGTATGTCCAATTAGATGTCGGGCCATGGCGCAGTCTGGTAGCGCGTCCGTCTGGGGGACGGAAGGTCGCAGGTTCGAGTCCTGCT
>JAPKAD010000134.1 GCA_028825445.1 Octadecabacter sp.
ACGGAGTTTTGGAACATCCAGCTCAGCAGCAATGGGATTACATATGAAATCATCAGCTCACCACACATCTGACCGTTTGAAATATCGACAAATCCGAGCGAAAATGTACAGCATCCCTCATGATCAAGCAGCGGCAGTAGGATAAGAACCACTTTCGTTCCGGTCAAACTGCCCAACGAGGTTATGGCCAGCGGCTACCTTTGCATAAACATCCCAATAATTAACGGCGCCAGCGCTGACTTGGCAGTGGTGGCAAAAACGTTGGTGACAAGAGCGCCGCGTGCATCACCAACAGATAACGTGTCAAGACAGCAGTTTGACACGCGAAGTTATGATGTACTGAATAGATCACAGTCTAAGATAAGGCCGGTACAACACCTTTGAAATTATAGTAAATAAATCTGGTGACGACGGGGTGGCGGGTCACCGTGTAGACACGACTGCCATGTTTTCAAAATAAAGTTTTGAGCCCCGTGAACGGGGGCATTTGAGATGGGTTTTGAGGCTGTCGAAGTCATAACACCACTCTAGCGCTCGGCCATAAGTGACCCGTCCAGTTTATTTTCTTTTCACTACTGCGTTCTGCAGGAGATTAATGAATATAAAGTAAATGGTTTCAATCAAATTTAATATTTTAATGGGCATTAAATTCCAGTAGACAGTAGCAGAAAAGTCTGAGGGGGTGAAATGTTAACATCAATGACTGGTATTGCCGCCTTAAGTGGCGCCATAGGACCTTATGATTGGTCGATGGAGTTGCGTGGGGTCAATAACAAAGGGTTGGACATCCGCGCCCGGGTACCTGATTGGCTAGTGGGTCTCGACCAAGTTGTGCGCAAAGCCATTGCAGCTGACATCGCACGTGGTTCGCTGCAATTTGGTTTGAAGGTCTCCCTATCTGAAGGCACAGTGCAGCGCCAAATAGATCCAGTCAAATTGGAACATATTTTAAAAAATGCCTTGTATTTGGCAAAACTGGCCAAGAGCAAAGGCCTTGAATTTTCCCCAATTGGCCTCTCCGACATATCTTCTCAAAATGGGTTCATGGATTTTGAAGCAAGCGACTTGGCGAAGACCGACCTTATGCGAATGATCGTAGGAGAACTACCTGAGCTCATTGCACAGTTTCAAGTATCTCGACAAGACGAAGGCCAAGCGCTGCATGGGGTTTTGGAGGCTGGTGTTGTTGAGATGGAGCGACTGCTACAACTTTCAGAAACGGCGATTGAAACCCGGGCGGACGAGTTTGAAACTAATTTTAAAGCCGCAATTGCGCGCCTAAAACAAGATATTGAGCCGGCGCGCCTAGCTCAAGAAATGGCTATTTTAGCGGTGAAAAACGATGTCACAGAAGAAATTGACCGCTTAATTGCCCATATTGCAGCCGCACGGTCCTTGCTGGCATCACAGGAGCCTGCAGGCCGCAAGTTTGACTTTCTGATGCAGGAATTCAATCGTGAGGCCAATACTCTGTGCTCAAAATCCAATTCCAAATCCCTCACGGCGATTG
>JAPKAD010000135.1 GCA_028825445.1 Octadecabacter sp.
CGGAACAGTTACGAATTTTGTTAGCACTAATTGTTCTATTGGTTTGCGCCAAGCTTGCATTTGATCTCATTGCCCAGCCCTCTGAACTTTTCAGTCTTGACTATTCGAGGGGGCCTTGATGCGCATCCTTTATGCATATGTTCTGGCAGCTGTTATCGCATGTGCTGGTCCTGCATCTAGCCAAGAAATTGTGTTGGGGCTTTCTAAACAAGAAATTGGTATAACTGCGTTTTTTGATGGTTCTGAAATCTTAATCTTTGGTGCATTAAAACACCAAAATAAGGCGAGTTCGCAGGGAGAACTGGACGTAGTTATCACAATCGCCAGCCCGCGTGTTCCTGTTACTGTGCGTCGTAAAGAAAAGCGTTTGGGTATTTGGGTAAATGTAGACGCTCTTGAGGTTGATCTTGCGCCCAATTTCTACGCTGTTGCGACGTCGGGCCCTTTTGACCAAGTGGTTAGCCAGGCATCGGACCTGTGGCATCAGATATCAGTCCAACAAATGATACGAGCGGTAAGTGAGCCGGCAAAATTAGAAAACCCGGAAGACTTTACTGAAGCCGTAGTTCGCATCCGTGAGAATGAGGGGCTATATCAAACATTGACTGGTGCTGTAACACTGCAAGATCAAACTTTGTTTTCCGCATCTGTGACCTTGCCGGCTAATCTGGTGGAGGGCATATACACAGCCCGCATTTTTTTAATGAGTGATGGTGATGTGATTGCTCAACACCAAACAGCGATTGATGTCCGTAAGGTTGGAATTGAACGGTGGCTATATAATTTAGCCCATCAACGCCCCATGATTTATGGACTATTGTCATTGGCAATTGCCATATTCGCCGGCTGGGCGGCCGCAGCAGCTTTTCGTGCGGTACGAGGATGACCCATTCCAAGCTATGTTATTAAATTTTCGTTTTATATTTAAGAAACGGATGCAGAACTTAGGGCAACCGGTTGATATAATTTACAGCCCACTGGCCGTTTTCTTCGCAAAGGTGCGTGACACTGAAGTTGTCAATTTTATAAGCTAAGCAGTCATAAGCACTGGCCCCCGAAGCCCTCTGTACCTGAGTTAAAATGATACCAAAATGTGCGACAGCTATGATGCAGGTATGTGCGGCGGCCAAGCGATCCACAACTTGGCGCACTCGACCCGCAGCCATATTCCAGCTTTCGCCATTGGGAGCTATTACATCACCTGGTTTCTCCCAATAATCACGGCTCAATTTTGGATTGCTTTCAGCTACATCTGTCCAGAGCTTACCGTCCCAATCGCCAAAATTAAATTCTCGCAGATTGGGCTCATGGGGTAATCTTGGGCGGCCACAGGCCAATGCATCGGCAGTGGCTATGGAACGGCTCAAATCAGATGATACCACAACAGCATTGCACGGCAGAAAACTAGCCACTTTGTCAATCAAGTTCTGATCCGAAAGATCGGCGGGTACATCGCGCCAGCCAACAAAGCTTTTTTCGTGGGTGGGTCCGTGTCTGATCCAGT
>JAPKAD010000052.1 GCA_028825445.1 Octadecabacter sp.
CTTATTCGCGTATTTCTCAAGGAAGTCTCTTTGATTTCATTAAATAATCGTTCCTTGGCACGGTTTCTGCATCATACTGTTGTAACGCAAGCTGAGGAGAGTTTAGATGTTCGATACAATTAAGTCTGGAATGGCTACCTCAATGTTTGAGATATCAGTGGTTTCGAATAACATTGCTAACGCTGGTACGAATGCATTCCGCAAAAGTAGTGCGAGTTTTTCCGATCTCTATACTGGGGCATCTGCTGAAAGTGTGTCGCGCCTTTCTTTGGGTGTTGGCAGCGTTGTCGAAACGTCGCGTCAAAGTGCGGAGCAAGGAGGGCTAATTGAGCAAGATGGTGTATTAAACTTGGCGTTGGTAGGCAACGGTATGTTCGTTTCTACGGCCTCTGATGCATCTACTGGCGACAAACCGCCCTCAGAGTTACTTTCCTTTACACGAGATGGTGAGTTCTCATTGGATAAAAACGGTGTGTTGCGGACGTCTACCAATGATCTTGTCCTGGGCTACGATGGTCTCGGTGGGAAGGAGCTCGCTCAGTTGGAGGTGCCGTTCCAAAGTGTGAATGGTTCCCAATTGACCGCATTAGAAATTGGTGATTCTGGTATAATAAGTGCCACCTACGGCTCAGAAGAACCTAAGATGATAGGACAAATTGCAATTGGAGCGTTTCCAAACGGTACAGCTCTTCGTCAACTTGGAATGGGTCGCTTTCAGGCTTCAGAGGAGGCGGGTGAGCTAATGCTGGGTGTGAGTGGGCAAGATGGGTTCGGTAATATCCAGACTGGTGTGCTGGAGGCATCTAATGTGAACTTGACTAAGGAATTGACCAGCATGATCAGAGCACAACAACAATTTTCAGGCTCCTCGCGCATGTTGCAAGCATATTCTGATATGATTGAAAAACTCATTCGCTAGTCTATTGAGAATTTTATTATGGGTAAGGGCCTCGGAATGAGCGATGATGTTAGCCTCTCGCGACGTTCTTTTGTTTCTGGCCTGTTATGCATGCCTACCGGTTTAGGCGCTGCACCGTTAATTGATCTTAATAGAGGTGGTGGTCTATTTTCTGGGGGAACAAAAACTACTGAAGCTGAGCAAAGGATGTTAAACCTCTATACTCAAGAGGCTCCTGCCACCCCTGACGAACGTCAGATCAGTGGCGTTTCTACTCTTCTTAGCCCTTTTAAAGTACGTCTAAAAAATGCAAATACAGATGAACGATTGGTAGTTGAGCTGTCGGAGTCTTTGAACATGGGTCAGGATGAAAATCGTAGGTTAAGCTATTTTCTGCGTGATTGGCGTGAGGATGAGGTCCAGTCAATAGACCTGAAAGTTTTAGACGACCTTATGGCAATCTGTGGGGCCTTTGCAAAACCTGACGAAGTGCTGGATGTACGCATTACATCTGGTTACAGGACGCAGAAAACAAATGAAATGCTTCGGCAAAAAAGTAATCAAGTTGCACGTAATTCACTTCATATGGAGGGAAAAGCAATTGATTTTTCACTTCCAAACACACCTACTCGCCAACTTAGTACCAAAGCTCAAGAAATTTGTGGTGGTGGGGTCGGCACCTATAGAACATTTGTTCATATTGATAGTGGCGTTGCCCGCCGGTGGGCTGCTTAATTTAAATTAATAAAACTATTATTATTTCTTGCATAGATGACTTCTGTGAGAAGGTGATCCGAACAAGAGTCTTCAGCCTTGAACGGATCACCTAATACTAATTTTAAACTGGCATCACCCATTCGCTGGGTAGGCAGACTTGCTGAGCAAGCTACCAAAGCTGGATTTTCGTATTTTACTGGGTTCTATTGCTACTTCGGCGGACGTTTTGCGCATAGATGGGCCATCTAAATCAAAGCGATAGGCTTGATGGACAAGCCGATCAAGAATGGCGTCAGCCAGTGTTGGGTCACCAATGACATCGTACCATTTTTCCACAGGTAATTGACTGGTTATGACGGTAGACTTACGTTCATATCTGGCCTCTACGATTTCCATTAGATCCCGACGCTGAGTGGGGGTCATCAGGTCTGGTCCCCAATCATCTAAAATCAGTACATCAGCGCGAAAAATCTTGTTGAATAAGCGATCATATGTTTCGTTTGCCTTTGCAGTCACTAGATCAGAAAAAAGCTGTGGCATCCGAAAGAAGAGAACACTTTTACCTAGCTTGCAGGCTTCGTGCCCCAGCGCACAAGCAAGGTATGACTTGCCGACGCCACAAGGTCCCGACATCAAAACTGTGTGGTGCGCATCGATCCACGCGCCGTCGCGAAGTGCCTCAAACGCCGTGTGGTCCAATGTTCGTTTAACATTTAAATCAACAGTATCCATGGTAGCATTTGTGTCTCGTAGTTTGGCAGTGCGTAGACGGCTTTGCAGGCGTTTTTCATCACGGATTGATTTTTCGCGTGCAACCATATGGTTTATCCACTGGTTGGGATCCTCTGGTGCTCGGCCGCCTTGTGCCACAAGCTCTGCGTAGACGTCTGCCATGCCATTGAGTTTCAGCGTCTGAAGTGCTTCATAAGTGGTGTTCGTTGCCATCTTGGCATCCTTTCAGTGAAAATGCCCCGCCCCACGGATGTTGTTATGGGTATTAGTGGACGAGGTGGATTCTGGGTCTTGAGTGGGTGTATCGGTTTCTTCATCAAGTAACGTAACAATGGACAAAAGAGAGCAATCACCTTTATCGAGCGCTGCTTTGCAGGCCCAATCTAACATCGTTATTCCGCAGGCGTTGTGGAGTGTTAGTATGTCCTGAGCCACATAGTCAGAATTTTCTTCATTTTGTACTGCATCCAGAATGATGGTTAGTGCTGCGTCGATATTAGGTCCAAGTGCACGAGCGGTTTCAATAGGTGTTAGTTTGACCTCTTTGATTTCGGCAATGGGTTTTATTGGTTCTGACGAACTTTGCGCCTCAACAAATACCTCATTAGAGGTTGCCTCTTGTTTATGTGTCTTTCGGGAAAGATTTTTAATACGATCTCGTATGTATTGTTGATTCTGTTGTCGGTTCTTGCGGTAAACATTGCCGCCTGATGCAATTATTTTTCTGTTTTCTTCAGCAGCCTCACGCGCTTCGTTCAGTGATAATTCTGGAAATGTGCCAAGCTGAATCTCGAGGCGTTTACCATTAGCCATAAGCCTTTGAAGCCAAATTCGTTCACCATTAACTTGAGTTCTGAGAAATACTCCCGCAGTCCATCCTGCCTGGTCGTACTCACGTTTTTTGAACTGTGCACGATGTTGCGCACAGTCAGACGTATTTAATCCAAATTTTAGCTTATCTAACATTTCGTCAATGCTTTGTTTTCCGTTTATGATATGGTGAAGAATATCGGATTTCTGATTTTTTATTATTCAAATTCAATTTCAATTTCTATTCGACGGTTTTGCTCACGTCCCTCGGCCGTAAAGTTGTCAGCAATGGGTTGGGTTTGGCCAAAGCTGACAGCTGACATTGTACGGCCTTGCGCAGGATTAGTTGTTTCCATTTCTTGCACAACGCTGGCGGCGCGCGCTGCGGCAAGATCCCAATTGTCCCGGTAGAGTGCACCAAAGGAAATTGGAACGTTGTCTGTGTGACCAGACACGATCACACTGCTTGCAGGATCATTCGTAACCGAAGCTAGCTCGTCAACTATAGTCCTAGCTTGTTGCGTTAGGTCGGCTGAACCTGACGGAAAAGCACCTCCAGCTCCGAGGCTGACAAAGACTATCCCATTACGCTGTTCCACCGTAACGAGACCTTGATCGATTTCACGTTGTAGATTAGCCCGGAGCTGCGCTTCGGCCTCTCGCGCCTTTTCGGCTGCACGCGCCATTTGATTAAGGGCTTCGTCCAACGTAGCACCGCCACTTTCTTGCTGCTGGCGTTGGATTTCAGACACCATAGTGATCAAGTCATTGAGAGTTTGATCTAACCCACCAAACAGCACTTCTTGTTCAGCTTTTCCGGTAGCAAGCCCCGCAATCTCCACCGCTTGACCTACGCGCTGGAACTTTTCAATAAGCTCTTGGGGTGAGGCGTTTTCTGCATTCATGTCGATTGCAACCTTGCCATCAAGGATCTCTGCTTGGATGTCTAACGCGCTGCCGATCTGTTCCAATGCAGCCGCAAGTTTTTCAGCGTCAGACAAAGCTTCGTTTTCGGCTATGTTGTTGGCATCCTCTCCGCCCAAACCATCGCGGTCGGCCTGACCTTCAAGGGTTTGGTCTTTTCCATCCATATCACGGCTGTCAGACGGAATTTTTATCTCAGGCTCTCGTATTTCAGTAGTTTCTTGTGTTGCTTCATTTGTTACTGAGGGCGCGGGTGAGGGGCTAAAACTAAGTTCCAAAACTGTCGTCCCCATGGGCTGTTCCACAACTGGAATTATTCGCTGTACGCCAAAGGCCTCAGATAATGATCCAGATATCTGTTTAAATTTTGGAACGTTCATTTCTGCGAAAGACAAGATCAATACGAAGAACGCCATTAGCAGTGTTGCCAGATCAGCAAATGTAGCCATCCAAGCTGGCGCCCCCACGGGGGGGCACTTTGGACATTCTTCTTCCTCTTCGTCTATTTCAGCTTCTGATGCTTCAGCCATAAGTCAAGCCTTTGAGGTCAGAGTAGGTTTCAAGCAGCTTCAATTTTTGCCTGCATCTTAGGCGGCAGGTTTGATATCATCTGATCTTGAATATTGCGCGGTGATTCACCGCGTGCGATGCTTCGAAGGCCAAGAACTATCATTTCGCGATATACAACTTCATAGGCCGTGTAGCCTTCCAGTTTGGAAAGCATGGGTGCAAAGACCACATTGGCTACAATGGCACCGTACATCGTTGTAAGTAAGGCCACGGCCATGGCGGGTCCGATCGCTTGTGGATCAGACATATTTCCTAACATCAGCACTAGTCCGATTAGAGTTCCAATCATTCCCATGGCTGGTGCGAGGTCAACCCATGCCTTGATTACGTTTTGATTCATCTCATGACGTGCTTTCATAGATTTTATTTCAGCGTTTAGCTGCTTGACCAGTTTTGTTTCATCAGCACCATCAACCAGTAATTGCATGCCTTTTTCAAAGAACTTATCGGGTACTTCCTGACCCTCCAATGCCATCATACCGTCTTTTCGGGCGACACCAGCAAGCTCCACCATTCGCTCAACGAGTATGTTCTTTTGCTTTACAGGCGGTAGGAATGCTTTTGCCATGGCACCAAAACTCGCAACAAAAGTACCAATTGGCGTGGTGTACATAGCTGCAAAGAAGGTGCCACCGATCACGATCAGAACCGATGGGATATCTAAAAATGGTGCAAGACCACCACCAACAACCATGGCTCCACCAATCATTGCAAATGTTCCAATAAGCCCGACTAGGGAAGCAATATCCATTACGATATCTCCTGTTGAAAAGGTTTCAGAGTACTTTATGCAAGGAGGATGCCAAATATAGGTTGAGGAGTGTGCGTTTTGGTAAGTTTAAAAATTTTTAAAATAGTGATGGTTGGGTTATTTGGAGTAATTGTTACTGTTGGCCCTCATAAACTTACTGCTCAGGTAGATGAAACTACCTTGATTGCGCAGGGCCCAACTGTCATGGATGTCATGGGCGGGCTCGATTGGATGCGCTGTAGCATAGGGCAAGTCTGGAATGGAGACCGCTGTTCAGGAAAGCCGTTGCTTATTCTTTCTACTTCGGTTGATGAAGTTATTTTTCGTATACAAAGCAATACGGGCAACGGCTGGCGTCTGCCAACTCTCAATGAGTTGGAACGCCTTGTGGTTGAGCAAGATAGTCCACCTATGATTGCTACAGAAATATTTCCTGATACCTATCAGGGACTCTATTGGACAAGTGATATCAATTGGATCGTCCGGGAGCGATGGTGGGGCGTCAACTTCTACACCGGGCACCGCTACGGTCGAGTCGCTGGCCATCAGACCCTTGCCGTCCGTCTTGTCGTAGATCGGTAGATCGAATACCATGCAGATAAAGATTAATTTGCATCTTCTACAGAGACGTTTACGTTTAATATCTCAGTGAGATAGGTTAGCTCCTTGTGATCTCTGAGGCTCCACTCAGAAAGAGCAGTCAGGGAATTATTGGAGCGACTGAGAAACACAAATGCTCGAAAGTTGGTCACGATAGACTTGCCACTGTTGAGACTTTTTACTGGTGCGAGAGGGTCAAAGAAAAAACCCTTTAATCTGCGATGGCGCCCTGCCTTATCAAAGCTCACTGACTGGTAAGCAAAGTTGTGACAGTGATTAAGTGGATCATCTTCATCGATTTCAGCAAGAAAATACAGCATATTTTCAGAAATTGCACGCAACTTCTTCGGTTTGCAGTCAATGTACCTAAGTATGAGCTCTTTCGATATGCGGTTTGCGAAAGCTTCAATAGGAAGGCTATCCATTACAAAACGTTCTACAATTTTTGCGCAGACCACGTTTAAGACCCAATCTGGCGCATATGACATGAATGAGCCTTCCTCTTCTTAGAGCGCAGTAGTTTTAGCCAACACAGATATGTAAAACTTTTCGTATAGTCGGCCACGATGAATTGAATACTTGTTCAAAGTTGTTCTTAATAGATGGTGAAAGGGAACGCTGCTTGATCCCGTTCCTAAATTCAACCCCTTGAATAATTTTGGACAGCTTTTTCGATTTCACCAACTTTAAGCTATAATTCGTTTGTATTGTTGATAATTAAAAAGTTTCTTTTTTAGTGATAAACGTATGGGTCATATTATACCAAAACTGTTGTGGCAGAATTTCTTTTGGCGTATTTTTATAATTAAAATAATAAGCTATATTCAAACTGCTGATGCCGGTAATTAACCTGTTCAACGAAGTCAAACATATTGAACAAAACTTAATTTTTTTTCAAACTCTATTTTTTTAAAATAATATTATTTAAAAAATTAATTATGCTGTAGTAAATAATTATTTAGGGCTTTGAGTACGCGGCTATAACAGTCTGGTTGCGTCGTAGTTTGCGTTGCAGATCGAGCACTTTCTTTTCGAGGTCAACTTGAGCTTGCTGGTGGCGTGCTGCAATCAGGGCTAGGCGATCGAGATTTGTAATAGCTTGCGTGGCTGGCAAATGATAAAGATCTCCAAGGTGTAAATCCATCTCTGAGTTGATGCGATCTACAGTGTCAAAATCACCATCTTCTAAAGCTGTTTCTAAGGCGTTTTGTGCCTTTTCTAACGACTTGAGGTGCGCGTCAGGTGAGGGCTGTATCACTTAATCTGTTGCCAAGCATCAAGGATTTCAAAAATAGCGGTGTGCGCCTGATCTATCCGAGCAGTTTCATCACCACGCATCAGTTTAAGGGTTTGCTGGCGCGTATATTCGTACAGCTGAAATAAGTTTGTCGATAATTTGACGCTCTTCTCAAAATTAAGGCTCGATTGTAAAACATAGATGGAGGTTAAAGCTCGTGCTGTATGAGTCATAAAAATTGGACTGTGGCGTTCAGGTTTTTCCATTAATATGCTAAGGCTGCGTTTAAGATATTCTAACGTCGCTTTAATCAATTCATGACGGTCTTCAGTATCAAAGTTTGGATTTTTTTGCTGGCGCTGATAGATATCCTTTGGGTTTAGCAACGGCATTGGCGAAATTCCTTTAAGTATAGTGTACAAACATATTAACGACAGGCTGCTGGACTTGTTTAGAATATGCGCAGTTAATATCCAGCCGGCATAGCTGAGGCAGTAAACGTTTCCTTTAAGAATTGCTCCGTTGACGCGATATCTACTAAAATTAAACCATCTGTGATTTTGTTAGTGTCGTTGGCTGCGATCAATTTTACGCCCGCTTCTGCCAGCGCAGAAAGGCCTGAGATGGCAATGCCGCCGATGTTCATATGTGTCAAGATAACGGCTGGAGCGAGGTCCTTGAAGATCATGCTGTATCGCTTGATTGCAGTTACTGACCAAGTGCCGGGGATCACCATAATAGGGGTGATGCGGCCTTGTGTGTTTTGCGCAGTTACTCTCTCAAGTACTTCTATAATAGCGTTGTGCTCGCTTAGATCGCAATCGATGACATCCGTGTGCGATATCTCCTGCTCATCCTTTAATGACAGGCAGCGGAATTCTGCATTCAGCAAGTTTGCGTAACCTTTTAGCTGACTATGGTTCACAAAACCATTTTGTGCGATCTGAACGAACCGGGGTCGAGAAGCTGTATTTTGCAAACGCTCGAAGGCAAGTTGAGCAGCGACAGTCGTCTTGCCTGCACCTGGAGGTCCAAAGACGAAGAGCGTTGTGTCTTCGTATACCAACGAGGTGTCTGCATCGGAGACCAGGCGTTTTGCCAGGAGAGCGCAGGCGTGGTCGCGCTGCGCCAGATGGGTATGAAGGTTTGGCGCTACCGCACAGGTTTGCGCGATATCTTCAGGAAAGCCGTAGCCAAAGATCGTCTCTCTTTGCTGATCTAAGATTTTTTTCTGAACATTAAGATGAGGTTGTGTTGCTGGTTTGTTTACCTGCTCTGATATGTTGAGAACGTGATCAGACTTTGCGGCTTCCATCTCTGGGGGTGGTACTATTTGCTGAATGGGTTCTGCAGGGAGCGGGTCCGGTTTTGCGACTACGGGTTCTGGCTGAATGTTTGCGCTCAAAGTGGCATCAGTTTGTGCCGTTGCCAGACGCTCGTGGAACATCTTTTCCAATTGTGTGGTATTTAAAATTAGGTCAGACTCTCGTCCGAGGCTATAGTCTGGCCCTGTGTTAAACTCCATTTCCACTTCAGGCTCAGGCTCAGGCTCATTGCGACTTGTGCGAGCCTTTCGCATCGCAGCGCTCAAATCCATGGCTTCAGACGGAAGAGATTGTGACAAAGGATTTTCCCACAGTGTCTGACTTATGATGCTGGCCTCTTTGGTTGCGCGAACTTCGGTAACATCGCCCACACGCTTGACAGAGAGGATCATGGCATCATCCCCTAACTCTCGGATCGCCTTTTCCATGGCAGTGTCGGAATCGGACGCTCTGAAAACATATTCGGTCATGGCCGGGGGTCCTTGTCTAAATTAAAAAGCGTAGCGTAGCGAGTTATAACTTTCATCGTTGGGGCTGCAGTTCTGCTTCTTCTTTTACTTCTAGTTCGCCGGAAACGGTTGCGACAACATCCACCTTCCGTCCGTCGGGCAATTCGGTGAAAGACAAAACGGGGAAGTCGGCCACATGTTGGCGCAGAAAGGCTGATAGTTTGCGCCGAATTTGTGGAGACACTACGAGGAATGGCTTCTTGCCTGCCTCAGTTTGTTCTTCATTAATCCGAACGAGTGACTGTACCATCTGTTCGGCTAGTTTGCTATCTAGCAGCAATTGATCACCTTCGGACTGCTTGGCTGAGTTGATCAAAAGGTGTTCAAAACTACTCACCAAAGTCACAACTGGAAGTGGTGCATTTAGTGGAGTTGTTTGTTGTATCAAGAGGCCTACAAGGTGGGGGCGTAGCGCCTCGGCTGTTTCAGTAATACCCATGTTCTTGCTGGCCATTTCAGAAATCATTTCCAAAATACGGCGCATATCACTTACTGGAATGCGTTCCCTTAGGATTTGGCGAAGTACCGCAGTTAATGTATGGAGTGGCATTAATTTAGGCACTACGGACTGCACCAATTGTGGCATTACTTTTGATAGGTTATCGAGCAATTCCTGAACGTCGTCCTGCCCGATTAGTTCTGACGCGTGTTTATACAAAATTTGGCTCAGATGCGTCGCCAACACGGTTTCAGGCTCGATAATGACATACTCATGCGCCTCGGCCTCGGCCTCACGCTCTGGTGGTATCCAAGTGGCGTCTATTCCAAAAGAAGGTTCTTTGACATCGATCCCTTTAACTTTTATTAAAGATGTCCCACTGGGCAAGGCCAGCTTTCGGTCAGGGTAGATTTTGTCTTCGGCTACGACTGTTTGACCAATTTTAATGCGGTATTCATTGGCTTCCAGCCCAAGATCATCACGTATGCGAATGCTGGGAAGGACGAAGCCAAGTGACTGTGAGACTTCTTTGCGTACGGTAATGATGCGCCGAGCTAGGGGCCCGCCATCGTCGTTGTCAATCATCGACAGCAGTGGATAGCTGAGTAGGAGCGTCACTGCGGAGAGGTCAGTCACATCTGCGACTTTTAGAATGTCTGAATCGCTATCAGACACTACTTCTTTGGGTTCTTCCTCACCTTGTGGTGGACCGTTTTTTTCTTGTTGTCGAAAAAAGTAGGCCGCAGCGCCCGCAGCGAGCGCCGCACTTCCGAATAAAATAGTCGGCATACCTGGGACGGAGCTGATCAAGGCTAGGACTCCTGCCACTGGGAACCAGGAGCGTGACATGCTGACTTCACCTTTTATGTGTTCTGCCATGTCTTGGCTGGAGGACACACGCGTCACGATTATTGCCGTCGCTATTGATAAAAGGAGTGAGGGGATTTGTGCGACTAGGCCATCCCCTATAGATAATAAAATATAAAGTTCTGAAGCTTCACCAACGGATAAATCATGTTGCAGCATCCCGATGGCCAACCCGCCTATTACGTTAATAGCGAGGATCAAAATACCAGCGACGGCATCGCCTTTTACAAACTTTGATGCACCATCCATTGCACCATGAAAGTCGGCTTCCCGTCCGATGTCTTCACGACGTATCGTAGCCTCCTCTGCAGTTAGTACGCCAGCGTTGAGGTCGGCATCGATCGCCATTTGTTTGCCTGGCATTGCGTCGAGAGTAAAGCGAGCGGAAACTTCGGAAACTCGGCCTGCACCTTTTGTAATCACTACTAGGTTAATGATGACCAAGATAGCGAAGACAAAAATTCCTACAACAAAGTTACCGGCTATGACAAAGGCACCAAAGGCCTCGATCACTTGCCCTGCGGCACCAGTTCCATTGTGTCCTTCGCTTAGTACGATTCGAGTGGAGGCCACGTTAAGCGCCAACCGAAATACGGTGGCCAGCAGAAGAAGGCTTGGAAAGGAGGAAAAATCTACTGGTCGGTAAGTGTGCAGCGCCACCATTAAGATTAAAAGTGCTATAAAAATGTTAAGCGTAAAAAAAATATCAAGTAAAAAGACTGGGAGTGGCAGTACCATCATTGCTACGAGCATTACGATCCCGAGCGGCAGAGCCATACCTGTTAGGCTCCGGCCAAAATCCGCCAATTGCGACGTTGGTTCTGACGCGCTCATCTTGGTTCGTTCTCCATTTAGTTATGCGTTTGACAGCACTGATGCCTCCCACAAAAAGGCAATTATTGTGCCAAAATTTAAATAGTAAATTTATTTAATAAAAACTGATAACTGGCACGACATATGCACATTAAAATTAGTTAGAATTTTTGGAGTGCAGATATATGCGTAACTTCACGACACTAAAACTGATAAAATCTTACACTGCACTAACCTTTGTTGTCACTCTTGGTGCGTGCAGTCTTAACCTAGATCCTTTCCCTGACATAAACGCTAATATGTCTGCCACGCAAAATGCTGTGGCGATCGAAGCGGCGTTAGATTCAACGGATCTTGATGTGGCAAGGCAAGTGGTCCCCACAATTACTGGGACAGGTTATGCAACAATTTCTGCTCAGCCAGCGCGAAATATTAATCAAAAACGCCTTATGGCGATCCGAGTTGCTCGTTTGGATGCAATGCGCGAGCTGACCGAACAGGTTCACGGTCTAAGTCTTAGTGGTCAGACCACAGTGGTCGATGCTGTCTTACAAAATGACACTACGCGCGCTACGGTTCAGGGAACAATTCGTGGCGCGAGGACAGTACGTATTAACCCGGTTGGGAGTGATACGTATGAGGTTGTTCTTGAATTGGATCGCGACATGATTGCCCGCATCATGCAAGCGGTGCGGTAGCGGGCTGGTGATTTCTCAGAAATTTTCTATGCTTTTGGCTGTATCTCGTTACTTGCTTGTTCCGATCTTGATGGTTGCCCTTTTTCCAGCAAATAGTTTTGCGGACATGGTGCGCGTAACTGGCCGTGCGGCTTTGGTAGATGGGAATACTGAGCTTGCGCAGCGCCGTGCGCTGGAGGATGCGCTCTACCTAGCAGCGCTTGAGGGTGGGGCAGATGTTTCAGGTTTTTCCATGTCAAATCAGGGTATTTTGACAGGAGAGAGTATACTGATGCAACCTAGTTCACGCATATTGGATTATTCAATACTGCACCAACGATCATTAAATAGTCACTATGAAGTTGAGATTGAAGCCTACGTTGGCTCCGTGCCAGAAATTGGATGTGCAGTGCGGCCTGTGGTCAGGCTGATTGCAGGCCGACCACAAATCCACGCAGGACAAACCGCACCTTTGTGGGCAGATGAAGCCTTGCAGCAAGCGCATGACGCTACGATCCGCTTGCTCAAATCCATACCAAGAGTTGAACTCTCCTCGAGCGATATGTCTTTTATTCAAGAGCCACAGGCTCGCTCCAATGTCCCAAATGGTTTTGATTATCAAACTCTTATGAGCGGCAGGACCAATACACCTGTTGTAGCAATACCCAATATACCTGACAGTTCAAGGGCCCTTCACTTGTCATGGCATGCCACTGCCCCTGGCTTGAATGCCCACACTTTAACAGTTGGTCTCAGCGCTCAGATTATTGATCCCGCGGCACCTGACCGTATGCGACAGATATCGACTACGCAAACAGTCGCAATTTCAACCAATACACCTTGGCGAGCGTTGAACGTTCTGGCGCGCAGGGATGCTCGTAAAGTTTCTGAAATCGCCTCTGTAAAAGCAGCGGCTGACCTGTCTGCTTGGCTGAACGAATATGCCTGTGCTCCATTGCACGCTGAGTTGGTTGGAGCTGGTTCGGGGAACTTCAGAATTGATCTTGGTAGCCGTGATGGTCTGACACGACAGAGCCTTGCGTTTGCAGAGGGTCATGGTCAACCTTGGACTGTCTTTAGAATTGTTGAGCTGACAACAAGTAGTGCGATGGTCAGCCCGCTAAATGTTAACCGTGCAGGCCAACATCTTGAAGGTGCACACGTACGGTTTAAAATAGGAGGTTAAATATTCATGCGACTCTCTAGCCTTATCTTTTCTCTTGTTACGGTATTCATGATCCCGGTGGTTGTGCTGTCAGAAGAGCCTTTAATTTCTTTGTATACGTCAGCAAGTCCAGAGTTAATCATCGGGGATCAAGAAGGTCATCACCTCATCGTACGTGGAGAAACCTTATTGGGCATTTTGCGGAAACATTATTCTGGGTCTGTGGACATACAGCATTTGATCGGGCAGGTCATGGCAGATAACCAGCAAGCATTTAGACAGGGCAATGCTGATATGATGATTGCAGGACAAACATTAATCTTGCGACAGCAAGACGTTGGGCCGTCCCAACCTGACGACATTTATTTCTTTTGATATGATACAATGGCTTCTCATTTTAATAATCGTTCCTTTTGCGTTGATAGCACAGGAGCAAAACGAAGTGCGTGTCGTTTCCGGACAAGAGGTTCAGGATGCAATCATTGAACGGCTCGCGAATGTAGGAGAGGTTTCCGCGCCAAACGTTTTGCCTGAAAAGCAGTTTTATGCATGTGACGCTCCACTGGTGATAGAACCTGCCTTTGGCAGCTGGCGTAGTGTTAAGGTACGCTGCCCATCTCCAGTAACATGGTCGATTTTAGTGAGAGCTCAAGTGCAAGGCGCCATTGCTCGTATGCCTGAAGCAACACAAGGGTATGCCAATCAGGCGGTTTTTCTACGCCGTCCTCTGCGTGGTGGAGACCGTATCCAAGTGGATGATCTGGAGCTTCGCCCCATAGCTCCTTTAAGCTCTAACAGCGTTTATGATGCGTTAGAGGACGTTGTTGGCCGAGTTCTTAAGCAATCTCTTTCCCCTCGTGTACCAATTATGCCCAGACATTTGGAGCGTGATTGGGCTGTTAATCTTGGTGACGTCGTCTCCCTGCGTGTAGTGCGTGGCGGGACTGAAATCGAGACCTTTGGAATAGCCTTGGAATCCGGGCAAATTGGTGATAACATTAAGATAGAGAATAGGAGTAGTGGAAGAGAATTAATCGGCTACATTGGTCCTGAAGGAATAGTTCAAATTTTATTCTAAAGTACTAACGTGAAATGCCGTTACTTCTTTTAACTAGGAGAATATGCAAAATGGTTGATGCAACACAAAATCTTACTGGCACCATCACGGGCACTAAGATTCCAGAATTAAACCCAGTCGCTACAGTAAGCCTATCCCAAGGTAACGTGGCCA
>JAPKAD010000053.1 GCA_028825445.1 Octadecabacter sp.
TGGTGCGGTCGGGGGGACTCGAACCCCCACGAATGTTACTTCACAGCGACCTCAACGCTGCGCGTCTACCAATTCCGCCACGACCGCAGGTCAGAAAGCGTGTTGAGCACTTAGCGAAGCGAAGCCGCCACCTCAAGCGTAAAATGCATAGGTCTATACAAATGCTGGCGCACGAGAGGTTGTGTGGTACTACCCATTGTTCTTACAATCGCTAACAGTCTTAGGATGCTGCACCAATCAAGAACCATACACAGTTATCATTACAACCAAAAAAGCTTTTTTGTAAATAATTTCGTCATAAAACTTGCCACACCAACTATAATTAGACCCAACCAATACAGTTTTCCGCATTATTGCCTTATCTGCATGAATGTGAATTGCCCGGACGTATCAGATGACCTGCCAACACAACTAAGGCGTCAAAAACGGAACCGTTGCGCGGGCTAAACTGGCGCTCTGAGACAGACAAAATCACGGCCTTATATTTATATATGAATTTTAAATTAAAATATTTAAGGATATGTTATTTGAAATTTCTGGGCCTTTCGGTTTGGCACCAACGTTGACATTGACTACCAGCCAGAAATTCTTATTCTTTTTTGCATAAATACGTTTTGTACTTAGTGCCGAAACACTTTTATTAACGAAATCTATATGTAATCCATGTTTCTCAAGTGGTGGTTCCTTATGATCGCCAGTAGAGGCCACAAGTTTTTCTAGACGCTACAGCGCTTATTCTGACTTGATGGTTTGTTAGAGCGTTCACAACTATGCAAACAAAGCTCTCTCGTGGCACAATCGATTAAAATTTATTAATTTAAAATTAGGGAAATATTATGTAAAAATTTTAAGTTATTTCAATTAATAGACACTAATCGCAGAATTGGCCTATGACTAAACAATATGTTACTGGCCACACAGAATGGCTATAGTTAATGTATCAAAAATAAAAGGAGCGCGGCTATTGCCGTGACACGACAATGGTTGATTGGATCACCACTAGCGGGCTGACCGATTACAGCGATGCCGTCACTTTTATGGAAGCTCGCGCTGACGCGATACATCGTGGTCAAGCAAATGAATGTATTTGGCTTATCGAACATCCACCTCTTTATACTGCCGGAACGTCCGCCAAATTTATAGATCTGGTGGATCCAGATCGATTTCCAGTCTTCACATCAAAACGCGGTGGGAAATACACCTATCACGGACCTGGTCAGCGCGTAGCTTATGTAATGTTAGACGTTGGGAAGCGTGGCCACGACGTACGCCAATTTGTGCATGAATTAGAACATTGGGTCATTGCAACGCTTGCAGAATTCAACGTCAAAGGTGAACTGCGCAACGGGCGCGTAGGTGTCTGGGTGCAGCGGAATGCCAAACCGCTGGACGCATTTGGGCAAATTGCGGAAGATAAAATTGCCGCACTCGGCATCCGCTTGCGCAAATGGGTTAGCTTTCATGGGTTGTCGATCAATGTTGAACCCGATCTAGACCATTTCAGCGGTATTGTGCCATGTGGCATCACCGGACACGGGGTCACGTCGCTGGTGGATCTTGGCCTGCCCATAACAATGGAGAACGTGGACGAGGCCCTTCGCAAAACCTTTGCAAGCAGCGTCACATCCTGCAGAAAGCCTTAATGCAGGTTAAGGCACGCCGTCCGTGCAGTTCAACGACAAATGGAACTGAAATCATCAAAAATTTAACCCACATAAATATCGTACTCAATATCAAAATCACGCCTAGAAATTTCATTGATGATCTAGTGTTGACGCTCGCACCAAAGCTCTAACGTACGCCCTGCGCCAATTTTACCCATGCGAACCGTACGATGCACGGTTGCCCTAGTCTACCCTGCCCCTTAAACCACAATAAGAAAAGTGGTGAGTCAGCTCACCTCTCACAAATTGCCATAGATTGCAGGGAGCACCACATGGTAGACGCAGCCGTCCACGAACAGGACCATGAAGACGACCGCGGATTCTTTACCCGTTGGTTTATGTCCACAAACCACAAAGACATTGGTATTTTATATTTATTCGTGTCGGGTTTTGTCGGGTTCTTGTCCGTCAGTTTTACCGTTTACATGCGCATGGAACTTATGCACCCTGGCGTGCAGTTCATGTGCCTTGAAGGCGCGCGTCTGTTTCCCGCAGCTTTAAGTGAATGCACACCGAATGGTCACTTATGGAACGTTTTGATTACATATCATGGCATCCTAATGATGTTCTTTGTGGTAATTCCCGCGTTATTTGGTGGGTTTGGTAACTACTTCATGCCATTACAAATCGGTGCACCAGACATGGCATTCCCACGATTGAATAATCTTTCGTTCTGGATGTTCTGCTGTGGTGTGGCGCTTGGTGTAGCATCGATGCTAGCTCCCGGCGGAAACGGTCAATCTGGTGCCGGAGTCGGTTGGGTCATGTATCCACCACTTTCAACCAGCTCTGGCGGAATTTCAATGGATCTCGCGATCTTTGCTGTACACGTATCAGGTGCCAGCTCTATCCTTGGTGCAATTAACATAATCACAACCTTTCTGAACATGCGTGCACCTGGAATGACACTTCACAAGGTCCCTCTTTTTGCATGGTCAATTTTTGTAACCGCTTGGCTAATTCTCCTTGCTCTTCCTGTTTTGGCTGGTGCTATAACCATGCTTTTAATGGATCGTAATTTTGGTACCACCTTTTTTGATCCTTCAGGTGGTGGTGATCCAGTCCTATACCAGCATATTTTATGGTTTTTTGGTCACCCTGAAGTTTATATTGTTGTGGTTCCTGCATTCGGTATTGTTAGCCATGTGGTATCTACATTTTCTCGCAAACCAATCTTTGGTTACTTGCCAATGGTTTATGCAATGGTTGCCATTGGTGCGCTCGGATTTGTGGTGTGGGCACACCACATGTACACAGTAGGGATGTCACTAACCCAGCAATCTTATTTTATGTTAGCGACTATGGTTATAGCGGTACCCACTGGTGTTAAAATATTTAGTTGGATCGCAACAATGTGGGGCGGGTCTGTATCATTCAAAGCACCTATGATGTGGGCGCTTGGCTTTATCTTCCTGTTCACTGTAGGTGGCGTAACAGGCGTTGTTTTGTCACAAGCTGGCGTTGATCGCGCGTATCACGATACTTATTATGTCGTAGCACACTTTCACTATGTAATGTCACTTGGAGCAGTTTTTGGCATATTTGCAGGTATCTATTTTTATCTGCCAAAAATGTCAGGCCGTAAAATTCCTGAATGGGCAGGCCACACGCATTTTTGGATGATGTTCATTGGTGCCAACATAACATTCTTCCCACAGCATTTTCTTGGTCGTAACGGTATGCCACGTCGCATCATTGACTACTCAGAAGCTTTTGCGACTTGGAATTATTTGTCTTCACTCGGTGCTTTCCTGTCATTCGCTTCCTTCCTTTTCTTTATAGTTATACTTTTCAAAACCCTGATGAGCGCAAAGAATGCAACTGAGCCAAACCCGTGGGGCGAGTTTGCTGACACACTAGAGTGGACCCTGCCGTCTCCTCCACCAGAGCATACGTTCGAAACGCTGCCCAAACAGTCCGACTGGGACAATCAATCCTCCCACTGATAAAATAACAAAATATTAATATTGAGATGCCTCAGCGGAAACGCTGGGGCCTTTTTTTTGTGAAACGATGATTTTCAAAACACCGACTGAGTACGATGATAATCCTTAGCATAACGGTACCACTTATCCCCATGCGACACCCCATCCCCTCGACATAGCAAAACTGATGGCTATTACGATAATATGCCTTACGAATGGATCACTCCTACGCCTGCACCAGACGCCCCTTTGGCAGAACTGCATCTTTGGCCTTACCGGTCCTTGCTACGCCGCGATTTCGTGGTGTTTATTTCAGGCTCTGCAGCAATTATATTGCTACCATTACTGACAGTGCTGGGCTCACCCGTTCTGTGGGGTTTATTACCGTTTTTCATCATCACAGTATCTGGTGTTTGGTATGCCCTAAATCGCAGCTACAAAGACGGTGAAATCCTTGAAGAATTACGTATCTGGCCGGACCTCATGACACTTGACCATATTCACCCACGACAGGGGCGCAAATCGTGGAAGAGTAACCCGTACTGGGTTCAACTAAAGATTGATAAAAAAAACAAACGCATTATAAATTATATTACCCTTAAAGGGAACGAACGAGAGGTTGAGCTTGGAGCTTTCCTATCAGAAGATGAACGAGCAGTATTGTACGAAGAAGTTTACCAGGCCATACGTGAAGCTATTAATTAAAATATATATTTTTTTAATTTGACTTTGCAAAAAATTAAAGGCGCACCAAACAGCTAAGCTGAGTAAATTTTATACACATCCTATCACTACAACTCACACAGAATCGAACTCTTTGTGCTTACCATCAGCTGAGGGGTAACTTTTAAACTACTTAGTTTAGAGATTGATGGTGTCCAATTCGTGACATCGGTTACCCACCGAGTGTCTGGAGCCACTGTGATATTTTGCGCCTTTATTTTGATATTTGACTTACTCATCCCAGATGCCCTTAAAATTTGAAGAGCATTAATGGTAATGGGCGAGGGAGCAGCTGCAAACTGAAGCCGGGCTAGTATTAATTTTAAACGCAAGTCCCGTAATATTTAGTATTTTCATTATAACTAATGCATTTGCTTATAATATTAAAAACACTTTAAATCAGAGGTTTACACACTATATATATTGGCTCTGCGACCACTATTATGCTTAATTCTGTCCGCAGCTATGACTTTACTTCAGTCGCACAGATAGTAGTGATGTTTAACAGTTTTTTTGTCGAAATTCGCAGGTCTTTGAACGCGGATCGATCTGAAAGTCAGCCACCGTAGGTACAGGGTGGGACTGTAGAAAGGGTCATAGTTTGTGACTGTTTCAGATGCATTGTGATTAATAGTGCAACGTATTTTGATTTTTTTTAGCCTCATCGCACTTGGGGCTAACAGCTGTAACGTCACCTTCACAACCGCATACATGTATTTTTTGTACAATAGCACATCTTAGCTGCTACAGAACCAGAAAATAATAGTTTTAGAATTATTTTTTGCTAATCTTGATCAACCTTCACTCGATAGTGCTGATAGCAAACTTAGCGTCATAAGCCTATGTCGGTTTCTCGCTCCTTGCGCTAGACTTTGACGTTCTAAGTGGGTGATTGTTAAAGTGGTTGAAAGACACAGGTCAACCCAGCTTTTCCTTTACCAATGGGCCAGTTTTACCAAAATCCATCTGACCAGTATATTTTCCTTTCAAAATAGCCATAACTTTGCCCATATCGCGAATACTGGACGCATTAACTTCTGCGATAGCACTTTCAATTGCTGCTGCAGCTTCATCTTCTGATAATTGGCGCGGCAGAAACTCTTCGATTGTCTTGATCTCCAAAAGCTCGTCTTCCGCCAATTCTAGCCGTCCGGCTTCTTCATAAACCTTCGCACTTTCTTGGCGCTGTTTAACCATTTTCCCCATAATAGCTAATACTACACTGTCGCCAACGCCCTCATCTTTTCCTTCACCCCGTGCTTCGATGTCACGGTCTTTGATTGCAGCCGTGATTAGTCGCAGCGTCGACAATCGATCAGCTTCTTTGGCCTTCATCGCTTCTTTAAGAGCCGTGCTGACCCGTGTACGCAATTCCATTCCATCATCCCTAGTATATAAACAGTAACGAGAATGATCATACTGCAAACCACTTGCGCAAAACAAGCGCCGATAATTGAACATACTTTTGGGTCATTTGTGCGACTTGACCCGCTCAACCTCACCCCTTATTGAGCAGAGAATTTCGCTGTGCAAATGCCCGCATAGCATCCAGATTTGTCGCAAAGCAGGGGGTTCGATAAATGTCCAGCACCAATAAGCCAACAGCCTGCCTTGTTCTTGCAGATGGGACCGTTTTTTACGGCATGGGCTTTGGAGCCACAGGGCAAACAACCGCCGAACTTTGTTTTAACACTGCGATGACAGGCTATCAAGAAATTATGACTGATCCGTCATATGCAGGCCAGATAGTAACCTTTACTTTTCCTCATATTGGTAACACTGGCGTCACACCTGAAGACGACGAAACAGCCGAACCCGTAGCCTCTGGTATGGTTGTCAAATGGGATCCAACATTACCGTCCAGTTGGCGGTCAGCAGAACGCCTCGAACCATGGCTTGCTGCCCGTGGCCGCATCGGTATTGGTGGCATTGATACGCGCCGTCTGACGCGCGCAATCCGTCAACAAGGCGCCCCTCATGTGGCATTGGCTCATAATCCTAATGGCAATTTTGATATTGAAAAACTGGTCGCTGCTGCACGTGGGTTTGCGGGTCTAGTTGGTGTTGATCTTGCGAAAGAAGTGACATGTGCGCAATCTTATCAATGGGATGAAATGCGGTGGGCTTGGCCAGACGGTTTTGTTCGCCAAACTAAAGTAGCTCATAAAGTTATTGCAATTGATTATGGCGCAAAACGCAATATTTTGCGTTGCTTGGCATCCGCTGGCTGTGACGTTACCGTCCTTCCCGCTATGACGACTGCAGCTGAAGTGTTAGAGCACAACCCTGATGGCATCTTCCTATCAAATGGCCCCGGTGATCCAGCGGCAACGGGCATTTATGCTGTTCCAATGATCAAAGAAATTTTAAACAAAGGCTTGCCAGTATTCGGCATCTGTTTAGGACATCAAATGCTCGCCCTCGCGTTGGGCGCCAAAACAATCAAAATGAACCACGGGCACCACGGAGCTAACCATCCTGTCAAAGATAACGATACCGGCAAGGTTGAAATCACGTCGATGAACCATGGGTTCACAGTGGATGCGCAGACCCTTCCGGCAGGCGTACGCGAAACTCATACATCTTTATTTGATGGGTCAAACTGTGGTATTGCCGTTGATGGAAAGCCAGTTTTTTCAGTGCAATACCACCCAGAAGCTTCGCCAGGTCCGATGGACAGCTATTATCTGTTTGAACGCTTCGCCGCTTCTATAGCCGCTCGGAAGAGTGTCACAGCTTAAGGCAGTCTGACCCTAAAATTAAATCTTAACACAACTTTTTAACTTCAGTAACTTTTTATCACCCAAAGTAGTCACAAGACAGGCAATAAAGCTATAATAGGTTAGTAAATTAGTACAGTTCAGAAAACAGATGGGAAGCATAAGACGAGAGGGCAAACAACATGGCAAAACAACTGTCGAGGAGCGAATTGTTTGCCTTTACCGTTTTAATCAAACTAACAAAAAACCAATTTAATTAAAAACCTTACTGAGTACTTCACCTCATCCCCCCAAAACAACCAGCAAAGACCCGGCCTTGGGAATGGCATCTAATGCCCCGCCTCAACCGCCTCAGCATCCAATCGCAACCTAATAGTAAACGCTTGTGATATATGTTCGCGAAGCGCGAGGTCCGCAGCGTCACCATCTCCTGCTTCAATCGCCTGCACTATCCGTTCGTGTTCAATCAAAGTATCTAATGGACGCCCCTCAACTGCAATCGACGTGGACGCCAAAAGCGCCATTGAGCGATGTACAAGGTCCAGCTGCTGCACTAAAAAACGATTATGGCTGGCAAGGTGTATTTGTTTATGGAACCTTCTGTTTGCGCGACTCATACCGTCTGGATCACCAACTAACACACGATCAGCTTCCAACATATGGCGCAGAACGGCTAACTCTTCGGTTGTAGAATGCCTCGCCGCTAGACGCGCCGCCAACCCTTCCAATGCGCCTCGCACCACATACAACTCACTTAACTGGCTGTGATCAAGCGATGCTACAATCAAAGATCTCCCATCACGCGACAATAGGCTTTGAGTTTCAAGTCTTTGTAATGCCTCACGAATAGGTGTGCGTGATACGCCAAACCGCTCCGCCAACTCGCTCTCAACCAGACGATTTCCAGGCTTATAGATTCCGGTATCAATCGCTTCTAGGATCAACTCATAAGCATCTTTTTGTGGCAATCTTATACTGATCATTTGAACTTCCTTAGTTTGGATAATTGTACGCTACGGTACTTAACGGTATCAACCCATTGAAAATTCAAACAAACAGAAACATAGGCAACCACATGGTTAAATCCTCATTCTCTCACGTGCGTGCGTGGGTCTTTGATCTCGATAACACGCTGTATCCACCAGACGTCGCACTGTTTGGCCAAATTGAAATTTTGATGACCAATTATGTCGCAGAGACCCTGAAGATAGATCATGCTGAAGCGAACAGTCTGCGCGATCACTATTGGAAAAACTACGGCACCACCCTTGCAGGGCTGATGGCCGAACATGACATCGATCCCGATCCATTCCTGATTGCTGTTCATGATATCGACTTTTCCGTCCTACCCCCTGCCCCCGAATTGGCCGATATGATCCGTGCCTTGCCCGGTCGCAAAATCGTTTACACCAACGGCACCGCTCCTTATGCGCAGAATGTGTTGGCTGTACGTGCCTTGGATGGAGTTTTTGATGCAGTTTACGGGGTCGAACATGCGGGCTATCTCCCCAAACCCGAACAGATGGCGTTTGAAACAGTTTTTGCGTTGGACAATCTGTCGCCTAAACATGGTGCTATGTTTGAAGATGACATACGCAATCTCGTAGCACCTCATGCTATGGGCATGCGCACTGTTCTTGTCACCCCAAAACCGGAATACAATAACCATATTCATCACCATACCAGCGACTTGACAGCCTTCTTGTCGCAGCTGGTCTAACATGGCTTTCGGTAGAACCTCCTTGAGCTTATAGCTACTCAAATGATAAAAAAGCCAATCACGACGGATATTTTTGTTTCAGGCGGGGGTATTGCTGGTCTAACTGCCGCATTCGCGTTCGGTGCGGCAGGCTTTTCTGTTATTATCACAGACCCAATGCGGCCAATTACCGATCGCGCCACTCAGGGAGCAGACCTGCGCACCACCGCGTTTTTGCAACCTGCTCGCGAATTTCTTATTGCTGCTGGCCTATGGGACAAACTAGCACCCTTTGCTACGCCACTTCAGATAATGCGGATAGTCGATGCAGGCGGTGCAGATCCAAAACCGCGCGTCACCCGTGATTTTGATGCAGCCGATATTTCTGATCTGCCATTTGGCTGGAATCTACCAAATTGGCTGCTGCGCCGTGAAATCGTCGCGCAACTTACCAAATTGCATAATGTCGATTTCCGTACGAACGTTGGATTTGCCTGCTTACTAACCCGTACCAATGAGGCGCGCGTTACACTGACCGATGGCACACGCATTACTGCTAAACTAGTAATCGGCGCAGATGGGCGCAACAGCCCTGTTCGCCAAGCTGCGGGAATTGAGGCAAAAACTACCCGTTACGGGCAGAAAGCAATCACTTTTGCAGTCACACATGACGCGCCACACAACAATGTCTCAACAGAAATTCATCGCTCAGGTGGCCCTTTCACACTGGTTCCATTACCTGATCATGATGGAAAGCCCTGCTCTGCAGTAGTCTGGATGGAAGACGGGCCAGAAGCAAACCGCCTTGCCGCACTACCAGAACCCAAATTCAACGCACAGGCGACGCTTCGATCAGCTGGAACCTACGGCACACTAACCCTAGCCAGTCGGCGCATGACTTGGCCGATCATCAGCCAAATTTCAGCCCGAATAACCAGCGAGCGCGTGGCCCTGGTTGCCGAAGCCGCACATGTCGTGCCCCCCATCGGCGCACAAGGCTTGAACATGTCACTGTCAGATGTGGCCTGCCTGCTGAACCTAGCGAAAGACAGCCGCAACACATTGGGCAATGCCGACATGCTGGCAAAATACCACCGCATACGTGATCCTGACATCCGCTTACGTGTCTCAGGTGTGGGGATGTTGAATCGTGCATCTCAAGCACAAAATCTGCTGCTGCGTGACATGCGCGCCAAGGGAATTGAAGCACTTTATGGCATGGAACCACTGCGCAAGACATTGATGAAACTGGGCCTAGGCGCCAAGGGCTAGACCTGTCCCAAAACTGCATGTCGTGAACTGAGATGTAGTAAGAAATAAATCATCTCACTGACCTTCATAATCGAATAAAACATCGAAAAATTTTATTGTATTTAAAACTAGAGGCGCTTTTCAAAAATTTCTCTCGCATTTGCGAACTTTTCTATACTATTAAAGAAGCGTTTAATATCTGATGGCCTAAAATATCTTTGGTGAAACAATAAATTACCATTAACTCCGGATCAAGCGCATTAACCTAGCCAAAATATTACATTGACGCAGCACTAGATCTTCCATGAAGACTAGAAAATTTATGGCAGTCAAAGGATTCAATCACATTGTTGATCCAAACTAAATTTTATGCACTGTCACCTCTCTGCAAACCTCAGACATTGCATAACTATTATGCAGAACGGCAAAGTGATCTTGATCACCGGAGAAATAATCTAATAGTGCCTAACAAGTTAGAAAATAGACGTCGTATGTAGTCTTGGAGTTCGTAAAAATGATTCTGCTAATTTCAAGCTTCACTGAAGCTTTGATAACGTTATACGTGCTCTTCTGCGACATCACCCCATCCGTACCAATTATAAAGCACGGCGCCACGCCAAAATGCGCAACCTCGTCGTAGGGATACGTTTCGCTATCAAGTTCGTCAAAATCGTTCCCTTGTGACAACACTTCAAATCCTGCTCACTGTTACGCAAATCAAACGTCAAGACATTTGACACAACCGATTGCCCCCGCTCCTCGTTTGCGCCACAATATATTGCAACTAACAAGAGCAGAGCAGCCAATGGTAAATGATCTTTTAAACGGGCAAGAGCCTTCGAATTATGATGCCTCCTCAATCGAGGTGCTTGAGGATATGGAGCACGTCCGCCTGCGCCCCGGTATGTATATTGGAGGCAAAGACGATCGCGCGTTGCATCATATGGTGGCTGAAATTGTTGATAACTCTATGGACGAAGCAGTAGCAGGCCACGCCACTTGGATAGAAGTCGAACTGCATACCAACGGCCACGTCACCGTGCGTGACAACGGACGCGGCATTCCGGTGGGCATGCACCCCAAACTCCCCAACAAATCTGCTCTTGAGGTAATCTTTTGCACCCTGAACGCTGGTGGGAAGTTTTCTGGTGATAGTTATCAAACCTCCGGTGGCTTGCACGGCGTTGGCTCCTCTGTTGTCAACGCACTGTCGGATCACTTGCGGGTCGAAGTGGCAGTCAACAAAGAATTGTTCATGATGGAATTTTCACGCGGGGTACCCCAAGCCCCACTTGCAAAAATTGGGGTGGCCTCAAATCGTCGTGGCACAGCAGTCACGTTCCACCCTGACCCCGACATCTTTGGAAACCTTGAACTGAAGCCAGTGCGCCTTTTCAAAATGGCACGATCAAAGGCCTATCTGTTTTCAGGTGTCGAAATTCGATGGAAAACAGATATCAACGATGGCGAGACCCCACAAAGCGCAACGTTCAAATTTCCTGGTGGCTTGGCAGATTACCTCAATGAAACGCTATCAGGGGCCACAACGTATTCTGAAAAACCTTTTGCTGGTACCGTTAATTTTACTGAAAAATTTAATGTCCCAGGGAAGGTCGAATGGGCGATAAACTGGACTCCCACCCGTGATGGTTTCATCCAGTCTTACTGTAACACCGTTCCCACACCCGAAGGTGGAACACACGAACAAGGCTTCTGGGCCGCAGTATTAAAAGGCATTAAATCTTACGGTGAACGCGTTCATAATAAAAAGGCTGCACAAATCACGCGTGAGGATTTAACCACTGGCGCAGGCGCGCTTGTATCTTGTTTCATCCGTGAACCTGAATTTGTTGGCCAGACCAAAGACCGACTAGCAACGACAGATGCACAGCGCATGGTGCAATTGGCGGTGGCAGACCATTTTGATAACTGGCTGGCGGCGGATACTAAATCTGCGGGCGCTATCCTCGATTTCCTCGTGTTGAGGTCCGAAGAACGCCTCCGCCGCAAACAAGAAAAAGAAACTTCACGCAAAACTGCAACTGCAAAGCTGCGCTTACCCGGTAAGCTAACTGATTGCTCAAACAAATCCCGCGACGGTACTGAATTATTCATAGTTGAGGGTGACTCTGCTGGTGGGTCTGCCAAGATGGCCCGTAATCGCAAAACTCAGGCGCTTTTACCGTTAAAGGGTAAAATCTTAAACGTTCTGGGTGCAGCGTCCAACAAACTGGGGACTAACGCCGAAATCAGAGACTTGACCCAAGCTCTCGGAGTACAACTGGGTGCGAAATTCAACGTTGACGATTTGCGCTACGAAAAAATCATCATCATGACCGACGCAGATGTTGACGGTGCGCATATCGCGGCACTGCTGATGACGTTCTTCTTTAGCCAGATGCGGCCGATGATAGATGCTGGCCATTTATATCTAGCCTGCCCCCCCCTGTTTCGCGTCACCCAAGGGGCGCGTCGCGAATACTGCCTAGACGAGTTAGAAAAAAATGCTGTTTTAGACCGTGGTCTTGGTGGGTCCGGCAAAATGGATGTATCACGTTTTAAAGGTCTGGGTGAAATGGATGCAAAAGACCTTAAAGAAACCACAATGGATCCAACATCGCGCAAACTGATCCGCGTCTCCATCGACGAAAACGAAGCAGGCGAAACCGCCGATTTGGTTGAGCGTTTAATGGGCAAAAAGCCAGAAATGCGGTTCCAGTATATTCAAGAGAACGCCAAGTTTGTTTTGGAACTGGATGTTTAATTTTATCTAAAAATATATATTTCAGTAATATCAAACAAAATAAATCAATAATTATAATTAATAGTTGGGACTACTACAGTGCTTTCGATTTCATTTTTCAAGTTATACAAGATTTTAATCCTTATTTGTATTAGGAAAAAACTTTTTTAACAGAGGAATTATACACAATGAAGGCTAGGTGTCCTAGTCAGTCATTTTTTATGAAACATTTGTCAGGGGTCAGATTGTTCAAATTAGTTTAAACACCTAAAAAAATTAGTTTATGTGTAACTATTTTTTTGTAGAAAGGGGTATGCGTGAGTTTACTGGGATTAAATGCACGATTTTACTTTATGCTTAGTATATTAAACTTATGGTGCATAAAATTTTTCTGACGTTAAAATAGCGTTTTACTTAGGTTTTATCTTTATTCTATTTTGAAGAAAAAAATTTCTTGTAATAGCTCCCAAATTAACTAGAAACTTTCAGATGAAATTATAAATAATTACTTATTTTGACGAAAAAAATATGGCTGCCAGAAATATCAAAGGCTAATAAATATTTTTATAATATTTACAGGTTATAATTTTGACAAGGCAAACAACTACCAAAAATTTTTACTAGTTTTCTTGTTACGCCAAAAACAGTTTGCACGCTGCTAAATTTCTAATCTGTCCTCAAATCCGCCACAATTGAACACACCCAATCATGCCCCTTGCCAAACAACCCACCAAAGCCCACTTTATTTATGCAGGCCTCCCATCGTTCCAAGATGTGCAAGCCCGCTGCCCATAGGCCGCATCGCCCTGACGCAAACACACAGTCAGGTAACCCTGCACTCTACTTAGGCACCGATCACCAAAATCGACCCCGTCTAGCATTACGCCTACGGGAGCAGCCATAAGGAGCCACCCCATGTCCAAAGGTACCGGCGCAAATAAGCGCGAAGTCAAAAAACCAAAAAAAGAAAAGGCCAAAGTTGCCGCAACGGCCAACAGCAACACCAATAAAGACGGCCTGATGATAGCGGGTAAAAAAGCAAAATAAACCTGTGTAGCTACCTATTCCTGCATCCGCCTATAGCCACATTTCAAAGGCAATTAGACGTGCGGGAATAGGCATTGCTGCATAGTTTTATCCAACGATCATAATCAGTCTTATCTCACATGCGCCAAACTTCAGTATAGCCGAAAAAAGTATGATCTATGTTCGAATTTTAGAACACAACTAATGATTAGTTTTTTGAAAATTAATTACAATTATATGCAGGCACACGGCCCTAAACGATAACATGGTGAACAACCACAATCCCCAATTTTCCATCTTGCACATGCTATTCCCATGGAAATATACGCAATTAGTTTAAATTAACAACACAGCACCTCAGCGCCCACATCTATTTTTTTGTTCAAAAAATCACGCACAAAGTGGCTGCGCAATCAATAAAGTTTCCATCATGGCATCAATCTGTTCCAACCAAACCTAACAACGTCACCTTGCACTTATTTGA
>JAPKAD010000104.1 GCA_028825445.1 Octadecabacter sp.
GTGCCAGCAATCAGATGCTTGAAATCATTAGTCTAACAGCACCGAACTGTGGGTTTAAGACGTTGTTCCGCGCACCCAACCCACTCAAAATCCAGCGGCAAGCCCGTCTTTGCGCGGATCAGATCCTGATGCATACCCGCCCTCAGGCAAGCGGCAAATCAATTGCGCACCGCCAAAGCCAAAGGCATTGTCTGGCGCTTCAAGTTCGATCTTGTGGCCGATCACTGACAGGGCCTTCAAGGTCGCATCAGGCATCGTATCCTCACAGGCCAGCACCAACCCCTCAACAAAGCGCCAACGTGGCGCATCTGCTGCCATCTGTGGATCTTGTCCCCACACTTGGGTACGCAGTACCATTTGAACATGGCCTTGTGCCTGCATTGGCCCGCCCATGACGCCAAAGCTCATCAATGGTCCATCAGGGCCCATCAAAAATCCGGGAATAATTGTATGAAACGGGCGTTTGTTCGGCCCGACCAGATTTGGACTATCGGGATCGAGCGAAAACCCGGCACCGCGATTTTGCATTGAAATACCTGTTCCGGGAATAGCTACGCCAGACCCGAACCCTGCATAGTTTGATTGAATGAACGACACCATCATTCCAGACGCATCCGCAACTGTTAGATAAACAGTGCCGCCGTTTTTAGGCGCACCAGCGTTGAAATCTTGCGCGCGGGTCTCGTCAATCAGGCTTGCGCGGCTGGCCAAATAGGTTTCATCCAGCAAAGCCTCAGATGTCACATCTGTCATATGCTCGCTATCTGCGACATAGGTCTCTGCGTCCACAAGGGCCAGCTTCATCGCTTCAACTTGCAAATGGATTGCGAGAGGATTATCCACGTTCAGCTCGCGAATGCGGGTATGCGAGAGAATTCCCAAAGCCATCAGCGCTGCGATCCCTTGGCCATTTGGCGGAATTTCGTGTAATTCCAGATCGTCGAATTTTTTCGAGATCGTACCGCACCAGTCAGCCTTATGTGCTGCCATGTCCTCACGACTTAAGGCCGCTCCGTGCTCCGCTGCAAAATCACAAATGGTGTCGGCGAGCTCACCTTTATAGAACGCCTCACCTTTGGTCTGTGCTATCAGTTGAAAGGTCTTTGCTAGCGGCACATTCACGAACCGTTCGCCTGCTTTGGGTGCTTCGCCATTTGGCAAAAACGTTTCTGAAAATCCTGGATGATGGCCAAGGTCTGTCGCCGCGCGCCGCCATAATTCTGCGATAACAGGTGTGACAATAAATCCGTTTTGCGCATAGCCAATCGCTGGGCCAAATAAATCGGCAAACGGCAACTTTCCAAACCGACCTGACAAGGCCACCCATGCGGATACCGCACCTGGTACGGTCACGCTTTCCCAGCCGCGAAAGGGCATCTGATCATGTGCGGCAAACCGCTCAGGGTTCCAGCCTGCGGGAGAGCGACCAGAGGCATTTAGGCCGTGCAATCGCTTGCCGTCCCAGAGGATCGCAAAGGCGTCAGATCCCATGCCATTGCCTGTTGGCTCCACCAGTGTCAGCGTAATCGCCGTGGCAATCGCGGCGTCGACCGCGTTGCCACCTTTTGCGAGCATCGAAAGCCCCGCTTGCGCTGCCAAAGGGTGCGAGGTTGTCACTACGTTGTCAGCCAGAACAGCAGAGCGACGCGAAGGGTAGAGATTGTGGGCGCGGAGTTTCATGGGTGCGTCTTCTTTCATGTCTAGGTCAAAGTAAGGCAGAATTTGAGATGGGTTAAGCCGTATCAAGTAGATTTTTCGCCATCATCATATGCACACCTTTTTCGCGGTTAACAGTCTGTGTGATGCGCAAATCACCCGCAAGGCTACACAGCATATAGGCGTCTTCGCGGCTGATCTGGGCACGCTGAGAAACTAGCGTGATCATGTCGCGCAATGCCATCTCGACACAGCGATCAAGGTCAGCGTCCATGCCCATCGTGATGTAATGGGTCGGCGTTTCGGCTTGGGGATAGATCAGCTTGCGATCTTTGAGCACGCTCAACCGGAATCGACCTTGTAGCGCGGTTTCAATCGCTGTGACGCAAACCTCGCCATCACCTTGCGCGCCGTGCCCGTCGCCACACGAGAACAACGCGCCTTCCATTTGAACTGGCAGATACAGCGTTGTGCCTGCCACCAATTCCTTGTTGTCGATATTACCGCCATGCACTCTTGGCTCTATCGTTGAAATACGTCCCCACGTAGGCGGCGGCGCGACACCCATCACGCCAAAAAACGGGGCTAGTTTCAGCTCAAGCCCCCATGGCAATGTCGCAATACCGCGCTCTGCATCTAGCGGAATGATCGTATGGTGCACGTTTGGGAAATCTTGTGGCAATGTCCCTTTGAGGGGGCCAAGATAATTAAACCCCCAATCTTGTCGCAAAGACACATCCAAGATATCAATCTGCAAAACATCGCCCGGCATCGCGCCTTGCACCGCAACCGGTCCAGTTAAGATATGCCCTGGCATTGTAGGCAGCCCGGCGGCGTGAAGGTCCAGCAATTCTTGTGGCACATGGAACCCAGCGCCAGGTAGGTTTTGGGGTCCACCAGAGACGGTATTGATCACCACTTCATCACCACTCGAAATGGTCATGGCAGGTGCTAGTGTTGCATCGAAGTAACCCCAGTGACAGGTTTTGAGCGATGTGCCTAGCATGTTCTGTGTCATAGTATGCCTCCGTTAGGATATTGATCAGTTAGTGCGCTGGCCTGATAAAATGCCCTCGATCAAGATTTGCACACGAAGCGCCTCTTGGATCGTGGCGAGGCGGTTCGGTTTGCCATTCATCAAAAGAACCATGTCATCCAATTGCGCCTTCAACCCTGTCGCGCGCGTATCCGTCGGGTCTGAGGACGAGGGTTCAAATCGACCGCCCGATGACACGGTGTCGATGGCAAATTCTGAAATCCTTCGGCTCGTTTTGGAGCCCTTTACCGTGACCTCTTGGCGATCAGGCTGCGCGCCGCCAACACTGCCCATGATTGTCACGGGAAGGCCCGCACCATTTACCAATCTCGCGGCAACATGGGTTTCGCACAAATCCCCTTGTGCAGGATATTCTGGCTCTGCCCAGACCAGTTCAAGTGGCCCTAAGATACGTTCGCTCAAAAATAGGAAGTGCGAGATCACTTCGCGAGTCATGCCGCCCTCATCGCGAAACCGCAGCCAGTCTGCCGTCTGTTGCCATGCGCGCGGCCAATGCGGATAGGTCACAATAATATCGACGCCCATCAAATCGCCCAATGCACCGACTTTGGACCCTGCTGAAATATCCGTGAGCGCGCGCCCAGCCGCTTGGGTAAAGTTCACTGCGCTCGGCACGCCAGCAGCCGTCAATTCACGCACCAATACACGGCTTTCAGCTACATCTACGCCCAACGGTTTCTCTAGAAAAACAGCTTTGCCCTGCGCTGATGCCGTAAGAGCATAAGCCTTGCGCGGCGCAGGAGGACAGGCAAGATATACCAAATCAACGTTGCTGAACGCCGCCTCGGCATCGGAGGCTATCAGAGCATCAGGTGCCAGTTTTTGTGCGCTTTGACAGGCGGCGGAATCTGGATCCCAGATCGTATCGACCACAAACTCAGGATGAAGCAACATATGTTCAAGCATGCGTTGACCCATGATACCCAAGCCAATAATTGCTGTTTTGATAGCCATCACTCTTTCCTTTGGAATGCCACCAGTGAGACGGCGAGTTTTGTACAAGCCCTTACAGGCTATATTTTCAATGATAGTATAGACAATGAATATTCCAGCTGCACAACTGCAACGAATTTGTCGCAATGGCGAACGCGATACTGTCAGAAGAAAACCGGTTGAAGCGGGCAGGGCTACTTTGCAACCTAGTCTAATGACAAAACACTCCCCATTTTGCTACATGAGATCTGGCCCGCGGTTCCTGAAC
>JAPKAD010000054.1 GCA_028825445.1 Octadecabacter sp.
TGATCAAGAGCGCGCAAAGCTGTGGCATGCGCCGTGTCTGGGGCTGTGTTTCGCGCCAATGCTGCGCGCAAATAAAGCCCATCGATCAAGGCCGCCAAGGTCGTTGCATCGTGAATCGGTGAAGACGATAATGGTCGCAATGCGTGTGTTAGGTTAGAATGAAGACGCCGCTGATACAGTCGCAAAAGCCGGTACATTTCAGGCCGCGCCGTCGCTTGCGCATACAGCGTCATCCATGCGCTGACAGTCGAAGCTTCGAAACATGACGGCGCAAAAGACGCGCCTATTAGTGCCTCTGCGCGGGCACGCGGCGTACTGGCTTCATGCAATTTTTCAAGAACCTCAACAGCAAAATCACGCAGGATTTGCCGCATGGCCGCAAGAAAAATCTGGTTTTTTCCACCAAAGTAATGGTGCGCCAACGCAGACGACATGCCTGCACGTTTAGCAATTTGACTGACGGTAACATCCAATGATCCGTGTGCCCCAATAACGTCAATAGTAGCTTTAACCAAAGCCGCGCGACGTATAGGCTCCATCCCAAGCTTTGGCATCGTATCCTCAAAAGTTGTTGCAAAGTTATCTAAAACGTTCTTTATTGACTCGTCAATCAAGAAAAAATTAATATGGGAGACTATTATGAAATCCACACTTTCAATCCTTGCAATCTGTGCTGCTGGCGCTGTTTCAGCTGAAGGCCACGCGAATTGCGGTCTTGTCACATTCTCTGATGTTGGCTGGACGGACATCACTGCGACGACTGCCACCACAACTGTCGTTCTGGACGCATTAGGCTATGAAACAGACATCAAAGTTCTATCAGTTCCAGTAACTTACACATCACTGGCTGAAGGTGACGTAGATATTTTTCTTGGTAATTGGATGCCTACCATGGAAGCTGACATCGCGCCTTACCGCGAAGATGGCAGCGTCGATACCGTTCGTGCAAACCTCACAGGCGCAAAATATACGCTTGCGACAAACGCGGCTGGTGCGGCACTTGGTATCACGTCGTTTGACGCAATCGCGGCAAACGCAGATGCACTTGAAGGTAATATTTACGGCATTGAAGCAGGCAATGATGGCAACCGATTGATCATCGACATGATTTCAGCAGATGCGTTCGGACTGAACGGCGCGGACATGGAAGTCGTAGAATCATCAGAAGCAGGCATGCTGACACAAGTTGGTCGCGCATCAGATCGTGATGAGCCTGTAGTATTCCTAGGCTGGGAACCGCATCCGATGAACGCTAACTACGATATGACTTATTTAGAAGGTGGTGATGACTGGTTCGGCCCTGATCTGGGCGGTGCAACTGTGTTTACCAACACGACAGCGGGATACGTCAACGCCTGTCCGAACGTAGGTAAGTTACTTCAAAATCTTGAATTCACACTCGCTATGGAAAACGAAATCATGGCTGCAATCCTGGATGACGGAACCGAGCCGCGCGCAGCCGCAACCGCATGGTTAGCCGGCAACACTGACATTGTCATGGGATGGCTCGACGGTGTGACAACATTTGACGGTGGCGACGCAGTTGTGGCCATACAAGCCGCACTAGATATATAAACTTATAATAAGGAGCCGTTTTCCAACGGCCCCTTATTATTTCTTGGAGGATATATGACCATATTACAAAACATATGGGCCACAATAATAACTTTTTTCTACGGGCTCTGGTGGTGCTTAGTCGCCATGTGGGATTTCATAGTCTGGCTAATCCCTGCCGTTTTATGGTTCATAAAATGGGCACCACAACGCATCCTTGGTCTCACGGACGAAAAACTTCCCGTTGGTATCACTGCCCGTGATGGGTTCGAATATATCAAAGAAGGCGCTGCGCCTTTCCTTGATAGTTTTTCCGACTTGATTGAGGTTTTTATCGAAGTTTTACTTGCGCTTATGTTGCGTCCACCGGGGATCAATTGGATCAGCGGTCGCCGATTTGAACCTTTCGTATCGTTCTGGACCGAACAAACCCACGCATTCTTGGTCGTTGCGTTGTTTGCAGCACTTTCTTACATTTTACACCGCAAATGGGCGATAGTAACCCTAATCACTTTTGGTTTTTTATTTATCATCGATCAAGGCTATTATGAAGAAACCGCCGAAAGCCTCAGCTTAGTGTTGTCAGCTTGTGTTGTTTGCATGTCCATTGGAGTACCTATCGGTATTGGAGCCGCCCACCGCCCGCGCTTGTATGCGTGGATGCGCCCTATTCTGGACTTGATGCAAACACTGCCAACATTTGTTTATCTCATCCCCGCCATCGTCTTTTTTGGTATTGGCATGGTGCCTGGATTGGTGGCAACAGTGATCTTTGTGCTACCTGCTTCGATCCGGTTAACTCACTTAGGCATATCGTCTACACCTCAGTCCCTGCTTGAAGCAGCAGACGCGTTTGGCGCTACAAAACAGCAAAAATTGATCAAAGTAGAACTACCATCTGCAATGCCCCAGATTATGACAGGGTTAAATCAAACAATCATGCTGTCGCTGTCAATGGTAGTCATAGCAGCATTGGTTGGTGCGGACGGCTTAGGCGTACCAGTTGTGCGTGCACTCAACACAGTCGACACTGCTAAAGGGTTTGAATCTGGTCTGATCATCGTGGTGGTTGCCATCATGCTGGATCGTATGCTGAGGATTGGATCGAAATAATGAAAAATCAGAAAAATAGACACATCAAAAGTACAAAAGCAGTAGAGTTCCAAAATGTGTCTATCATCTTTGGTAACGATCCAGAGGTCGCTCTGCCGATGATGGATCAAGGCATGGATCGCGCGGAAATCCAGCAAGCCTGTGGACAGATCTTGGGGGTACACGATTGCACCCTTGATGTGAACAAGGGTGAGATTTTGGTGCTCATGGGGCTTTCAGGTTCAGGTAAGTCAACGCTCTTACGTGCAGTGAACGGATTAAATCCCGTTGCGCGTGGAGCCGTGAAAGTCCATGATGATGAATGGTCATGCGAAGTTGGATCCGCCCCCGCAACGGAACTGCGCAAACTGCGCCGTGAATGTGTGTCGATGGTATTTCAGGCGTTTGGCCTACTTCCTTGGCGCACCGTGCGCGAAAACGTCGGACTTGGTTTAGAACTGGGCGGCATGACAAAGAACCAACGCCATCGCAAAGTTGATGAACAATTGGAACTGGTCGGGCTGGCAGATCGCGCCGATGCACTGGTTGGGGAATTGTCGGGTGGTATGCAGCAGCGCGTTGGCCTCGCCCGTGCATTTGTCACTGACGCACCAATTTTATTGATGGACGAACCGTTCAGCGCACTAGATCCACTGATCCGCACCCGGCTACAGGACGAATTGCTTGATTTGCAAAAACGCCTAAACCGCACGATTATTTTCGTCAGCCACGATCTGGACGAAGCGTTTAAAATCGGCAATCGTATAGCCATCATGGAAGGCGGACGCATAGTGCAGTCCGGCACACCACGTGAGATTTTCTCAAGCCCCGCAAACGGCTATGTTGCTGATTTTGTAGCGAATATGAACCCGCTAGGCGTGCTACGCGCACGTGATGTCATGGTTTCTAAACCTGACTGGAAATCAGGAAAATACGAGGTTGACGCAGAAACGCCAGTCTCAGATGTGATTGACAGTTTGTGCGAATTCAGCGAATTGACAGTGACTAAAAACGGCAAGCCGATGGGCCAGATCACACAGCAGTCTGTCTTATCAAAAATTAGCCCAAAAATGCCAGCAAAAGTTTAAAGACCTTCAATATGGCCTAATTTTGACAATCTTAACTATGCGTTAATTATCAATTTCATCGGGATTTTTCGCGCAATCTCTCTGCCAGTCATCACAACTTTGTTGATCAATTTCTTGATCGGCTGCAAAGCATCATCGCCAGAAGATCATACAGCCCACTCTCTGTAGATTTTACAAATCAAAATCAAACTTACCGTGTGCACTAAAACCCGATTTAACAGTCTTAAATTTGATAACGGAGTGCTTGAGCATTTTGAAGTAATAACAGACGTATTGCATTTTATCTCTTTAAAGATGAGTTGAGCAGATTTTTATGACTTCAACACTATTATTGGGATGGAGCAACTGCATAAAGTAAACATATCATCAATCCATATCAGTGATCTACGCAGGCTTGCTACACTTTCAGAACTGATGTTTTTGTATGTTCAATGTGAAAATTAGATTAAGCAATTTGCGCCAATCTGCCAAATCAAAACACTTAAAGAACTCGCTCTAGGTAAAAATGATATCAGTGATAAATGTTTATTCCAACAGCTGCATAACGTTGATGGGCTTAGACTTTTAAGCAATTCAGTCACTAATTTTAAAGCCTTGCACAAGCATCCAAATTTGTAGTGGCTCAATTTGTGACTACAAAACCTAACTAAGATATTTCCATCCTACTGAGTAGGTAAATCTGTTATACGATTCTGTAAGTGAAAATGCTTTACTGCAACGCAATATGCTATTTTGGATCAGCTTTAAAATTAAATTAGTGGAATTGCTGATTTTTCGATTGTCCTCTTGATTGTTTGTTAGGCCGATATTACCGGCCGCGCCGCTATATTTTTCGCCACTTGCGTCAGTTCATGCACCAGTGTTGCTGCCATAGATCGCATCACCATTACTTCGAAACTTTGTACACCTAAACGCGTAATACAGCCTGTCATATGGCCGATTAACGTACGCGCAGTATGGCCACATTTGAACGTCGACTCACGCAGATCAATCGGGGTTAGGCGCGCAAGAATGGCCGATGTGTCTGTCCCATCAAGCCGTACAATTGCCCACGCGTCTGAGTGATCAAAGCAGGCCGCACCATCCAAATCAGGACAATCTGCGCCTATAATTAATGCCAGTCCCCTACCGAACCATACAGAGCGTGGCATCTTGCCAAGTGTTCGATTTGGGGCTGGAAACTCAACTCCTAGGGTAGATTTTAACGCATCAGATACTAATTTTTGCTGACCTTTAAACGGGGCAACTAACGTCATTTTGCCACTGTCGATATCAGTTAATGTGACAGTACCTATTGTCTTTGGCAGCAGCTTAGAAAAGGGCGAATTTGCAATTAATTTAACCACGGGAAAGCTCCCCTTTTTGATCTAAGAAGACGGGGTGGCAAACCTCACACCAAGTCTGGACATCACGCAGATGATCGACAAGCAGGACGCGGTTACCATGCCTCTTCAGGCCATCCTTAAGAAATGCCAGCGCAAGATCATGGCCAAAAGTAGGCGAGTAACAAACAGAGGTGACGTAGCCTTGATCATTTTCGCTGACTGCAGCTTCACCCTCAATAAACAGATGCGCTCCTGCAGTTAATCTACCAGTCTTTTCAACAGGTTTGAGGCCAACAAGCTGTTCACGATTAATATCTAACAGGCCCAGTCGTTGTGACATCGCATTGCCAATACAGTCTTTTTTCTGGTTCACCATACGTCCAAAACCAATATCATTTGCCGTGACACGGCCATGGATTTCACCATGGGTGATAAAACCTTTTTCGATACGTAACACGTTGAGTGCTTCCATACCATAAAGTCCGCCATCCATCGCTTCTGCCTGTGCTGTCAGTAGGCGGAAAAGCGACGCGCCGAAACGTGAAGGAACTGCAATTTCGTAGGCATGTTCACCCGAAAATGAGATGCGGAAAAGACGGCCCTGCACACCCGCAACGTCAATAGACCCACAGGACATAAACGGCCAATTTTCATCATCAATGGTGGTGTCCAAAACGGAATTCAACAGATCGCGCGATTTTGGTCCTGCAACGGCAAATTGCGCCCACTGTTCAGTCACAGAAGCAAAGCGCACTAAAAGATCAGGACGTAAAGCTTGGCTTACCCACTCAAGGTGCGTCATCACCTGCCCCGCCGCAACAGTTGTGGTGGTCATGATATAATTGTTCAGACCCAGACGGGCCGTTGTGCCATCATCCATTACATGCCCATCTTCGCGCAACATCAGCCCATACCTCACGCGGTTTTCGCGCAGCGTCGAAAAAGTGTTACAGTAGATAAAATCAAGGAACGCGCCGGCGTCCGGCCCCTGAATATCAATCTTTCCCAGTGTGCTCACGTCGCAAATTCCGACGTGGTTGCGCACCATCGCAACTTCACGATTGCAAGTCTCAAGCCACGTAGTTTCACCAGGTTTCGGGAAATAGCTAGGTCGATACCACAGCCTTGCCTCCATCATTGGCGCACCACGATCCAAAGTGGCTTTATGCGATGTTGTGTGGCGTTCAGGTGCAAACCCGTGTCCCTGCGACCCAGCGCCCATAGCGGCAATCGCAACGGGCACGTAAGGCGGGCGAAACGTGGTTGTGCCAGTTTCAGGAATACCGCATCCCGTCGCATCCGCTAGTACCGCAAGGGCAACGACGTTAGAATTCTTGCCCTGATCAGTCGCCATGCCCTGCGTCGTGTAACGTTTCATATGTTCAACAGTGCGGAAATTTTCCTGCACAGCCAGCACTATGTCTTTAACGTGCACATCATTTTGAAAATCAAGCCATTTTCGCCCTTTACCATCAACCTGCCACAGGGGTTCGATATGATAAGTGCTGTTTTCAGCAGTAGGTATATCGATTTGTGATTCAATCAGCCCAAGTTCGCGGAGCGTGTTGTTTGCAACGGCGATACCCTCCGCCAAACATCCCAAAGTAGAAAAGACCCCGCGCGCAGCCCCTGCTACCAACATCTTCGGAATCGCCCCGTCTATCGGCACAAAGCTAAGAATATCTTCTGACCATGTAGGCCTTGCATTCATGTGGCACGTTAAATGCACTGTTGGATTCCATCCGCCCGACATCGCCAAGCAATCAGTTTGGATATCGTGCGTGCCATTGCAGTCGAGAACGGTGATGGTACTCAGTCCAAGACGCCCCTTTGTCGCAATAACCTGACCGCCTGCAAACATCGGATAGTCGCCCAAAGCCAGAGCACCCGCACGACTGTCGATCACACCTGCTACAGTAACGCCTGCGTCGATCAAATCTAATGCAGTTCTGTGGGCATCATCATTGTTGGCAAATATCGTCACCGTCTGTCCTGGCGCTACTCCCCATCGATTAAGGTATGCCCGCACTGCAGACGCAAGCATTATACCAGGACGGTCGTTATTCGGAAATGCAATAGGACGTTCCAGCGCGCCAGCACAGAGGATCGACCGCTGTGAAGCGATCCGCCAGAAACATTCTTTTGGGGCCTCAGGGTTGCCCAACACAATATTTTCGAGCGCAGCAAACGTGCCTTGGTCGTAGGCCCCCGTCACGGTTGTACGTGTCATGATGCGCACGTTTTCCATATTAGAAAGTGTGGTCAACTGGTCTGCTGCCCATTTTTCACACGGCCGGCCGTTCACATCATAGGTTTCCGATAGCAAACGCCCTCCCCCTGCCATACCTTCATCAGCTAAAATTACGTCTGCGCCCGCTCTTGCAACAGTAAGCGCGGCCATGATCCCCGCAGGTCCAGCCCCAATGATCAGCACGTCGCAATGGGCAAATGCTTTTTCATAAGTGTCTTGATTGGTCTCCCCAGAAAGCGCGCCAAGGCCAGCGGCATGGCGAATGATCGGCTCGTACAGTTTTTCCCAAAAAGATTTTGGCCACATAAAGGTCTTATAATAAAAACCGGCACTTAAAAATGGAGACAGCAGATCATTTACCGCCATGGCATCGTGTTTCAACGACGGCCACGCGTTCTGGGAACGCGCGGTAAGGCCGTCGTAAATCTCTAATGTAGTGGCACGGATGTTGGGGTCTTGTGCAGCGCCATAGCCTACCGTGACTAGCGCGTTCGGTTCTTCTGACCCAGCGGTCAGCATGCCACGCGGGCGGTGGTACTTGAACGAGCGAGCGACATGGCGGACATCGTTCGCCAACAGGGCTGCTGCAAGGGTGTCTCCAGCGCGGCCAGTGTAGGATTGCCCGTCAAAAGTGAATGTGACCAAAGGAGCACAACGATTAAATCCTCGACCTGCGATCCTCATACTCTTGCCTTTTCAACCAAAATTGCATCCAAAACTTCATGCGTTACCGTGTTACGAGTAACGACGATCCATGCGCCACAGCCCGCTTCATGGTGCCACAGATCACGCGTTTCGCCTGCAGGATTATCACGATTGTGCAAGTAGTTGTCCCATGCGGCATCTCCTGCATCACGCAGGGGTCTCTCCAACATCAAAGCATGACCTTGGTAGTAAAATTCACGACGGTCACGGTCTCCGCAAAGGGGGCAAGGTAAGCGCATTTACGTTTCCTAATGAAGATTGTGTTGAGAACCAGTGCCCTCTTCGTCGAGCAGGTCTTGACCCGTTGCGAAGCGGTCAAGCCGGAATTTAGCTGCTGTTTTGTGCGGCATCTTTTTAGCAATCAAATGCGCATAGGCGAAACCCGATGCGGGTACCGCTTTAAAGCCGCCGTAGCACCAGCCACAATTCAGAAAAAGCCCGTCCGTGTCAGTCTTATCTATGATGGGTGATCCGTCAGGCGACATATCCATTATACCCCCCCAACTGCGCAGCACGCGCGCCTTGCCGATGGCAGGCATCAGCGTCATCGCTGCGTCCATCACGTGTTCGGCCATGGGAAGATTGCCACGCGCAGCGTAGGAGGCGTAGAAATCCAAATCGCCACCAAAGACTAAACCGCCCTTGTCCGATTGGCTTATATAAAAGTGACCCATGCCGAAACTGACGACATTGTTAAGTAAAGGTTTCACCCCTTCAGAAACAAAGGCCTGCAAAACGTGGCTTTCAATTGGCAAGCGTATGCCAGCCATCGCCGCGACTTGGCTGGACCGACCAGCAACAACAATTGCAACTTTTTTAGCACGGATGGGGCCACGGCTGGTTTGCACACCTTTGACGACACCGCTTTCAATGTCGATGGCGGTGACTTCACAGTTCTGGATCAGGTCTACTCCACGCTGGTCCGCACCGCGCGCATATCCCCACGCCACCGCATCATGGCGCGCCGTGCCACCACGCTTGTGTAGCAAACCGCCATAAATTGGGAAACGCGTGTTTTCAAAATCAATGAACGGGACTTGTTCTCGCACACCTTCAGAGGATAGCAAAATAGCATCATCGCCTTGATTAATCATCGCATTGCCACGCCGCACAAATTCATCACGCTGCCCATCACTGTGAAACAAATTAAGTACACCACGTTGTGACATCATCGTGTTGTAATTCAGATCTTGTTCCATCCCTTCCCATAATTTCAGCGAATGGGAATAAAATTCGGAATTGCCCGGTAAAAAGTAATTCGCGCGAACAATGGTCGTATTGCGTCCTATGTTGCCACCACCAAGGTAGCCCTTTTCCAGCACTGCGACGTTTGTGATGCCGTGCTCTTTGGCCAAATAATAGGCCGTCGACAAGCCATGCCCACCACCACCAATAATGATCACATCATATTCAGGCTTTGGCTCTGGATTACGCCAAACAGGTTTCCAGCCTTTTTGACCAAAAAGCCCCTCTTTGATAATTTTAAAGCCAGAATAGCCCATGAAGTCCCCTAACTTAAATTAATCTTAACAATTCACACTACTTCCGCAATCCCTTGTGATGGGGCACATGCATGGCATGTGGGACTGGTGGATGGGCCGTGTTTATTTTGAATATCTGATGATTAGACTGAGCAGTTCTTACGGGACCAGTTTTGATTAATATAAATCGCAAAAAATAATTTGGGGCGCCCACCCAAACGTTGAACGTTCGGGAGAGTGCTTTAGCCTTTATGCGACGTTACAGCCCTTTGGCTTGATAGCTCGAAGCGACTCTACCAATCGACACCAGATAGGCTGCAGTGCGCAGATCCTGAACATCATCACGACTATGCCACATTTCGCGCATTGCCTGATAGGCAGTGCGCATAGTGTCATCAAGACCGGAGCGCACCAGTTCCAGTTCCCCAGCCCCGCGCAAGTACTTTGTTTTGAAGTTTGGCGTCATCGACCATTGATCGCCCAAATGTTCTGACAATCGCTGAAGTTCTCCAACAATCAATTCGTGGCGCGATTCTTCTTGGCGGCGTTGCATGCGACCAAAACGGATATGGCTGAGGTTCTTGACCCATTCAAAGTAGGACACTGTCACACCTCCGGCATTGGCATACATGTCGGGAATGATGACCGTACCCATATCACGCAGCACCTCGTCAGCACCTGCAGTAACTGGACCATTTGCAGCCTCAATTATCAGCGGCGCTTTGATTTTGGCAGCATTGCCAAGATTAATGACACCTTCGAGGGCTGCTGGGATAAGAATATCGCAATCTTGTTCCAAAACCGATGCGCCGTTTTCAATGTACCTCCCCGTTGGGTAACCTTTTACGCCACCATGCTTGTTAATCCACGCATGTACCGCTTCAACGTCCAGACCGTTTTCATTACTCAGCGCGCCGTCGCGCTCAATAATTCCCGTAATAATACAGCCATCTTCAGCACTGAGAAACGATGCTGCGTGATACCCCACGTTGCCAAGGCCCTGCACGACAACTCGTTTACCGTCTAACTTACCGGACAGCCCAGCAATTTTAATATCTTTGGGATGGCGGAAGAATTCCTGCAAGGCGTACTGCACGCCACGTCCTGTCGCCTCAACTCGACCTTGAATACCACCTGCGTGGGCAGGTTTACCAGTGACACAAGCCGCCCCGTTGATGTCAGTCGTATTCATGCGTTTGTATTGATCAGCAATCCACGCCATTTCGCGTTCACTCGTACCCATGTCAGGCGCAGGCACATTCTGGCTAGGGTTGATCAAGTCGCGTTTAATCAGCTCATAAGCGAAACGACGGGTGATGCGCTCCATCTCATCATCGTCCCAAGCCCGTGGATCTATACAAAGTCCACCTTTTGAGCCGCCAAACGGTGTTTCTACGAGCGCACATTTGTACGTCATCAAAGCAGCAAGCGCTTCAACCTCGTTTTGGTTAACGCCAAGCGAAAAGCGAATACCGCCCTTAACAGGTTCCATGTGTTCGGAATGCACTGAACGGTAGCCCGTAAACGTTTCTATTTTACCGCGCAGTCGCACACCAAAACGCACAGTGTAAGTCGCATTACAAACGCGGATCTTTTCCTCAAGACCTGGTGGAAGATCCATCAAGGCGACAGCACGATTGAACATGATATCTACACTGTCACGGAAAGATGGTTCTTGTATGCCTGCGATTGTATTGCTCATGGTTGGCCCTTTCACAGCTTAACCCTGCTCCGCGTTCACTGAAGAGCCTATTAGGACGTTAACCATGATTCGCCGCTCACGTATCTATTTGATTAATAGTTAAGCAGTTTAAAAACACTTATACTCCGTTGACGTCGCAAGCGCATAATCATTGTGCTATCCGTACTATTCGAACAGTTTTTCCTCAGTAATAAAACAGTCTACAAAGTTTAATTAACCTTCGCAAAATTTATTATAAGTCACAGGGTTACCGCCGTAATTCGCCCTAATTCCGCAGCCAAAAAATATCTAAACGATAGCTATATTAATTGTAGTTTTGTGGCTGTGTCATCTTATTGCAGGCCCACTCAAAAGAGATTAATATGAACCTGAAATTTAAAGAAATAATGCTAAACAAAAGACTTATGGAAAGTATTTATTTAAATTATAATAGAAATTATACTGTTGAACTTATTATCTCACCCAGTAATTTTAGTTATAATGATTTAAAATTTAGACTTATGTGATACGAAACAGCCCACGTCAAATTGCAAATTTAGCTTAATCGCTCAACACTTACTGCCACCGATTCTGATCATGTAATACTACCCGCTTAGGAAGTGTCCGAAGTACTAATCTTGGTGCAAAATTACTTAATTTATGAGTCTTACTTTAATACTTCCATAGCTATACTTTAGAAAACTAGATCTGCCCGCTTGGTAGTTTGGCTTAACTGTTAATCGGCAAGCCTTAACGCAATCTGTTCGGCCATATATTTGGCTGGACCAGCCGCAGTCACACCCCCAACACCGATGCGCTTTGAAAAACGCCACCATAACCCAGGCGCCCAAACGCTGGAATCGTTATTATGCAAACGCAAAACGAATCCGTTGGATGGCTTGAAAGCAAAAGCACCCCGATCCACCGATTTTATGTTATCAATAGTCGTCAAAACCTGACCGGCTGTGTCGCACAAACCTCGTCCTGTCAAAACCAACCCCAACAATGTCGCGCGTCGTAACCGCTCAGCAACCACTAACGCGCCAGCCCCAAAGACGACCAAAAATACCTGCCAGCCAAACGCAGGCGGCTGAACAAATGCTAGCAAAATCAACATAGAACCTAATATAAAGACAGCTCCATAAGCAAATATACGACGCAAAGCAGATGCCTGTAGCATCGCGATCACATCATCGCCCACCGTCTCATTGGCCCTATCATTCAACATATCTATCCCCTTACTAATCGTTCCTCTTATAGCCAAGCGCACCCAGCATGGAAAGCAACTAGCTTGACAGAATCACTTCATAACCGCTCTCCTCAGGCTCATCATCGACAATTTCTGCTGGAAATCCAGCCGTGGTAATGTCTAGCTCAGTAGCCTCTTCTAACCGTTTGATGATGTCGTCTGATTGCGCATTAAAGCCATAGCGCGCAATGCCATCTTCAAAAATCTCCACCATCACTGGGCTGAGCTCAAGAGGCACATCATGTGCATCAGCGATGTTCTGAAATAGCCCAATGTCCTTTTTCACAAGACCCATTGAAAATCCGACATCACGGCTACCGTTTAAAATAACCTGACTTTCAGTTTCATGCACAAACGACGTGCCCGACGAAATCTTGATCGCCTCATAAGTTGTTGCCATGTCCAGTCCTGCAGCTTTCATTGTGACCATGGCTTCGCATACCGACAATAGGTTCGCAGTGGCCAAATAATTCGTCATGACCTTCAGCGTGCTGGCCGACCCCAGATCGCCAGTATGCAACACTCGGCGACCCAACGTAGTTAATAACGGCAAAACCTTATCAAATGTTGCGCGATCACAACCTGCAAAAATAGAAATATTCCCCGTCGCAGCACGGTGACAACCACCTGACACCGGACAATCAACCGCAAAACCACCACGCTGCTGCACCGCCGCACCGAGACGTTGGATTTCTTTCGCATCTGTGGTCGACATCTCGAGCCAAATTTTACCTTGCGTGACGCTTGGCAACATCTCTTCAACAACAATTTCACAGGCCTGTGGTGACGGCAGGCAGGTAATCATCACGTCACACGAAGCCATAAGAGCGGCTGGCGATCCGCCATCCACCGCACCACGCGCCACAAATTGTGCAACCAACTCCTTATCTAGATCATGTACCGCCAATTCAAATCCATTGCGGAGAACAGATCCTGCAAGCTTTCCACCAACAGATCCCAAACCAACAAATCCAACTTTCATCAAAGTCCCTTTTATCTTTAAATATTTAAGCTTGAGTAAAACACATCTGCCCCATTTACGACATTAGATGTCTTTGCTTTTAAAGTTCCAAACAATAGGAAACCACCAGCCACAAAATCATGTGCGACGCAGCCGTTCCGTTAGCTCATACCGATGGCGACGGCGCACTAGACCTGCATAAATCCGCTCAGTCTCCACCAGCAGCATACGCCAGATTTCGGGATACAATAGGAAAGCTACGGCCAGCATGTTAATATTAGCGATTTTCCTAATCTTGTTTAACAATATCAAAAACACCACTTCCACAATCATTCTGCAAGATGACCTCAAGCTGATCTTCAAACACAAAGCGCAACACCTAAAAAT
>JAPKAD010000055.1 GCA_028825445.1 Octadecabacter sp.
TATTGATAGTTTTTGCATTTCAACATCTCCATTAATATCAATCTCACAATGCCAGCGAATGAAATCGTCTGCAAACTAAATTCTTATCTTGGATTCTTTTCAGCAAAATGTCAGCGTAGTTTAAAGTTTACCTAACTTATAATGATAGAGGATGACTTGATTGCCAGAGGTCTGATTAAGAGCCAACAGACGCTATGTAGGAAAACTAGCCCGTGAACAGCCTGAGCCATAAAAAAATCACCAAATTTTGCAATCATATAAAACAAAGCCGACAGCCGTGCTAACTTTAAATATTTTTGTAAGACATGAACGGTTCAACTACTACAAAGTTAGACTACAAGAATCTAATAAGGCCCGTGCAGTTCCATAGAATAGCGCTTCACGCTGTACCGTAGTTAATCCAATCTGACGCGCTCCACGCTTCATAGCTCTGAGCTGCTCATAACGAATAAAAGTCATTTGGGCATCACAATGGGCTAAGTTCAGAGAATGGTTGCTGGGGCTAAGATAACTCCAGGCCTTACCAAACGTGATGTACTTACCACGCATTGGCCCAATCATGTCATCGGATCCGTACATTACACGATCCATACCTACCCCGTTGTAAAGAGCATCGAGGGCGTCAGACTCGCATACTGTGGATGTGTCGAACCAAACGTTGTGCAATCCGCGCAAATGTTTTGCGGCCTTTTCGATTGCCCACGCGGAATAGCTGCGTGCACAATGGGCTAGGATCCATTTAACATTTGGGTACTTTTCACTCAGACATCTAATATCTTCAATATTGTGTGGATCAGCAATCCCATCACGTTTGGAAAGATGCATCATTATGATTAAACCCAGTCGGTCAGCCACAGCTATCTGGTGCTCCGGTAAAAAGTCGGTTATTCGACATTCAACTGCATCACCAGTCGTCGAATAGAAACGGTAAGGCTTAAACCCAATAAGACCTGTAAGCTCGATAGTACTTTCAATGTCAGACGCACTCATCCCGGGATTAACAAGCATCAAGCCACGCGATGCTTTCCCTTTCGAGGTCTCAGCTGCTACGTAGGTATTTGACGCCTCAAAATCACACGGGTGAGGAAAGGGAAAAGGAAAAGCCAGTCGCTCAACAGTTCGGCCAGGCATTAAAGCTTTATCGACTTTTTCAGCTAGCTCCCATGTTACCTCTGGAAAATAAGCACCGATTCCTGTAGCCCTCGGTCCCGTAGCTTTATTCGGATCAAGATCGAACGCCCAACGATAGATGTGGCTATGAACATCCAGAACTCGTTGAGGTACGAAGTCCTCGAGTTCATCAAGCCAGATACATCTGTCAAGATCTGTCAAATCGAACTCACTCATCTAATATACTCCAAATCATTTAGGTTGAGCTTAGGACCCCTTAGATTTAATCGAAAGGCTGATAATTACCTCATTCCTCGGGTAGCCATATTGCTAGTTATCAAAAGTTGCGAGGTCGCCCTGCCCATCTCAAACCGTTTGCTCTGACAGTGACTAATTAGAAAATTGATTAGTGAGTCGACCTAACTAACAATAGCTATCAGTCGGTTAAACTCTTTAACAACGTCATACACAAACTAGTCTCCCTTTATACGCTTACCAACCTCTGCAAAAAATTACGAGCGCACTCAATCTTTTGGCCGCCAGCTTTTAAAATTTCAGACTTGGTTGAGAGCCTTTGGTTTCCCCAACAAAATACAAATGCTTTACACCAAACGTACCCCGTTCAATTTGAGTTTTGTAAGAGCATCTGCTAGAGATCCCTGATTGTCGATTGCCCTGCATGCATGCAATGGCATATTCACTTCAAACCCTTGCGCAATAGCATCCAACGCAGAGAATGCGACGCAGAAGTCTGTAGCAAGGCCAACGAGTGTGAGGGTTTTTACGCCACATTCACGTAGTAAACCAGACAATCCCGTTGGCGTTTTTCGATCATTTTCAAAGAATGTTGAGTAACTATCAATCGTCGATGTCGAACCCTTACGAATTACCGCATTGGCTCTAGAAGTATTTAGCAACCCATGGAACTCGGCTCCACGAGTTCCCATAACGCAATGACTGGGCCATAATGTCTGAGACCCGTAGGGCATCTCAATCACATCAAAAGGAGTGCTGCCTTCGTGATTTTCAGCAAATGAAGCATGGTTTTTGGGGTGCCAGTCTTGGGACAGAATTACAATTGATGCATCGTCTATCATTAGATTGATTGGCGCAACAATTTGATCACCTTCGGGAACCTCAAGTGCTCCACCTGAACAAAAGTCGTTTTGTACGTCGATCACGATCAATGCGCTTGTCATGTTTGTCTCCAATCGTTTCATCCGAGCATAATCTCAACGGATTACTTATTGACAAAACAACCCTTCCATTAATATCATTAGTATGCAAATGAAAATTTTTTTGTGGGGTTCCATTGACGTATCATAGTCCAACAAATCTAGGATTAGCCTTAGAAATTGCGGCACAACCCTCTGGTAAAATTATTGCTGGAGGAACGGATGTGTATCCAGCAGCGACAAAAGGGGTTTTGCCTAAATTTTTCTTAGACTTGACCAGATTAGAAGGTTTTGCGGAAATCGGTGATCACGACGGTATGCTTCGAATTGGCGCAGCGACAACGTGGAGCCAAATTGCAAAATTTGATCTACCACCCGCCTTTGACGCCTTGAAGCAAGCTGCAAAAGAGGTTGGCAGCATCCAAATACAAAATACTGGAACACTTGCTGGGAACATCTGTAATGCCTCTCCCGCAGCAGACGGGGTACCACCTTTGCTGGCATTGGACGCAAAAGTGGAGCTTGCAAGCGCTGAAAGGGGCACACGTGTACTGGCCCTTTCAGAGTTCATTCAAGGGGTGCGAAATACGGCTCTTGCTGATGACGAGTTGGTGACTGCTATTTTGATACCTCCTATCCCAGATGGAGCGGGTTCAGCTTTCGAGAAGCTTGGAAGTCGGCGCTACCTCGTTATTTCGATATCAATGGTGGCCGCTGTAATCACATGTGACGACGAAGAGCGCATCGTCGATGCCCGCATCGCAGTTGGATCGTGCTCGCCGGTTGCCCAGCGACTGCTAAAGTTAGAGCGCGATATCATCGGAAAGACAGTTCAAAATATTAAGTTGACCGAAGAACACTTTGCGCCACTGTCCCCAATTGATGACGTACGCGGAAGTGGTTCGTACCGTTTAGATGTGGTCGCCGAACAATGCATTCGAGCTATTACGCGGGCGATAGGACATGAATGATGCAACCCACATAAAGGGTACAAAATTTAACCTAAACGGTAACCCTGTCGAGGCGTTTCCAACAACAGGAGATCGCCTTTCACAGGTACTTCGTGAACAGCTTGGAGCCCGCGACGTTAAGATTGGATGCAATGCAGGCGATTGTGGTGCCTGCACAGTTTTGCTAGATGGCGCACCTGTCTGTGCTTGTCTTGTGCCTGCACAGCAGGTCGCTGATCGTCATATCGAAACATTGAGTGGTTTGTATAAGTCAGATCAGTTGACAACAGCTTTGGCCGAGAGTTTTCAAAACAATGGCGCGGCACAGTGTGGCATTTGCACTCCGGGCATGATGGTCGCCGCAGTAGCACTTCTACGAGACACCCCTTCCCCCTCTGAACAGGAAGTCCAAGACGGGCTGGCCGGCGTATTGTGTCGCTGCACTGGATATCGCAAAATCATTGAATCAGTCATGACAACCACAATGCCTTTGGCGGAAGAGGTGCAGGGACATGTCGGCGAACCAATCAGGCGGGTTGATGGTCTAGATAAGGTTTCAGGCCACGAAAAATTTGGTGACGATTTCGCGCCGTCTGGCACACTCGAAATATATGTTATTCGAACACCCTATTCTCGTTCGAGATTTAAGCTTGGTGATTTGGACAGCTTTGTCTCAGCCCATAATGGGATTGAGGCTGTGCTGACCGCAGCGGATATACAAGGTCGCAATCTTTTTGGTGTTATCCCACAATTTGTTGATCAACCTGTCTTTGCCGAGGTCGAAACTCGTTTTCGAGGAGAAGCAGTAGCAGCAGTAGTAGGTACACCTCAGGCTATTCAAGATTTGGATCCTGGAACCTTTCCTGTTAGCTGGTCCGAGTTGGTCGCGGTCACCGATATTACTTCTGCGCAATTAGATGATGCAGGACAACTTCATGACGGCCGTGCAAATAATGTAATGTGCGGTGGATTTGTTACTTGTGGCGACGCTGATGCGGCTCTGGCCAAGGCAGATGTGACAGTTGAAGGTCACTTCCAAAGTGGATTTGTGGAACACGCGTACATCGAACCAGAGGCTGGTTTTGCGCAGATCGTCGACGGTCGTGTTGAGGTGTATGCCTGTACCCAAGCGCCAGTCATGGATCTGGACGCGTTGGAAGTTATTCTTGGGATCAATAGATCAAAGATTAGAATCGTACCCACTGGCGTTGGGGGAGGATTTGGGTCGAAATTGGACATCACCGTTCAGCCCTATCTGGCACTTGCTGCGCTTAAAACAGGTCACCCAGTTCGGCTAACGTATTCACGCACAGAATCCATGCAAAGTTCGACCAAGCGGCATCCGTCGGATATCACGCTTAAGATTGGCGCAACGTCCAGTGGGAAGATTTGCGGCTTCAATTTCTATGGTGAATTTGACACTGGTGCATATGCAAGTTGGGGTCCAACAGTGGCCAACCGCGTCCCAGTTCATGCATCCGGACCATACCAAATACCTGATTACCGCGCAGAATCAAAAGGTATTCATACCAACAACCCTCCTGCAGGGGCATTCCGCGGATTCGGCGTGCCGCAATCCGCAATTGCGCAAGAATGTTTGTTTGATGTTTTGGCCTTAAAACTAGGCATAGACCCACTGGAATTCAGAGTTTTAAACGCATTAGAAAACGACACTCCAACGGTTTGCGGCCAAGTTTTTTCGCAAGGTGTAGGCATTCAACAGTGTTTTGAGGCTCTGCGCACTGCGTGGAAAACTGAACGCCACGATGTTGCGCAGTTTAACGCGTCCAGTACAAACCGCAAACGAGGCGTGGGTATTGCTGCGGGATGGTATGGATGTGGGAATACGTCGTTGCCTAACCCTTCCACGATAAAGTCAGGTGTTTTAACCGATGGTACGGTTGTACTGCATCAAGGTGCGATGGATATTGGACAGGGTGCAAACACCGTCATTTCGCAGATATTTGCGACAGCTCTTGGAGTACCTATTAATTCTATTCAACTTATTGGTGCGGATACCGATGTAACGCCTGACGCGGGTAAAACCTCTGCTTCGCGCCAAACGTATGTTTCTGGTAATGCTGCGTTATTGTCGGGTACGGCTTTGCGCCAGCAGATCCTTAATAAGATGAATGTGGCAGGTGATGCGGACCTCAGAATTGGGAATGGATTAATTCTGGCCACCGATTTCACTGGCACCCATGAATATCCTTTGGTTGGGCTAGAAACTGATGATGAGGGTTTCGTGTTTCGGGCTGAAGAAACCTATGATCCACCAACCAAACCACTAGACACAAATGGTCAAGGTGCGCCTTATGCCCAATTTGGATACGCCGCCCATTTAGTTGTTGTCGAAGTCGACACAGCATACGGTACAGTTATACCAACCAAGTTTGTGGCAGCGCATGACGTCGGAAAAGCGATCAATCCGATGCTGGTAGAAGGTCAAGTTCACGGTGGTATAGCACAAGGTTTAGGCATGGCACTGATGGAAGAATACATTCCTGGTCGTACCGAAAATCTGCATGACTATTTGATACCAACAATCGGTGACATTCCACCTATCGAGACAATTATCGTCGAAGACCCCGATGCACATGGTCCCTATGGCGCTAAAGGGCTTGGTGAGCACGTGTTGATCCCGACAGCACCAGCCATTCTGAATGCCATCTATGATGCCGTTGGCGTGCGCATTACCAAAGTTCCAGCGACGCCCGCGCGCGTTCGGGCGGCCATAAAAGCCAAGTTAAATGACTGAAATCAAACCAGTGAAAATCCGCTGCGATGCTTGCCCCGTAATGTGTTTTATTGCGGATGGTAAATCAGGGGCCTGTGACAGGTACGCCAATCAGAGTGGTAATCTTATTCGGGTTGATCCGCTTACCATCATCGAAAGCACAGAACAAAAGCTGGTGCCTTTCATGAAAGACGGCTCACCTGAAGATTGGGACGGTAATATCATCAAAGGGGATCGCACTTTTATCACCGCTGTTGGCGCCGGTACAACCTACCCCGACTACAAACCAGCCCCCTTCATTGTCAGCCAAGAAGTCGATGGTGTGGACATGGTTACAATCGTAACTGAGGGAATTTTTTCTTATTGTGGTGTGAAAGTCAAAATCGACACAGACCGGCACCTTGGCGATGAACGCGATATTATTTGGGTGGATGGTGAACCCATCGGTCACGTAATGACAACAGAATATGGGTCTAAAATGCTATCGTTGGGCGGCGTCGAACATCTTACTGGCGGATCAAAAAAGGAAGGCCGTGTAACGTGTGACGCCCTTCTACGCTTGTGTAACCGCGAGGCAGTTACGCTGACCATCGGAGACGCCGGTCACACAACAGACGTTGTCGTGCAGGCAGGCAAAGCGCCAATCATTAACGGTGACGAAGAAAAGCTGATGCGCGTTGGATGTGGCTCAGCCGCAATTGGTATGTTTGCCAAACAGTGGCTCAATCATGCCGATGATGTTGTCGTCGTTGACGATCACATCACGGGCGTACTGTCTGAACACCAAGCTGGCAAAGAGTTGGGTGTGCCACCAACGGGTATCAAGATTATTGGCCGTCGCTCGACCCCCGGTCGATATTTCCAAGTGGCGGAATCAGGGACTGGTTGGGGTGGTACCGATTTGGATGATCCGTTAAAAATTCTAGGACCATTCAATCCGAAGATAGCAACCGAAGGCATGAGGCTTTTGATGTTATCAACAACGGGCGAACAATCTGGTTATTTTGAACTTGATGCTAACTTGGTACCCCAACCCGCCGATATGCCTGATGCGTTAAGCGTTACGACGAAATTAATCGCTGAGAACTGTGAACCTTCAGTTTGTTCAGTTTTGTTTATGGGGGGAGCTGGTGGCAGCCTAAGAGCAGGCGTAACCGAAAACCCGGTGCACCTTACACGATCAGTAAAAAACTCTTTAACGCACGTGTCCTGCGGCGGGGCGGATGCGTATGTTTGGCCCGGTGGTGGTATCACTGTAATGGTTGATGTTTTAGACATGCCATCAGATTCCTTTGGGTATGTTCCAACCCCCGCATTGGTTGCCCCGATTGAATTCACCTTACGGGTTAGCGATTATAGTACATTGGGCGGGCACATGGATGAGATGAGGCCAGTCGATACTATCCAAACGGATACTTTGAGACGGGTAAAACAAAATATCCAAGGTCATAACCCAATGTCACGTGCCAACTACCGCTGGCCGAACGGCGACAAATCCTAATGCAGGCACACGCAGACATACTCCCCTGCGGCAAACGCCTGCATTTGCAGCATGGTCCTATCGATTTAATCATCGGTGCGGATGGCGATAGGAAGGCTGCTTTTGAGGTGGCTAAAGATCGGTTTTCCACGGTTCTTGGGGAACTCGTTTCTGAACTAGCCAACCTAAAGTTACCGATTAACATCGACTGCCCAATGCCGTTTGGCCATGTCGCACAACGCATGGATCAGGCCGTTAGACCTTTCGCACAGGATGCATTTGTCACGCGGATGGCCGCTGTTGCGGGCAGCGTTGCGGATACAGTTTTAGGGGCGATGCAGACAGTGTCTTTGTCCCGCGCTTACGTCAATAATGGCGGTGATATTGCACTACATCTGGCTGAAGGCCACTCGTTTACTCTTGCGATGGCAGGGCATGATTTCTGTGACCTTGGGCGTATAACAATTGACTATGATGACCCGATCAGAGGTATAGCGACCAGTGGCCGTCACGGCCGCAGTTTCAGTCTAGGCATTGCAGACAGTGTCACGGTGCTTGCGACCAACGCCGCCAGCGCTGATGTAGCCGCAACTTTAATTGCTAATTCTATAGACCTTCCAGAGCACGCTGCAATCACTCGTAAACCTGCTTCTCACTTGGACGACACCAGTGATCTTGGCGATCTACCTATTGTAGTTGGGTGCGGTCCACTTTCAGTGAACGAGAAGATAAATGCCTTGTCGTATGGCCGTGCATTAACGGACAGATACATCCAGCGCGATCTTATTTCAGGTGCCGCCCTTTTCCTACAAGGTCAATCTGACACCACTTGCCCCTCGCAGCTAACAATTACCCAAAGGACTCCAAATTATGCCCGACGTCATTGTACGTAAAATGATCTACTCCATCGAAGAGGTTTTTCATGAGGGCGGTCCGAAGCCTGAAAAAACGTTGCGCAGAGCCGCTGCTTTAGCTATCATAGAAAATCCATTTTCGGGACGGTATGAACCTGAAATTCAGGGCTTTATGGAAAGCCTGAAGCCCCTTGGCCTCAGTATGGCCCAACGTTTATTGGATATACTTGGCGGAGCTGATCAAATCGAAGGATATGGTAAAGGCGCTATAATTGGAGAAGGCGGTGAGCTGGAACATGGGGCTTTGTGGCATGCGCCAGGTGGTTACGCGATGCGCCAGCTGTTAGCAGATTCAAACGCTATCGTACCGTCAACCAAGAAAGTAACTGGTGTTGGCGGACGTTTGGATGTTCCAATCACTCATATCAACGCTTCATATGTGCGTAGCCATTTTGACTCGATGGAAGTGGGTAGCAACGATACTCCTCGCGCCAATGAGATGGTCCTTGCGCTTGTGATGAGTACCGGTCCGCGCATTCACAACAGAGCTGGCGGCTTAGACGTCGCGGATATCATTGGAAAGGATGGTTTGAGATGAGCGCTAAGATAAGAAAAATCGCCATAAATATTGAAGAAACACACCGCGAAATAGGTCGCGAGATTTCGCCCGCCACCCGCAAAGCTGTTGCAGTGGCCGTTATCGAAAACCCGTTTGCGGGCATATATCAAGAAGACCTTACAGCACTCATGGACATCGGTGCTGAGTTGGGTGCGCTTCTTGGGGACAAATGTGTGCAAGCTCTGGGGATTGCACCCGCTCAGGCGGAGAGCTACGGCAAATCAGCGATGGTAGGTGAAAATGGTGAATTGGAACACGCAGCCGCAATCCTTCACCCGAAACTTGGTACGCCATTGCGTGTCGCTGTCGAAAAAGGCACAGCTCTTGTTGCCTCATCCAAGAAAATGGGTAGTCCAGGACAAGTGCTTGATGTGCCTTTAGGCCATAAAGATGCGGCTTATGTCCGCAGTCATTTTGATGGTATCGAAGTACGCCTAAATGATGCACCACGCGCAAATGAAATTTTGGTTGCTGTCGCAGTCACAGATAGTGGTCGCCCCTTGCCGCGCGTTGGCGGATTGGCCCACAAGGATATCAAAGGCAATGACGGCTTGAGATAAAATAAGCCATCGTTGTCAAATATAGGAGAACATAATAAAAGGCATTATGAACTCAGTTGTACACAAAGAGACCGAACTCGAATACGTTTTGGAGGACCAGATTGGTTACTTGCTACGCCTTGCTAGCCAGCGCCATTCTGTAATCTTTCAAAAGTATGCCGTTGAAAGCATGACGCCTACACAGTTTACGACCTTAATCCGCGTAGCTGAAATTGGGGAAGTTTCTCAAAATCACTTAGGCCGGCTTGCTGCCATGGACGTTGCTACAATTAAGGGCGTGGTTGATCGTTTGAAGGCGAAGGATCTTATTAAATCGCAGCCAGACAACGTTGATAAACGACGGACAGTTATCTCTTTGACCGCAAATGGCAAAGCTCTCGTATTAGATTTGAGGGCCACGGGCCTGCTCATTACGAGTGAAACGATTGCTCCACTAACCCCCAAAGAGCGTGTCACTTTGGTGAGTTTGCTCCGCAAGATCTCATAGTGATTTTTACAAAGCTGGAGAGGTGTTTTCTAAGCTCAAACTTGGCCGAGAGAACAAAATCAGCATGCGTAGGCCCGGTAAATCTGCTGGTACAATATGCATCGCACGGTCCTTGATCTGGGAACCGGAAAATGCCACTTCAACATTATTAATTGGGCCTGCAGGCACAAAAGCATGCACTAAAGCCGTAAGACCATCTTGCTTGGTCCACGCATTGAAAGCTACTTATAAAACCTTGATCAAAGAATCCCGATCTTCGATAAGTTTCAGATTTGGACTAATGTCGGGATTGTTTGGTAATTTGGACAACCCCAGCGTTTCATATAACTTTTGAAACTACCGGTCATTCTCGCATCCACAATAATATACCCATCAGAACTCCAAAAGCTTGATACAGAATAATATTGGGATTGGCGTTGCCTAATCGGGCTGGAAGTTCCCCAGACACAAGAAAGTTCACCGCCTAATTGGCCAAAACACCCGTCATGCAATCTAGCAAAGAAATTTCTAATTGTTGGCCAATGCCAGTCTTGGCCCGATCCGCCAATGCAGCCTAAATTCTTATCACACCGCAAAGGCAGAAAATATATTGGCAAAAGCAAAAGCAATCTTTTAAGATTCACCACTCGGGTCTCCTGTCAGACCCATTATACCCAACACACCTTGTATAAGAAAATCATGCCCTACCTGATGCGCGTACGGTCCATCCCGTACAAAAATTTATATAATAGTATACTAAATGTGGGTTCATTCGTGCAATATCTCTAAATCTAAACCGCACTTGCGTAAGCTACCTACCTTGAAATTTTCAATCACGATATTTGTACCTGCAATTAATTCGTACAATTGCCGTAGTTGGACTTCGTCCTTGAAGTCGATAGTACGGCTAGTTTTTCCACGATTGGTACACTGGAAATATGCTGCGTATTGGTCACCTTCATGATCGGTGAATGGAGGCCCCTACTTACGGGTGCCATCGCCCGCAGGGCTTTCGGTCTTAACAATATCAGCAGCAAGATCAGACAGGGTTTGTCAGATTCAAGGCCCTGCTAAAACCCTAGCAAGTTCGATGACCTTCAGGCTCGCAAGTGGCGCACTCACAAAATCTGCTCAGGCAAGCGATTTGCTGGGGGCGTGTTGCGAGAGCGTTGAGAACAAACTTTGCCGTCAATGATTGTCATACCAACACCTGGCAAATTTCCCAGTTGAACAGACTCAAGCATCGTTTTTCCGGGGGCATGTTGAGCTTGGTCCAACAGCACAAAATCAGCACACTTTCCAACCTCGATCAATCCAGTGTCAAGATCGCGCTGGCGTGATGTATTGCCGTTGCCAAAGCAGAACGCCTGTTCCGCCGGAACATTCCCAAAGGCGGACAACATAGCAACCATTCTTAAAATTCCCAATGGTTGGACGCCTGAACCCGCAGGGCCATCCGTGCCTAAAATAACCTGATCCAGTTTGCCCAATTCACGGGCTGTGTTAAGCGCCAGCACCGCAGAACGTTCGTTGCCATTGTGTACGATCTCAAACGCTGAAGAACAACTTTCACATAGGCAAATTATTTGATCATCGGGCAGTGCGGAGTGCCCACCATTGATGTGACCAATAATGTCCGTACCGGTTTCAATCACCATGTCAGCATCGATCAAACCTGAGCCCGGGATAGACGGGCCACCGGTATGAATTGTGCTTTGGATGCCATACTTGCGCGCCCAACCCACCATTTGCTGCGCAGTAGTGCCGTCTTTGACGGTACCTAAACCAACCTCGCCCAGCAACTTTACGCCAGCGTCAGCCAAGTCTTTGAAATCTTCCTCGATCATTCCGTGTTCGATCACAGGCGCGCCTGCATGAACCTTTACGCCAGAGGGGCGAAAATTTTCGTACCAACGCTGGGATGCAATAGCCATCGCCTTAAGGCCCACGATATCTTTGGGGCGACCCGGCATATGAACTTCACCAGCTGAAATCAATGTCGTCACACCACCGTGCAATGTACTGTCAATCCAGTTAAGTTGCTGTTGACGCGGCGTATAATCGCCAACAACCGGATGGATGTGACTATCGATCAAACCAGGTGAAAGGGTCACTCCGTGGGCATCAACAAGGGTCGTTGCCCCCTCACAGTCAAGGTTGTTTTCGTATCCCCATTCAGAAATTTTACCATCCAGCGCGATGAGGCAATCTCCATCAAAAATTGGTTCTTCAAGTTTCCCAGAAATAATCTGTCCAATATTTTTAATGACTAACTTTTGCAAAATATGCCCTCCTGAAGTCCGCCTGTTTCATTTGTATACGAATATTATTCTGTTGTCTCGTCAAGTTGTTTTATTGCTGGCAAGTAGCCCAGAACAACAAGCATTGACACGACAAAGTAAACTCTACTATTCATTCGTATGCAAATGAAAATGGCTAGCACATGACATACTTAGTAACTGACGCCTGCATGAACTGTGAATATCAGGACTACATAGAAGTCTGTCCAGTAGATTACTTTTATGAGGGCGAAAATATAATCGGCATCAATACTGAAGAACGTATCGATTGCGCAGTTTACGAACCTGAATGTCCTGTTGATGGCATCGTTCCCGATACTGATCCCAACGCAGAAAAGTGGATCGTACTAAATCAGAAATATGGCGTAACATTGGCGAAAAAGGTATACCTCCAAGCGATGCAGACGATTGGGCTGATAAGCCAGATAAACTATCTTTACTCTCTGAAAATCCTCTCGTCAGTTAAAAAGGACATCTTATGACCCTTGTTATAAATACACCAAATACCGATTTTCCTGTTCCAACTGGTATTTTTGCACAGGTAGTTACGTCTGTTGAGCATTTCACAGATCAGCTATTTAAATTCCGCATTTCACGGCCTGATAGTTTTCGTTTCCGTTCAGGTGAATTCGTAATGATTGGCCTACCGAATGCAGAAAAGCCAGTGTTCCGTGCCTATTCTATCGCATCCCCGAGTTGGGACGAAGAGATCGAATTTTATTCGATCAAGGTAGAAGACGGGCCACTGACCGAGTATCTTCAAAAGATCAAAGTGGGCGATACAGTGCTGATGCGTAAGAAACCTACGGGTACACTTGTTAACGACGCCCTACTACCAGGAAAACGTCTTTGGATGTTTTCAACAGGTACCGGTATAGCACCGTTTGCCAGCCTAATACGCGATCCAGATACCTATGAAAAGTTTGATGAGGTTATTCTCACACACACATGCCGCAAAGTCGCAGAATTGACTTATGGCCAGCAACTGGTCGCCGCAGTGAAAGACGACCCCCTGTGCGGAGAGTTCGCCCAGGGCTTGCGACTTTACAGCACCACGACCCGGGAAGATTATCCGTTTCAAGGACGGATCACAGATCTAATGGCGTCGGGCAAAGTGTTCACTGATCTTGGGGTTCCACCAATTTCGGCAGAGATTGACCGCGGCATGATATGCGGTTCGATGGCGATGTTGCATGACACCAAAGCAGCTTTGATAGGCTTCGGTCTTGCTGAGGGTTCGAACAACCGGCCTGACACATTTGTTGTCGAACGTGCTTTTGTCGATTGAGGAATGGAAACGATCCACATTGCGTGCCCTGCCCACTCCTATTTTAATTCGGGTGACCAGTTTCTCATCTAAACAATATCAACACGTTTTAAGCTGTGAT
>JAPKAD010000015.1 GCA_028825445.1 Octadecabacter sp.
AAATTAACTATAAATAAATGTGTCTGAATAAGACATAATTATTTAGTGAACATAAAATATAAAATAAATATAGAACCTAATACTAACTTAAATTTAAATTATATAAGTAAAATTATTTATGTGTTTTAAAGCCAAATTTACCAAAGCCTAGAATGAGTTATTCTAGCAACTAGAGCGTTAATACTGCGCTCACCAGATTTATGTTGAGCGCTTCGTGCCTGTAAAGAAACAGTAACTTGTGCCTTATTAGTTTTCGCTGCAACTTCTTTAATAGTATAACCATACGCGAGAAGACAAATGACTTCAGATTCCTTAGTAGAAAAAATTGGGAACTGTATTTGAATACTTTTAGCAGTAATATCACCCCATAATTTTACTAATTTTCCTGTTAAAAAACTAGGCCCACCAGTATAAAAATATTGTCTTTTCAAAATTAATTGTAACGGTTCACTATTCTCAAGCTCGACACTACAAGAGTATTGTCCAACTACGTCAAGATAATAAATAATATCTTTCATGTCTAACAATAAATCTTTAATATGATTTTTATTTTTTAACTCTGGAAAATTCTGAGATTCATCAATTATAATAATTTTTCCAGAATTAGGGGCGCAGATTACAAGTGCACATGTCTTTTTTTCAGGTGAAATAGGTTCAAGAAATGTTGAAAATATATCAACTACTCCTGAAATAGCTAAATCACGCATGGCCATCAACCCACGAGCTTCAGCTGAAATTTCTAAACTAGACGCTGATTTTACAGTAACCGGTGTAAAATTAAAAACCTTAGTACCACTCTCAAGGTCAGTATAATGAGTTACATCAATTATTTTGCCTAAAGACGAAATATGGAAATCTCTAAAGTATTGATTTATTTTGAATTTATTCATAAGAACTTCAAGAGCATCTTGGCCGCTAAATGACTCAGACAATGCAAACCAGCCAGCTTCTTTTCGAGCGTTGACTATGCTTTTTAAGGAAACAGGAAGAGTTAAAGGTTTAACGCCATAAATGTTAAAATACGATTGAGAAATGCTTATAACATTTAATTCTCTATCAGTAATTATAGATGCAATAGAACCTTCGATTTCGTGTTTGTCTAAGGGCTTTCCAACAATACTTTCGTTAACAGATTTATCTAAATTGGAATGTTGAGTTTGATTATTTAAACTTTGTTTTTTATTCTTATTTATATTTTTAAGCATTTTAAAATCCCAGCAAACATTTTCATGATTATTAGTTTCAATTTTGAGAGAAACAACAGCTAAAAGGAAAGTATAAGGGCATATGTAGTAAGCTATTTGATTAAATAAGTTCTTAAAAACTTAATTTAACAAAAAGATTAAGCTTTTAACTTAATTTAACTAAAGCAAACTGATTAACTAATAAAATTCATTAAGAGCCTATTAGTAATATTTAATATTAATTTAAAACTTTAACAGTTAAATTTTTTAAACTGATCAAAAGGCTTCATGCGCCGCCAATTCCCACACGACTTTCCGATAAAAAACCTTTGTAAAAAAATAATTTTATAATTTTTTTTACTAGTTAGCAACGTAAAGGTATCAATCAAAACTGTAGCAGTTTCACACTTGCCTACATTTGTAGTAAAGATGAACATAATTACTATTAAAAGGGTATACCCCAGAACTGACACGTAAAAAACATGATAAGCACCTATTAAATTAGTACCACCCACAACAGTAGCTGTGTTAGCACATCTATTTATAGCAAATACATCAGCTGAAATAAAATATTTATAATCAATTAAAGTGTACCCTGAGATTAAAAAACCTGAAGCACCATTTGCAAAAAATATTTTTATCCTTAATAATTCCAACTCCTCAAAATTGGTAATATTAAAATTTTTATAAGTTACTATTTCAAACCTAACATTTAATCTCAAAATGATTGAGGCAACAGAATAATATTTACGTTTTTCTTTTTTAACTGTAACGTAAGAAAAATTCAAAATTAAATTATATAAATATTTAAAATATGTGATTGTAAGAACAGTCACTTTGATCTCCAATGTTATATAATTTAAAAAGGACTCTCACAAATCTTCAATATATCTTTTTTTGTATAGTGGATTTAGATAATAAAATAAATGTGGTAAGCGGATATAATTTATAACCTATAGGGTATGTTTATTATCACTTATTAAATTAATCTATTTAATAAAAATTATGATTGATATTTCAAGATAAACAGATCGTTCGTTATTATTTCCATTTAATTAAATATTATTATAATTTATTTTTAAGAAATTTTTATTATATAAAAAACTATCTGCTGATCTCTGATTTACGCTAAGACTATAGTCTTAATAGTTCTATTTTACTTTTTCCTAGGTAATCTTTGTAATATTAATAGTTGGCTTTACACCACTTCAATTTATTTGGTGTGATTTCAGTTTAACAAATTTTAAATTATAAAAATTTTTTTCCTGTGCTACTAAATTCAATTTTATTATTCAGACAGGCTTGTGTATATATGACCTAATTTGCAATTCTTGGTCATGGAAACGATTATACCCTCGCTCTGCTTCTCCGAATGCGAATGCGAATGCGAATGCGAATGCGAATGCGAATGCGAATGCGAAGAGAGTATTCTTCCATTTTATAGCTGCAAGAAAGATAGAGCATTTTTACCTTTCTCTATACTGTCATCAATCAATAGCATTTTTAAACTAGTACGATATTTCAAAATCTATTTAAGCGCTTTGACAAAAGCGAAGGAAAGGCAGTTGAGCAACGTTTGTTATGAGCCAAACCTAGAAGGCGCTGACAAACGGTCTTACATTGCTTCCCATTGAACTTAAGGTAATAGGCCTTGGATAGCCTTTTCAATCCACAGAGAATATCGATCTATTCGAATTCTTCTTGAATGAAAGTTAAAGTTAAAAATTGTTTAATCTTATGTATCTTAGAACTCACATAAGCTTTTTAGAAAGCTTCCCGACAAAGCCATCTTTGCGTTTGGGCAGGCGGCAATAATTAAATAGCCATCCACCTTAAGGGTACACAAGAAGACTTTCAAAATTTCACCAGCATGTTGGCTAGAACGACCGAGCGCCTGATTGAAGGCGGCGGCCAACAGCAGTTCTCCAGATCAAAGTCTATCATCGCAGGCCACCACTTAAAAATAATTTTTTTGAGTGTTTGCTAAAATCAATATCGGTCCACGGGCATTTTAACAAAACTTAGTGGAGCGCTTCAAATCAGCGACCAGCAGATTAGAGACCAGACTGAGCTTAAAGACCACTTTACCGACCAATTCCACATAAGTGGAGTTATCTAGATCGGTTCCTTGTCGGCCCTATAACTGTACTTGCCAGTGTAGCTGCAAGTAAATCGACTTCCGCACAACTCCCATAGCAATTGGGGTAGCAAGACAGCGCACTCATATTGTGACTAATTACGATCGAATGTCTGTAAACTACGAATAAATCTTAATAACGCCGCTTTCTTAATTGATATTTAAATTATCAAACCACATTACAAGAGATGTGAGTTGTACAAATAATTGTTATTTTTCAATTTATATATCTTATATTTTTTAGATATAAACTAATATTGTCTTATTTAAATATATTTTACTTTAACTACCATGTCGATAGGCAGCACTCTTTTTAAATTGTAAACGTGAATTTTTAACCATTATTGGTCATTTAAACTCACGCTGTAAAAACTGGAACATCTCTAATTTCAATTTTCACGTTCTACTTTACAATAAGATTTTTGAAAATTGAGTTTAAAACATGGGGGAATATGAACTAAGCAGACCAAAATACAAAAAATTGACAAAGCGCTTGCGGTCTTTGAACGTAAATACTCTGAATTGCGGTAAATCTAAGATAAAGGTCTCAAATGACACTTTGCAATAGTCCCAAGGTCGTCGTCCATATCATTTTCTACACAGTTTCTTAGCACTTATGGAGGTGGAATAATGCCCTTATATTACGGTGAACATCGATGAACTGTCTGTGATATGGAAAAAATATTAATGGTCCATCTTCCACAGCTATTAAATTAAATACAAGCTATAAAATAAAAAGATGTAATATATATTATGCAATATATTTATCGTTAATTACTCATATATTGCCTAATTAAGTTCATAAATCAATATTTTTCTTAGTTTCAATAATTATAAATACTACAACGATAGAGGTAATATCTTGATGCTATCATCATATTTGTAAACTCATCTCGGATAGCAAGCCACCAAACGTTGACACCCATGCTGCACAAAGTTGGAGCCACTCAAAAAGAACAGCTTAACGGCTTAGCTTGACGTTGACGTTGACGTATCAAGGGCGTGGCAGTCTTTATTTGATATGATTAATCAACGACACTTGAATGAGGGCGAGTTTCTTCAGACTTCGAAATTATCCGAAGCTCAGCACTGATTAGTGCACGCCTCGAAACGTCTAGTGTGAATTCTCTTTCTAGTCGTCGAAACAGTTATTGGCTTCCTGTCAATCGGCGTTGCCAATGATCTTCATTATAGCGCATAAAAAACGCAGCTTTTGAGTTTCGACCCCTAAACTTTACAGTAGAGTTTCACGATTTTCGTGAAAAACTTAATGCTGCTTTACGATTATTACGCTTTGTCATATGCCATCAGTTCACCCTGCTGTTAATATTTATACCCCCCCCGACGCGATGCCACCACTACTCCAAGTGTGCACTTTTCCGCAGATTTTAGATGCAATCATCTGGCCAAAACTATTTCACCTAAAGGACAATTTCGTGACTAATGTCGGTTCCACACTGTCGCAGCGGGTTCTCAATATTTCAAATTAAAGCCGAAAACGTACGTACACCATCATGATCAGAAAACTGTTACCAAGAAACTTCTTGGGCTAGCGCACAGAAGTAAGTCTATCAATCCACCAAAATTAGACCGACGCACTACCCACATCAAGTTAGTTTCTTCTAACAGTACCTTTTCGGTTGGTATTGCTCATTAAGCTATCCATATAGAGCTATGCTTTTAAAATATTTAAAATCAGTTTTACATCACATCAGGTATTTTCCTCTATGGTCTGCGTTAACTGTTCTTCAATGGCGCGCCTTTGATTTGCGTTCGCGGGGACTTGGAACGACATTTGGAATAATTATGCGTTGGTTTCCACCAGCAAGACGTCGGTTTGACCGTGAAGCCAAAAAAGTTTTTCCCAATATGAAGCGTAGTGCACGCACTAAGCTTGGTCAAAATATGGGCAGACATATGGGCAGAACACTTTTTGAAATCTATCATGATGCAGAATTTCAAACCCAACACCACAAATTCAACGCTTCTGGATCCGGTCTAGTTGCCTTGAAAGAAGCCCATGCGGTCGGTAAGGGCGCAATTATAGTTTCTGGCCATTTTGGGCAATGGGAAGCTGTTCGCGCAGCCATCAAAATGCAGGGGCTTGAAAGTGGAGCAGTGTATCGCCCAAACAAAAACCACCATTATGAACGTCGCATTCTTGCCGGGATTGAAGCAGGGGGAAAACCAATTTTGGCAACTGGCCGCGTGGGAACCACAGCCCTTGTGCGCCATCTAAGGGGTGGCGGTATTATTTCGATATTATTAGATGAAAAGTATTCAGAAGGAATGCGCATACCTTTCCTTGGTTATGATGCTCTAACGTCTCTCTCTGCGGCACAGCTTGCACTTAAATACGGCCTACCCATGATACCCGCTTATGGTATTCGCTCTGCAGACGGGAATACTTTCGACGTGAATTTTGAGGCCCCAATCCCACACACAGACAGCATTACAATGACACATGCTTTCAATGACAGCCTGTCTGCGCGGATCATGGCTGACCCTGAACAGTGGTACTGGATGCTGAAACGTTGGGACGGTGTAGCACCTTCCTAAAGAGTGCGTAAAATCAGAATTTAATGCTATAGTAGCTCGCGCTCCCACTAAAAACTGCATGACAAAGCTAAGTTAAATCGTGGTTATGAAAATTTCGGTCAAAAAAACAGCCTATGGGTTAGTCTTTGATACTTTAATTAATAACACCTCTACACACGCAGCACTGTATAATAACATGTTTGTGCAGAAGCCCGCTTACTGGCAAGATAGCTTAAAGTTTGAGGTGCTAAAAATGTAACATTATTAGCATACCCGAAATACTACCAATAAAGGTTACATTTAAATAAAATTTACTTTTATATTTTTAGCATAAGCTAATGAAAATACACGTTTAACTCTGCCGTAACATCTCCAATAGACAGCAACTTTTTTTCAAGACGCGCTTGAGTGCTCAGCTACGCATAAAACACACCAAACACCCTACTAATCAAAATTGAACGCTTTGAAGGTACTCGCGAAACAGGTGATGTTTAGCTTAGTTTCGAACGTAGCTGGGGCTAGAATTTTATAGTTCCAAAATTAGTTTTGATATTGTTATACTATTGTTTTTTTGAATTGGTTAAAGTTTTAACCTTCACGACATTATGGATAAATTCTGCGAGATATTCGCACTCGCCATAATCCACTTCATTCACTGATTAGCCTTTAGCGACGATCAGTGATTAGGGCGTTGGCAAGCTAGTTTTATGACGTAGTCCCTCATCGATAAGCCAGATGGAAACCTTTGAGGCCAAGGTGCTAGCAGCAAGTGATGAAAGTACTTTACTGGTTGATATATCAGGACAATAGATCGACCGCTTCAAGAGCTTAAAGCACAAAATAGACCATACCAGACCACGATAGTTTCGTAAGTCCAGCATAAAGTTCTCAAGAGGACCCCACTTGGAATGATCCTTTAGGCTGCATGAGTTATCATCCCCAATTTACCTTCAACCAATACGATCATTTGGGGTTTTGCGTTCAGGAAATCTACTTAGTGCGGATGATTAGCAAAAAAATCTGAAGCCAGTCATCACACGATATACGGATCGTCACCTAATGTGGTTTTTTTCAGCCTGGTTCAGCCTTAGCGATCCTGTAGCTAAACAGAATTTCTAGAAGCGCGGAATTTCTCAACACCATCTGGCTTATCCCTAATTGTGTTCTAAAAGTTAGGATCACACATTTTTTTCAACCACCAGAGCGCGTCATCAACCAAAATGCGTAAAATAATTCTCATGTAGTTTTGAATATCAAGAGTCGCCATTGGAAAACCTAACAACTAAATCACTTCGGATCATCTGATTTTACAATTAACGTAATGGGGCAAAACCGCTTATTAAAAAAAGCAAACACGAAACCAAACAGGCGCTATTATTAAACGGGTCAAACGCAAATTAAAGTTCAACTTCATCTTGATGAATTGGCCTATGATCTTAGTATATTCTAGCAAGGTACTGATCTGCTTAAGGAGATGGCTAGCTGGTCGCTAAGAAGCTTGCAAACTCCCCTAATCAATATTGACGGTCAACTTGTTAGACACCCTCGCACCATTATTTTCCAACCTACTGAGTTTGCCACCATCGATGACCTATTCCGTTACATCCTGATTGACCCTTGGGCCATATGCACCAGCAGTTTTAACATTAAAATATAATCAGTCGAACGCAACTTAACTTGTATGTCCAAGCAGGATCCAATGGGCACTAAACCACACTACCTGCGCGATAGAGAGCTGAAATTTTATTCAGAAATAATCATAAATTACCAAAAAGAAAAAATTTACATTTAAAATACTTGATGAAACCCCAAATCATCGGCAAACTAAGTTTTTTAATTATAAGTCAAGTTGGAACGTTAGGCACCTAATGCCAAGATTAAACGTAACTGCTTTTGGGAGAATATTATGAAACATCTATTGATCGCAATTGCAGCAACTTTCAGTATGCTAGGTGCTGCGCAAGCATGTCCAGACTATACTCTTTGGGGCTCAAATAAATATAATTATTCCGGTGATCAATTGTACTCACCACAAAGCTTTAATATCCGCGCGGGCGGAGAAAATTATCTGCCGAAATGTGGGTTCAATATCAACGAGACTGGTTATTTCACAACAACGCCAGACTTCTCTTTTGAGCTTAGTAAAATGAATGGCTACAGGCTAGTCATTTCCGTTTTGAGCAATTGTGACGCCGCATTGTTGGTCAATACGGCGAACAGTCAGTGGCTTTATGATGACGACAGTAATGGGCAGGCTGACCCGCGACTTGAGCTTTCAAGCTTTGGTAAGGGTGTTCTTGATGTCTGGGTAGGAACTTATAACGGTGAGTATTGCGATGCCACTTTGACGCTTGAGACATTCTAGAGTGCAAATTAGCAGTCTCTAATGAGTCCAAGCACCACGGCGATTTGTTGCAAAATTCTCAGCATAGCCACCAGCGCGAATATTGGCGCGACGCCTTGTTGGTTCTTGAACTGAGACTTCGATCCTGTTTGTGGCAGCATAGTCTAACGCTGCTTCTTTAGTCTCAAATGTCATCTTGACTTGAGTTTGAGTGTCAGATGAAGACGTCCAGCCCATTAAAGGATCTACTTCGCGAGCAGATGTCTGTGCAAATTCTAACATCCAACATTTCGTCTTCGCAGTGCCCGACGACATTGCAGTTCGAGCTGGCTGATAAATACGTGCGCGCATGATTCACTCCAATTTGTTGACAGTTTATCGAGGATTTCAATGCGCCGCGCAAGGGTTGCATGCCCTAGGAAACTTCTAATTACACACACCTGTCAACAGCAGCTGCGTTAACCCCCTTGAACAACTCCTCATCAGTGTCACATTAACAATCAACAGGAGTGCCAATGCCATACGCCCAAACCGACAAATCAGACCCTGAACAGTTTCTCGCCAATCCAGCACCAAATGTGAAAACGCGTGAGAAACTGGAGGGTGGACTTGCATTTGTACTCAAGACAGAGTTCGAACCAGCAGGTGACCAGCCAACAGCCATTAAAGAACTTTGCGAGGGGATCCGCAGCGGTGAACGCGATCAAGTCCTGTTAGGTGCCACAGGCACAGGCAAGACTTTTACTATGGCAAAAATGATCGAAGAAACCCAACGCCCCGCAATTATTCTTGCTCCTAACAAAACTCTTGCTGCGCAGTTATACGGCGAATTTAAAAGTTTCTTTCCTGACGCCGCCGTCGAATATTTTGTTTCGTTCTATGACTACTATCAACCCGAAGCCTACGTTGCGCGCTCTGATACGTTCATTGAAAAAGAATCCCAAATCAACGAACAAATCGACCGGATGCGCCATTCAGCAACACGCTCATTGCTGGAACGGGACGACGTGATTATCGTCGCGTCCGTATCGTGCATTTACGGCATCGGCAGCGTAGAAACCTACGGGGCAATGACGCAGGACTTGCAATCCGGAGAAGAGTACAACCAGCGCCAAATCATGGCCGACCTCATCGCACAGGCCTACAAACGCAACGACGCAGGTTTCCAACGTGGAACGTTCCGCGTGCGAGGTGACAGTCTTGAAGTCTGGCCCGCACATCTCGACGACCGTGCATGGAAATTATCTTTCTTTGGTGAGGAACTTGAAGCAATAACCGAATTTGATCCGCTGACGGGTGAAAAAACTGATACGTTTGAAAAAGTACGTATTTATGCAAACTCTCATTATGTAACACCGAAGCCAACCATGAAGCAGGCGGTTGTTGGCATTAAAAAAGAACTGCGTATGAGGCTCGATCAATTTGTAGCAGAGGGAAAGTTGCTTGAGGCACAACGCCTTGAGCAGCGCTGCAATTTTGACATTGAAATGCTCGAAGCGACGGGAGTGTGCAACGGCATCGAAAACTATTCCCGCTACCTGACAGGCCGTATGCCTGGTGAACCGCCACCCACATTGTTTGAATTCATCCCCGACAACGCCATCGTGTTCGCAGATGAATCACACGTGTCAGTGCCCCAAATCGGAGGCATGTATAAAGGTGACTTTAGGCGCAAAATGACTCTGGCTGAACATGGCTTCCGACTTCCGTCCTGTATGGATAACCGCCCTCTGAAATTTGAAGAGTGGGACGCGATGCGGCCACAGTCTGTCTTTGTATCAGCCACCCCCTCGACATGGGAAATGGAGCAGACCGGCGGCGTATTTACCGAACAGATTATCAGACCTACTGGTCTCATTGACCCCATGATCGAAATCCGTCCTGTTGACACGCAAGTCGATGATGTCATGGACGAAATCCGCCTTGTGTCGGTCAAGGGCTTCCGCACATTGGTTACCACTTTGACCAAACGCATGGCCGAAGATCTGACCGAATACCTGCATGAGAACGGCATCAAAGTGCGTTACATGCACAGCGATATTGACACCATTGAACGCATCGAAATCCTGCGTGACCTGCGCCTTGGAGCGTTTGATGTGTTAATAGGCATAAACCTGCTGCGTGAAGGCTTGGACATACCTGAATGTGGGCTGGTCGCAATTTTAGATGCGGACAAAGAGGGTTTTTTGCGCTCTGAAACCTCCCTGATCCAGACAATTGGCCGCGCAGCACGTAACGCCGATGGCCGCGTTATCATGTATGCAGACCGCATCACTGGCAGCATGGAACGCGCAATAGGTGAAACAGACCGGCGACGTGACCGCCAAATCGCGTATAACAGAAAGCACGGAATTACCCCGACGACCGTAAAGAAAAATGTCGATGATATTTTGGCTGGTCTTTACAAGGGTGACGTCGACATGAACCGCGTCACTGCGAACATCGACACCCCTGCAGGTCCAAACCTCAAGACTGTTCTGGACGGTCTGCGTGTGGACATGCGCAAAGCCGCGGAGAACTTGGAATTCGAAGAAGCAGCTCGCTTGCGAGATGAGGTTAAGCGCCTCGAGACCGTAGATCTTATGGTCAGCGAAGACCCAATGGCGCGGCAATATCAGGTGGATAAAGCAGTGAAGGAAAGCAAGAAGCAGGCCGGACGGTCTTCTGCCGGTCAGCCAGGGCAACGCGGCGGAATTAAGCCCAGAAAAAAGCACGGTGGCTAGCATCCACATGCTAATGAAATCGTTTAGGCAAAGTTTAATTTTACACTAGATTAAATATTTTTCAGGCAGGTGCAGACTTTGTGTTAAAGTAAATACATTCTTTGCTAACTTTTTATTATTATAAACTAAAAGTAATTTGATCAGTTTTATTGAGCAAAATTGCAATTTTTCCTATTTGGTAGATTGAAAATTAAACTAACTCAAATATTTGAGTCTATATTGTAAACTTAATTCGAAGCTACTGACCTGTCCCAAACAAAAAATAATGTTACGATGCTATGGCTTGCAAAAAAAGTGAGCCACTTGATACCCATCTAGGGTAGGTTCATTTTATTAAATTTGCCTTTATTTTTGAGCCAAACTTATAATTAAATTAACATTTTTGCATAAATATTACGTAAAGGTCAACGAATGGCGAATTCGAGCGGGTCGCTAAGGCAAGATGGATACAACAATACTAAAAAGCGCCAGTCCTTCAGTGATGGGTCAAAACGAGCAGGAATATTGAGATCAGAACTTTGAATGATTGGTAATTACGAAGTTACTAAAAATTTAAGATTTCGTATTAAGGACGCTCTCGTTTTAATTCAATGATATCATATCATTCCACCTCTCCACCACCATCGATCCAATCTTTGAACCCACCTGAATTTCGCACGTCCTTGAAACCCAGAGACTTCAAAGTTGCACCAGCCAGAGCGGCACGCCCGCCAACGGCGCAGTATACTATTACTGTTTTAGCCCCCTCCAACGCCTCAATCTGCCATTCTAGTACACCGCGCGGGATCGCTACAGCACCTGCGATTTTGCCGCCCAAAAGCTCGGCCGGCTCACGCACGTCTAAAAACACTACTCCATCCTGCCCACGCAACGCTTTGGCATCTTCAATAGAAATGGACGGGATGCCTGCATTTACAACAAGGTCAGTTGGGGTCTGGGTCATTTTATTCTCCTAATGTTACACACATCACATAAGCAAAACTGCGCTGGGTTAAACCCCATCCCGCACTGTCGAATAATTAAGCTTTGACAATTGGCATCGTCCTCAGTGCAGCAGCTTGGCGGGGCGGACTTTTTCATATATCATAGCAACCTACTTCACATGCTCAGGCCCTTTATCTTTGTGGGCACAGCACAGGAAGCGGCTGCAACGCAGATCCACACTACCCAGCATGTCACGCAGAATTAGTTTTGTGAGATCTCAAATCAGCAGATAAAGAATTTACAAAACACCGCTATTGGGCCAAAAAAGAATTTAACCGCTGTGTCCAAAATTGGCATTCGCCCAGAAGATGTCCAGATTGATACGCTATCCAGTGCCCGTGATGGCAAAGACCTCAATCATCTTGCCGCAATCGTTGATTTATACGCTAGGCATAACATTCATCATTCCGTCTAAATGCCAAATACCCACCTTATCTGCTATGCTGGGATGTGCACATAAGACAGTGCAACTGCCACGCATTTGCGCCAGCGCCATCAGCCACAGGTAACAGTCCAGCATAAAAGTGAATTTCACATATATAACGCAGAATGGTCACAGTCTGGGTCTTCACAATCCCAAGGCAACTGGAAAATCCTGATCAGCTGGCACAAATTCTAGGTTGCGGGGTCCGTCCTAGTTGTCAGACTTCAACTTGCTATCTAGGTTTGACCTGACATCCTGAGCATCAGAAAAATGGTGATATTGGTTTTAACCAGTCAAAAATTAGCCTGTTAATATGAAGATCACTCATAGAGAGCAGAGAATCCTACTCTTTCAGAATTCATAGATTCAACATAAACAAACGCTCGGATCATCAACTCAAATAGATAAATGTTTGAAGTAAACGGCGTCTGACAGCACTATAACTATTTAGCTGATCCAAACGCAGTGTTGACTTCATCGAGTTAAGAAAAAACCTCAGGTGAGGGGATCACTTGGACAGAATTAATCTGCCAGCCGTTTGGCGTTTCGATCATTTGATAATCGAGAATATAGAACAAACCACTTGGCCCTTGGATCTGGACTTCCTGGCGGGTGCGGCTCAGCAGCACTGTGCGACCCAAGAACCGCACATCCGAATTATCCCAAACCATCGGATAAGCATTACGAACCATCAGGCCAAAATTTTCCGGCGTACCAAACATACCTTGAATCGATGGGCTTGCATATTGCCACGCCTCAGTAACGTCTCGATCAACAAAAGCCTGCAACTGGCTGGTGATCACATCTTCAATCGTGACGTTTTGCGCCTGAGCGCCAGTTCCAAACACAACAAGAACTGCAATTATTTTTAAATTCCGAAACATAGCAAAATCCATTGTAGTTAAATTTTAATGGTAAGCCACAAGAGATCCAAGTCAAATCACGTCTTTGGTTTCATCAATGCACCAGCCAAGCCTGCCTCAATCAGTGCAATAGACTCTTTCACACCATAGAGTGCAATAAACCCACCAAAACGCGGGCCCTGTTTTGCACCAAGTAGCACTTCATACAGGCACGAAAACCAAGCTCGAAGCGGGTCAAACCCATGCACTTTTCCCACCGCAAACACAATGGATTGTAAAAATTCATCATTCGACCAGTCCACCTCAGGCAGTGGCATATCTTTGCCTTCTTGCTTGTTCTTTTGTGCAATTACAGCCAGCGCTGCTTCGCTAGATTTGAGCGCCACAACAAGTGTTTCAAGCGCTCCACATTCTTGATCATTCGCCAAACGGAATACTTTCTGCGGCTCAACGAAATCTTTGTAATACCGAACAGCAAATCCTGCCGCTGCATCCAGATCGGGGTTCCTTTCAGGCGAAGCATTAGGTGCATAGCGCTGGATAAAGTTCCACAACATTGCTTTGTCACTCGCTTGCGACACGCTCGCAAGGTTCAGAAGCATCGCAAAAGGTACAACCATCGTTGACACGGGCACATCAGCGCCGTGGATATGGAACACTGGATTATTTAGCTTTGCCACATCATCCTGCACCGGATAGGCACGCAACTGCTGGTGATATTCATCGACCGCCTTGGGGATCACATCAAAATGCATCCTCTTGGCAGTCTTCGGCTTAAGATACATAAAATACGACAGGCTTTCCGTACTCGCATAAGCCAGCCAATCGTCAATCGACACGCCATTGCCGGTTGTCTTGGAAATCTTGTGACCTTGATCATCTAGGAACAATTCATAACTAAAGTGCTCGGGTTTCTTGCCGCCCAAAATTTCACATATAGAATCATAGATCGGAGTGTTTGTGGAATGATCTTTGCCATACATCTCAAAGTCAACGCCAAGTGCTGCCCAGCGCGCACCAAAATCCGGCTTCCACTGTAGCTTCACGTTTCCGCCTATCACTGGAACAGTCCATTCTTTACCTGCTTCATCGTCAAACGTCACGGTACCCGCTTGGGCATCTACATGCTTCATTGGCACGTACATGACACGACCTGTTTCAGGATGCATCGGCAGAAAAATCGAATAGGTCTCACGGCGCTCGATCCGCAACGATTTCAGCATCACCGCCATTACATCATCGTAACATTCAAGTGCCCGCAATAAAATCTCATCAAACGCGCCTGATTCATAGAAATCTTTGCCTGAAATAAATTCATAATCAAACCCAAAAGTGTCTAAGAACCGACGCAACATGGCATTGTTATGGTGACCAAAGCTTTCAAAATCGCCAAATGGATCGGGTACCGATGTGAGGGGCAACTGCATATATTGCTGAAGACGTTCAGGATTGGGCACGTTACTTGGTACTTTTCGCATACCATCTAGATCATCCGAAAAGCAGATTAAACGTGTCGGAATATCTGAAATTACCTCAAACGCACGACGCACCATTGTTGTACGGCTGACCTCACCAAATGTGCCAATATGAGGCAAGCCTGAAGGGCCGTAGCCAGTTTCAAACAACACATGATCCTTGCCTGAAGCTTCGACGCGTTTGAGCAGCCTACGCGCCTCCTCAAAAGGCCAAGCCTTGGACGTCATCGCCGCCGCGCGCAAATTGCTCATGGGTTTTATCCGTTCAAAATGGCTCGAACCCCAACGGTACAAGCGCTTGCGCGTAGTATGCCACACAGCACAAAGGGTCAATTAATCAAAGCGTCCACTATATCATTCAGTCACAAGACTACCCTTAAACTATTGATTTTTCTACGCTCGATCCATACAGTTTTATTTATAGAAAAGGAGTCATACGCATGTCTGAAACCCCTTCCCTAACTGCCCAAGATGCACTTTGCGCTCTGATGATTGCGGTGTCAGCTAGTGACGAAAATATTCGCACTGCCGAACTGGTAAAAATCACCAATATCATCAATAATCTGCCAGTTTTTGCGGACTATGATGCAGATCATGTTCCGCGTGTGTCACAGACAGTCTTCGATTTGTTCGATCAAGAAGATGGGCTTGACGCCCTCTTCGGATTGATCCGCGAAACGCTCCCAGAACGACTGAACGAAACGGCTTATGCGCTTGCATGTGATGTGGCTGCGGCAGACGGGGAAATCGCACAATCCGAGCTGCGGATGCTCGAAGAGATGCGGTATGAGCTAACCATTGACCGCTTGCATGCTGCTGCAATCGAACGCGGTGCACGTGCGCGTCACATGACCCTTAGTCCGTTATGACCACCTGATCAGTAGTGTCTGCTAGAACGTCATTGGGATACGATTGCCCCCACCGTTGCAACAATTTCTGTTGCAACAGCTTAGCCCGGCGATTCCACGTGATAGAGCCCTCTGGCACCTCATATCCTGATGCCTTACCCAACTCCCTACGTTCCAAGTTCACGGCAAAAATTGTGAATACTAATTCAGTCCCTTCGGACGTTTTGATATAGCCCGCTAAGGAACTTACAAAATTTAACGAACCCGTTTTAGCCCTGACTTCAATGGAGTTGTATTCAAGTAGGTTGTTGCCGTGATCTCTGATCGCGATGCGACGCATGATTGGGCGCAATGATTCATTATAGCCTACGGCTTGCAACAATTTCACCATATCGCAAGCACTGACAAGATTTTGGTCGCTCAGCCCCGAATGATCAACAAAATTAGCCTTGATACTATATTTCTGTCTAAGCCAACGGGTCATCTGCGCCGCTGATGCTTTGATATCCAATGAAGTATTGAAAATGGCCCGCGTGGCCGCAAGCCCACAGACCTCAGCGGTTAAGTTATTAGAATACTTTAGCATTTCCTGTAAAATTGTTCGCAAATGAGCGCTGGTATGCTGCACCAACTCCGCGGGACCTTCAGGCAGATTATCAATCACTTCTGGCGCTGGTAGAATTACGCCAGCATCGCGAGCCAGTGTCTGGAATACCTCGCCCGCATACAGCGCAGGTTGGCGCACCGGCATCCTGCGCGATCCGCCATTGCCGAGAGCACTGCGCGCAACAGTCCAACTGTCCAAAGCGTCTGTCGCAAAAACTGGTGCCCCCCGATCAACGATCCGGACCCGCGCCATACTGACAGCCGGTCCAGGGTTTTCCGTACGCGCATCCATAATAACCCGCCAATCGCCACCCAACCGTACCCATTCAAAATATACGCGATTATAGTTCAGGTTCAGTCCACTAATAGCTGGATTATAACCCAAGTAATCCAACTGGGAAGGCTCAATTTCTTCAGCATATGGCAGCGCTCCGCGCCAACACAAAAAACGACCCGTCACCTCAGTCACGCCATAAATTTTTAGCGCTTCAGCTAATTCCGTCAAATGATCAGTAGACAAAGTTGGGTCACCACCACCCGCCAAAATTAAATCACCACTTAAAACTCCACCCTCAACAGGACCAGTCGCATATATTCGCGTTACAAACCTATACGCCCCACCCAACGCATCTAACGCATACAACGCCGTAACTACTTTTGTGACACTCGCGGGCGGCAGCGCGACTTCGGCATCGATCTGCTCCAAAATTTCACCAGTGTCAGCATCAGCTAAAACGCAGCCAACCGTCCCATTTAAATCAGCAGCAGCAATAATTTCACCGATAGTGGTCCATACTCGCGGCGCAATCTTTGGGATCAAGCTGGATTGGGGTGCAAAATCTACGAATCCAGTACGCCGTTTGGGGCGTAGCGAAACCAGCGGTGCTTCAGATGATGCGCCCCCCGCGGCGCTCGACAACAGACCAGCCAAAATGGCTCTGCGTGAAAACGTGACTGGCATCTAGAAACCCTTACCACTCATGTGGCGATCAACACCCGCGCTAGAAATCCATTTGCCGGTTTCGCGAATTTCAGTCGATGACAATTGTGACATCGGTAGGTTGGCAAAAGCCCATGCGGGCGCGTTGGCTTGCCCTAACAGCCCCGCAGCCCGCCCACTCAAACGATCTTTGCGGAAGATGCGCGCCGCGCGTGACATGCGCGCAGAAATACGGTCGTCTGGTCGCGCCAAAACCCCAACGGGAACCCGCGCCATAATTTCTCGCCAGTCCTGCCAGCGATGAAATTGCGCTAGATTGTCTGCCCCCATCAACCAGACGAACCGCACGCCTTGATAATAATCCTGCAAAGCTTCGATCGTCTTTGCAGTGTAGCGCGTACCAAGATGAACTTCGATGTCTGTCACTGTTACCCGGGGATGCTGCATGACTACACGTGCCTGAGCAACACGAGCTGCTATCGGTGCAGGTCCGCGCGATTTCAGCGGGTTAGCAGGACTGACCAGCCACCATACACGGTCCAAACCGAACCGCATCAAGGCGGCTTTTGTTATATTCACATGTCCCTTGTGGGCAGGATCAAAAGATCCACCTAACAATCCCACCACCTGTCCGGCGCGGGCAAATGGCATTCCATCCCGTTGCATGTTGCGTGCATACGCAGCAGCCCTGCGAAAAGCAATTCCATGACGCCAATATGCAACATCACTAAAAGCACCGTAGCCAATTAATTCTCACAAAACTCCAGCGGCATACGCACACTATAAGACGTACCAAAAACAGAAATTGCAGCAAACTGGAAGTAAGCATCCGCAGGAAGCAACCCTTGATAACTTAACAAGCTATCCTGCTAACGCAGCGTACTTAAGGACTCAGGCACACATTACGTTTCGATAGAAGAATTCCAGTCACACTTTGATATATTGTTCATAATAGCTCTAACACTACGAACTGAATTAATAACCATTCCATTTTTGAAATATTTCCCAACCGTGCCGAAAGCGTCATTTGCAAAACTCTAGCAAGGGAAATCTATTGGTCTAAGTGGGCGACTATAAATTTTTTATGTCCTACTAAAAAACGCAGTCTTTGACTTTTAGAGCTTAGTTGACAATTATTTGTCCTCGATTCAAGGTTTTTCCATCGTCAAACTGAATTCTTCAAAACGAGATAAATATTTGCGTCGTAATTTTTTAGTTCCAAAAAACTGCTAAAAATCTGCTCTTTAAAGTTAATCTTGTACTCTTTGAGGGGCAAAATCGAGTTATAATCTATTACAAAGACATACTTGATGGCTACCCCTTAAAAAACCCCCTCAATCTCTAACGTACTAACGACATCAATACTGCGGTTTTGGGCTTTTAATTTAAATCAGGCCTATCGTTTAACATGAACCAATAGAGTTACAGTTTTTGGTAGAAACTTGACCTTTATTAGATGACTGCGGCTTTGACAGCAAAACAAAGCCACAAACGCTTAAAACTTTCATCACGACGTTTATCGCATCAAACAAACTTATTAATTATTGAAATTACGTAAGATGCATCAAAAAACACTCACCATTAGCTTTGCGGCCTTATAGTACTTTTACTACTTTGCGAAACTCAATGTCACAGGGGTGAAAATCAAGTAAAGCCTAGTGGTGAGCCTGATTAAACCACGGAAACCACTGCAACATAGTTGAAATGCTTGGTATCATGGCCTACGAAAAATTAGGCCCCAGCTAGCGCATAAATGTGGGTAGTAGTATCGTCTAATGTTATTGGATTTCGAACGCACCCTGCGTTAAAATTACTCATAAGCTGAAAGGTCACCAGCAACAACAGCCTCAAATTTATGACCCAAAGCCCCCATTGCGCCGACTTGACCACAGGCGTATCCACTGCGTTAATATTCGCATTATTTGGGGAAAAACACATGGCCGCCTATCAATATGTTTACTTTATGGACGGCGTGTCCAAAACTTACCCTGGTGGTAAAAAAGTTTTTGAAAACATTCGCTTGAATTTTTTACCAGGCGTCAAGATCGGCGTCGTTGGCGTCAACGGAACAGGTAAATCGACCCTGATGCGTATTATGGCCGGTCAAGATAAAGAGTTTCAGGGCGAAGCATGGGCCGCCGAGGGCGCTACTGTTGGTTACCTACCACAGGAACCAGAACTTGACGCTACATTAACCGTGCGCGAGAATGTCATGCTTGGTGTAAAAGCTAAGAAGGATATATTAGATCGATATAACGACTTGGCGATGAACTATTCCGAAGAAACCGCAGACGAGATGGCGCAGCTTCAGGATGAAATTGACGCCCAAAACCTTTGGGATCTCGACGCACAAATAGATGTGTCTATGGAAGCATTGCGCTGCCCGCCTGACGACGCAGATGTCACGACTTTGTCGGGCGGTGAAAAACGCCGCGTCGCGCTCTGCCAACTCCTGCTCGACGCACCAGATATGTTGCTGCTCGACGAACCGACAAACCACCTAGACGCCGAAACAATCGCATGGCTGCAACAGCATCTTGTTAATTATAAAGGTACAATACTGATAGTTACTCATGATCGCTACTTCCTTGATGCAATTACTAGCTGGATTCTTGAACTCGACCGTGGTTCAGGTGTTCCACACGAAGGAAATTATTCTAGCTGGTTAGAAGCCAAGGCAAAACGTCTGTCTAAAGAAGCCAAAGAAGACAAATCCAAGCAACGCACACTTGAACGCGAGCTTGAATGGATGCGCCAAGGTGCGAAAGCTCGTCAGGCAAAATCCAAGGCACGTATTTCGGCTTACAACGACTTAGCCAATCAGTCAGAGCGAGAAAAGATGGGACGCGCCCAGATTATCATTCCAAATGGCCAGCGCCTTGGCGATAAGGTTATAGACGTTGAAAATATGACTAAGGCGATGGGAGACAAGCTGCTCATAGAAAACTTGTCTTTTGAGCTGCCACCTGGTGGTATCGTTGGTGTGATCGGGCCAAACGGCGCGGGTAAATCGACGCTGTTTTCTATGCTCACAGGTCAAGCCAACCCAGATTCCGGCACAGTTAGTTTTGGTGACACCGTGCAAATGTCCTACGTAGATCAATCCCGTGATGCGCTTGACGCAAATGTTACTGTCTGGGAAGAAATCACCGGCGGGGCAGAAGTTATCAAACTTGGCGATGCAGAGATGAACTCCCGCGCCTACTGCTCCGCGTTTAACTTCAAAGGCGGAGACCAACAGAAAAAAGTTGGTATCCTGTCAGGTGGTGAACGCAACCGCGTCCATATGGCCAAGCTGTTAAAATCAGGTGGAAACGTATTACTTCTTGACGAACCAACTAACGACCTTGACGTCGAAACCTTACGCGCACTCGAAGACGCTATCGTCGACTTTGCAGGCTGCGCAGTGGTAATCTCGCACGACCGCTTCTTCCTTGACCGCATTTGCACCCATATCCTTGCGTTCGAAGGCGACGCTCATGTCGAATTCTTCAACGGTAACTTTGAAGATTACGAAGAAGACAAGAGAAAACGTTTGGGGACTGATGCTATGGAGCCAAAAAGAATGAAGCATAAGAAGTTCGCACGTTGAATAACCGGGCCCATGATGGGAGCTTAAAACCAAATGCTCCGAAAAAGAAAAAGGGGAAGAAAGCTGTTATTTTTTTGAATTTTGCAATATAAGATGGTTAAACCAACTTAGTTTTGTAAAAAAAATCGATAGCTTCCGGAAGGTAAACATCGCAAAAGAATGATGCGATACAATACTTAACCAAATTGGAGAGGCGAGTAAGTTACAGTAACTTTGTTGGAAATTCAGTTTTAGTTTCTATAATTTTAAGTTTTTTTAACATTATGCGGTCTTCGGGCCGTCCTTTAACCAATCTTACTTGCGCTTCACAAATTCCGTCAAAATAACAATTCGCTGGCCATCAACCTTGCCCTCGATATGCGAAGCTTCCTCTGGCACAAGTGAAATATTTCGCACGGCAGTGCCGCGTTTTGCGGTAAAGCCCGCACCTTTTACAACCAAATCTTTTACTAAAACAACTGTATCACCATGTTCTAGTCGCATACCGTTGCTGTCAAAATGCTCAACCACCAGCTCTGTCGCTTCAGCCCGCGCCAAAACCTCTGGCTCCATAATCATGCTTTCGCGCGCATCAGTCGCCCACATTTCATCAATTTCGCTAAGCTTACGCCATACGGCAATCTGCACGGACGGCTCAACAGACCACATAGCACCTTCAAGACAACGCCAATGGGCGGCTGGCACAACGCCCTCACCGCGACATTCTGGACACAACAACACCTGATCCTCAGATGGAACGTCAACACTCACCAATTCGTCCGCCACCCCGCAAAATTCACATGCGCTTCCGGCGCGGTCCATTAATTCATCCCAGCGCATCGAAATATCCTTCGGCATTTTCTGGTGGTAATTTTTTTGTGGTTCAAATACATATTACATCTACCACCGCAGTCCACTTTAGCTTGGCATGAATTTGCCGACAACCTTAATCTGCAGCCTTAGCCCTTGCCAAACAGACAGTTATAGCTTATATCTGAGTTGCAAACGTTATTCTATCTCGACCTACTGTCTTCCTTTACCGGCGACCGTCATCGATCTAGCACTGACTACGCCAAGCTGCCGCACAACGCGGGCAGTACTATCTTAAGGAAGACATGACATGGCCAACGGTACAGTCAAATGGTTTAACACAACAAAAGGCTTCGGCTTTATCGCTCCTGAAACTGGCGGCAAGGACGTTTTTGTTCACATCTCCGCAGTTGAGCGTTCCGGCCTCACAGGTCTGGCAGACGATCAAAAGGTTACTTTTGACGTTGAAGCTGGCCGTGACGGCCGTGAGTCTGCAGTTAATCTTGCACTCGCATAAATTTTAAGTTCTCGAACTTAAGTAAGGGCGGTTCCAATATGGAGCTGCCCTTTTTTGTGTTGTCAGTTCGTTTGCCTATCTGGTAAAAAAAGATGACTGTTAAAACGATGAGGCTTATCATAATTCTTATGTAGTTATAGTTAACTTTCATGTCGGAAAATTACATCCACACAGATCACTGCGCAATTAGATCAAGTACAGCCGGACCAATACCACTCACGATTTTTCCCACGCCGACAGCGTTTGGATGAATGCCATCTTGCTGCATATACAAAGCACGCGCAGCCAAAAAATCAGTGCCAACCTCCAATGGCGCAAAGAAATTTGCATAAAGTTTTAGTCCATACGTTTGAGCCAACTCTGGATACATCGCATCAAACGCAGCTTTATACGCAGGACCAAAATTGCTTGGCGCATCCAATCCGACCAACAACAAATCGACACCCACATCAAGCGCGGTGCGCAATATACCGTCTAGGTTCGTGCGGCTCATGGACGGATCAAGACCGCGCAGCAGGTCATTGCCACCCAAGTTTACAATCATAGCATCTACGTCAGGCGTTAGCGTCCACACCACACGGCTTAGGCCACCCGCCGTTGTGTCGCCAGATACGCCTGCGTTAATCACCACGACATCTAAGCCTTGCGCCCGCAACCAAACCTCCAACTGCGGCACAAACCCATCGCCCATTGGCAGTCCATAGCCTTGGGTCAAAGAATCGCCAAAAGCCACAATAGTTACGGTTTCCCCATACGCAATGCCAGAAAGTCCACTGATACCTATAATCAAACTCAATCTAAGGTTGCGACCCGCACGTATCATTTTGTATAAAAAAGTTTCAACCAATCCAAAGGCGCTGATGATGACGGATGCCCTCTCACTCTCCAATGTCTCCCTTTCTCTGTGTGGCAACGCTGGGACAGTAAATATCTTGCACGACATTTCTTTGACAGTGGCCAAAGGCGAAACGCTTGGGCTCGTTGGGCCGAGTGGATCTGGCAAATCATCTCTCCTAATGTTGATGGGCGGACTAGAAACCGCATCTTCTGGATCTATCACAGCGTTCGGGACTAACATCACACACTTGAGTGAAGACCACCTTGCGCACTTTCGTCAGCAGAATATGGGGGTGGTGTTCCAATCCTTCCACCTTATTCCCACAATGACTGCACTGGAAAACGTTGCAACACCACTGGAATTGGCTGGAGTGCGCAATGCATTTGACCGTGCAGGGACGGAACTCACTGCCGTAGGACTTGCCAATCGTGCAACTCATTACCCAGCGCAAATGTCGGGCGGCGAACAACAACGTGTCGCACTAGCTCGCGCATCCATAACCCGCCCAAAACTTCTCTTGGCCGATGAACCTACTGGAAACCTTGATGAGGCTAACAGTGCCGCAGTCATCGATATCCTTTTTGGTCTGCGTGAACAGCACGGCGCTACGCTGATCATGGTCACCCACTCTAATGAGCTTGCCGCGCGCTGTGACCGTGTAATCCACCTTCGTAATGGACAAATTGATACACTACAGACCACTACTGAATGACGCCTTCAACACTTTTCATCGCATGGACCTTCGCCAAACGTGAACTCCGCAGCGGGCTGTATGGCTTTCGCATCTTCCTAGCTTGCCTCGCCCTTGGCGTCGCCACCATTGCTGCCATTGGCACCGTGCGCGCGTCCATCCAGGCAGGCCTTACCGCCAATGGTGCAGCACTTCTTGGTGGTAACGCAGTGGTTCGCTTTACCTACCGGTTTGCCCAACCGGATGAACGCGCGTGGATGGCATCCATCGCGACCCGCGTTTCAGAAACTACAGACTTCCGCTCAATGATAGTCGTTAAACGAGACACCATCGAACGCGGCCTAACCCAAGTACAGGCCGTAGATGACCTCTACCCATTAATTGGTAAGGTAAATCTTGATCCACCCATGCAGTTGGCTGATGCCTTCGCAGGCAACGGCACCTTCCCTGGTAGCGTAATGGAGCGTGCCCTTGCCAACCGCCTTGCGCTCATCGTTGGTGACACCTTCAAACTAGGTGAACAAACCTTCATCCTCACAGCAATTCTTGTATCTTATCCAGACAATTCAGGCGGCGGTTTCGGACTTGGTCCACGCACTCTTGTGCTACTTGATAATCTCAAAAACTCCGGTCTGCTTGCACAAGGCACCCTAATGGAAAGCAACTATCGACTTGACCTTAAAGACGACGCGAATCTCGCAACGCTCGAAAATCAAGCTAAAAATCTGTTTGAAGAATCAGGCTTACGTTGGCACGACACACGTGCAGGTGTTCCCGGTGTGGCGCGTTTCGTTGATCGTATTGCAGCCTTCTTGATACTAATCGGGCTGTCGGGCCTTGCTGTTGGCGGCGTCGGTGTGTCCGCCGCCGTACGCTCCTTCCTTAGCGGCAAATCGAACGTCATCGCAATTCTAAAAACCCTTGGCGTGACACGGCACATAATCTTCCTGACTTACTTTTTACAAATCGGTGTTCTGACTATCATTGGCGTCGCAATCGGTGTCGCCTTAGGCGCCGTGATTCCACTTGCATTGGCCCCAATTATTGAAGCCCACTTGCCAGTTCCTTCTGATTTTACCCTGCACGCAGCGCCGTTATTTGAATCCGCAATTTATGGTGTGCTAACCGCACTTATTTTTACCCTCTGGCCACTGGCCCGCACCGAAGACATTAAACCTGCAACACTGTTTCGGGACGCATTTACTGCTGGAAACATCCTTCCTTCTCCAAAATACCTAATAATAACCGCACTACTTCTCACCACCCTCATTGGCACAGCAATTATATTTTCAGGCACCGCATTCCTCACACTCTGGACGACAGGCGGCATCCTGTGCGCCCTCACACTGCTTATTATCGCCGCCTACCTTGCGCGGTTTGCGGCCCAAAAATTACGCCGTCTATCGCGTGGATTTCCCACACTGCGCTTCGCCCTTGCCTCTATTAGTGCTCGCGGTGGCGAAACAACCTCCGTCGTCCTTTCTCTCGGGCTCGGCCTAGCCGTCCTTGCCGCCGTCGGCCAGATCGACGGTAACCTGCGTGGCTCAATTACAAACGAGTTGCCTGACGTCGCACCGTCCTACTTTTTTGTTGACATCCAGCCGGATCAAATTGACGGTTTTCGCGCCCGCCTTGACAATGATCCTCAAGTAAAACAATACGAAGCCGCCCCAATGCTGCGTGGTATTATCACTCAAATTAATGGCGTCTCTTCCCGAGATTTCGCTGACCATTGGGTCCTACAAGGCGACCGTGGACTGACTTATTCTGACCTTCCCGGCGAGGGCACTATCATAACTGAAGGGGTGTGGTGGCCCGAAGACTACACAGGCCCGCCCCTGATCAGTTTTGCCACAGAAGAAGGCTTAGAGATGGGCCTGGAAATAGGTGACACTATCACAATCAATATCTTGGGACGCGACATCACTGCCATTATCGCCAACTTTCGGGAAGTCTCATTTGAGGACGCAGGCATCGGCTTCATTATGTCAATGAACCCAGCCGCTTTACAGGGAGCGCCGCATTCATGGATCAGCACTGTCTATTCCGCTCCAGAAGCCGAAACCGCCATTTTGCGTGATCTCGCCACCGCCTACCCCAACATCACAGCAATTCGCGTGCGTGACGCTATTGACCAAGTGGTACAGCTACTCGGCGGCATTTCAGCCGCCACTCGCTATGGCGCACTCACGACCTTGATAACGGGTTTCCTTGTACTGATTGGTGCTGCGGCCGCAGGTGTACCAGCCCGAACTTTCGAAGCTGCAGTTTTAAAAACTCTTGGTGCATCACGTACTACTATCCTTATCAGCTTCGCACTGCGTTCCGCACTCCTCGGCCTTGCCGCAGGACTTGTCGCGCTCGCAGCAGGAATGATGGGCGGCTGGGCGGTTTCAACATTTATTATGGAAATCGATTACAAGCCGATCTGGTCATCGGCAGGCGCAATCATCTTGGGCGGCATGTCGGCCACTTTACTTGCAGGGCTAGCATTTTCTTGGCGACCACTTGCCGCTAAACCCGCCCATGTCCTTAAATCTCGCGAATGAATAACCAGTCGGTATTTGCTACCCTCAGTTTTTTGACTTCAGAAATCTCGTCAACCTGGCAACCCAAGATTATCCTTATCCAATCGCGCCGACGACGAAAATCCCATAACTGAGATAGTGTGCATCAATGGCTGTTCAGTAATTTCGCTTATGCGCGATTAGGCTCTGTGGAGATTACGCCTTAGGCTTTGTTTGCAGCAGCGGCATCACATCTGCCATTTCTGGCCCACGCGTCACACCAGTAACCGCATGACGCAGCGGCATAAACAGCCCCTTACCCTTACGGCCTGACACATCCTTTACGGCTGCAGTCCATGTGGCCCAGGTATCATCTGCGTAAGGCGGCTCACCCAAAAGGGCTAAGGCCTGCGACACAAAATTCACGTCCTCATCAGCAATTTTCGGGGTGGCACCATCGCGAAACACCTTCCACCAATCACCCATTTGATCCAACGATGCAATATTTTCGCATACAACATCCCAAAACTGCTCACCCAAATTTTCGGGAACGCCTAACGCTGCGACCTCATTGGCCACTGCATCGTATGGCCGCGCCGCTAACCAACGAGCAGTCAACGGGGCCAAATCATCAGCATCGAATTTGGTTGGTGCAGAACCAAATTTTGATATCTCAAAGCCCGCCACTACTTCTTCAATTGTTTCACGTAATTCAACTGGATCAGATGACCCCAAACGCGCCATCAGCGACAGAATCGCCATTGGCGCAATACTGTTTTCACGCAAATCACGCAGCGCTAGGGTTCCAAGACGTTTAGACAATGCTTCACCCTGCGAACCTGTCAATAACGAGTGATGCGCAAACGTCGGCACTGTGCTGCCGAGCGCTTGGATCATCTGGATTTGCGTTGCCGTATTTGTCACATGATCTGACCCACGCACAACATCCGTGATCTGCATTTCCGTATCATCTACAACAGATGCCAGTGTGTACAAATACTGCCCATCACCTCGAATAAGCACAGGATCAGAAACAGACCCAGCATCAATCGAAATCTCGCCCAAGATACCATCAACCCATTCGATCCGCTTTTGATCAAGCTTGAAACGCCAATGTCCCGTGCGCCCCTCAGCGTGATACGCAGCGATCTGATCATCGGTCAAATTCAGTGCTGAACGATCATAAACCGGCGGCTTGCCCATATTTAGCTGCTTCTTGCGTTTCAGGTCTAATTCAACCGGTGTCTCAAAACACTCGTATAACCGACCAGCCGAGACTAACGCATCACGCGCCAAATTATAGCGATCCATTCGTTTGGACTGATATTCGATCTGGTCCCATGAAATCCCCAACCACGTCAGGTCTTCCATGATCCCGTCAATATATTCCTGCTTTGAACGTTCCGGATCAGTATCATCGATCCGCAAAATAAACTTGCCACCACCACGACGCGCAATCGCATGGTTAAAAAATGCTGCTCGCAGGTTACCAATATGCAAATAGCCTGTGGGGGACGGAGCGAAACGAGTCGTAGTCATGGTGATAATGTCCGGTATGAGTGTTTGACACAGGCTTTTCACAACGCAGCTGCAATGTCCATATTTCCTAGGGCGCTAGCTGGTCATTACAGGCTATGACAGATTCAATGGATTCAAGCCGGCCCGTTTTATTTTTCAAACTACAGCCATGTCCACTTCAGCCAGCCTGTTAATAAACCAACATACTTTTGTGTGTTTACTCAAACCATCCAAAGTCGACCTAAAAACTTGATCTATTATTATATTAAACCTTAGCCTTGTTCTTTAAGCACTTAAGCTGATTGCTGGACCGATCCCTGACGTCTATGGGCGCAAAATTAATGGTGTTGCCAATATCAAAGGATAACAGGGGCACCACAAACGCAGTTACCATACTGTAAATCATCAAAAATCACGTCTAAAATCGGTAGATCGGTGCAGTACAAAGAATCTTTAATCTCAGCCCAAAAAGGTCAAACATCCGCGTTGGTTAGTTTTTTTGGTACCTACCATACGATGTAATAACATTTCCCTAAAAATTATTACAGTAGATATTTTAAATCAATTTGCAGCATCAAAAAAATACGTTCTGAGGTTCCCTTAACGAGTTGCACAGAGTCAGAATGTCAAACTTAAGTCAGTGGGATGCGTCAGCTATCATCACGCCAGCGGTTCACAATCGGGTACCTGCGATCCAGCCAGAATGCTTTCATCGACAAACGCGGCCCTGGTGCAGACTGGAACCTTTTATATTCACTTATATATATTAAATGCTCGATTTTCTTGACTATCGCACGATCATAGCCGGCAGCAACGCAATCCACTACGCTGGCATCATCATCGACCAACATTGTTAAAATACCATCTAAAATGTCATATTCGGGCAAGCTATCACTGTCTTTTTGGTCATTACGCAATTCAGCACTTGGTGGCTTTTCAATGATTGCAGTTGGAATAATTTCACCTGCGGACGCCTTCATCCAAGGGCGATGATTGGCGTTACGCCAGCGGCAAATGTCAAATAATCGCGTTTTATAGAGGTCTTTGATCGGATTATATCCACCTGCCATATCACCATAGATCGTGGCATAACCAACAGCAACTTCAGACTTATTTCCAGTCGTCAAAAGCATTTCACCAAACTTGTTCGACTGCGCCATCAATAACAGCCCACGAATACGGCTCTGAATGTTTTCTTCAGTAAGTCCATCATCGAGCCCAGCAAACAACGGCTCCAAGGTCTCTGTGACCGCAGCGCGGGTCGCACCAATTGGAACAATGTCATAACGGACGCCCAGCGCTACAGCCGCAGCCTTGGCGTCATCCAAAGATGCATCTGACGTATATTCAGACGGTAGCATTACACAGCGCACATTGTCTGGCCCCAGCGCATCCGCAGCAATCGCGGCAACAATAGCAGAATCAACACCTCCAGACAGGCCCAGCAAGGTTTTCTTAAAACCGGTCTTTTCCATGTAATCAAACAGCCCCATGACCATCGCAGCGTAATCTGTTTCTAACGTGTCAGGTTCAAGCTGTTTATCACCAGCCTCAGCAACCCAGCCAGCATCTGTTCGCACAAAATCGACATGGGCTATCGCACTTTCAAACCATGGCATCTGCACTGCGAGCGCGCCATGACGATTCAACACAAATGACCCCCCATCAAACACCTGATCGTCCTGTCCACCAACCATGTTCAAATAGACCAGTGGTACGTCACATTCTGTCACACGCGCAACCATCTGGTTCATCCGCACATTGTGCTTGTCGCGAAAATAAGGGCTGCCGTTCGGCACCAATAACAGTTCTGCACCGCTTTCCACCATCGCCTCACAGACATCTCCGTACCACGCGTCTTCACAAACCGGCGTTCCAATCCGCAACGACCCTGCGTCCCACGGCCCCTGCATATCAGCTCGGTTAAACAGACGAACTTCGTCAAAAATATTAAAATTAGGTAAATAATGTTTGCGCGTCGTCGAAATCACCTTACCGCCCTTGAGCACAAAATATGCGTTGCGCAGCTTGTTTCCTTCGCGCAAAGGTCCGCCAATCCCAAGCATTGGACCAACTGCACAGTACGCTGCCAACTTTTCCAACTCTTTTACAACATCACGTTCAAAGCGCGGCTTCATAATTAAATCTTGCGTCTGGTATCCGACCAGAAACATCTCCGGTAACATAACCATATCGGCTCCAGCCTCGCGCCCCTGCTCCCAAGCCACACGCGCCTTTTCAGCATTACCCGACATGTCGCCAACAGTGGGATTCAGTTGTGCCATTGTCAGACGGAAACGGTCGCTCATAGGATCACCTTTCATCGCTATTACTCCTCTCATAATCACACAAACTGGCAAGGGGAAGCCGAAGACTTAACAGCCAAAGACAACCACAGTTGTCACCGAAGGCCCTTCCCCCTATTCTAATTCAAACTTCACATGAAAGATGTTTGATATGATGCGCTTTACGTCTTACCTAATCGCCGCTCTCTTGATGGCAACACCTGCGTTAGCGCAATCTGTTCAAACCAAACAATACGACGACGGCGGCATTTATGAAGGGCAATTTTTAGGTGGCTTACAACACGGCCAAGGTACCTACACTCTACCCAATGGCTACCAATACGAAGGCGAATGGTTTGAAGGTGAAATTCGTGGGAATGGTGTAGCACAGTTTCCCAACGGATCACTATATAAAGGAGAGTTTGAAGCCGGGAAGCCCGAAGGTTCTGGCCTAATCAACTTCGCGGATGGCGGTTCTTACGAAGGCGACTGGCTCGATGGGAAAATCACTGGACGCGGCATCGCGCGCTATGCCAATGGCGTCGTCTATGAAGGTGACTTTCGAAATGCGATGCATCATGGTCAAGGCACCATGACCAGCCTAGGCGGTTATATCTACGCAGGCACGTGGCTAAACGGCGTCAAAGAAGGCGAAGGATCCATTACTTATCCGGACGGTGCACTTTATGTTGGCTCACTTGTTAGTGGCAAACGCCAAGGCATGGGTAGTCTTACCATGCCAGACGGCTTGGTTTATGAAGGTACATGGGCTGCTGGCCAAATTGAGGGCACAGGCCGATTAATTCAACCTAACGGTGATATTTACGAAGGCAATCTTGTTGCAGGCCAACGCCAAGGTCTAGGCACAGTAACCTATGCAAACAGTGACGTTTACACCGGAAACTTTAAGAACGACTTGCGAAACGGTAACGGCACATTCACCAGTGTAGGCGGCTACAACTACACTGGTGAATGGGTTGACGGCCAGAACGAAGGCAACGGCGAAGTCACCTATCCAGACGGTTCCACCTATGTGGGAAACTTTGTAAGCGACCTCGCCCAAGGTAAGGGCATCATTACTTACCCCGATGGCTCCACTTATGAAGGTGGCTGGGAGGCTGGCGTCATCAACGGGTTCGGCATCGCAGCTTATGCTAATGGAATTGTCTATGAAGGTGAATTTCTAAACGCAAAGAATCATGGCACCGGCACGATGCGGTACGTGGACGGTTACACCTATGTCGGCACTTGGGAAGAAGGGCAGCGCAGCGGTTTTGGAACCGCAACCTATGCAGATAGCACTATTTACGAAGGGGAGTTCCTAAACGGCCAACGCAACGGGACTGGCAAAATAATAATGTCCGATGGTTTTATTTACCAAGGCCAATGGTCCGCGGGTGAAATTGCAGGTACCGGCACCGCTACCTATACCAACGGTGATACCTACAACGGTGAATTCCGCTCAGGTCGACGCCAAGGGAGTGGTACCATGACATACGCTTCTTCCGGTCAAGTCGCCGACGGTGAATGGCGAGACGGCGCACTGGTCGCACAGCGCACTGGAAGTCCAGCATTGGATGGTGCTGAGTCGGCAGAGCCTGCGACTGATTAATATTCACAGTTTACTAATCTGAACACTGAACTAAGCGGGCAAAAAATCGGATTCACCTGCTAATATAAACTATATAAATTCACGTACGGCTGTAGTTTGTGGATTACTCAACGGCTGGTTAGGTCTAACCACTACAATGGGATCATACGCTTTTCATGCAAAGACTTTCCACTCCAATGGTAAACAAACGCTAAAAGTTCTACCTCATAATAATGGTCGAAATTCGCATGATCCCAGCACTCACAGACCTATACAAAATACCACAAACATTTATCGCGTGGTTGCGTTTGTGCTTCTTCGTATCAAACGTGTCGAATTGATATTTAAAATACAGCACCTAAAAGTCATTATGCGATATAACACATCATTAACATTGCTTCCTTACAAGTGGCTTGAAGATCATAGCTGCGTACTGCCATAATAATTGTGTAAAAAATTCTCAATATTATGCAAAGAAGCCTGAGGAAATCGCCGGTGCCTGCCCCATCCCACCAATTAAGTGTGTCCCCCTGTAATTGGTGCCCAGAGCGCATGACTTAACAACCAGAAAACTCCTCATCTAGAGGTAAAAGCGCATCAAGCAGAAGATTAACCGTGCCTTTGGAAAATTTAGTCTCATAGGCGGTAAATAATTTATATTATTACCTTTTTTCATATTTCATCTGAGTAGATACAGCTTTTCAAAGTTGGCAATATTACTAAATATTTAGGTAAAAACTACGCAAATATCATAAGCTTAATTTGGAGAAAATTTACTGGCTCACTCAACGGCTTTGCGAAAAATTGTTGTTGGCCACAGCCCCAATCTTAGGTTTGGTCTCGTTCTACAGTATAAATTTTGACGTCCGATAAAATAGCTACTAAAAAAATCAACCTGCCCTTCCACGATTACAAACGGTCTGTATCACTTCCATAACATCGCCAAAGGCAAAGTAGAGTTCTGTTAAATTTTAAAACTCACAGTAATTTTAATTCCCAAAAATTATTTAAATAATATAGTAACTATTAGCTAATTTGGCCCTAATACACTTATTTAAACGCAATTCACCATGCAACTTCTATTCCCGCAAAATCAAAGAACCCACCAGATTGACTGGTTTTTAATCCAAATAAAACGTCACATAAATTTGTGGCGGCTTCGGGCGCAGGTACCATTGCGTGACTCTTATAGTTAGCGGTAAAATTTGTCTCTACAGTACCTGGATGCAACGCCACAATTACCGCATCACGATGCTTGCGTCCCAGCTCAATCGCAGCGCCACGCACAATTTGGTTTGCTGCGGCTTTCGAAGCGCGATATGAATGCCACCCGCCAATCTTATTGTCACCAATCGATCCGACCCGCGCCGTCAAAACCCCGACAAAACAAGGCTTATTTCGTGGTATTAACCGTTCCAGCTGCGCCAGTATCAAAGCGGGACCAATTGCATTTACCGCATAGATTTCACCCATTCGCTGTGCATCAATTGCCGCTAAAGATTTCTCCGGCACACCGCCAGCAGCCAACGTCCCAGTGGCTACAAAAATCACGTCGAATGGCCCGGTAAGTGCGCCCAAAACTTGCGTCACAGAATTCGGATCAGTCAAATCCAACCCATCTGCACGTGATAAACCAAAAACAGCGTAGCCGCGCGTATTTAGTTCCTGTGTTAGGGCAGACCCAAGCCCGCCTGAAGCGCCAATTACTAATGCATTTTTCATGAAATATATTTAACCCAAACACAGCATTAGTCCAACGAACTTTTTCTCAAAGGTATTTTAAAAGCCAAAAATTATGCACAATTTTTTTAATACCGGATAGATATAGATGTAGTCACACAGGATATAACCTTGGTCAAAACACCCAACGCAACACAACTGCACATTTTACCAACTATTCTCTTTTCAAAATGTCGTATGTGCGTATAGTGATTAAATGTTACGAAATCCATCTCAGGCCCTTCTCGGCCTCCTCCTTAGTCGCCTCTGAGCGTGCCCTTCGGCGCGACCGCTCAGAGGGTAAGACGCGCCAAAAAAGTCTAAGGAAAACAGGGAATTATAAAAATGGCCGATCATGTACTGATATTTGATACGACTCTCCGCGATGGTGAACAATCTCCCGGTGCAACCATGACACACAACGAAAAAGTTGAAATCGCTGAAATGCTCGATGAAATGGGCGTTGACATCATCGAAGCAGGTTTCCCAATAGCGTCTGAGGGCGACTTCAACGCAGTGTCTGAAATTGCAAAGCGCAGCAAAACTGCGCAAATATGTGGCTTATCACGCGCAAACTTCAAAGATATTGACCGCTGCTGGGAGGCTGTAAAACACAGTCAGCGCCCACGTATCCACACGTTCATCGGCACCTCGCCACTGCATCGCGCCATTCCTAACCTCGACATGGACGAAATGGCTAAACGTATTCACGACTGCGTAACACATGCCCGCAATTTGTGTGATAACGTCCAGTGGTCCAGTATGGATGCAACGCGTACAGAATGGGATTTTCTGAAACGCACGGTCGATATTGCAATCAAGGCGGGTGCCACAACAATCAATATTCCTGACACTGTCGGCTATACCGAACCCGTAGAATCTGCCGATCTGATTGCGCGCCTGATCGCCGAAGTAGATCGTGCCGATACAGTGGTTTTTTCAACCCATTGCCACAACGACCTCGGCATGGCGACCGCGAATTCGCTGGCTGCAGTTCAAGGCGGTGCACGCCAAGTTGAATGTACAATTAATGGCTTGGGTGAACGCGCGGGCAATACTGCGCTTGAAGAAGTGGTGATGGCACTGAAGGTCCGCAAGGACATCATGCCTTTCGAGACTAAGATTGACACACATAAGATTATGAACATCTCGCGCCGCGTTGCCACAGTTTCCGGCTTTCCAGTGCAGTTCAACAAGGCAATAGTCGGCAAAAATGCTTTTGCGCATGAATCAGGCATCCACCAAGACGGCATGCTGAAAAACCGCGAAACATTCGAGGTTATGCGCCCCGAGGACGTCGGTCTAGCTGGCACTACCTTGCCGCTGGGCAAACATTCGGGCCGCGCAGCTTTGCGTGCAAAACTTTCCGAGCTGGGCTTTGAAATGGGTGATAACGAACTTAAAGATGTGTTCGTTCGTTTTAAGGATTTGGCCGATCGCAAAAAAGAAGTTTTCGATGATGACCTGATCGCAATGGTCCGTCAGAACAACACCGAAGATGATCATTTGAAGCTGAAAGACCTGACAGTTATCTGCGGCATGAACGGCCCGCAAAAGGCTGACATGGTTTTGGAGATTGATGGTAAAAACCACAGCACTTCTGCCACAGGCGATGGCCCTGTAGATGCAACGTTTAATGCAGTTAAAGCGCTGTTTGCACACGACGCCCACTTGCAGTTGTATCAGGTCCACGCTGTGACCGAAGGCACTGATGCGCAAGCAACAGTATCGGTCCGAATGGAAGAAGACGGACGCATTGCGACAGGTCAGTCTGCAGATACCGATACTGTTGTGGCCTCCGCCAAAGCCTACATCAACGCGCTGAACCGCCTGCTGGTACGGCGCGAAAAAACTGCGCCAGGGGTGGATACTCCAGAAATTCGTTACACAGATGCAGGCGAGTAATTTTCTATGGTATGGTTGCAGCGGCGTTCATCGTCGCTGCACTTAAACACAGTGAATTCTTAAATTTGCATAAATAAACATATTGCCATTTTGGCATCTCTGACAAGACCAGCTTATAAATGTCATGATTTTGACAAAATCTTGGTTAAATGGTATTTAAACAGTCCACAAATCCCCTTCCCCCCAATGCCTACGCACCCTATACATATCAAACGTTCGCAACCTCAATATTTTTTGGGGGAGTCGCGCGCGCAACATCTAAGGGAACGGCACAGCAATGTTTGGCTTAGGCAATCTTTTCTCGTCCGATATGGCGATCGACCTCGGGACCGCGAACACACTGGTCTACGTCAAGGGCAAGGGCATTGTTTTGTCTGAGCCTTCAGTTGTTGCCTACCACATGAAAGACGGCATTCGTAAAGTGTTGGCTGTCGGCGAAGACGCAAAATTGATGTTGGGCAGAACGCCCGGGTCGATTCAGGCGATCCGCCCTATGCGCGAAGGCGTGATTGCCGATTTTGATACTGCCGAAGAGATGATCAAGCATTTTATCCGCAAGGTTCATAAACGTTCAACATTTTCAAAACCCAAGATCATTGTCTGTGTGCCCCATGGTGCCACGCCAGTTGAAAAACGCGCCATTCGCCAGTCAGTTTTATCTGCTGGAGCACGGCGCGCGGGTTTGATTGCTGAACCTATTGCAGCAGCCATTGGTGCTGGCATGCCAATCACGGACCCAACAGGTAATATGGTTGTGGATATTGGCGGGGGCACCACGGAGGTCGCCGTGCTTTCCCTCGGTGACATCGTTTATGCACGCTCAGTACGCGTTGGTGGTGACCGCATGGACGAAGCCATTATTTCTTACCTGCGCCGCCAGCACAATTTATTGATTGGTGAAGCTACCGCAGAGCGCATCAAAACATCCATTGGCACGGCGCGTATGCCCGACGATGGTCGTGGTCAGTCGATGATGATCCGTGGCCGCGATTTGCTAAATGGTGTGCCAAAAGAAACTGAAATAAGCCAAGCGCAAGTCGCCGAGGCCCTCGCCGAACCTGTGCAGCAGATTTGCGAAGCTGTGATGACAGCACTTGAGGCTACACCGCCAGATTTAGCCGCAGATATTGTGGATAGAGGCGTTATGCTAACTGGTGGCGGCGCATTGCTCGGTGAACTCGACCTTGCGCTGCGTGAACAAACTGGCCTTGCAGTTTCTGTGGCTGATGAAAGCTTGAATTGCGTGGCCATGGGCACAGGTAAAGCATTGGAATACGAACACCAATTGCGCCATGTTATCGACTATGACAGCTAAGCACTTTTAATTCTTAGGGGGGCCACCCCTGTGGCACGAGACAGACAGCAAACAGAGGATTTCGTGGGCCCAGTCCGGCGTCTGCTGGTTGGCGTTTTAGTGTTGTTCATGTTTACTATGTTTCTAGTTTGGCGTGTAGATAATCCGCGTGTTGAACGGTTCCGTATGATCGTCATTGATGCGGTTGTGCCCAATCTAAATTGGGCTACAGCTCCAGTCACAGGCGTAATGAACCTATTATCAGATTTCCAATCTTATCAACGACTTGCGCATCAAAATTCAGACCTGCGTCGTGAATTACAAGATATGAAAAGCTGGCGCGAAGCAGCCATTCAACTAGATCAAGAAAATGCGCGACTTCGTGATCTGATCAATGTGCAGTTGGACCCACAACTGACACGGATCACAGGTGTAGTACTGGCAGATTCAGGGTCGCCGTTTCGTCAGTCAGTGCTGCTAAATGTTGGGGCACGTGATGGTATTTTGGATGGCTGGCCCGCAATGGACGGAATCGGGTTGGTCGGCCGTATCTCCGGCATCGGCAATGAGACATCTCGTGTGATCCTTGTTACCGATACATCGAGCCAAATTCCCGTCACAATCCAGCCATCAGGTCAGCGAGCCATTCTATCAGGCGACAACACAATTAACCCGCTTCTGCAATTCATTGAAGATCCTGACCAAGTAAGACCGGGCGATCGCATTGTGTCATCTGGTGATGGTGGCGTTTTTCCTGCCGATTTGTTGGTAGGACAACTTGCGCGGGGCACAGATGGACGGCCGCGGGCACGCCTGTCAGCCGATCTTGAACGCATCGAATTTTTGCGTGTCTTACGTAGCCAGCCAACCATGCGGATCGACGAGGCTGGGTCACTTTTGGCTCCACTAACCACACCGGTCTTACCGATTGAGGCTAATAACCAGGACACTGAATTGTCTGAGAGCGGCAGTGATGGCTGATAACACACTAAACCGCCGCAGGAGGATTGGACGGTTGACGTTCTTATTAATTGGCTTGTTCATCATCTTCTCTCACCTCATCCCACTCGAAACTGTTCCGCCAAGCTTGGGAGCGAGTTCACTAATTCCACTCGAACGAAACGATGCAACGTCAGCCGCTGATTTTAAAATTAACGAATTTCTTGATCCCATTCGCTGGATCGCGCCCAACTTTCTTATCTTGTTGACTGTGACATGGGTCACGCGGCGCCCATCGTTTGCACCTGTCTGGGTAATTGCAGTGTTATTTTTACTAGCTGACTTTCTGTTTCAACGTCCGCCTGGGCTTTGGACTGCACTTGTTTTGATCCTGACAGAAACTCTGCGCGGACAATCAAGGTCAATTCGATCTCTGCCTTTCTGGTTAGAATGGGTCACTGTAGCAATTGGCATAACTGTAATTTCCAGTATCTATCGGTTCATACTAATAATGGTTATAGTCCCACAGGCGCCACTGGGGCTGACAATACTACAGTTGGGCCTTACATTAGTTACTTATCCATTAGTTGTGTTTGTGTCCTATGCCTTGTTCGGTGTTAACCGGCCAGCACCGGGTGAAGTGGATGCCCTTGGGCATCGAATATGAAAGTGCAGCATCAATTATGAAACGCGGCCCCAAAGAAACTGAAGAAGGTGCCCGCCGATTGTCACGACGCGCGTTATTGCTTGGTGGTGTTCAGCTTGGCGTTATAGCGGCCTTGGGGGCTCGTATGGCATCAATGCAGGTTGACCAAGCCGCAGAATTTAGAATGCTGGCTGAGGAAAACCGCATTAACATTGGGCTTATTCCGCCAGCACGCGGATTGATATACGATATCAATGGTGTCGTTCTGGCTGATAACGAGCAGCATTACACAATCACAATGACCCGTGAAGGAGCTGGCGATGTGGGTGTGGACGAAATTTTAGCTCGGCTTAACCGACTTGTCGCACTTGATCATGACCGACTTAAAAAGGCACGCGAAGAATTGGGCGCGCGCAGTCCGTTTGTGCCTGTAACCGTTGCTCAACGCGTGTCATGGTGGGATGTCGCGCGGGTAAATGTGAACGCCCCTGCTCTGCCCGGCGTTGTCGCCGAACTGGGTCGCAGCCGCATCTATCCGCAGGGTTTGGACATGGCGCACGTCGTGGGCTATGTTGGCCCAGTAAGCGATTTTGATCTTAGCAAAATCGATGATCGTGACCCGTTGTTACAAATCCCTCGTTTTCAAATTGGAAAGACGATGGTTGAAAATAGGCTAGAACGTGACTTACGCGGTTCCGCTGGCACCAAAAGGGTAGAAGTAAACGCCGCGGGCCGCGTTATGCGCGAGCTAGACCGCATAGAGGGTACACCAGGTGCAGATGTGCAATTGACCGTCGATGCACGGTTGCAAAACTACATTCAAGCGAGGCTGAGTGGTGAATCAGCCGCAGCCATCGTGATTGATGTGACAAACGGTGACGTGGTTGGAATTGGGTCCGCACCAAGCTACGATCCGAATGTTTTCGTCCAAGGCATTTCAGTTGCCTTATGGGATGAATTAAACGAACGTGATGTGCACTCCAGTCTGCACCGTCGTCCACTGGCTGCTAAGACGGTCCAAGGCACCTACCCACCAGGGTCGACATTTAAAATGGTGACAGCACTTGCTGCCCTTGAAGATGGGGCCATTGGTCCAGACGAAACTGTACGCTGTGTCGGGCATGCGGATGTGTCTGACGTGCGGTTCCATTGCTGGAAAAGGGCCGGTCACGGTAATATGAACCTAAACGAAAGCCTAAAACAGTCCTGCGATGTTTATTATTACGATATCAGCCAGCGCGTTGGTATAGATAAGATCGCCGCAATGGGTCGCAAATTGGGTCTGGGAGAGCGCCACGATTTACCAATGTCCGCAATCCGGACAGGTATTATGCCAGACAAAGCATGGAAACGCGACGCGCGCGGCGAAGATTGGCGTATTGGTGACACTGTAAACGCAAGCATTGGACAAGGCTACGTATTGACCTCCCCATTACAACTTGCTGTGATGACAGCGCGCATCGCAACAGGGCGTGCTGTCAAACCACGCCTTGTGCGTTCAATTAACGGGGTAGATGAACCGTCAGGCGCGGGTGAAAGCCTCGGCCTAAACGAAAACAACCTGCGCCGCGTGCGCAGTGCGATGTATGACGTGTCCAATCATCCGCGCGGCACCGGCTATCGCACCCGCATCGCCACCGAAGAATTTCGCATAGCAGGTAAAACTGGCACCAGCCAAGTGCGCAGCATTACGCAGGCAGAAAGAGAAGTCGGCGTCACCAACAACGAGGACCTGCCATGGAATAGACGTGATCATGCGCTTTTTGTGGCATACGCTCCAGCTGATAATCCTAAATATGCAGTCGCAGTTGTTGTTGAACATGGCGGAGGTGGATCTACAACCGCAGCACCCATTGCACGCGATGTCATGCTGCAGGCACTTTACGAAGGCAAACCGCCATTATCCGCATATCCGTCAGCCACGCGCGGTCAGATTGCAGATCAACAACGCCGCCTGGATCTACTGATCCGCGACATCCAGCCTGGCCGCGATACGGACGAGGTCTGATGAGTTATCTTGAATACCAGCTCAAGTTTGTTCCTGTCGGCTTTCGCAAGCTTTTGTATTTAAATTGGCCAATTGTCGCTTTAGTCACGGCAGTATCAGGATTTGGTTTCTTGATGCTTTATTCTGTCGCTGGCGGGTCGATGACCCCCTGGGCAAGCCCACAAATTCAACGGTTTGGCCTTGGTATTGCTGTGATGATGGGCATGGCGATGGTCCCCATTTGGTTTTGGCGTAATTTAGCAGTCGTTGGGTATTCATTGGCCTTAGCCTTACTGGTACTCGTCGAATTCATTGGTGCAGAACGTAATGGTTCGCAGCGTTGGCTCGACATGGGGTCTATTGATTTACAGCCCTCTGAACTGATGAAGATCACGCTAGTTGTGCTACTGGCCGCATATTATGATTGGCTACCCCTAAACAAAGTCAGCAAACCACAATGGATCATTCTACCCCTTCTGTTTATCGCAGCACCCGCCTATCTAGTACTGAGTCAACCCGATCTTGGCACGACCGTTCTATTGGTATCAGGGGGTGGCGCAATTATGTTCTTGGCGGGTGTTCACTGGGCCTATTTCGCAACTGTGATTGCTAGCGCTTTAGCCCTTGTAACTGCAGTGTTTCAGACGCGTAGCACTGGCTGGCAAATGCTCAAAGACTACCAATACCGCCGCATCGATACTTTTATAGACCCTACCCAAGATCCGTTGGGTGCTGGTTATCACATCACTCAAGCCAAGATTGCGTTGGGATCAGGTGGTTGGACGGGGCGTGGTTTCATGCAAGGCACACAAAGCCGTCTGAATTTTCTACCCGAAAAACACACTGATTTTATCTTTACTACCTTGGCAGAAGAGTTCGGCTTTATCGGTGCATTCGGCCTACTCATCTTGTACACGCTGATCATAATCTTTTGTGTACAATCCGCTATGACCAACAAAGATCGCTTTGCGTCCCTTGTGACAATGGGTGTCGCAGTGACGTTCTTTTTGTTCTTTGCAGTTAATATGGCTATGGTAATGGGTCTCGCGCCTGTTGTTGGGGTGCCCTTGCCACTTGTCAGCTATGGCGGATCCGCAATGCTAGTCCTAATGGTTGCGTTCGGACTTGTTCAGTCCGCCCACGTGCACAAACCGCGATGATCAGAAAAACTCCCATCCGGGTATTATTTTCCGCTGGCGATGCAGCTTGGCCTGAATATATCGCTGCACTACCGCCTGCATTTACCGCACAAGGCTTACTAGTTGATCTGTCGCGCAAGCATGCGCCTAAAACGGTTGATTATATCATTGCCGCTCCGAATGGCCCCATACAAAATTTCAAACCGTTCACCCGCTGTAAGGCTGTGCTAAACCTTTGGGCGGGCGTCGAAGATATCGCGACCAATAAGACCCTAACACAACCGCTCGCACGTATGGTCGACCCAGGCCTGACGGAAGGCATGGTCGAATGGGTTATCGGGCACACTATGCGCCATCACCTAGGCATAGACGATCACATCAACGGGCAAGATGGCATTTGGCGCAACGCCTTTCCACCACTAGCACAGCATAGACCAGTGACAATCCTAGGCCTTGGAGCGCTTGGCGCCGCATGTGCCAGAATGCTCACTAACTTGGGTTTTCCTGTAACCGGATGGAGCCGTTCACAAAAAGATATCGCAAATGTGATCTGCTTATCTGGCAATGACAGGTTGCGTGACTCCTTGAAAGATGCCCAAATTGTTATCCTTTTGCTTCCTCTGACCGATGCGACAACTAATATCATGAATATCGAAAGACTGGCGCTTCTTGCAGATGGCGCATTTATCATCAATCCTGGGCGAGGCCCCCTAATCAACGACGATGCGCTTCTTAACGCTCTTGATCAGAATATTGCCCACGCAACACTGGACGTTTTCCGGACTGAACCATTGCCAAAAAAGCACTTCTTCTGGGCACACCCTAAGGTAACAGTCACACCGCATATCGCATCCACAACGCGGGCTGGCACAGCCTCACTTTGCATCGCCGAAAACATTCGGCGCGGCGAGGATGGCTTACCTTTCCTGCACCTCGTAGATCGAAGTGAAGGCTACTAAACCTTGTCTTTGCTTTTGAAAAATCTCACTGGCGGGGGCAGAGCATCACCCCTAAAGCACACGCACTTAATGCAACTTGGGTGGCTTGTTCGGATTCATGCCTGGATTTGCACCCGGCTGGCCATTTGAAGTGCCTGGCATCTGTGGCGCTGGTAAATCGAACCGTAGTCCAACTTTTGCGACCCTTCCAGATAAGGTATCACCCCCTGCCAGATGCGCAACATCCAGCATGCCCACTTCGATACCAGAGAACACCAATGCCTCATTAACAGCTGCAGTCAACGCGCCCTCAGCACCTTCAATCGTGCCAACAAATGCCAGCATATGCCCGCGCCCACCACCCTCATAGGTGACACCACAAAGATAGGCCTCAATCGCCAACCCTGCTGCAATAGCCAGCTTTCGATCTAGCGCTTTCAGCAAAACGTCAGGTAAACCAGCAGGAGCAGTCAGTTCCATAATTTGGCCATTCACTTCCTCAGGATCAGCCCCCAATGTTTGCGCCAACCAATCCACAGCTTCAGCGGGAACCAGCATCGCGGACGGGGCCACGCCCATGTTCAGCGCCATCCCAATCCGCTGGCCTTCCAGCATCTGCGCCATGCCACGCCCAGACAGCGCTGCATATGGTGCAATCTCTTTTCCGTAAAATTCAGACATTCGTGCCTCACGATCAAAAATCAAAACAAACTTTTGGTCCTCTGCTTCAAACATAGCAGGGGAAATATTATCTCCTTCGACCTCTGCTTCAAGCAACATAAACAGTTCAGACTCTGCCAGCCGTTCATAAAATTGCAACCGCGCCAGATCATTGGCATCATCAGCGGTCATTGCAGCGTGGGCTCGATCAATTTCAGTTGTTTCTATTTCAGTTAGCTTTGTTTCAATTAGTTCAGTCATTTAAAACCTCTTTCACACGGGCGCGCAGTGAAGGCAGAATATCTTCTGCAGACCACGAATTTTTCTTTAGCCATCCGATATTGCGCCATGATGAATGAGGCAAGACAAAGGTGTCAGGCACATGGCCATCCGACTCCGCAACAGTTCCTATAACAATTATTTTCAGACCTAGATAATAGCTGTGCCCGGATGCACCAATTAAAATGCGCAAATGCACATATAGAAAGTCCCCTATAACGCGATTATAACATGTTTGGCCACAAATCTTAGGTGGCAGTTGGTCAGACCATCTTCCATAATAACCAGAAAAATAATAGGCTGTCAGCTCTTTTGTGACACAATTTCGATCATAAAATATAGCATTATTAAGATCTAACCAGCCACGCAAAGGATCTTCTAACAAATCCGTAAATCGGCGACCACTTTTGTGTACAATCATTCCAGGGGTCTGCCCTGCAACCAACAACCGCGCCGTTCGCTTAAACCAGATAAATGAACGTGACGCATATGAAGTGTGCGTGGGTGCGAAACAATCAGCACACGGAGTGCAGTCAGCAATTTGGGAGCCTCTTGTCATAAAATACAAGTATACCAAATGAACTGTTAGACCAGCTAAGCTGGAGGTAAGTCTGTCAATTCAGATCAAATTTTTGATAATTACGTTGTAAAAATATTAGCTCCACCAACATATTATAGCCAGAATTTACACTTATTAGAGACAATGACAGGTTAATCTGTCACCTAATGCAAAGGCTCAAAAAGAGCCCGATCCGAGGTAATATAGACATCCAATGCTTGAGTTTGTGAACGTCAGCAAATCGTTTTGGACGGGGACCCAGCGCAAGGTTATCCTTGATCGCGCTAATTTTCGTGTTGAATTGGGAAGATCTATGGGCATTCTGGCTCCAAACGGCACCGGTAAGACAACAATTATCAACATGATGGCGGGGCTTGAGAAACCCGATGAAGGCCAAGTTAATCGTGCCTGCCGAGTTTCTTTTCCATTGGGCTTTATGGGTGGAGTCGTAAACCGCCACACAGCGCGTGAAAACAGCCGCTTTATTGCCCGCTTGTATGGTCTAGACCCTGATTACGTTGAAGCGTTTTGCCGCTGGATGGCAGGAATAGAGGAATACTTCGACATGCCAGTGGGCACCTATTCCCAAGGTATGCGGGCACGTTTCACATTTTCATTGATGCTTAGCCTCGATTTTGACATCTACTTGATTGACGAAGGCATGCCGCAAACCACAGATGTGGAGTTCAACCGCAAAGCAGGACAGGTTCTCAAGGAGCGATTGGTCGATACGACGGTCATCATTGTCTCTCACCAAGCAGACACGCTTGAAAGATTCACCCGATCAGCCGCCGTTCTTAAAGACGGTCAGTTGATCATGTTTGACACCTTGGAAGAAGCGAAACAGGTTTATGACTACGAAGCCCAGGGCACAAAAATTCCGAATACGACGCAGTTCGAGCACGGCTAACGCTGTTGCTGCGCCCAGTTCGACACCAAAGCAGGCTGGCCCAGTTACATCAACTCGGCAACCCAGTTCTCAGGATGAGTCCAAACTCCTGCCTGATCCTGTCTCAAGCGCTGTGGACAGCCCAGCCACCGTATCATCCCAGACAGACATTGATGCGATCAGACAAGAAAATCTGACAGGCCGCCAATTGCGCATGGCACGGCGTGTGGCGCAAAAGAATGGTCTAGAGATGACGTCTGATTTCGATGCAGTGCGACAGTTACGCAAGCTGGGTGTGGATCCCTTCCAACGTGCCAATGGTTTTAATCTTGTCACGCCAAATGACGACCAAACTAAAATAACCATCGGTCAGATGCAGGCTGCGTCGAATAAAATATCTGCGAGACAGGAAAAGGTCCAATTGCCTCAAACTGTGCAGCGCAGGCAAAGCTTGCCGTCTACCCAGATTGGCACAGATGTTAATCCAGCGGATTTTCGGGCTGGTGAAATTCGTCATATCCAGATGGATATCGCCAAAAGGCGCCGCAAAAACATCATCTCGCTCGTAGTACGTCTGGCGATGTTTGTGTTCTTACCAACAATTGCAGCCAGCTATTATTTTTACGTTATTGCAACACCAATGTTTGGCACGCATTCCCAAATGGTTATCAAACAAGCCGAAAGTTCTCGCAGCGGTGGATTGGGTAGCCTGTTTCAGGGAACTGGCCTTGCCACCCAAACTGACAGCACAACGGTGCAATCCTACATGACGTCACTTGAGGCCTTTATACGCCTCGATAAAGACCATGGGTTTACTGAACACTTCTCAGACCCCAACATCGATTCAGTCCAGAGGCTGGCAAATGATGCCACCCGCGACGATGCCTATGATGTATTTCTGGACCATGTCCAAATTGGCTATGATCCCACAGAAGGGTTCCTAAAGATGGAGGTAATCGCGGCTAATCCTTCCAAAAGTCAAGAATTTTCCGAAGCGTTAATTGGTTACGCGGAAGAACAGATCAACCAGCAAACACAAAGAGTCCGCGAAGATCAGATGTCAGGCGCCCAAGAGGCCTATGCAGGCGCGGAAACTCGTCGAGTTAACGCTCTTAAAGAACTTGTACGTATCCAAGAAGAAGTACAACAAAGCGATCCCATTGCTCAATCTGCAGCACTGCAACAGCGGATCACAACCCTTGAAATCCGGCTTGACGATGGACGCTTGAACCTTGCAAGTCTTTTGGAAAATAGCCGTCCAAATTCTGCCTCCCTGAACGCCACAGAGTCTGAAATTAGGCGTCTTGAAAATCAAATCGGACTGCTTCGCAATGAATTGTCAGGCGGCAACGGTGGCTCACTAGTATCCAATAACGCACGCCTCCGGCAAGCCGAAGAAAACTATGTTTTCCAGGTCGCCAACGTTCAGGCCACCCTTATACAAGTGGACACAGCACGAATTGAAGCTACCCGGCAAAATCTTTATTTAACGATCTCAGTACCCCCCATAGCGCCAGATTCCCCAACCTACCCAAAAGCTTTTGAAAACACGGTCTTGGCGTTTCTGATTTTTTCAGGCATCTATATGATGGTTTCTCTCACAGTTTCTATCCTTCGTGAACAGGTAAGCTCTTAATGAAAAACGTACAGCTTGGGTCGGTTACAGCCTCCAACGACCACCCTTTGACGATTATTGCAGGTCCATGCCAGCTGGAATCTTTAATCCATGCTCGCATGATTGCCGAAAAGATGGCAAAAGTCTGTGATGCCCATGGTGCACAGTTTGTGTTCAAAGGTAGTTATGACAAAGCCAACCGGACGTCTCTTTCTGGAAAGCGAGGACTGGGCATAGACGAAGGCCTTGCAATTCATGCCGCAATCAAATCTGAATTTGGTTGTCCAGTACTGACCGACATCCATACGGCCAATGAATGCGCCGCAGTGGCTAAAGTCGTGGATATTCTGCAAATACCTGCATTTCTTTGTCGCCAAACTGATCTTTTATTGGCAGCGGGTGAAACGGGTGCTGCGATAAACATCAAAAAGGGCCAGTTTCTGGCTCCGTGGGATATGGCCAATGTCGTTTCTAAAATTGAATCCACATGCAATACACGCATTCTATTAACAGAACGTGGTGTCTCGTTTGGCTACAATGCCCTCGTGACTGACATGCGTTCTTTGCCTGAAATGATGAAAACTGGATACCCAGTGGTAATGGATGCAACGCACGCCGTCGCTCAGCCAGGTGGTCTTGGCGGTTCAAGCGGTGGACAACGTGAATTCGCCCCGGTTCTGGCCCGTGCTGCTGTTGCGATTGGCATCAGTGCCGTATTTTTAGAAACTCATGAAGACCCCGACAGTGCACCATCAGACGGACCCAACATGATTGCATTGCATGATATGAACGGTATTCTTAAAACACTAATGGCTCTTGATAAAGTTGCTAAGGCAGACCCCGTACGACTTTAAAGTCGTTATTATTCGCGGCCAGCCAACTTTAGCTTCCCTTGCAGGTTAAAAGCAAAGTTGCTTCAGCAGTTTCAATAAGCGAATAGCCATGCGTAAATTTTTTTGATCTTAAATACTGCTTATTTTCGTTTCAAACTCTGTCCACAACCGCAAAAAATTTTTGACGCGCACCACCATTACAAAAAAAATTAGAATAAAAAAATTAACCTCGATTTATGTATTCGCGAAATTCTCACAAAATTAATTTATTATGAAGACTTTACAGTGTCCATCTTAGATAGTGTTGTGACACCGCGTGATCATTTGTCAAAGCGCATGGTTTTAAAAGTCTGAACAGACATTATGGCGTCATTACCATAAAAAACGAAGTGTCCGAAACATTCGACATTGTGCGCAGCCTTGATCTCACCATTGATCCGTTCATGAACCCAATTGAAAAATTGCCGATCCAGCTGCCCTTTGCTTTGGCTACATTGGCAGTCTTTTTGAACATTACATGGGACGACAGATTTGTCTTTCTCACTTGCACAATCCATATGATACCACTTCAACTAACGCGTTCATCGTCAATCTTTTTCGAACGTTGGTAATGATCACTTTCATCATAGTTATTATTGTAAATTAGTGAGCAATTATGAATGTCGCTGCAATGCTGTCAAACATCCTTGGTAGGGTAGATCTGAGCGGTTTCGCTATTGGTTTTAGCGCTCACGATAAAGTCAGAAACTTCATCATATCAATGATGTTACTAATCTATCAGCCGTTCTGACACAAAGTCATCGTGATGAAGGTAAGATTGTTCTCCCTATAAGTTGTAAGACAATCCTGCTGAAATTCTGTAAAAATTACATAATCCTTCCCAATTCGAATGTCTTCAAGTCGCGCAACATCAATTTCATTCAGCTTCGCTAACGCCATTTTATGTTCACCTTAATCATCTACAGCAATGCTAATCTTCGCAGTTCGAATGAGTTCACCATTAAAGCTGTGCAAAACCTGCCAGCAGTGCTGAAAGGACTGTCAGCAAATGCATGGCTCGGCGACATTAATAATGCAGGGATGGAGATTGTGGTTATCCGCTAATTCGAAAAGTCCAGAAACTAGATCACGTTGGCACGCTTTGAAGCCTTGCGCCTTGCCAAGCATGCAGTCGTTCCATCTGGCGTAACCTTGCCAACCATTACCTATACGATTGTGGTTAACTGAATTTGTATTCAGCAAATGTCATTGAGCCAAAAAATCATTTTCCTCATAGTCACAAGACCACTTGAAATTCACCAAAGTCAGCGCCCAAATCGAAGGCGCACTGGACCGCATGATCGACACGGAAAGCGAAATCAGTGTTGGCAGAGAGCTACTGCGCAATGATGCAGCCAAGGAATAGCAAAATTTTCTTTTTTGAGGGTTGCTCACCTGTTAGGATTTGCGTATCCCGACGACGTTGGTGGGGTGTAGCCAAGTGGTAAGGCAACGCTTTTTGGTAGCGTGTACCGTAGGTTCGAATCCTACCACCCCAGCCAGCTTTATTTATAACCTGTTGTATCCAACAGGATATATTTTAGCTTATATATTTACCCGCCTACCTGGTAGCCTACTCTTGTAGATGAGTATTGACCTGCCCCCCGAGGCTCCCTCATTCATAACGAGAGTTTACGGGTTTGGATTTAATATTTTTTGTCGTCAGTTTGAGCAAGCGCGTCGTGCGCGGAGCCCTCAACTTGCTCAAGCGCTCGGCGCGCTTCAGCGGGTGTTTGGTTGCACAGAGGTTAGTGCGGTCTGACATTGTTGTAATCGTATCGCCAAAGGGCCAGTTTGCGGCGGGCATCGTCTAACGTATCAAAGATTTCCTCGTTCAGCAGCTCGTCTCGAAGGCTGCCATTGAAAGATTCGATGAAACCATTCTGCTGTGGTTTGCCCGGATCAATGTAATGCCAATCCACGCCGTTATCGCCAGCCCACTTCAGGATCGCGCGACTGGTGAACTCTGTGCCGTTATCACTGACGATACAGGCCGGCTTTCCATAGACGCGCACAAGCGCATCCAGCTCGCGTACCACCCTCCGCGCACCAGAGATGCTGGTGTCGGCCATCAGGCACAGGCTCTCACGACAGCAATCTTCATTCACGGCCAACATACGGAACTTGCGCGATGCGGAGTCAATTGAACAGAGGTTTCGGGAGTGGCTAGAGACGAACT
>JAPKAD010000004.1 GCA_028825445.1 Octadecabacter sp.
GACACTTTGCTTGGTAATTTTGGAACCAAGGAGAGACGGATATGAACAAGGGAATACGGTTTGAGTTTCGGTAAAAATAGGATTTGAAAAGGAAAAAATTGAGTGGCTAATGTACTTAACAAAAATCTGTTCTTGATCAAAGAGCATGTGGGCCTTTTCAAGGCTGCAAATAACTTCGATGTCTATGACCCCTCCACTGGTGAGATTCTAATGGAGTGTCGGGAGCCAAATCTTGGTTTTTTCACAAAATTACTGCGATTTACTGATTATAAAAGACATACACCGTTCGATGTCCAAATTCAAACTCCAGATGGCCAACGTATTGTTCGAATTCAGAGAGGTATTTCACTTTTAGTAAGCAAGGCCACGGTAAGAGATGCTGATAACAACCTTATCGGTGGGTTTATTCAAAAGCTATTTTCAATTGGTGCAAAATTCAATGTAATTGATAAAAGTGATCAAGTAATTTTTCAACTTGAGGGAAAGTTGCTTGGTTGGGATTTCTATTTTAAAAAAGATGCTAAAGAGTTAGCCCACGTGACAAAGAAATGGGCTGGAATAGGCAAAGAAGTGTTTACCAGCGCGGATAATTATATTTTAAAGATTTCTAATGATGTCCCCCAAAATGATGATGTAAGAAAACTTATTCTGGCGGCTGTCATTTGTATTGACATGGTTTTAAAGGAGTAATCCTTTATTTAGGAGTAAGCATCGCCAGCTTATGGAGCGCACAGCCAGTATCAAACGGTTGCGGCAGTTAGCACGTAGTGCGTCACATCATGGATGCTCTATGTTTTTAGCTGGTTACAATGGCATCACTGTAGGCTGAGAGGCTCGACTGCGGGCTTCCCTGACAGATTTAGTCCTAAGCGAGTAAGCTATTCGACCAGTCTTATAATGCCGTCTTAGATCGTTTGGCACTCTACGGGAGAAATACCAAATACCAGCTTTGGCGTACGTATAACTGTTGGGTTTGGTTGTCAGCATGGTCTACGGTCCACTAAAAGTATCGATTTAGTGAGGTATTACAATGCTTTAATGAGTATAATGGTGCCCAGAAGAGGACTCGAACCTCCACGTCCATACAGACACCAGCACCTGAAGCTGGCGCGTCTACCAATTCCGCCATCTGGGCACAGATTACGTGACATTGGCTTTAAGTCTGTCGTGACGACCTGTCAACGCGATTCCGAAAGGATTACACAAGTAAGCTATTTTCATAAATATATCGATAACTTAGTCTCTGGTACTGCGCCGATATGCGCCTTGTTTATCAGGGTGCACGCAGATAAACAATTCCTTCAATACGTCATAATCGAGGGAATTCAGCCATGTCTAAACTTGTAACCATTTACGGCGGATCCGGTTTTGCAGGGCGCTATATTGCACGTCGTTTGGCCAAGGATGGCTGGCGGGTGCGGGTTGCAGTGCGTAGCCCCAACGAGGCTATGTTCGTGAAGCCTTATGGAGCTGTTGGTCAAGTTGAACCTGTATTTTGCAATATTCGTGATGACAATTCTGTGCGGTCTGTAATGCATGGGGCAGATGCAGTGGTTAACTGTGTTGGTGTTCTGGACGAGATTGGCAAGAATACATTTGAAGCGGTTCAGACAGACGGTGCGGAACGAATTGCACGGATCGCTGCGTCAATGGGTGTCGATAATATGGTTCAATTATCTGCTATTGGAGCAGATGAGAAAAGTGTGAGCAAGTATTCCCGAACTAAGGCAGCTGGCGAAGCTGGCATTCTGGCGCATATGCCGAACGCTATGATTTTACGCCCATCGATTATTTTTGGTGATGAAGATAGCTTTTTTAATCGTTTTGCTGGCATGTCACGATTTGGTCCAGTGTTGCCAATCATTGGCGCCAACACAAAATTTCAACCGGTTTACGTAGATGATGTTGCAGCTGCTGCAGTCGTTGGTGTGCAGGGAAAAGCGCAGGGTGTGTATGAACTTGGTGGGCCACACGTTCAAACAATGCGCGAATTAATGAACGAAATGCTTTTAATTATTCGCCGTCGCCGTTTGGTGTTAAATATTCCCTTTCCTGCCGCACGTGTAATGGCGTTTGGATTTAAAGTTGGGCGCACCTTGTCCTTGGGATTTGTTCGCGGCCCTGTCACGGCCGATCAGGTTAAAAACCTTATGATTGACAACGTTGTGTCTGAGGGAGCGCAGGGTTTTAGAGCACTTGGCATCACACCGACTGCGATAGAAGCAGTGTTGCCTGACTACTTGTGGCGGTTCCGTCCAAGCGGGCAGTATGACGCCATCAAAGAAAGCGCAAAGAACCTTAAGCCTTAATTATACGAAATACTAAGTAGTATGATTCCAAGAATAATACGATAGATCACGTAGGGCGTGAAACTTACGGTTCGCAATAATCGCATCATAATTGACAGCGCTAAGACAGCTGCGAAAAATGCGAGTGTGGCGGCGATCGCAGCCTCTTTGGCAGCTTGCGCGTTAGCTGTCATAATGACTTCACTGCTTAGTAAAACACCGGATGCAATTATTGTTGGGATTGACATGAGCATAGAGATTTTTGCGCTGTCTGCGCGTTTATAGCCATAATGGCGTGCTGCAGAAATTGTGATGCCAGATCGTGATGTCCCGGGTATTAGAGATATTGCTTGCCACAATCCCATTAACAAAGCATGGCGCAATGTCCACTGATCCGCATTACGTTTAGTTTTACCAGTTTGATCGGTCCAATACAGCACAAGACCAAAGATTAGCATGGTCCAGCCAATGACCGTGATATTTCGCATCATGTCATCAAGCCCCGTTAGTTTCAGGATCGAACCAAATATCACCACCGGAATGGTTGCGATAATTAGGCATAGCGCCATAAACGCACCTGAAGTGTCAATTTTCCCGCGCAGCGCCCGGGGCAAGCCAAACATAGCGGCGCTGGCATCCTTCCAAAAGTAGATGATCACCGCAAACAAGGTGCCAACGTGTACGGCAACATCAATGATCTGTCCCTGGTCAGCCATGCCAGTGAGTTGTGGTAATAAAATAAGATGTCCGGACGAAGACACAGGCAGGAATTCAGTAATTCCTTGGATTAGAGCAGCGAGTAGCAAAGTAAGAAAGGGCATTAGAACCTCTGATTCGGTGTGACCACTCTAAATTATCAAACTTTTGATGAAAGAGCTCATATAGAACCGAATCGGACCTATAATTAGGATAAATATTTGCAATACACCTCAAAGTAGTAGAGATATTCAATTAATAGGTAATGCTTACTGACTTTTATTTTCAAAATAAATAAAATACAAAGAAAATCTGAATTCGATTGGGAGAATGTCGCTTGGCTGGTCAAAAGATGTTGAAATTTACGAATGTAGCGCGGGACATGCCTGAAAAGCGCCCGCCTAACTTACGTAAAGAAGATTTTGGAGAGGTTTACGCAGAGTATGCCGCCGAAAAGGCCACCGAGCAGGCGAGCCGCTGTAGTCAGTGTGGTGTTCCGTATTGCCAGACTCATTGCCCTCTGCATAATAATATTCCAGATTGGCTGCGCATGACTGCCGAAGGACGGCTGGAAGAAGCGTATGAAATGGCGCAGGCGACCAACACGTTTCCTGAAATTTGTGGGCGCATTTGCCCACAGGATCGCCTGTGTGAAGGCAACTGTGTAATCGAAACATCTGGACACGGCACAGTAACCATTGGTTCAGTCGAAAAGTACATCACAGATACAGCATTTGAAAAAGGTTGGGTCAAACCAATCCGCCCACATACCGAACGAACCGAAAGTGTTGGCATTATTGGTGCCGGACCTGGTGGACTTGCAGCCGCAGATATGCTGCGTCGTCAGGGTGTACAGGTAACTGTATATGACCGCTACGATCGTGGAGGCGGTCTAATGACCTACGGCATTCCCGGATTTAAACTGGAGAAAGACATTGTCATGCAGCGCATGGCACAGTTGGAGGACGGTGGAATCGAGTTCGTATTAAACTGTGACGTTGGTTATGACCTATCGTTCGACGCCATTCGCGGTAAACACGAAGCGGTATTGATTGCGACAGGTGTGTATAAAACAAGGGCCTTGCAAACACCGGGTGCAGATGCCGAAGGCATCGTGCGTGCAATAGATTATCTAACAGCAAGCAATCGCAAGTCGTTTGGCGATGACGTCGAAGAATTTGACAACGGAGAACTCAACGCCAAAGGCAAAAGAGTCGTTGTGATTGGTGGAGGTGATACTGCTATGGACTGTGTGCGCACAGCAATCCGTCAGGACGCAACATCGGTAAAATGCCTCTATCGCCGCGATGAGGCAAACATGCCAGGGTCGATGCGCGAAGTTCAAAATGCTAAAGAAGAAGGCATCGAGTTCATGTGGCTGTCTGCACCAAAGAGTTTTACGTTGTGCAGTCACACCTCAAGTGCGTCAGAAAACCAGATAAATGGTGTCATTGTTCAGAAAATGCGCCTTGGTGCACCTGACGCGACAGGCCGCCAAATGCCAGAGTTAATCGAAGGTAGCGACTATATTGAGGAGGCTGATTTGGTTGTTCAGGCGCTGGGATTTGAACCTGAAAACATCCCAACGTTATGGGGTGTGCCTGAATTGGAAGTGACCCGTTGGGGCACGATCAAGGCGGAATTCACCACAGGGCAAACCAGCCTTGAAGGTGTGTACGCTGCGGGCGACATTGTGCGCGGTGCATCATTGGTAGTTTGGGCCATAAAGGACGGGCGTGATGCAGCTGAAGCCATTCTGGAATACGTCAACCAGAGCGCTGCAATGGCGGCTGAATAGTTTGCACACAGCATAAAGGGACTGTGCACCGCATGTATGACAGCATGATATGTACGATAGATCAGCTTCGTCTACATAAAGGATTAAAAAATGATAAAGACATTATTGGCAGTTTTAGTTGGGTTAGCAACCCCTGCAGCAGCACAAGAATTTTTGTTACCGCAAGGATGCGAAGGTTATTTGACAATCCAGAATTCCAGCTGTTCCGTGTCACATTATTTTCGTTGTGACAAAGACAAAAATGGGGAGCAGCGCCGCGCAACGATTGACGAAGAAGGATTATCCTATGTCGGCCATACCGGTGAAGAGGCTGAATGGTTAGAAAGTTTTCATATGCGGTCAGGCCACACAGAACGCCAAACGACAGTGCTTGACGCAATGTCAATGAGTGAGCTTTTGGCGAACTCTGTTGATACCTGGGATTTTTCAACTGACAGCCTTGAAATTGGTACCACTCAGTATGTTGGCTTTGATCGCCTGACCGGTGAGACAGTTGAGATCGATGGTGTGACATTACTGCGCACAGAATACGAACTGACGGCGTTCGACGCAGCCGGGACCAAAATGTGGAAAAGCGAAGGTACCGAATATGTCAGTCCAGATTGGCGCATGTTTATTGGTGGTTTGAGTAGCTACATTACATCAAGTGATCAGTTCGATAGCGATGATACTCCTATAGAGTTTATTAATCCGGGTGAGCCAGGGTATCTATCGATAAACCCGAAGTTTGGGTGCGGCGTTGAAATGTCACGCTATGACCTGCCACTTAAACAGCCAATTTTGACCAAAAACTAATATGTTCCCCCTGAATGGGCTGGGACAAGGAGAAATTATATGACCAAGTATGATGACGCATGGGTGGCCGCAGAACAGGCCAAGCGCGATTTTATGGCCACGAATGGCCTTTATTCGCACGATGATGAGAAGGCAAACTGCGGTGTCGGTCTTGTTGTATCGATTGATGGTAAATCATCGCGCGCAGTAGTCGAAAATGGCATCGCCGCGCTTAAAGCAATCTGGCACCGCGGTGCTGTAGATGCTGACGGCAAGACGGGCGATGGCGCTGGAATTCACTTGCAGATACCAATGCCTTTTTTTTACGACCAAGTGGAACGGACAGGACATACTCCACGTAAAAATGAAATGCTCGCCGTTGGTCAGATATTCTTGCCGCGCACAGACTTTGGGGCGCAAGAGATTTGCCGTACGATTGTTGAAACCGAAGTCTTGCGCATGGGCTATTATATCTACGGTTGGCGTCACGTACCGGTTGAGATTGGGTGCCTCGGTGAAAAAGCCAATGCAACCCGCCCAGAAATCGAGCAGATTTTGATTTCAAACTCAAAGGATGTGGATGAAGAAACGTTCGAGCGTGAGCTTTATGTGATCCGTCGCCGCATTGAAAAAGCGGCAAATACTGCGGGCGTGAGAGAACTATACCTTGCATCACTATCATGCCGATCCATTATTTACAAAGGCATGATGCTGGCAGAGCAAGTGGCCGAATTTTACCCCGACCTAATGGATGAACGTTTTGAGTCAGCATTTGCGATTTATCACCAGCGGTATTCAACCAACACGTTCCCACAGTGGTGGCTTGCGCAGCCATTTCGCATGTTGGCACACAACGGTGAGATTAACACGTTAAAGGGCAACCTAAACTGGATGAAATCCCATGAAATTCGCATGGCCTCGAGCACGTTTGGCAATATGGCCGAAGACATTAAACCAATTGTAGCAAGCGGGTCTTCAGATTCTGCTGCACTTGATGCGGTATTTGAGGTGTTAGTGCGCGCGGGTAGGTCTGCGCCAATGGCGAAGACAATGTTGGTACCAGAAAGCTGGTCCAAGCAGGCGACTGAACTGCCGCAACCCTGGTGTGATATGTATTCGTATTGCAATTCAGTAATGGAACCTTGGGATGGCCCTGCAGCCCTAGCGATGACCGATGGTCGTTGGGTCTGCGCTGGACTGGATCGCAACGGGCTGCGCCCGATGCGCTATGTTGTGACTGGGGATCGTTTGTTAATTGCAGGGTCTGAAGCTGGAATGGTACCAATTGACGAGGCAAATGTCGTTGAAAAGGGGGCGCTTGGGCCAGGTCAGATGATTGGCGTACACATGGGACAGGGCATTCTGTTTCATGATGAAGAATTAAAAAATAAAATGTCTGCCGCACTGCCATTTGGTGATTGGGTCGCCAATATCAACGAACTAGACAATGATCTGGCTGCTGTAACAGAGGCACCGATCTATTCTGATGGCGAGTTACGCAAACGCCAAATTGCAGCTGGGTACACAATTGAAGAACTGGAAAATATTCTGGCGCCAATGGCTGAAGATGGCAAAGAAGCATTAGCATCGATGGGCGATGACACTCCGTCAGCTGTCTTGTCAGAAAAGTACCGCCCACTGAGTCACTTTTTTCGCCAGAACTTTAGCCAAGTTACCAATCCGCCAATAGACAGCTTGCGCGAATTCCGCGTGATGAGTCTAAAAACGCGATTTGGGAACCTGAAGAACGTACTTGATGAAGATAGCAGTCAGACGGAAATCCTCGTCCTCGATTCCCCATTTGTGGGCAATGCCCAATGGGAAGTACTGGAGACATTGTTTAAAGCACCTTCTGTCGAAATTGATTGTACCTTTGCCGCTGGTTCTGAAGCAGGTGATTTAAGCAAAAACCTAGAGCGCATTCGCGCCGAGGCAGAGGACGCTGTGCGATCAGGTGCTGAACATTTAACCTTAACGGATCAGCATCAAGGTGAAGGCCGCGTGCCAATGCCGATTATTTTAGCAACATCCGCAGTACATTCTTGGCTAACACGAAAGGGATTGCGAACTTTTACATCTCTGAACGTACGGTCAGCAGAATGTATCGACCCGCACTATTTTGCGGTGCTGATCGGTTGTGGTGCCACAGTGGTAAATCCATATCTGGCAGAGGATTCACTAAATAACCGGATCGAACGTGGTCTGCTAGATTGCACACTAACAGAGGCCGTTACCCGTTTTCGTACAGCAATTGATCAGGGGCTACTTAAGATCATGGCAAAAATGGGGATTTCGGTTGTTTCTTCGTATCGCGGCGGTTTAAATTTTGAAGCTGTTGGTCTCTCACGCGCAATGGCTGCTGAATATTTCCCAGGAATGCAAAGCCGCATTTCGGGTATCGGTGTAACAGGCATCCAACGTAAAGTAGAGCAGGTCCATAAAGCTGGTTGGCTTGGTGGAGTAGATGTGTTGCCTATAGGTGGTTTCTACAAAGCGCGGCGCTCTGGTGAAAAGCATGCTTGGGAAGCGGGAACAATGCACTTGTTACAGCAAGCCTGTAACAGATCTTCGTATGAATTGTGGAAGCAATATTCAACTGCGATGCAATCTAACCCCCCGATTCATCTACGTGACCTTTTAGCAGTAAAGGCAATGGGTAAGAAAGTTCCCATTGAGGAAGTTGAGAGCATCACGTCAATCCGGAAAAGGTTCGTGACGCCGGGAATGTCATTAGGGGCGTTATCGCCAGAGGCGCACAAAACACTGAACGTTGCAATGAACCGCATCGGCGCAAAGTCTGACAGCGGCGAGGGCGGTGAAGATCCAGCGCACTTTGTACCCGAAGCAAATGGTGACAACCCAAGCGCAAAAATTAAGCAGGTAGCATCAGGACGTTTCGGCGTCACAGCAGAGTATCTTAACCAATGTGAGGAGCTTGAGATTAAGGTTGCACAGGGGGCCAAGCCCGGTGAAGGCGGTCAATTGCCTGGCATGAAGGTGACAGAATTAATCGCGCGTTTGCGCCACTCAACACCCGGTGTTACGTTGATTTCACCACCACCACACCACGATATTTATTCAATCGAAGATTTGGCGCAGTTGATCTACGATCTTAAGCAGATCAACCCGCGTGCTAAAGTGACGGTCAAACTGGTGGCATCCAGCGGCGTTGGTACAATTGCGGCTGGTGTGGCCAAAGCTAAAGCCGATGTAATTCTAATCTCAGGGCATAATGGCGGTACCGGCGCCTCACCTGCATCATCAATCAAATACGCTGGTTTACCATGGGAAATGGGTTTAACCGAAGCGCATCAGGTGCTGGCTATGAACAACTTACGTGAACGCATAACATTGCGCACAGACGGTGGTTTGCGCACAGGGCGTGACATTGTCATGGCTGCAATGTTGGGTGCCGAAGAATATGGTGTTGGGACCGCGGCTTTGATTGCCATGGGCTGTATTATGGTACGTCAGTGCCAGTCTAATACCTGCCCCGTCGGTGTGTGTACGCAGGACGATGCATTGCGTGATAAATTTACAGGCAATGCAGATAAAGTCGTAAATCTAATCACCTTCTACGCAACCGAAGTGCGCGAAATCCTTGCTGAAATTGGCGCACGGTCGATGGATGAGATTATCGGTCGTGCGGATTTACTGGCACAAGTTTCGCGTGGCTCCGCGCATCTAGATGACCTCGACCTCAACCCACTTTTGATTACTGTCGATGGTGCAAAAGAAATTACATATGACCGTAACAAACCGCGCAATCCAGTGCCTGATACGCTGGACGCGCAGATCGTTAAGGACGCCGCGCGCTTTCTTGAAGATGGTGAAAAAATGCAGCTTGAATATGCCGTGCAGAACACGTTGCGATCAATTGGAACGCGCACATCAAGTCATATTGTTAAAAATTTCGGAATGCGCAACAGCCTCCAGCCTAACCATCTGACCGTAAAGCTAAAAGGATCAGCTGGCCAGTCATTGGGTGCTTTCGCAGCTCCCGGATTGAAGTTGGAAGTATCTGGTGATGCTAATGACTACGTCGGTAAGGGTCTGTCGGGTGGTATTATTGTTGTGCGACCACCAATGAATTCACCCCTAATTGCAAGTGAGAACACTATCATCGGCAACACAGTGCTGTATGGTGCTACTGAAGGTTATTTGTTCGCAGCCGGTCGCGCTGGTGAAAGGTTCGCCGTTCGGAATTCTGGAGCAAAAACTGTTGTTGAGGGCTGTGGTTCAAACGGGTGTGAATACACCACAGGTGGCGTTGCGGTGATCCTAGGGTCAATCGGCGCAAACTTTGGTGCGGGAATGACAGGCGGTATGGCATATTTGTACGACCCTGACCACCAGACAGCACCACTGATCAATATGGAAACGCTGGTGACCTGTGGAGTGACTGTAGATCTTTGGGAACACCAACTCAAAGATCTGATTGAACGCCACTTCGCCGAAACAGGCAGCCGCAAAGCTGCTGATATTTTGCAACATTGGGAACTCGAGCGCAGACATTTTGTTCAAGTTTGCCCAAAAGAGATGCTGGTTCATTTGGCGGCTCCACTGACCTACGAACAAACAGCAATACCAGCTGAATAAGCTTTATAGCTAAGGCAGCCGCCACCACAGTTACGGTGGCGGTTGTTCTATTTCTTTCAGATTATTCGTTACAGTTATCATATTGAAAAAAAATTAAGCTGTGATTAATAAATTTAAGTGATATCTCTGGAACGCTCAACTCCCCTGTTTCATTTTAAAATAACATAAATTTTTTAAAAATTGGAATAGTTCAGATGTCAAATTTGCGCTGTTATCAAATAGAGGGAAGGCTAATATAGCGAATAATTATACAAAAAAGTCATACATTATTGCTTCTTATACCCGCCGCCAATTATAACAGAGAAGAATTTTTTCGCCTCAACTAGAACGTATGACACTAAGATAAAAATTTAATCAACAATTTTATAATCAGTTACTAATTTACTACATTCTATTTCTCGAATCAAACGTAAATTTAAAGCACAAAAGAAATCGGTCCACTAAATTGTTTTCAGCCAAGGCAATTGTTTTGATGTAGAGGTACATCGGGTAAATACTAAAATGATGCGTTGAGCACCGCGCCGATGTATTATTTGCCATCAACTAATCTTTAATAATTATGAGACCCTGTTTACTGAAGGTGTCCCAACTAAAAGCTTTTTATCCAAATAAACTTATTTTACATGCTCATGAGCTATACTGAGAAATTTCTAAACCATTCCTCGAAATGATCTTAGATTAAGGCACTTACTAAAAAAACCACACGGTTTGTGTAGGGCCCACGAGAAGCTAAAGGGTTTTGCGGTGACCTTTTTTATGAAGTGTAAGTTTGCATACTTGACCCGAGCTGTAGTGTTGCGATGTATAGCACCATGGCACGTACAACACGAAAAAATCTAACTAATCCTACAAACCTTTTTGATCGCCCACGAATGTTTGTGCGGCTGATTGTAAAGTATTTGTTCCGAGGGGTTCTAATTGCGGCTACATTGGCCGTTTTGGTGACTGTATCATTCAGTATCGTAAATCCACCATACACCCCATACATTCTTTCTGAAAGCCTTCGTGTTGATGGTGTTAATCAGACATGGGTGGCAATGGAAGATATTGCACCAGTAATGGCACGTTCCGCTGTAGCGGCAGAGGATGCTGATTTTTGTGAGCACTGGGGGCTTGATTTGACGGCGATTCAAGCGGCGTTAAAAGATGGCGCCAATCGAGGCGGATCAACTATATCCCAACAAGTCGTTAAAAACGTATACTTGTGGCAAGGACGATCGTGGCTTCGAAAATCAATAGAGGCATTAATGACACCACTGGTCGAAGCGGTCTGGAGCAAACGTCGCATTCTTGAAATATATCTGAACGTTGCTGAATTTGATGAAGGGGTGTTCGGAGTTGAGGCGGCCGCAGTGCATTATTTCAGTGTGACCGCAGGGGAATTGTCGCCTGTTCAGGCTGCACGCCTAGCTGCAATCTTACCAAACCCAAAGACCCGGTCCGCTTCTCAGCCCACATCAAATGTCCGCAGCCGAGCCAGAAGCATTGCTGATGGAGCTGCCACAATTCAAGCGGATGGTCGCGCGGAGTGTTTTGAGTAGCCCGCTGGGATTGTAACAGTACGTCAGTTGAGGCATGGGTAGGATAGTTGTTATCTGGGGTCTTTTATGAACCGTCTGTACCATTATCCGTTGTCACCCTTTTCGCGCAAAGTTCGCTTGTCGTTAGCTGAGAAACGAATCGAAGTGGAACTAGTTGAGGAAAGATTTTGGGAAAAGGATGCAGATTTCTTGCGCCGCAATCCTGCTGGTAAGGTGCCCGTTCTGCAAATGGGCAACCGAATGATGGCCGAAAGCAGCGCGATTTGTGAATATCTAGAAGAGCTGCACCAGACGCCATCGTTATTACCAAATGACGCAGACAGCCGATATGAGGTGCGCCGTCTGGTAGCCTGGTTTGACGACAAGTTTAATTCTGAAGTGACAAGCAAACTGATGGGTGAACGCGTATTCCGCAAGATTATGGGCACCGGTTATCCCGATAGTGCGAATGTGAAGGCTGGAAGCAAAGCGATTAAATACCATCTCGATTACATGCATTGGCTGTTAGACCAGCGGCGTTGGCTGGCAGGTAATGAATTATCTCTAGCAGATTTTGCCGCAGCGGCGCATCTATCGTGTCTGGATTATGTGTCAGATGTGGACTGGAACCGTAGCGAAATCGTCAAAGATTGGTATGCTAAAATAAAGTCACGGCCTGCTTTCCGATCAATTTTGGCAGATCAGATTTCAGGGTTTCCACAACCATCGCATTATAGTGACCTAGATTTTTAATCTTGTTCAAACTGGCTCCGCTTGTCTGACCCTTGGAGAGCTAGACCCCTACACCCCCACAATATTTTTAGTGCTAAGAGAGGGGGCGTTCATTTGACTGCATCATTGAAGGATCGCCTGAAGGTTAAAGCGCTTGAGGAAGGCTTTGCCGGGTTTGGGGTGTGCCGACCTGACGGCATGCCTGAATTGCCAGAACGTTTGCAACGGTTTGTGGATGAAGGTCGGCATGGACAAATGGCGTGGATGGCGGAGCGGATGAAGTGGCGGAGCGATCCTTCTGCTTTATGGCCAGAAGCTCGGTCCGTTGTAATGTTGGCAGAACCCTATACGCCCGAACATGATCCCTTAGCAGTTCTAGAACAACGAAATCGCGCAGCTATCAGCGTTTATGCACAAAACCGCGATTATCATGATTTGGTTAAGAAGCGTTTAAAGCGCGTTGGCCGTTGGTTGGTTAATGACACTGGCTGTGAGATTAAAGTATTTGTCGATACTGCCCCAGTGATGGAAAAACCACTCGCGGCAGCGGCAGGACTTGGTTGGCAGGGCAAACATACAAATTTATTGAGCCGCGAATTGGGCAATTGGTTTTTCCTTGGGGCAATCTTTACCACTTTAGAGCTGGAACCAGATAGGGCAGAGGCTGAAAAGTGCGGATCGTGTACCTCTTGTTTAGACATCTGCCCAACGAATGCCTTTCCAGCGCCATTTCAGCTCGATGCGCGCCGGTGCATTTCGTATTTAACGATAGAGCATAAGGGGCCAGTCCCAGAGGAGTTGCGTGCTTTAATGGGCAATCGGATTTATGGCTGTGATGATTGTTTAGCGGTGTGCCCATGGAACAAGTTTGCAGTTGAGGCGCGTGAGATACGTTATGCGGCCCGGCCTGAGTTGGTCGCCCCACCTTTGCGTGAGTTGGTTGCCTTAGATGATCCAGCGTTTCGAGCTTTGTTTTCGGGCAGTCCAATAAAACGGATCGGGCGGAACAGGTTTGTACGCAATGTTCTTTATGCCATCGGAAATTCGGACGATGAGACATTGAAGGATGCGGCGTTAGCACTGATTGATGATCCTGCCGAAGAGGTTGCTGATGCAGCACAATGGGCTGTGGCACGATTAGGTAGCAAAGCATGATGTTGGCGATCCAGTCCAACGTCACAAGAGGCATCTTTTTAATGATGTCGGCGATAACTGTTTTCACCGTCATGTCAGCGTTCATCAAGGCAGCAGGACGGATACCTGCGGGTGAGGCAATGTTTTTCCGGTCACTTATGGCGATGCCAATCGTTTTGATCTGGTTGATGTTGCATGGTGGTATTGCGGCAGGAATTCGTACAAAATCAATTCGCAATCACGCCGTACGAGGAATTGTTGGTTCTTGCGCGATGGGGTTAGGTTTTGCAGGATTAAAGTATTTACCTCTGCCTGAGGTGACAGCGATCCGTTTTGTGTCACCAATCCTAATGGTTGTTTTGGCAGCTTTGATTTTGGGGGAGAAGTTTCGCTTTATCCGCATCGCCGCAGTATTGTTGGGCTTTATCGGTGTGGTGATTATTGTGGCACCACGGTTAAGTGTTGGTTTAGGGACAAATGAGGCCCTGGGCGTTGGATTAACCTTAGGGTCAGCATGTCTGGCCGCCGTCGCGCAGGTATTTGTGAAGGGGATGTCGGGTAGTGAAAGTACGACAGCTATTGTGTTTTGGTTCTCAGCGACAGCAACACTTTTATCGTTGCTTACGCTACCGTTTGGTTGGATCTGGCCAAACAGTTATGAGCTGGTATTACTCATAGGCGCAGGCGTGGTCGGCGGTCTGGGACAGATTTTGCTAACGGCAAGTTATCGATTTGCCGAAGCGGGTGTGCTGGCACCCTTCACCTATATTTCAATGCTATGGTCGATATTAATTGGCTATTTCTGGTTTAACGAAGTGCCAACTATTGCAATGTTGATTGGAGCGACTTTTGTGATTTCTGCTGGCGTCATTATTGTTCTGCGTGAACGCGCGCTGGGCGTTGATGCGACAGCCCGGCGCAAAGTTAGGGCGAAAGGACTACAATAGCGAGTAAATGATTTTACCAAACGTATGATGCAGTTTTATTGATAAAGTAGACACAAAAACACAACGATATGTTAATGACTAATCCCGTGCATGATGCACTATCAACCGCGCGGCTGTATCATTAAAACTTCATCACACCCAGCTGATTCAAACTGCACAACAGTGGACGTTGAATCAAGCGCGAACGAGTTTTTCATATTCTGCGGCAAGTTCTTTGACCAATGCACCTACTTCGAATTTGTGATGACCGATCTGGCCAACGGGTGTGACTTCGGCAGCCGTTCCTGTGAGCCAGCATTGCTCAAACCCTTCGAGTTCTTCGGGCATAATGTGGCGTTCAATCACAGTGATACCTTTGTCGCGCAACATGCCAATAACCGTTTGACGGGTGATGCCGTTAAGGAAGGCGTCAGGTGTTGGTGTGTGCACTTCGCCACTTTTAACAAAGAAGATATTGGCTCCTGTCGCTTCAGCGATGTAACCACGGTAGTCGTACATCATAGCGTCTGAACAGCCCTTCGCTTCAGCTGCATGTTTAGACATTGTGGCGATCATATAAAGCCCAGCAGCCTTGGCTTGGGAAGGCGCGCATTCGGGTGACGGACGTTTCCATTTTGCGATGTCGAGCTTAGCGCCCATTGTTTTAGCATCACCATAATAATTGCCCCATTCCCAAACGGCTACGGCCATATGAACAGGGTTACGCGAAGATGCGACACCCATGTCTTCACCGGCACCACGCCATGCAACTGCACGCACGTACGCATCTTTCAAGCCGTTGGCATCGAGTGCTGCTTGTTTTGCAGCCTCGATTTCGTCAACAGTGTAGGGAATATCAAAGTCGATGTACTTACCTGACTTCAGCAGACGTTCGGAATGTTCGCGAGATTTGAAAATCTTTCCATTGTAACAACGTTCGCCTTCAAACACAGAGGAAGCATAGTGTAGGGCATGGCTAAGAATATGAACTTTGGCCGCACGCCAATCAACGAGCGCACCGTCCATCCAGATTTTGCCATCACGATCATCATATGCACCAGCCATCTTTTAACTTTCCTGTTTTTGCGAATGTTGCGCATTTAGGTCCGATGTGAACACTTTATTACGCGTAACTTGTGATTCGTTACCGATACCTGCTTGGAATGTCAATAAAGCTGACGTATTATGACTTTAAATGTGAAGGAGCGTTCAGATGAAAGGTAGTGGAAAAGAACCTAGCAATGCGCTGTTGTTTTTAACAGACGAACAACTCCGTAAGGGAATCGAGGCAATGTTTTTCGCTTATCGTGGCTTTACAGCAGATCCCGATAGAATTTTGGCCAATATAGCTTATGGTCGGGCGCATCATCGTGCTGTACACTTTATCCATCGATCCCCAGGTACAACGGTCAATAATTTATTAGCAATGCTAGGCGTTACAAAGCAATCGCTGAACCGTGTGTTGCGGGCATTGGTTGCAGATGGTTTAGTCCATAATAAAGTTGGAAAGCGTGACAAAAGAGAACGGCATCTGTATCTGACGCCAGAGGGCGAAGCTTTGGAGCAACAGTTGTCAGATGCACAACGCGACCGAATGCGTAAGGCGTACCGCACTGTGGGGCCAGAAGCTGTTACAGGATTCAGGCAAGTGCTTGAGGCTATGATGGATGACGACATGCGCAATCGTTATGATGCGTTGAAAGACCTGAAGGGGTAGTACAATGCACAATGACCAGCCACATTTGCTGATTGTCGATGATGATGAACGTATCCGCGTTTTGTTACAAAAATTTTTGGTACGCAGTGGGTTTCTTGTTACAGCTGCGCGAGATGCCGCCCATGCTCGGCGAATCTTGGCTGGTTTAGATTTTGACATGCTTGTGCTTGATGTCATGATGCCCGGTGAAGACGGCGTGACTCTTTGTGCTGATCTGCGTCGTGAACGTGACACACCAATTTTACTATTAACGGCCAAAGCAGAGACAAGCGACCGGATTGCTGGCCTTGAGGCAGGCGCAGATGATTATTTGACCAAGCCGTTTGAACCCAAGGAACTATTGCTGCGTATCAATTCAATCTTGCGACGCGTTCCACCAAGTGACGTTAAAACTATAGTGCCGAAGGTCCTGAATTTGGGTCCATTACAATATGAAATGGAACGTGGCGAGATTTGGCGTGGCGAGGACCTAGTCAGACTGACGGCGACGGAGGTACAATTATTAAAGATATTTTCAGCAACACCTGGGGAAGCTATCAGCCGAGAGGCTCTGGTAGATCGCTTAGGTCGGTCTGGCGGGCAAGCACAAGAACGGGCCGTTGACGTGCAAATCACAAGGCTACGCCGCAAAATAGAGACTGATCCGAAGCAGCCGCGCTATTTGCAGACTGTGCGAGGTGCAGGATACATGTTGGCGCCAGATTAGTACCTGATACTGACACCATCAAGTTGGACTGTCAGAAGCCTCCGATAGAGATATTTTAAAGCCTGAGATGACAACGAGGAGGCCAAGATGGTGACAGCATTAATAACGCATAAGGCGTGTTATGATCATGTAACACCTCAGGGACATCCCGAGCAGGTGGCACGATTAGACGCGGTTTTGGGCGCATTAAGCGATATGGATCTACAGCGTTTTGATGCACCATTGGTAGCTGACGATGATCTGTTACGGGCGCATCCTCAAAGGCATATTGACGCGATCAAAGCCATGGCGCCGTCTGAAGGTTGGCGGTCTTTAGATGCTGATACGCATATGTCCGTTGGCACATTGGAGGCCGCTTACCGCGCGACTGGTGGTGTCGTTAAAGCAGTAGATCTGGTGATGGCGGGCGTAGTTGGCAATGCTTTTGCCGCTGTGCGCCCCCCGGGTCATCATGCAGAACGTGAAACGGCAATGGGGTTTTGCTTCTTCGGATCAATCGCGGTGGCTGCTAAACATGTACTTGATTTCCATGGGTTAAAAAAAGTCGTAATTTTGGACTTCGATGTGCATCACGGCAACGGCACGCAAGACTTGGTTGAAGGTGATGCGCGGATTTTATTTTGCTCAAGTCATCAAATGCCACTATTTCCCGGTACAGGTGCAGCACATGAAACAGGTATTGGCAATGTTGTGAATTTACCGCTACCAGTTGGTTGTGGGTCGGCTAAATTCCGCTCTACTTGGGAGCGTGAAGTGTTTCCACGTGTTGCTGCATTTGAGCCTGAATTTTTATTGATATCAGCAGGATTTGATGCACATGCAGATGACCCATTGGCGGGAATGATGTTGCAAGAAGACGACTTTACATGGATCACTAATAAGCTGTGTGATTTGGCTGATAAACATTGTTCAGGCCGTATAGTATCCGCACTTGAGGGCGGGTATGATCTAGAAGCTTTGGGCCGTTCGGTGCGAGCACACGTAGACGTATTAAAGGAGCGCGCGCAATGAGTGCAGACGTTAAAGTTATGAGTTTCGAGGACGCGTTACGTGAGCTTGAACAGGTTGTGGGTAAGTTAGAACGGGGCGAAGTTCCTCTCGATGAATCTATTGCGCTGTATGAGCGTGGCGCAAAATTAAAAAAGCGCTGTGAGGCAAAGCTAAAAGAGGCTGAAGAAAAGGTTGCAAAACTGACATTAGGTGATGACGGAACCCCAACGGGAACTGAGCCACTTGATGGCTGACGCATTGAAAGATGCGTTGCAGCATGCAGCTTCAATTGTTGAGACAGCAATCAGGGACGCTGTGGGAGGTCAACCCGGCATCCCAGAAGCGATGATGTATGCAGTGTGTGGCGGAAAATCTTTGCGCGGATTTCTGGTTCTTGAGGGCGCGCGATTGCATGGCGTCGAGGTTCAGACCGCAGCACCAGTTGCTGGCGCGATTGAGGCAATGCATGCCTATTCCCTCATCCATGATGATTTGCCGTGTATGGATAATGATGACATGCGACGGGGCAAGCCAACTGTACACCTCAAATGGAATGAGGCGACGGCGGTTTTGACTGGTGATGCATTGCAGGCGCTAGCCTTTGAATTAATAATGCAAGGAAACATCACACCAAAGGCAAAGATTGTTCTGGCGCATATGTTAGCTATTAATGCCGGGGAACGTGGCATGGTTGGAGGGCAAGCGGCTGATATTGCGGCAGAAGCTGCGGATGAACCCTTAACCCTGCTCAAGGTTAATAGTCTACAAGCCAAAAAGACTGGTGCCTTGATTGAATGGGCTTGTGCAGCAGGGCCACGAATTGCGTGTGCAGATGAAATGCCAATGCTCCAATACGGCCGTTCGCTAGGGCAAGCATTTCAGATTTCCGATGATATTCTGGATGTAACAGGCGACGCTGATGCAGTTGGGAAAGCAGTTGGGAAAGATATTGCGGCAGGCAAGGCCACCTTTGTTTCGCTTCTAGGGCTGGATGGGGCAAAAAGCCGCGCTGTTGAGTTGGTGGATGAAGCATGTGATGCATTAGCTATATACCGTGAGGGGGCTGCCACGTTGAGGGCTGCCGCGCGGTTTGTCTTGAACCGGACGCACTAAAGGATGGCCCAATATGGCTGAAAGACCGAAGACCCCACTTTTGGATCAGATTGATCTACCGAGTGACCTAAACGGGTTAACCGATGTGCAACTGCGCATGCTTGCGCATGAATTACGCGCTGAAACGATTTCGGCAGTATCAGAGACAGGTGGACACTTGGGTGCTGGGCTAGGCGTAGTTGAACTGACCGTTGCGTTGCATGCGGTTTTTGATGCGCCCAAAGACAAAATTGTTTGGGATGTTAGCCATCAGACGTATCCGCACAAAATCCTGACGGGTCGGCGGGATCGGATTCGCACATTACGCCAAAAAGACGGACTGAGCGGGTTCACCAAAAGGTCTGAATCTCCATATGATTGTTTTGGCGCGGCGCATTCATCAACCTCGATTTCTGCGGCTCTCGGCTTTGCCGTTGCGCGTGATTTGGGTGGCGAGGGTGGTGATGCAATTGCGGTAATTGGCGATGGGGCAATGTCAGCTGGTATGGCATATGAAGCATTAAACAATGCGGGACATTTGAAGAAACGCCTAATTGTCATATTGAATGACAACGAAATGTCGATCGCGCCACCCGTAGGAGCGATGTCATCGTATCTGTCGCGGTTGTATGCGGGTGATCCATTTCAAGAGTTCAAGGCAGCAGCCAAAGGCGCAGTTTCATTTTTACCGGAACCATTTCAACTTGGGGCAAAGCGGGCAAAGAATATGCTAAAGCATATAACCGTTGGTGGAACGTTATTTGAAGAACTGGGTTTTTCATATCTTGGGCCGATTGACGGACATGACATGGAACAATTGCTGTCTGTGTTGCGGACGGTAAAAGCACGCGCGACGGGGCCAATTCTGATCCATGCGATCACCAAAAAAGGTAAAGGGTACGCTGAAAACCGTGCAGATCGTGGGCACGCTACTGCGAAGTTTGATGTAATGACGGGGGAGCAAAAGAAGACGCCCAGCAATGCGCCTTCCTACACGTCAGTGTTTGCTGACAGCCTGATCAAACATGCGACCAAGGATAATAAGATAGTCGCGGTGACGGCGGCAATGCCAGATGGCACTGGATTAGATCGTTTCATGTCGCGATTTGCATCGCGTTGTTTTGATGTTGGCATTGCCGAACAACATGCGGTAACATTTTGTGCAGGCCTTGCTGCAGGCGGAATGAAACCATTTTGCACTTTATATTCCACGTTTCTGCAACGGGGTTATGATCAAATTGTACATGATGTAGCCATTCAACGTTTGCCTGTGCGCTTTGCGATAGACCGAGCAGGCTTGGTTGGCGCGGATGGTGCAACTCATGCAGGATCGTTTGATGTAGCATTTCTGGCGAACTTGCCAGGTTTTGTCGTAATGGCCGCCGCAGATGAAGCTGAGTTAACGCGCATGGTGGCGACGGCCGTTGCACATGACAGTGGGCCAATCGCGTTTCGCTTTCCACGTGGAGAAGGTGTCGGGATTGAAATTCCCGATGACGCTCAACCGCTAGAAATTGGCAAAGGTCGAATGATCCGTGAGGGCACAGGCGTTGCTATTCTTTCGTTTGGTACAAGATTGCAAGAAGTTGAAAAAGCCTGCGAAGCGCTGGCTGCGAAAGGCATCACACCAACGGTAGCGGACGCGCGATTTGCCAAACCCCTTGACCGCAAGATGATCCTTGGATTAGCGCTCAATCACGAGGCACTCATCACCGTCGAAGAAGGCGCAATCGGCGGGTTCGGGTCACACGTGGCTCAACTTTTGGCTGAAGAAGGCGTATTCGATAAAGGCCTAAAATTCCGGTCGATGATGTTGCCAGATATTTTTATCGACCAAGCGGGTCCACACGAAATGTATGAAATTGCCAGTATGAACGCTGAACACATTGAAGCGAAAGTACTGGATGTGTTGAACGTTGATGTCATTGGAAAACACGCATAATCCTACTTCGGTAGACGTTTTTCAATCTCTTGAAGTCGCACTAGAACTTCATCGCGATAAGTGTTGGTTGCCGCGTTAGATTCTTCGTGGTGAGCATCCTGCATTGAATTGACAATTAAGCCAACAAGAAGGTTCACCACAGCAAAGGTCGTGACAATGATGAACGGTATAAAGAACGCCCAAGCGTAGGTGAATTCTAACATCACCGGGCGAACAATGCCCATGGACCAGCTTTCCAAAGTCATAATTTGAAACAGGCTGTAGGCCGAATGACCTAAAGTGCCAAACCATTGTGGAAAGGCTTCGCCAAATAGTTTTGTGGCGATGACCGAACCTATGTAAAAAATCAGAGACATCAACATGAATACGCTGCCCATGCCAGGCAGCGCAGTCAAAAAACCTTCCACTACGCGACGTAGGCTAGGAACGGCTGAAACAACGCGAAGAATCCGAAGTATGCGGAGTGCACGCAATACCGAGAACGCCTGTGCTGCCGGTATCAGTGCGATGCCCACGATTACAAAATCAAAGATATTCCAGCCTGACCGAAAAAAACGGAAATGCTGCGTAAAAAGTTTTGCAAGAATTTCGACTACAAAAATCGACAAACAAATTATATCGAGCGTGTAAATGAGACCACCAGCAAAATTCATGATAGTGTTTGAGGATTCGAGGCCGAGAAGAAACGCATTAAATAAAATAACAACAATGATGGCGTTGCGGACGACGCTGGTTTCTAAAAACTGCGTAGTCTTTTGTCGTAGCGTCATGAGCGGTCCTTTTGGTTACTTTTCATATGGCAATTGGACCCTCAAAGAACAAGCTTTTACCTAGAGGTTTACTTTCTCGATCGCCAGCAATGCAGCAAGACCTATGCGATAGTCTGGATAAATTAACTTTATACCAAGATCAGATTTAATGCGCTCATTACAAACTTTCTTGCTTTCAGCATAGAAACTACGCGCCATCAGCGTGAGGTCTGCATTGGCAAAGTCCTCCGCTAAGGGGATTGGAAGTCCAAGCAATTCTGCGGCATGAGCGATAACGTCTTGGGGCGGAGCCGGATCATTATCACACAAATTATAAATCGCACCTGGATTGGGTTTCGCAATTGAAGCAGCCAGCGTTTGGGCAATGTCTGCAACATGGATCCGGCTGAAAACCTGACCATCTTTGATAATGCGCCGCGCGGTGCCATTGCGCACTTTCGAAAATGGCCCACGTCCTGGGCCGTAAATTCCCGCAAGACGAAAAATATGGAGTGGCAGCCCAAGTGACTGCCATGCAGATTCGGCGTCTACTCGCATCTGTCCACGTTTCGTAGAAGGGCTTAAGGGGGTGTTTTCATTTACCCAGCCACCGTTATGATTTCCATAAACGCCTGTCGTAGAAAGATAGCCAACCCATTCGAACTGATCACGACGTTCCGCGATTTCATCGCGGAACTCATTAAGAACTGGATCACCACCCTCAGAAGGACCGGCGGAAATTAGTAGATGAGTTGCAGATTTAAGCGCTGGCATAAGGTTCGCACCAGGCCAAATGCGCGGCTCTATTCCTTCTGCCATTAATGTGGCAGCCTTATCATCACTGCGCGTGGTTCCGATGACGCGCCAATCATCAGGTAAAAGCTTTGTAAGTGCGCGAGCGGAAAAACCGTGGCCAAAAGAGAGAAGTGTTTTTTTCATATCTCTTCGTCGCTCAAGATGTAGCGCAGCACAAGGTGTGTTAAGGTCTATTTGTCGCTGATAATTAACATTTTGGAGTTAATCATACGCTGAATTACCCTAAAAATACAACGCAACTTTACGTCGCGCGGGCGGATACTTACAAAAGTTATTTTGTTAATGTGCAAGGGTACTTGACCTCACGCAAGATGGTGCGGATTTTCACTCGTGACAGAGGTTCTAAGCATTGAAACAGGCGCAGAATTAGTAAATAATATATAATTGTTGGCATCGGGCCAATCGACCCACTAGATTTGTCGGAAAAATTGTTGTGTATAGCTAAAACTTGAAGAGTTAATTGTGACTGATTTAACCCTGTTATTGTGTATAATCGGATATTGCAGAATCGCTAAAACAAGTAAGCTCAAATTGAGACATGATAGGTTTAATTAATTACTGGTTGAACCATAGACCATGGATCTTTATCTATTTTCTGAGCTTATGACAAAGCTAAACAAAAAAATTGTCAATCTCACACATAGAGACCAGGGAATCTGCAGCGATAAAGCTGACGTGTCACATCGTTACGACAACGCGCGACTTGTTCAATTCACATAGACCTGAGGGCTTGCCATAATTATGGTCATGAAGGATGATCTCTCATGGAAAAAATTCTGCTTCTCAACGGCCCGAATCTGAACCTTTTGGGCCAACGCCAACCAGAGATATATGGCTCTGTAACGCTTGACGACGTTGTGGCGTCTTGTACTAAACTGGGTCTTGAACTTGGGCTAGATGTTCATGCGCGCCAATCCAATCATGAAGGCGTTCTTGTGGACTGGATTCAAGAAGCGCGTGGCGTTGCCGTTGGCATAATCATAAACCCCGCCGCGTTAAGCCATACCTCTGTCGCCATTCTAGACGCACTAAACGTTTTTGAAGGTCCTGTAATAGAAGTCCACATCTCCAATATTCACAAACGCGAGCGATTCCGGCATCATTCCTATGTATCAGGTCGCGCTGAGGGCGTGATCGCAGGATTTGGAACGGATGGTTACAGTTTTGCGCTGCGTCGGATTAAGACACTTCTGCCTTAACAGCCCTTCCAAACGGGATCACGTTTTTCAGTAAATGCACGTGCACCTTCAAGCTGATCTTCACTTGAATAGAGCAGATCAATCGACGCTATTTGGCGCTTGGTAATGTGGTTCATTGCGTCTTGGAACTTCGCGTCCTCAGCATCGCGAACAACATCTTTGATAGCCGCATAAACCAATGGCGGGCCTGACGCCAAAAGCCTCGCCATATCCCAAGCCTGTTCCATCAAATCTGCAGCTGAGTGGACATGATTGATTAATCCCCAATTGAGGGCCTCCGTCGTGTCGAACCACCGACCGGTCAACAACAGCTCCATCGCGATATGATAGGGAATGCGTTTAGGAAGTTTGATAGATGCTGCGTCAGCGATTGTGCCAGACCGGATTTCAGGCAACGCGAATGTCGCATGATCAGCGGCAAGAATAATGTCGGCCGAAAGCGCTAATTCCAGACCACCACCACAACAAATGCCATTTACAGCTGCAATGACGGGTTTGTTCATACCACACAGTTCTTGCAGGCCACCAAATCCCCCGACCCCATAGTCGCCATCAACAGCATCACCATCCGCTGCCGCCTTTAAGTCCCATCCAGGGCAAAAGAATTTCTCTCCCGCACCTGTTAAGATTGCTACCCGTAGATCAGAGTCATCACGAAAATTTGCAAAAACCTCACCCATTATCCGGCTTGTAGTAAGGTCGATTGCGTTCGCCTTTGGGCGGTCTAACGTCACTTCAAGGATCGCGCCTTCGCGTCGTGTTTTAATAGGGTCAGTCATAGGATTTCCTTATCAAGGCATCAGCAGCGACCGCGCAGGTCTGAGTGATAATGAGTGGGTTAACCTCAACCTCTTCAATAGTATTGAGATTGGTAAGAACGTAGTATTGGATTGCTTCAATGGCATCTAGCAACGCGTCAATATCTCCGGCGGGTTGATTACGATATCCGTTGAGAACTTTTGCAATTTTTAAACTGTTAAGTGTCTGCTTTAAACAATCACGGGGCGCCGGCATTAAGATAGATGCGGTATCTTGCATCAGTTCGGCAAGAATTCCGCCAGCACCAATCGTAATAACAAACCCATGAGAAGGATCTTTTACAACACCTATGAGAATTTCCGCAACGGTGTCCATAACCATCTCTTCAAGGATGAAGTCCTTGGACAGCATCTTCGCCCCCGCCTGGCGTACAGCTTCGCCATCGATCAGCGATAGTGCAACACCACCAACCTCACTTTTATGATCAGTTCCCATGGATTTTAAAACAAACAATCCCTGTTTAGTGTCAGCATGTATGGCAAGCGTTTCAAGGTCCCCAATCAAGAATTTAGGAACTTTGATCCCTGCCCTTGCCAAGACCTGCTTTGCATCTGCTTCTGACATCGTCATGGCGAAATTTGATGCGGTTGGAACGACTAGGTCTGTCGACCTTGGTTCCCGCTGACGGGCGGCCTCTGTCGCGGCCAAAGCCTCTCTAAGGCCACACATCGGAATAATACCACCTGCCATCAAGCGACAGGCAACGTGTTCGGGCATAAGTTCAGGTAGGGTAGAAACCATGGCAATTGTGCCACTCGTTGCAGCACAAGTATCTAACGCTGATTGGATCACGCATTCCCAATCTGAAGGATCACAGATATCACCACGTGGGAAATCTACTATCAAGTATGTGATTGCGATTTCAGTTTCTATCATAGCGGAAAAGGCGTTTGTCATAGAATCAACGTCGCGCCAAATGTAGGTTTGATAGTCTAACGGGTTTACTAGTGCGACCTTAGGACCAAGCGCCGCGAATAGACGTGCTTCTTGTAGGTTCGTCAGGGGCGGGAAGGTTAGGGTCAAGTCGTGTGCCAGATCGGCAATCAGACTCGCTTCTCCACCCGAACAACTGATTGATGCGATGCGCCCAGAAGGGAGAGGGCCAGCAACATGCAAGATTTTCAACGTCTCTAACAAACTAGGTAGATCATTAACCCGCGCGATTCCAAGGTGTTCCAGGAGCCCAGTTGCGCCTGCGTCACTTCCCGCCAATGACGCAGTATGCGAGATTGTGGCGCTTTTTGCCTCAGTAGATTTTCCTACTTTTAGTGCAACCAACGGAATGCCTTTTGCATAAGCTTTGCGAGCAAAGCTTTGCCATGCCAAAAGATCACCAAACCCTTCAATGTGTAGACCGATCGCTGTGATACGCGAATCATCGAGCAACGCGTTAGCGATCTGGGCCATCGACAGCTGCGCCTGATTTCCACACGTCACGACGTAAGCAATAGGCAGGCCACGTTGCTGCATCGTCAAGTTAATCGCTATATTTGAACTTTGCGTGAGGATTGCCACTCCGCGATCAACACTCAAGCAGCCGTGCTGATCTGGCCAAAGCGACACTCCATCTACTGCGTTGATCATGCCGTAGCAATTGGGACCAAGAATCGGCATATGGGCGGCGGCTTTTAGAAGGCGTTTGTTAGCATCTTCACCATCATCGGTTTCACCAAAACCACTAGCAAAACAAACAGCGCCACCCACGCCAAGGCTTGACAGCTGTGCGACGGCATCGATAGTAGCATCGCGGTTGATCCCAATAAATGCGGCGTCAGGAACACTCGGCAAGTCTTGTATCGATGCATAAGCGTGCGTTCCACAGATCGTACTGGAACTGCGGTGAACCGGCCAAATATTACCGTTGAATTTGAATTTCTGAAGCTGTTCAATAACAGAATGACACCATGCCCCTCCACCAATCACAGCGACACTTTTGGGGCGGAGTAGTCTCGATAAATCGTGGATCATCCACCGAGCGCCCGCAACAATTCACGGCTAATGATGTGGCGTTGGATTTCAGAGGTGCCGTCCCAGATACGTTCTACTCGAGCATCACGCCAAAAGCGTTCGAGAGGGAAATCATCCATCAATCCCATGCCGCCATGAACTTGAATTGCAGCATCGGTCACACGGCCCAACATTTCAGACGCATAGAGCTTTGCCGACGCGATTTCACGGTTGGCAGGTAACCCTTTATCGAGGCGATCAGCAGCGGCAAGGGTCAGCAAATCTGCCGCATCGATTTCTGTAATCATATCTGCAAGTTGAAAGCTAATGCCCTGAAATTTACCAATCTTCTGACCAAATTGTTCGCGTTCCGTCGCATAGTTAAGCGCATAATCAAAAACGCGGCGCGCGCGGCCTACTGACATTGTCGCAACGGTAATGCGTGTCGCGTAAAGCCATTCGTTCATCACAGAGAATCCACAATCAACCTCACCTAAGACTTGCGTGTTTGGTAGCCGGCAATCATCGAAGTCTAAAATCATGTTTTTATAGCCACGATGTGACACAGATTTGTATCCGTCACGAATGGTAAAGCCTGGCGTTCCACGATCTACAAGAAATGTGGTGATGCGTTTCTTTGGCCCCCGTGGAGTTTGATCCTCCCCCGTGGCAACAAAAACTATTAGAAAATCAGCATGATCTGCGCCCGAAATAAAATGTTTTGTCCCATTAAGAACCCAATCCCCTCCATCGCGAACAGCTGAACACTTCATGCCGCGCACATCTGATCCTGCACTGGGTTCTGTCATTGCAAGCGCATCCATACGTTCACCACGAACAGCAGGATCGCGATAACGTTCAATCTGATCGCCTTCACAGGCCATGAGAATGTTCTGTGGTCGTCCAAAAAAGTGGCTTAGCGCCATTGATCCGCGTCCAAGTTCACGCTCAACAAGTGCGAATTCAACATGGTTTAAGCCCGCACCACCCACTAATTCAGGGAAATTACAGGCGTAAAATCCTAATTCAATTGTCTTGCGCTTAATCTCATCAGCAATGTCCTGCGGAACCTCACCCGTGCGCTCGACGAGATCCTCATGTGGATAAATTTCTTTTTCGACAAAACTGCGAACGGTGTTCGCAATCATCGTGTTTTCGTCTGTGAGGCCATAGGTCATCATTGTGTCTGCCTTATTTAGATTAAGAGATAGGGTCGACCTGTTTAGTCCTGCCAAGACGCCGAGTGCTAGTCCATCGTGATAGATCTTCGACAAATTTAATGTCTGTCGCCTCCACACTTTTAGAGGTTCTGCCTATCGTGCGGTCCTGCCAGCGACCAACTCGGATGTTTTGTGGAACATCGGGGTTGCCGTAATTACATTTAAAATAGCAGTTTTGGGTCTTGTGGTGAAAATTGCCAAGATGAAGGCACTTTTTATTGTTAAAAAGCACACTTACGAACTCCATACGTAATGTAGCTTTCAGCAGACAATAATTCCATTCCTGTCGTTTTGGCTGACTGACATCAGCTGGCATAATTTGACCCTTCTTTATCAAGGATCACCTTGAGCTCCGATAGATGGCGTTCGTCCTGTTCAGGATAATCTTCAAGTTCTTGCGCTGTCTTTTCGGCAACCGCGTCAGACAACACGCGCAGTGGCTGACCGGTTTGCAAAGCGCGGATATAGGTTTCAGCAGCACGTTCGAAATAATACAGCCTATTAAAAGTTTCGGCGACTGTTGCACCGATAATCATGATGCCGTGGTTGCCCATGATCATGACTTTCTGTTTTGGGTCAGTTAGCAAACCTGCACACCGCTCGCCTTCTTCTTCAAACGCAAGACCACCATAATGATCATCAATTATGAAGCGATTGAAAAATGTTGCGCAGTTCTGATCAATCGGCAATAGACGGCTATCCTTTAGTGTCGCCAGAACAGTCGCATGAATCGAATGAACGTGCATTGCGCAACGAGCGTGCGAGCAATGACGGTGTATTCCACCATGCAAGCCCCATGCTGTTGGATCAGGAGCATTGGGACCAGATAGTGTTTTGGGGTCGTTGGCATCTACGACAATCATGTCACTTGCCTTAATACGGCTGAAATGCATTTGATTGGGGTTCATCAGAAACTGCGAACCTTCATCGTTAATGGCAAAGCTAAAGTGGTTTGCAACACCTTCGTGCATGTTCAAACGAGCGGTCCACCGGAAAGCTGCAGCGAGGTCGATGCGTTCTTGCCAGTTCGACAAGTTGGAGTGAATAGTAGTAGCAATCATAACGGTTCCCCTTTCCAATAGCCAACACGACCACCGCTGGGCTTACTAGTGGTAAAGCGACATTGTCGTTATGTTGGGCGAGACCTTGCAGAATGTCATATTCTGATGACATTATGGTTCATGTATACAAACATACATTTGACAATACTTGCCGCAATTCAGTCTACGGTTTTTTTAGCGTAATCAAATATTAAGGTTATAAATTTTTTGGAGGCTCACCCCATGATGAGATCAGACTTACATTTGCCTGTTGTCTCCCCCGAAGTCCCAGTTCCACAAGAATTCAGAGATCCACGGGCTGCCGTCGAACGTTTGCAGGAACTTTACAACATTGCGGTAATATTTCTGACTGAGCAATTTGCTGAGAATGTGAAAGGAGCGCGGCCAAACACAAGGTTTCGTGCATTTTACCCTGAGATCCGCATTCGCACTTACACATACGCACAAACAGATTCCCGTCTAAGCTTTGGCCACGTTGCTGGTCCAGGCGATTATTCAACAACTATTACTCGGCCAGATCTGTTTGAGGGATATCTTTTACAACAAATCGGCTTATTGATTGAAAACCACGACGAACCAGTCGTGATCGGCATTTCTACAACTCCAATGCCAGTCCACTTCGCGGTCTCCGGAGAGGTCGAAGTACCACAAGAAGGCGCGCTGGAATTCACGCTTCGTGACGTGTTCGACGTGCCAAATCTAGCGACAATGAACGACGACATAGTCAACGGTACCAATTTTCATCATCCAGACGGGTCCAACCCTCTTGCACCGTTTACTGCGCAGAGAATTGATTATTCACTTGCGCGATTGCAACATTATACGGCGACCAAAGCTGAGCATTTCCAGAACCATATTTTGTTCACAAACTATCAGTTTTACGTTGAAGAATTCGAAGCTTATGCACGAAAAATGCTCGCTGATCCAGACAGCGGTTACACTTCGTTTGTATCAACTGGAAATCAAGTTATCACAGAAGCAGAGGCTCCACTTAAAACGTTCGAAAAGATGCCGCAAATGCCGACCTACCATTTATGTCGTGGGGGACAGGGCGGTATCACGTTAGTAAATATTGGCGTAGGGCCATCAAACGCAAAAACTGCGACAGATCACATTGCAGTGCTGCGGCCCCATGCGTGGCTGATGGTTGGGCATTGTGCGGGATTACGCAATTCGCAACGACTGGGAGATTTTGTTCTAGCCCACGGCTATCTGCGTGAAGATCACGTATTGGATGATGATCTACCTGTCTGGATCCCAATCCCTGCATTGGCTGAGATTCAAATTGCACTGGAAGAGGCCGTTGCGTCAGTGACTAAGCTTGAAGGGTATGAACTTAAGCGCATCATGCGGACTGGGACAGTCGCAACAATTGACAATCGTAACTGGGAACTACGCGACCAATCAGGTCCAGTGAAACGACTTTCGCAGTCCCGTGCTATCGGTTTGGACATGGAAAGTGCGACTATTGCTGCCAATGGTTTTCGGTTTCGTGTGCCATATGGCACGCTTTTATGCGTTTCCGACAAACCTTTGCATGGAGAGTTAAAGCTGCCTGGTATGGCATCAGATTTTTATAAAACGCAGGTTTCACGGCATTTGATGATCGGAATTCGGGCGATGGAAAATTTGCGTAAGATGCCGCTCGAGAGGATTCATAGCCGAAAATTACGCTCATTTGAGGAAACTGCCTTCCTATAATTGGTAAAAACTGATGTATTTTAATACAATATGCAGTTTTCCACTTGTAATATGGCACTAATCATTGTGGAACATAGCGACATACAGTTTAATGAATAAGCAAGAGGCCCACATAACGGGCAGAACGAGGAGAATTACAATGGCGACGAAACCAATGACCAAGACGCAACTTGTTGCAGCTCTGGCAGACGATATGGGTACGGATAAGAAATCTGCATCTTCAGCGCTTGATGCAATGGTAGCACTTATTACCCGTGAAGTATCTGGCGGCGGTGCAGTGACCCTTCCAGGGGTTGGCAAAATCTACTGTCGTGAGCGTCCAGAGCGTATGGTCCGCAACCCAGCAACGGGTGAGCAGATCAAGAAAGATGCTGACAAGGTGGTTAAAATGACCATTGCAAAGGCACTAAAAGATAGCGTTAACGGCTAACGCTGATCCAATAATTTGGTTAAAGGGTCGCCTTTTGGGGCGACCTTTTTTTATTGGAGATATTATGAAGCCAATTGATACCAAAGCGATTGTTATGGGCGTGATGTTTGGAATCATGTGGGCCTCAGCGTTTACGTCGGCCCGTGTTATCGTTCAGTATGCTCCACCACTTTATGCACTTGCAATCCGGTTTCTATTATCTGGAGTTTTGGCCGTTACGCTGGCACGCGCTATGGGCCAAAGCTGGTACTTGACACGTCAGCAATGGATTGGAACTCTGGTTTTTGGCGTGACCCAAAATGCACTGTACCTAGGGCTAAACTTTATTGCCATGCAGACCATCCAAGCTTCGCTTGCAGCCATCGTAGCATCCACGATGCCATTACTGGTCGCTTTCGCAAGCTGGATGGTGTTTGGAGAACGGATCAGACCCCTTGGTATCGTAGGCTTGGTTGCAGGTTTAGTTGGCGTAGCATTGATCATGAGTGCGCGTCTACAAGTCGGAATCGATCTGTTTGGACTGGGTCTTTGCATTGTCGGTGTCATATCTTTGACTGTGGCGACGCTCTCAGTCCGCGGAGCATCCTCAGGCGGAAATTTATTGATGATCGTTGGCTTGCAAATGTTTGTAGGAAGCGCGCTACTTTGGGTGCCAGCGCTTACGCTTGAAACGTTCGACGTCACCTGGACGTGGCAATTGGGTGTAGCTTTTACCTACACTGTGATCGTTCCAGGTATTGGAGCCACGTTGATTTGGTTCATGTTGGTGGACCGTATCGGTGCAACACCTGCTGCGGTGTTTCACTTCCTAACGCCGTTCTTTGGCGTGCTGACTGCGGCACTTTTGCTAGACGAAAAATTGGGATCAATGGATGTTGTCGGCGTTCTGATCATTACAGCAGGTATCTGGGCTGTTCAAATGACAAAGCAAAAATGCACTTAAGTCTGTGGCCCAATCTGCCCACGCACACCGCCAGTTTGACCACGATCAAGCAGGATATGATCGAGGATCACTGCTGCCATCATCGCCTCCCCCACAGGAACTGCACGAATGCCAACGCAGGGATCATGGCGGCCCTTGGTGACAACTTCTGTGGGTGTACCATCCACTCGGATGGATGCACGCGGGGACAAAATACTAGAAGTTGGCTTGACGGCAAATCGCACAACTATGTCTTGCCCTGTGCTGATACCACCAAGGATACCACCAGCGTGGTTGCTTGAATATTCCGGCCCATTGTTACCCATAAAAATCTCATCCGCGTTAGCGCGACCTGTAAGAGATGCTGCTGCCATACCTTCGCCTATCTCAACGCCTTTAACGGCATTGATCGACATCATCGCAGCAGACAAATCAGTATCTAACTTTCCATAAACGGGTGCGCCGATGCCGGCAGGAACATTGCGGGCAACGATTTCGATCATTGCACCAACTGAATTATGATCATCCTTACGCAACCAGTTGATATAATCCGTCCATTCATCCACCACGCCTGCATCGGGGCACCAAAAGTCGTTACCATCAATTGCGTCCCAATCAAATCGCGTGCGGTTAACATGCTTTTCACCCATCTGAACCATGTAACCTTTGATCTCAACATTTGGCGCCAGCGATTTTATCACGGCTCGAGCCACACCACCCGCAGCAACCCTAGACGCAGTTTCACGCGCAGAAGAACGACCTCCACCGCGATAGTCGCGCAAGCCGTATTTTTGGTGGTAAGTGATGTCCGCATGACCCGGGCGGAACGTATTTGCAATGTCGCCATAGTCTTTGGAACGTTGATCAGTGTTTTTAATCATCAACTGAATTGGTGTACCAGTCGTTGTATCTTCAAATACGCCAGACAAGATTTCAACCGAATCAGGCTCTTGCCGTTGTGTCATCATTTTGTTCTGACCAGGACGACGCTTGTCTAACCATGTTTGTATCATCGGAGCTGTCAGTGCGACGCCAGAAGGGCATCCGTCAACCGTCGCGCCCAGAGCAGGACCATGGCTTTCACCCCATGTGGTGACACGGAAAAGATGACCGTAGGAATTGATCGACATGCGTGCGCTCCTTTGTTTCCGTTTAGCGTTGCCACAGCCCCTTGCCAAGTCCAGCAGACCATCCTAACCATGTAAATACCTCGGGGAGCCATGCTGGCTGAGATGTCGAAGGACGTACCCGTAGAACCTGAACCGGTTAAAGCCGGCGGAGGGAAGGTAACGGGCTGTATCAAATTTGTGCTCATTTTCCTTTCTCCATTTTGTAACTCTGAGAGGATGAGAACATGAAAACCACTCTAATCACTGTAGCAGGACTATTGTTTGGCACCGCAGCTCTTTCTGACGGCCATACACCTGTATTGACAGTGTACGCACCCGACTATTTTGGCTCCGAATGGGGTCCGGGCCCTTCGATTGAGGCCGCGTTCGAAGAACGTTGCAAATGCGACTTACAGTATCAAACAGGTGACCTTTTGCCGCGCCTTTTATTGGAAGGCGAACGCACTCAAGCAGATGTCGCCATCGGATTTAATTCCGACATTACCAAACGTGCTCGTGACAGTGAGATGTTTGCGCCGCATGGCTTGGATTTATCACCGCTGACACTGCCCATCGATTGGAACGACGACACATTTCTACCATTTAATTACGGACATACAGCTTTCATTTACGACAATACCAAGCTGGACGGTTTTGACAGCTTTGAAGCATTATTAGACGCACCAGACGACGTACGGGTGGTTATTCAAGACCCACGATCATCGATTTCAGGTCTTGCATTAGTATTGTGGGTTCAAGCGGTTTATGGCGATGAGGCTGAGGCAGCATGGTTGCGTCTCGCCCCCAAAATCGTCACTGTCACACAAGGTTGGTCCGAAAGCTATGGGCTCTTCACGGATGGAGAGGCGGACGTAGTATTATCTTACACAACCTCACCAGCCTATCATATCATTGCCGAAGAAGACTTGACTAAATCTGCAGCTATTTTTGAGGAAGGCCATTATTTTATGGTCGAATTGGCCGCCAAACTGGCAACTACAGATCAACCCAAATTAGCGGATGAATTCATGGCGTTCATCCTGACAGAAGATTTCCAGACAATGATCCCAACAACCAACTGGTCTTTTCCTGCAGCCTTACCAATGGATCAGTGGCCTGAAGGTTTCCAAGATCTGCCAATGCCTGAAACGGTTTTATTTTACACCGAAAATGAGGCCGCCGCACTGCGTGACGTAGCGATTGAAGCATGGCGCAGCGCACTTTCACAATAATCACAGCACTTGTTGTGGCGGGGCTGGTCATAGGCCCCGTGACAGCAGTGTTGTGGCACGGGGGGGGAATTACAGTCCTTTCAGCGGCTGACTTGTCTGCACTGCAGTTCACTGTTTGGCAAGCGTTTTGGTCCTCCTTGATTAGTGTTACCTTGGCTGTTCCAGTTGCTCGGGCATTTGCACGTCGTTCGTTTTGGGGTCGCTCAGCGCTTGTTTCCATAATGGGAGCACCATTCATTTTGCCCGTAATTGTAGCAATTCTGGGGCTACTTTCTGTATTTGGTGGCAATGGGTTTGTGAATGTGTTTTTGGAACCTTTGGGCATCCCAAAACTTGATATTTATGGTGCACATGGTGTAATCTTAGCGCATGTTTTTTTCAATCTACCTCTCGCCATTCGGCTTATCCTGCAAGGCTGGCTATCAATTCCATCCGAAAGGTTTCGCGTTGCCGCAAGTTTAAATGCCCCAATTTTCAAGTTGCTTGAATGGCCGATGCTATGTCGTATTATGCCCAGTGCATTTGCGGTAATTTTCGTAATTTGCATTGGTTCGTTCGCTGTAGCCTTGACACTTGGTGGTGGACCAAAAGCGACAACAATTGAGCTCGCAATTTATCAAGCATTCAAATTTGATTTTGACCTTAGCAAAGCGGCATCCTTGGCAGTCGTCCAATTGTGCCTCGGACTTGGGGTTGGACTTGTGGCGCTACTGCTTGCACGTGGCGACATGCTTGGTGTTGGCTTTGATCGAGTTGTGCAGCGGTGGGATGGTTCATTACTGCTCGATACATCATGGATTGGGCTTGCCACGCTATTTTTGCTCACACCACTAGTAGCAATTTTTGTTGCAGGACTTTCAGGATTGACCGATCTACCGATCAGTATTTGGGGCGCGGCGTTGAGATCGTTGCTCATCTCTTTGGGTGCTGTCATTTTAACTATGCTACTAGCTCTGCCACTTGTGACCAAGGCAGGTGAAGTAGCATCCTTGTTAGGATTATCTGTGTCAGGTTTGGTATTAGGAACAGGCATGTTTTTGATCATCCAGCCCTATGTGCGGCCCAGCTCAGTAGCCTTGCCTGTGACAATGCTAGTTAATGTTCTCATGGCGCTACCGTTCGTTTTACGAATCTTGCGGCCTAATATGGAGGCTGCAAAAAATGATTTTGGCAGATTAGGACAGTCACTCGGACTGCAGAGATGGCCGTTGTGGCGGATCGTTTATCTACCACGTTTGCGCCGTCCAATGGGGTTTGCAGCAGGTTTAACAGGCGCGCTGGCAATGGGAGACCTTGGGGTTATTACTTTGTTTTCTCGCCCTGGTGAAGGAACATTGCCAATGGCAATGTATCAATTAATGGGAGCCTACAAAATGGAAGCCGCGTATGGCGCTGCCCTGCTGTTGGTCGGGTTATCACTCGGCTTGTTTTGGGCTTTTGACAAAGGAGGCCGCGCACATGCTGTGGTGTAGAGATGCGGTATTTGTGCAAGGCGGTTATACTTTATCAGCTAACTTGAAGGTCAAGGCTAACAAAGTGACAGCGGTCATCGGGCCATCGGGGGCTGGCAAGTCTACACTGCTTGGTGGGATCGCAGGGTTTGTAACACAGCAATCGGGAACATTGTCGTGGAACGATTTGGTTATCAACATCCTTCCACCGCATAAGCGGCCAATATCGATGTTGTTTCAAGACAACAACCTGTTCCCGCACCTAACAGTTATGCAGAATGTAGCACTAGCACTTGGGACGCGATTAAACCCTGCACCCGATGTGCAAAATCGTATTGAAGACGTTCTGACCCGTGTTGGACTGAAAGACTTAGCAAATCGCAAACCTGCAACTTTATCTGGGGGTCAACAAAGCCGCGCCACTTTGGCACGTGCGCTATTACAGGACCGTGAAATTATGCTTATGGACGAACCGTTTAGCGCACTTGGACCAGGGATGAAGGCTGAAATGTTGGATCTGTCAGTTGAGCTGGCTAAGGCTGCAAGACGCACGATCGTAATGGTTACCCATGATCCTGCAGATGCCGCGCGGGTTGCAGATGAAGTTATCGGAATCGTATCAGGCAACGCATGGGCCCCAATTGTAACAAAGCAATTTTTGAACAATCCGCCTAAGCCTTTTATTAACTACCTTGGCTGATTGGAATGCGATGCAAAAACGCAAAAGACTCACCAAGTTTGATGAGCCTTTTGTTAAATTATATACAGCGCTTAGTCTTTACGGTGTCCGCCAGCTTTGTGCGGTGCCCAAAGCCGCTTATTGGTCAAGTACAACAACACAGAGAGAACTGTCAGGAAGATCACACCTGTGAGGCCTGCTTGCTTACGCGCCATCATCTTTGGCTCGGCAGTCCACATCAGGAATGCAGCTACATCCTGTGAGATATCAACGATTTCAGTTGAATGTCCGTCGGCGAATTCAACATCATCACCGTACAAAGGTGGAGACATGCCAATCCAAGATCCTGGATACAGATGCTCACCATGGTCGCCTTTGCACTCGTCGGGATAACCACCCGCTGCAAAGGCTGTGTTATAATAACCATCCATGGGCGTTTCCATGTCTAGTGCGCACTGCGGTTCTTCTACGTAGCTGCTTAACAAAGTCGCAATATACTCAGGACCACCCATGCCTTTTAAGAATTGGTTAATTCCACTACCGTACGGACCACTGAAACCAGCACGCGCTTTTGCCATAAGCGACAGGTCCGGTGCGTTAGCCAAACCACTTTCTGGAAAATGATCTGCTGGAGTGGCTGTACGAAAATCACCTTCACCTTCAAACAACGTCTCATCAAAAATCTCATAGAATTCCGCATAAGCGCGCATTTGATCTTCGGGCAGTGCTGGGCCGCCTTCATCATGCAAGTTGCGAAACGCAACAAATTTCAAACCATGGCAGGCAGAACAGATTTCAGTGTAGACCTGAAGGCCCCGCTGAAGCTGATTAGTGTCATAAGCACCAAAGGGTCCTTCAAACGAGAAGTCAAAATCCTCAATATGAGTCTCAGAACCCGCAGCGTGAGCGGATCCTGAGACTAACCCTAGGAATGATACGACTGCAACTGCTGCAGTCAGTATGAATTTATGAAACATATTCATCAGTCCTTTCTCACTCGGCCGGAGAGACGATGGGTTGTGTGTCATCGTCCTTCGCTGCGTAGTGCGCGTTAAAGTCATCCTCGATAGTCGCAGGAGGTGTCATCGGCTTTTCTATGACGCCTAGAAGCGGCAGAATAACAAGGAAATAAGCAAACCAATACGTTGCGCCAATAAGTGAGATAATGGGGTAGATGCCTTCAGCAGGCATTGCGCCAGCCCACATCAAGATGATGAAGTCCAAGACTAGGACACCAAACCACCATTTGAACATTGGACGATAGCGCCCAGACCTAGCCGATGAAGTATCGAGCCATGGCACCAAAGCCATAACCACAATTGCTCCAAACATCGCAAGAACACCAAAGAACTTAGCATCTATTATACCAAAGCTAATCCATTCTGCAAAGATGACTACCCAGACAGTATTATCGAACGCTCGCAAAATTGCATAGAATGGCAAAAAGTACCATTCTGGCACAATGTGTGCAGGTGTTGCGAGGGCATTGGCCTCGATGTAGTTATCAGGGTGACCAAGATAGTTTGGCATAAAGCCAACAATCGCCATGAATATTGCTAATATAATTGTTAGGGCAAATAAGTCCTTGATAACAAAGTAGGGCCAAAACGGTAGCGTATCTTTACTAGCTTCTTCTTTTGATCCGCGACGAACCTCAACACCTGTTGGGTTGTTATTGCCAGTCGTGTGGAAAGCCCAGATGTGGACAATGACAAGACCACTGATCAAAAATGGCATCAAATAGTGCAAAGAGAAGAAACGATTTAGTGCAGATTGACCAACAGCGCCAGCGCCAAGCAACCAAGTTTGCAGGCTTTCACCAACTAAGGGAATTGCACCAAATAATCCTGTAATAACAGCTGTGCCGTGAAACGACATTTGGCCCCATGGCAAAACATAGCCCATAAAAGCTGTTCCCATCATCAGCACAAAGATTAACATTCCAATAATCCAAGTCACCTCGCGAGGAGCCTTATAAGAGCCGTAGAAAAGACTGCGGAACATGTGTGCGTAGACTGCAACGAAAAACAACGATGCACCGTTCATATGGAAGTATCGGATCATATGGCCGCCGTTCACGTTGCGCATTATGTGTTCAACAGAAGAGAATGCCATATCGACGTGTGGTGTATAATGCATCACCAGCACGACGCCTGTGACAATTTGCATTGCCAGTGTAAATGTCAGGACAATGCCCCAAATCCACATCCAATTCAGGTTCTTAGGTGTTGGTGCCATAAGCGTAGAGTAAAGTAATCCAATGATAGGCAGTCGGCCATCAAGCCACTTTTCACCGCTGGTTTTTGGTTCGTAATGGTCGTGGGGAATGCCGCCCATGGGTTTCTCTCCTTAACCGAGTTGAATTGTTGTTTCGTCCACAAAGGACGCGACAGGAACATAAAGGTTGCGCGGTGCAGGCCCTTTGCGAATACGGCCTGCGGTATCGTAGTGCGATCCGTGACACGGGCAGAACCATCCACCAAAATCACCAGCTCCATCACCCAATGGGACACAGCCAAGATGAGTGCAAACTCCCATCTGAACCAGCCACTCTCCGGCCGTTCCAGCTGGGTCGCCAACAGAACCATCGGTGTTAGATGGGCTAAAATTGGCTAGTGCACGGTTTTCGTCTACTGCAAGAGCTTCGCCCGCAATATTTGCATTTTCGGCGCCAACATCAACGAGTTCTTCAATTGTGACAGCGCGCGCTGCTTCAATTTCTGTTTCGGTGCGGCGGCGAATAAACACTGGTTTGCCCTGCCACAGAACTGTTAGCTGTGTACCGGGTGCAACACTTTCAACCGGAACACGAATCGAAGCTAACGCAAGAACGTCTGCTGAAGGGTTCATTGAATTTACGAGTGGCCAGACCGCGGCACCCGTTATGACTGCACCAGCGCCAGTCGTTGCGTAATAGATAAAGTCGCGGCGCGTTGTTTGATGGTCTTCTGCGTTAGCCACTTGATGATCTCCGGATTTTGGGGCTTTAGCCTGTCAAATACGATGGAATCCCCATCGAAAGGGTATCCATTCAATTCGCTTCTTAGCTACCTGTACTCATTAGGTCCAGTATCATTCAGGCGCATCTGGTACCATGCGGCGATTGGCCCCCCATCGTTTGTTACAGTATTGACTCAAGCATTTGACCTATTCAGGGTTTCGTCACTTTCATTGCGTCACGGGCTTCAAATTCCACCTGCCAATTTGCCAAGGCATCGTTTTCATAGCGCCAATTGCGCATGTCGTGGCGCAGATCAGCGTAAGACAATGCGCAAGAAACAGCAATTTGAGCCATATTTATTGGGCCGTTGAGGTGGCTCATACAATGACTGTTGATCGCAGCAATTGTGCGGGAAGCTTTGCCCCATTGCGCTTCTGTCCAATTGGGGGATTGCTGATCAGGGCGAAAGCGAGAATCATAGGTCATCGCCACAGTAATATCCATAAGCGCATCCGCCATAGCTTCGAGTGTGAGGATTTCGTAAAGACTAGTCACGGGATAAAAACCTGCACCTGCCTTATCGTCCAAATAACGTGTGATAACTCGGCTATCATAGATCGCGGGTCCATCTTCACGGATCAAGGTTGGTATTTTTCCTGTAGGATTCACAGCTAGGATTTGCACATTAGAGGAAAGCGGTGAGGTTGAAATTTCAATTTCTTCAACAAGGTCAATTAATTTAGTTTCACGCAGCAAAACCCGGACTTTACGAGCAAACGGTGACGGTGGAGACATAATCAGCTTCATAGGGCTTCCTTTGAGTCGTCATTGCGTTGGTCACGTATCCACGCAGAGGGGGCAGCGGTTTCTATAACTACCCCTCTTTGCTCCATCGCCTCAGCAGCGCGCAACCGCATGTTTTCACTTTTTTGTTCTAACTCAACTCAGAAATGCTTTGCATGCCCGTGATGTTCAAGCGGCAAGGGACAATTTGGCGCATCATTTTTTCCATCATGACCTGCGTCATCTCTGTGGGTGTACACAGTACTTTGGAAACCTATTTTCAAAATTTTCATTTCGGCAATTCAATACGTCAAATATTTATTATATTTGTCATATATTTTTACTGCCACGACATTCCATGTTTAAACATTTTTATTACTCCGTCACAATCAATTACACAAATCCATCAAGCCCAATCACCTGAGCAGGTCGGCAAGCTCTGAGGTATTGGAACGTACAAATTACGGAGCAAGTTTAGCGCATTTTTGTACATCAAGACCAGCACATGTGCTGTAAAAATCCGTCAGGGCCATTCACGGTGATTTATCCAAACACTTAATCACGCACAAATACCAGAGCGCGCACATTAGTCGTTTTGCGAAAGATCTGCTTAGGATGCATCGTGTTCAGTCTTTTGAAATTAAGGAAACAGAATTACGTCATCACCAGCTTTCCATGGGGAATACTTAATCATGGTAGATTTGAACCGGTCCGAAGCCTTGAACGCATCCAGCCAATTTTGCGCATGGTGGAACGACTGCACACTCCACCAATCGAGATCTGTATGTGCAAACTGGCGAACGAATGGCAGAATTGCAAGGTCAGCAAAAGACGGTTGATCGCCAAAGAGCCAAGGCTTACCGTCAAGTTGAACATCAAGTGTAGTAATGAAACTTGCGGCTATCGCACGATTATCAGCGGCGTCAGTGTCAGGATAGCGCACTGCGTATTTGGTACGATCAAGAGCAGCTTTAAACTCACCATCACATTTAACTATCAGTGCGTAAGCTGCATCGTCCATATTGCGCAACAAACTTTTGTGATCTGTTTGACGGGCGGCCCAGCGCATAACGTCTATTGATTCTTCAATGACAATGTCAGTTATCAGCACAGGCACAGTTCCCTTAGGCGAGGCCTCCAAAAAGTCGGGCGCCTTATCACGCAACAAGATTTCACGCAGCTCTACAGTGATACCCGCTGATGCAATCGCCAAGCGTGCACGCATGGCGTAAGGGCAGCGCCTGAAGGAATAAAAGACGGGGAGTGTTAAAATTACAGGACCCTTCGACGGCCAATTTTGCGCCAAAATAAGACCTAAACGGTGAGTTGGTTATCACGAATACCAATAATTTTAGCAGTGATGATTTGAGATTCTGGTTGGTTCGTATCAAAGATAACCTCAGTAAATTGTTCTGTGCGGCCCATGCGGGGAGTTTCCATTAAAATTTGATGGGTTTTGCCCAATTGCGCCGTGAGGTGTTTGGCCACTGCAATTTCACCTGTGGCCCGAAGGCGTGCAGCACGGGCTTTGATATTTTTGCCGTTCACAGCCGGCATTCGTGCAGCAGGTGTGCCTTGGCGTGGCGAATAGGGGAAAACGTGTAGCCAAGTCAAAGCACAATCATCTACCAGCTTTATTGAATTTTCAAAATGAGCCTCAGTCTCAGTTGGGAAGCCCGCAATAATGTCTGCCCCAAACGTCATGTCGGGGCGCAGTTTGCGGGCGTTTTCGGAAAATTTGATAGCATCATCGCGCAAATGACGCCGTTTCATACGTTTTAGAATCAGGTCGTCACCATGTTGAAGGCTTAGATGCAGATGCGGCATGAGGCGCGATTCTGTGGCGATTGCACATAAAAGGTTGTCATCTACCTCAATCGAATCGATCGAACTAATCCGAAGGCGCGGCAGATCTGGAACCAATTTCAGGATGCGCATTACCAAATCACCTAGTTTCAGCAGCGCAGGAAGGTCCGCACCCCATGACGTAAGATCCACGCCAGTCAACACGATCTCATTGTAGCCCTTTCCTACTAGTCGTTTGATCTGTTCAACTACGACCCCAGCTGGAACACTACGCGAATTTCCACGACCATAAGGGATGATACAAAACGTGCAGCGATGATCGCAGCCATTTTGCACTTGAACATAGGCGCGGCTGCGTGTCCCAAAGCCATCGATCAAATGGCCAGCAGTTTCTGTGACAGACATGATGTCATCTACCTGCAAAGGTTCAGTTTGACCGATCAAATCTGGGGCCATGCCAACCCATGTAGCTGCCTGCATCTTTTCAGTGTTGCCAATAACTTTGGACACTTCAGGCATTGCAATAAACGTTTCAGGCTCGGTCTGCGCAGCGCATCCAGTTACGATCAAAGTCGCATTGGGATTTTCACGCCGCAGTTTCCGGATTTCTTTCTTGGCCTTACGCACGGCTTCTGCAGTTACTGCGCAAGTATTAACAATAACAGCATTTTGGACACCTGCTGCACCTGCAAGCTCTTTCATCGCCTCAGTTTCATAGGCGTTTAAGCGACAACCAAGTGTTGTGAATTTTAGCTCTTTAGTGGGTATAGTCATCCGTGCCACACGCCACTGAAAACATGAGCCGTCGGACCTGTCATCCAGACACCATCTTTGCGCCAGTCAATATGGATCGTACCGCCGTCGAGATCGATACGCACTTTACGCCCAGTCAATCCTTTGCGGTGCGCAGCGACAGCTGTAGCGCAGGATGATGAACCCGAGGCAAGTGTCAAACCGACACCGCGTTCCCAGACCCGCATACGGAGGTGGTCAGGACCAACGACATGCGCAAACTGCACATTGGTGCGTTCTGGATAAAGCGAATGGTGTTCAAACAGTACGCCCAACGTTGCCAGATCAATCTCTTCAGCATCTTCGACAAAAAACGTGCAGTGCGGATTGCCCATACCCGTCGCCATTGGTGCACCGTCAATCGGTAGCGCATCTAGGTCAACCTCATGTGCCAGAGGAATTTCCTGCCAAGTTAGTTGTGGTTGACCCATATTAATTGCAGTCATGCCGTCGCCAACATCATGGGCTAGTAAGGTACCATGACCTGTCGACAACATTAGGTCAGTTTTTTCTGTTTCATTCATTATGTAACGCGCAACACAGCGCGTAGCGTTGCCGCAAGCGCCCGCCGTGCTGCCATCAGCATTATAAAATGTCAGGTGCACATCAGTATTTTCACACTTTGTCATTATGGCCAACTGATCAAACCCAATACCACGATGACGATCCGCCATAGCCATCACAGTCGCATCCGAAATTCGTAAAACGCCATCACGTGCGTCGATCATAACGAAATCGTTGCCAAGTCCATGCATTTTCATGAACGGCACGCTGGAAGGAATGTTTTGTATCATGTCAGCTCATATAGTTGAGCATCTGCGACTTATCCAGTCTCGCAACATGATTAGGGGTTGACCGTAGGGGCGGCTCTTCCTAGATGCACGATCAGTGGGCCTGTAGCTCAGTTGGTAGAGCAACTGACTTTTAATCAGTAGGTCCCCGGTTCGGATCCGGGCGGGCTCACCACTTTTATTAACTTAATTACTAATTTCTTAACTTAATTGAATTATACTTAGATAGCCCACTAGCTTTAAAAGTGTAACCGTCTGGTGATCATATAGGAGGAAACAATTCTTCCAATATACCTCGTTTAAAGTTGATTCCTAAGTAAACGGTCGATGCCCAGCTTGTAACAAACATTAGAATAGCAAAATTTGATTCACACTCTACCCATAAGTGATCAGGTTTCAAAAATTACTTTATTTTAGGTATTTTTTAACAAAATTAAAAAAATTAATAAGCTTATTTTTGTATATATTGTTAAACGAAACTTTTACATTTTTGCAATTTATTTAACTCCTAACCCAAGCAAGTTCTTTTATTTGACAGCACAACTCTAGAAATAATTTTCTAAATATCATTAATTGGATCTTGGCGAATAGATATCGTGGCGAATTTTGGACAGCACTAAGTGACACAGTCCTTTAAATTAAATGAATGTTTCATATTATCAAAAGCTTGCACGAGCCTACCACACTCGTAGCAGAGGGTTTCAATCGTTTAAGCAATTTTTGTCTTGGCAAATACGATGTGGAACGCACACAATCGATACCCCGTTAGATAACGACACCTTGACCTACACACATGTTTATAAAGCTGCTATTTCATCGTTAGAAATATACTGTAGCATGTTGGTTGAACGCCTCTTTTGGGCACCAACGCGCGTTAAAGGAATAAAATGACAAACCACCTTTATCAGAATGATTTGCCAGACGGTCTCGATCTTGGCGCTGTTGTGGCGATTGATTGTGAAACGATGGGCCTTAACCCACATCGCGATCGATTGTGCCTTGTTCAGCTTAGCGGTGGCGATGGCAACTGCCACCTCATTCAGGTTGCAGTTGGCCAGACCAAGGCGCCTAATCTTTGTAAAATTCTTGCTGACCCAAAGGTGCTAAAATTGTTTCACTTTGGCCGCTTCGACATTTCTGCTATGCTCAACGCTTTTGGGACTGTAACGACCCCAGTCTACTGCACCAAAATCGCCAGTAAACTAATCAGAACCTACACGGACCGTCACGGACTAAAAAACCTTTTGCAAGAATTTTTACGCGTCGATATTTCTAAGTTTCAACAACAAAGCGATTGGGGCGCAGATAAACTTTCCAAAGCGCAACTTGATTATGCCGCATCAGACGTTTTATATCTTCATCAGTTACGTGATGCTCTGAACATCCGTCTGGCACGGGAATTGCGCACGGACATGGCTCAAGCTTGCTTTGACTTTCTGCCAATGCGCGCACAGCTTGATCTAGCAGGCTGGCCGGAACAGGATATTTTTTCTCACTGATGACCCATAATCTCAAATTCATAGAGACTGCCCGCCGCGTGATCCGCGCTGAAGCAGACGCCCTAATTACATTAGCCAATGCTATAGATGAAAGTCTTTCTGATGCAGTCGACTTGATCCTGAATGCCAAGGGTCGGATCATCATTTCAGGTATTGGAAAATCTGGCCACATTGCCCGTAAAATAGCAGCAACCTTAGCCAGTACGGGGACGCCTGCGCATTTTGTTCACCCTGCAGAAGCATCGCACGGCGATCTTGGTATGGTTACCCGCGGTGATGTGGTCCTGGCGATCAGCAATTCTGGCGAAGCGCCTGAGCTTGCAAATCTCATCGCCTACACCCAACGGTTCGCCATTCCTTTGATCGGTATGACCAGCTGGGCCAAAAGCTCACTCGCATTACAATCCGACATAGTTCTGTTAATGCCAAGACTGCCAGAAGCTTGCGGCACAGGTGTGGTGCCAACTATATCCACTACGATGACACTGGCATTGGGTGATGCTCTTTGCGTTGCGATCATGGAACATCGAGCATTCACACCTGACAACTTCCGTGACTTTCATCCAGGAGGTAAACTTGGTGCACAACTTTCACGTGTCGGCGATCTAATGCATAAGAACGATGCTATCCCGTTGGTTGGGGAAAAGACCCCAATGAGTAATGCCCTGCTGACAATCAGTCAAAAGGGATTCGGTGTGGTTGGTGTTCTCAATGACAATGGCTACCTTTCTGGAATCGTGACCGACGGTGACTTACGTCGAAATATGGCTGGATTGTTGGATCTGACTGCGGGCGAAGTGATGACACGTGCGCCAGGAACAATAAGTCCTACTTCCTTGGCTGAAGAGGCAGTAAACGTAATGAATGAACGTAAGATTACCTGTCTGTTTGTGGTTGATCCTAAAGATTCACTTAAAGTTTCTGGTATTCTACACATTCACGACTGCCTGCGGGCGGGTATTGTGTGACAATGGAAAGCGACGACAATCTCTACTCTCAATTTGTCGGTTTTCTAAAAATCATACTGCCATTAGCGGCATTGGCACTGATGTCGACAGTATTCTTGTTCGCGCGCACGCCTACACAAGAAAGCTCAATCTCACACGCTGATATCGAAGAAATTGCACGTGAACCGCGCCTGTCAGGGGCGCGAATTTCTGGCGTCACAGATGATGGATCTGTGATTGAAATTACGGCCCAAACTATGCGGCCCAACGGCAATAATTGGTTGGTTAAAACAATATATGCTTCAATTGATGCGGTTGACGGAGTCAATATTAACATACGAGCCAGTCAAGGTGAAATTAACAATACAACACGGATTGCGCGACTTACTGGACTAGCCCGCATCGAAACCTCAGATGGATATGAGATGGAAACCGCAGGCATCGTCACGAATCTTACGACAGGACGAATTTTCTCTGATGGCGCCTTAGAAGTTCAAGCACCTTATGGTTTCCTGACAGCAGGCCAAATGATCATCGAAACTCCCAACGGGGGCAGCGGCCAAGTGATGCTTTTCCAAAACGGCGTTCGGCTGGTATACACCCCATAGAAATAGGATAATTTGACGTGACAATTTTTAAAACTGCTTTGTTCTGCGTGGCCCTGATCTGTGCCACCCCTGTGTTAGCCCAAACCAATATCAACTTTGGTACGATTACCGCTGACCCAACTATGCCGGTAGAAATCACAGCTGATAGCCTCAGCATTGATCAAGCGACCGGTACAGCCATCTTCATCGGTAGTGTTATTGTTGGCCAAGGTGATTTGCGATTAAGCGCTGCACGGGTGCAAGTTATTTATAACGATAAATCTGGTGATATCAGCCGCCTGTCTGCTAGCGGTGACGTTACCTTCCTGACTGCGAACGAAGCCGCTGAATCGTCTACAGCTGAATATAATCTTGATACCAGTACATTAGTGTTGCGGGGCGATGTACTGTTGACCCAAGGCGCCGGCGCAATCTCTTCTGATACTATGCGCGTAGACTTGTCCGATGGCAGCGCACAAATGGAAGGTCATGTGCGCACAATATTTAACCAAGGAAGCAACAGATGATCAAATCTGATCATGGCCTCACGGTTACAGATGGCGATGTCGGCTTGAAAGTCGTCAACCTGCGTAAAAGCTACCAAAAACGAATGGTAATTCGTGATGTCAGCCTTAAACTGGGTCCAGGCGAAGTTGTTGCTTTACTGGGACCAAATGGATCTGGCAAAACCACTTGTTTCTACGCAATAGCAGGACTTGTGACACCCGAAGCCGGCAATGTTATTGTCGATGGGCGCGATGTCACAGCACTGCCGATGTATCGTCGTGCAAAACTCGGCATCGGGTACCTGCCACAAGAAATGTCTATTTTTCGTGGCTTGAACGTCGAGGATAACATTCTTGCGATTCTTGAAATTACCGAGCCCGACCGCATTCGTCGTCGCGAACGGCTTGAGGAATTATTGTCTGAATTTTCGATCGAACATTTGCGTCGTGCGCCCGCGATAGCCTTATCTGGTGGTGAACGCAGACGTGCAGAAATTGCCCGATGTCTGGCAGCTGAGCCTAAATATATTCTGTTAGATGAACCATTCGCCGGCGTTGATCCAATTGCAGTGGATGAAATTCGCCATCTCACAGCAGACTTAAAACACCGTGGTATTGGCGTGTTAATTACTGACCATAACGTACAGGAAACACTACAAATTGTAGACCGTGCCTACGTTTTGCATGAAGGCAAAATTCTAATGTCTGGCACAACGGCCGAGGTCGTTCGCGATGAGAACGTGCGTCGCGTTTACCTTGGGAACACGTTCCGAGTCCCATGATCTTTTTACAGATGTCATTGACAGCCGCCCCTCTTTTGTCGCCAAATACAATAGATGACAGAACATATTTCCAATAGAAACTGGTTTACGCCTTACAGGCGACAGTCACAAACAACCCACACCCTGCCATCACCCCTGACAATTTACGCGTAATTTAACGTAATCTTAATCGTTCTGACGCGAGAATTGCCTTTAACTTAATAAAGGAGACTAGATGCATTATCAGATCACAGGAAAGCAAATCGATATTGGTGAAGCCCTACAAACACATGTACAAACTGAAATGGGCGAGGTTCTTAACAAATATGCCGGTCGTCCGACTGCCGCACATATCGTTTTTTCCAAAAGTGGACATGAATATGTTTGCGAAGCCGAAGTCCATCTTTCAACAGGTTTGACCGCACAAGCCAAAGGAAGAGGTACTGAAATATATGCAGCTTTTGATGGTGCTGCTGAAAAAATGGAGAAGCAGCTTCGGCGGTATAAGCGTCGCCTGAAAGACCACCATCGGAACCGATCACAACCCGTTGAACTTTCTGATGCAGGCTCGTATATCCTCGCTGCGAACAATGAGTCGGATGATCAAGAACCGGACGGTGTAAATTCAATGATCGTGGCTGAGATGGAGACCAAAATCCCATCAATCTCCGTTGGAGAAGCAGTCATGCAAATGGAGATTGCTGATGTGCCAGTCCTTGTATTCCGCAATGAAGGGCATAGCGGTATCAACGTTGTTTATCGCCGCGAAGACGGCAACATCGGTTGGATAGACCCGCGTAACACAGGCTAGTTTGGGTACCACCCGACGTGATTTGAAGCATGACAATACGAGATATTCTTCCGGCAGCCGGAATTAAAGTGATTGCTGCAGCTAGTAGCAAAAAACGCATGTTCCATGACCTTGCTGACATGGCAGAAACTTGTTTTGGAATGGAGCAATCTATCGTGATTGATGCCCTTCTGGAGCGCGAAAGCCTTGGCCCCACTGGTGTGGGCCATGGCGTCGCCCTTCCTCATGCACGGCTTCCAGGATTGCATCAGGTTTGCGGACTGTTTCTTCGGATGAAGAAACCACTGGATTTTGACTCAGTGGATCGCCTGCCTGTTGATCTTGTATTTGCCCTCTTTGCCCCCGAGAAGGCTGGTGTAATCCACCTCAAAGCATTGGCACTCGTGTCGCGAACACTGCGCAACGAAGGCATCTGCAATAAATTACGAGCGAACGAGAATACCAACACAATTTATACGATTCTTACTGAAGCAAATGCGGCGCAAGTTGCATAATTTCAACAAACTATGCGTAAGATCCAAACCCAAACGTTACATAATCACGTTGGTAAACATCGTGGACTGCAGCCTCTACCTCATCGTCATAAATTTTTTGCAGCAACGCTATATACGGATCTGATGCTTCCTCAGTCTGTGGTATTATTGTAATGCCAATCTGCGCCGCCAATATCGAAAAGTCTTCTTTCAGCCGGTCTTCACGCAGGATTAGATCCGGCGATGCAAATTTTGCAAACCCCTGTACTAATTGTGATTGTGTTGACCAATGCGCATCAACACGAACAACCGTTTGTGATGCAATATTTAATTTTACAAACTTTAAAAATACAAGAAACGCAGCGCGGTGTTCTGTTGAAGTGTATGCTTGATCAGGATATTTAGCAGGAACAATCAACTTAAAATGGTTACAAAGAATAGCCCGAATCTCAGGGAAACTTCCCTCACCTGTAGATAATATTTTACTACAAAATGCAGCATGCGCACGGGCAACCGGATGGCGCACAACCGTAAAACAACGATGCCCAGGACGTTGCCGTTTCCAGTGACGTAGGGTTTTTTGGGTGAAATTTGACAACAAATCTTTGGGTCGCACACCATCAAGCTCCGCCAACCACGCAAGCACAACTGCAACAGGACCAGATTTAATTGGCAGGTACATGAGCGGTGAACTAGCTGCGGCAAAATAGCTTGGAACTAATGGCCCACGACGGGGCTCAAAGTTTGGCGTTCGGCTTAAATTAAACAGGTCTAACTGAGCAAGAGCCACTTTCATTTCACCAAAGTTCTTGACCTTGTCAGATAGCGCACTGGGATTTTGTTTTTTTAATGATGTATCAAGCGATTTTAGCCGTTCATCGACACCAATAAATTCCGCAAGTCCGTTAATAACATCAACATCCTGAAGGTCTTCATAGTCTACGTAAAACGCCACCTGTCCAGCCTTCTGCAACGTGTTGAGAAGACGCACCTGAAACGCCTGTAATTTTGTGATGTGTTTATAGAATTCAGCCGCGTTGAACGTTACAGTATCATCGCGCAAGCGTTTTAAATTTGTCAGTTTCCACTGCCCAGTCGCATTTGCAATTTTCCAGCTTACATAGCTTTCAACCGGATTACGCGTAAGAATGATCTTAGCGCAACCGCGATCTCCCATTACAGTGTCAAACACCCGTGGGTCGTGATCGTTAAAATATCGAAATCCGTTTATTCCGTTAGCAACTCTAATTTTTGTAAGTAGATTTAACGGGTTTGCATTGCGGCTTTCTAGCGTCAAACCCAGTATCTCAGCTTGGTTAGGATAGCCAATGAAATAAGGATTGTACGCCTCACCATGACAGGTCAGCCCATCAAATGCATTAAGATTAGTTTCCAGAAAATTAGACCCAGTGCGCATTTCCGAAAAAATAACAAAATAGTCAAAATTTCCCATCTTCTAGCGTACCAGATAAGGTTTGTGCCGCAGACGACTTTGTGACTTTGGGCCAGTATTATTTGGAAAATTACCCATTAAATAAGGGTCCGTACCTTGGTTTTTCAGATTCTTTAAAAAATCACCAAAACCTGTTAGGTCCACCATTTTTGGGACTTCTGTGATACGTTTTAGGTTTTGGGCACCCATTTCATCTAGCAACATTTGTAGCGCGTCCATTGGCTCTTCAATGAAATCAGCCAACGTCCAAATCCGAACACGGGCTTTGACCCAAATAGAGCGGAGCACGCTCAAATGCTCACTTTCAATACGCTGTAATTCAGCCACGTCCAAGCAGATGTCTGAAAAATTCTGATTTGAATGAAATAACGGGATGGCCCATGCACCAGAGATTACGGAAATTTGGGCGTTGGGGTCCTTGGCCAAGTCCCTACTGACAAGTTGGTTTGACATAGGACCAAATTGAAAACACTGACGTTCTCCACGCGTGTTCCAAATCAAACTCACAAGAAAAGATTGCGTATGATGGTCGCGTAATTTCACACTATTGCTTAATGCCCCACTGAACGTCTTTTGCCGACCTTCAAACTCTACACGATCTTTAGCATACAGATGACCATGCACACGTGTACCCGTCATCTGCGTGAGCCAAGGCTCAAAATCTTCGAATAGTTCAGAAAAACCTTCGAATACAGAATATGATGCAGACGTAAATCCATTTTCATGCCCAGATTTTGGCAGACGGCTTTGCATGAGCAAACCTGCACGCCCACGTGTGCGCCGTTCAGCCGCCTTTAAAAAGATCCGGTCGATTTTGCCAGGGTTTGGCTCTGTCACTTTAGTTAGATTTTTTTCATTCAAGAAGCTATCATAAAGCTTGTTCGCATGCGGCCAAGCTTTACGCGCCACAAAACAATCAGAGCGCCGAAGCAATTGCACGTGATCATCATAAAAAACGTGTGGTTTACCCTGATAGTCGAACTTACTCAGCGTTAGAGAACGGCTTTCAATACTTTGTGAATAGATCCGCACAAGCGTCTGAAAATAACTTTCATCCGGGATCCAGACCCACTTAAAATAACTATCGTAAACCGGGCGATTGGGATCTGTCAAAATGGCCGACAAAGTCTTGCGCGTGAGGCACCACCATTGCGAACCCATGTGCGGCACAATTCCCTTCGGACAGCTGCGATGGATCTTGAAACGGCGCTGAAAATTTACATAACGATTAAAAAATAGTCGATTATTACGCCATGAAAATGGAAAGTGCAGCGTGAAACGTTCAAAATCAAGGCCACCTTTAGTCCAAGGGACATCCGTCGTTTTGACACTTTCGATGAAATCCGTATCTGGGCGATTTTCCAAATAAGATTGCAAATCCTTAACCGGTCGCAATGGCAAACAAGACCCAGACGCCAGATAGATGTGACGCACAGCTGCGAATTCATCCAACATCAAGTTTGATGCGGATTGCGATGCTGCAACAATGCCCCACGTGCCCCAATCACAACGGTGCCGCTGTGAAAACAAAACATCCGGCAACTCTGCAACGCTTTTTATTAAAGCATCATAGGCTATAGTTTTTACATTTTTATCGACATGGATCACCACAGGACAACCGGCCTGAGACCAATGACGTATCACTTGTTCGGCACGATCAAATTCATTGTGCAACAACATGACGATACCAACCTTCATGCCCAGTTGCCTTTTGACATGAGTCCAAGACTTTCAAGCTGGCGCCAGTTGATGTATTTTTCAGACCATTTGCACCAAAGGTCTGGATGTTGCGAAATTTGGTCTGCATAGGCCTTGTATTCCCGACTATCAGCATAGTGCTGACCACGAACCAACTCTTCTGCTGCCTTCGCAGCAAACGTATCAAGAAATTTAGCATGCAGCAGCACACCTGATGCTTTTTCCCCACCCCATTCATCATAAACAATGTTCAGCCCACGTGGCAAAATTATGTGAGTGGAACTCACATAGGCAAATTTTTTATCCCACTTCACCAGTGGCGTTTTGTTCAACGCCGGAGCACGACATGGTTCGTCCTGGAAAAACATCCGCGCCCGTGGCCCACCCTGAATCCATAGGTTATAAAACAAATGATTCTTTAAAACTGAGTAATTGCCACTGTCAAACCAAGACGTAATTTTTATAGGATCTTGGCCACGCTGATAAGGCACCGCATCAAGCCTACCCTTGGGGTACATATCCAGCAACATCACACCAAAACTGCGAATGTCTGACGCATCCAGCCAATCGGTCAATGCTCGCACAGGCCGTGTATCACAGAACGGGTAAATAAAGAATTCATCTGGATCGACAACAAGCGTCCAATGACCATCCGCATATTTGCGCTGCAGGTGGTTCAACCAGTCGACGCCAAACCGCGAATGGCGATAACTACCCTTTGCCTTCCAAATCGAAACATCCGGTTGCTTCGCGGCATAGTAACCACCGTCATCATCACTATCGTTATCCACCATAATAAAATGGTCAACACCTAAGTCACGGTAATATTTAAAGAAATATGGTAAACGAATATCCTCGTTGCGAAACGTACAGAACACAAGGATGTCGCTGGGCTTAATTTGGCGGGTTCGATCTTTGACCACCGACAACTCACGAGACTTGCGCCAAGCATACAAGTGACAGCGCTTTCGCTGAAGGCGGAGCCGATATGATGTCCAAGCGCCCAAAATGGTCCTTCCGGTCCTGTCCCAAAGTCTGCAAACTCCACAAGGACTTTATAGTTAACACACCATTGATAATACGATAAAATATCACCTGTTGTCGCTAATCAATAAACAATAGAGGGTATTAGGCAATCTTTCGAAAGGCTGAATCCGAATTACCAAGTCCCACGTGCCATCAACCCAAGCGTTTCAAGCTGCGCTATACCACTATATTTAACAGACAAATCACTCCAAAGATTGGGGTCATTAATTAATGCATTATAGTAAGACTGGTACAAATCACTATTCTCAAAGTGTTGCCTACGAGACAGTTCTTCGATAGATTTTTCGCCAATATTGGGTAAAAATTTTGTGTGCAAAAGCACGCCAGACACGCGCGCCACTTCGCCCAGGTCAAATACATCGTTCAACCGACGTGGCAATATCTGATGGGTAGACGTGACATACGCAAAGCCACGCCGCCATTTTACCAGTGGGGTCTTGTTCAATGTTGGAGACAGGTTAGGCTGGCTGCTAAAAAACATCCGGTCCCGCACACCACCTTGGATCCACAAATTGCCAAAAACTGGATGTATCCTTGCACGGTAGTTGTCAGCGTCAAACCACAGAAGGGTCAAAATTGGATTACCTCCCCCATAATGACGCGTCCGTCCAATTGGACCTTTGGGGTACATATCCAGCATTAACACTCCAAATGCCTCAAGGCCTTTAGAATCCAGGTATTGAGTCAATGCGCATAAATCACGTGTGTCACTGTCAGGATAGACCAAGAGTTCATCTGCATCGACCGTCAGGCACCATCGGCCAACACCATGTTTAATCTGCAAACATGTCAACCAATCCACCCCAAATCGCGAGGCTTTATAACTGTGCGGCGTGGTCCATAGCGACACATCCGGCTGCTTTCTTAGAAACTCTCCAGTGCCGTCATCACTGGCGTTGTCCACGATCAGAAAATGAGCAACCCCAAGCCCACGATAATGTGAAAGCCAGTGTTCAATCCGCACTATTTCGTTGCGCACGGTCGAGAAAACTAAAACACCCTGCTTTGGGATGGCCCTACCTAAAATGGGTCTTATCTCAGCTCGGCGACGTAAAGAACGTACAATCAAACGTCGCCTTTTCCACCGCATGCGGTAGGCAAATAGAATTTTGGAGAAATAAGATAATTTATCTTTATCCCCTGTTATAACAAAGGGGAACATCCGCCTCAACGCTACTGTGCAGTCTGCTGCATCAACATCAGTTCGCGTTGATCCAAAGATGTCAGCCCGAAGGCTGTAGTCGCCTTCAGGAAACCACCTCTAGTTCCACGGCCAAACCGCTTTCCGCTAAATCGAAACCCAAACAAATTATGCCCGTCCTTTAATTCAGCTTCAATCTCATCAGTTAATTGAACTTTACCACCGACCCCACTTTTAATCTTATTCAGATTCTGCATGATCAGTGGCCATAGGATATTGCACCAAATAACGGCCAAACTGGACGGCACTTCATCAGAAGGTGGCTTTTCAACCAGACCGTTGACAGACACGATCGTTTCAAAGTCTTCTTTGATTTCGATCATGCTGTAGGATGATACTTTTTCTTCAGGCACTTCCATCGCAATAAACATGCCGTCACCCGTTTCATCATACACTTCGACAGCCTTCTTAAGGCAAGGCGTTTCAACCGCAATCACATCATCAGGGTGGATAACTGCGAACAACACATCAGCAAAAAGACGGCGGGCGCACCAAGCTGCATGGTCCAAACCGAGAGCTTTATGCAGATAGATATAGGCGATGGCACCACTTTTTATGTTAGTTGATTTCAGCTCCGGCAACATCTCAAATTTACTTTTTTCTCGTAGCGTATTTTTTGGTTCTGGCGCAATGTTGGAGTAATTCTCAAGTGCTGATTTACCGCGCGAAGTTACAAAAAATAATTCTTTGAGACCTACCACTCGGGCTTCATCAATTACATAATTAACCAAAGGGCGATCAATGAACGCCATAATCTCGTTAGGAATAGATCTCATTGCGGGTAAGAAGCGCATACCCACCATAGGAAAGATCGCTTTTGTTACCCTCTTTTGCATTTCTCACCTTTTTTGAACCCTTTTTAAAATTTTAATTATTAATATTTAACCATAAAAAATTACCCTCACTGTGATCAATCTTTGACCAAAAGACAAAATAATTGAATCATGCTAGTCAGGGATGACCCATCTCTGCAAGCATTGCTTCAATTTTTTGAACATCTTGGGGGTTATTGAGTTCCCAAAATTGCCGACCTCGGGCTTCAACCTCAACACACAGCATATGAGTGCCACGTTCTAAAAATCGCAATTGCTCAAGACCCTCAAGTTGCTCTAGCGGCCCTGACGCCCAACTCGGATAGGCGGCCAACGCCAACGGACGGTAGGCGTAGACGCCAACATGGTGAAAAATAGGGGTTTTTTCATCATCCTTATATTCTTGACCGGTGTAGGGAATTACTTCTTTTGAGAAAAACAGAGCGTTGTGGTCAGCACCAAACACTGCTGTCGTACCGCCAACACGACCTTGACGGCGATCGCTCAACAACCCGTTTAGGGCACGACCATCACAGCGCAACACAGGTGTCGCAACTTCTGCAACTGGATGCGCAGACAGGCCAGCTACAAGATTTTCAATAAACCAAGCAGGCGTCAACGGAGCATCGCCTTGCAAGTTCACGACAATATCATACCCACCACCCAATAAGCTCAAAGCTTCGGCGCAACGCTCAGTTCCATTTTGACAGTCTGGCGATGTTATTACGACCTCCGCACCAAATGCCTCAGCCGCTGATTTAATTCGGTCATCGTCAGTTGCGACAACAACACGGTCCACACCCGTAACTTTTTGAGCTGCTTCCCATGATCGCTGAATAAGATTTTTTGACTCACCGTTTACACCTCGCAATTCAACCAAAGGTTTTCCTGGATAACGCGACGACTTATAACGTGCTGGGATGACAACTAGGACTTTCATTACGGGCGCTTCAAATCAATACCGGGCGCGTGGGCAATAAAGAACGGGTTAGCGAAACCTTCTTTCCCATAGGTTAGTGACGTATGGTCATCAAAACGTACAACATGACCGCCTGCACCCGACAGAACCGCGTGACCCGCCGCTGTGTCCCATTCCATCGTGCGACCAACACGTGGATACAGATCCGCCTCACCAGTTGCGACTAGACAGAACTTTAACGACGATCCTGCACTTTTTATGTCATTTACAGCGTACTTACTAATGTAATCGTCCGTCGCCTGATCTCGGTGCGATTTAGATGCAACAACCATTAAACCTGCGTTGTCTGGCGTGGAAACAGCAATCGGTACCGTTGTTCCAACTGTATTTTTATCAAGATTGCCAACTTCTTCAACCGATACACCCACTGCATTAGTATAGAACAACCGCCCCTTATCAGGTGCATAAACCACACCTCGAATCGGGACACCCTCATGGACATAGGCGATATTAACAGTAAAATCACCACGACGATGGATAAACTCCTTAGTACCATCCAACGGATCAACAATTATGAATGTATTGGCCGTCACACTGTGACTTTCGGCCTGCTCCTCGGTAACAAGTGCAACATCTGGAAACGCCACCCGCAAACCGGCAAAAATATGTGCATCCGCTGCTTCATCTGCAGCAGTGACTGGACTATCATCACTTTTTGAACGCACATTAAAATCATCAGAGTTGTAAATATCCATGATGATATCACCTGCTTCCAGAGAAAGTTTTCGCATCACTTCCGTCAATTTATCAAAATCCATCACACAACTCCTACATAATAATTGATCACGGGTATTTTTATTGATCCAATAAATTTGACCCCTTATGGTGAGATGCTGAAGGATCATCAAGATTTACGTGCCTTGTGAGACACTCAACCAGAAAAAACTGAAATTAGCAGGCTATTAATGTTCGAAGTACATCGCACCAAAACCCATTCAGGCTCACGTTCAGCGCTCAGCATGTTAGAATTGATATATCATTCAATAGTACGTGAAGTTCGTAAAGATCACCGAAATGCAGTCGTCGGTCTGATTATGAACATAATGCAAACTATCGTTTTTGTGGCTGCATTCTATTTTATGTTTTCGATTCTCGACCTAAGAGGCTCAGCAATCCGCGGTGACTTTTTACTTTATATCATGTCAGGAATATTTTTATTTTTAACGCACACAAAGGCGATGGGCGCAGTACTTGGTGCCGAAGGTCCAGCATCCGCAATGATGAAACATGCACCAATGAACACCATTGTGGCGATCACATCCTCAGCCATCGCGTCGCTCTATATTCAAGTGCTATCGATGTCAGTAGTTTTATATTTGTATCACGTAATTTTTGGCCCAATCACGATTGTTGATCCTATCAGTGCCATGGGGAGTTTACTGCTCGCGTGGTTCTCCGGTGTGGCCGTTGGGATGATCTTTTTAGCCATCAAGCCTTGGTTCTCTGGATTCGTTTCAATTGCTTCGTCAATCTATGCCCGTGCCAACATGATTGCGTCAGGTAAAATGTTTGTTGCCAACTCACTGCCTGGCTTCATGTTACCAATTTTTGATTGGAACCCTTTATTTCACTGTATTGATCAAGCGCGTGGATACGTTTTTATTAACTATAATCCACATTTCACCTCCATCAGTTACCCAATAAAGGTGTCACTAATTCTGATTATGATCGGCCTGATGCTCGAATTTTATACCCGAAAAAACGCATCTGCCAGCTGGGATGCCGCAAGATGAAGTGCTTTAAACAAAATTAGTGCTTATCTTGTTAGGTACATTAGAAAATTCATAGTTTCCTTCCAGACAGTAAATGGTCACAAATATCTCCAGTAACAATATCAATAAATATTCTTATCAAAACAAGCGTGTCGTCCAAAAAATCGACAGACTTGGCACTAACGCTCTAAAGGTAAAAGGACTGTCAACTTTCAAAGTGTGGACCAAATTTGGCATGAGCAAGCGGTTTGGCTTGGTCCCAAAACAATTTGATGCAGCCGATCTGCTGCATCAAAATAAAATGTCACGCACCATGTTATACTTTAAAACTAAATCGATCTGAGACGCCTAATGATAACTGCGTAATGTTTAATATGACGCTTTCTGAGGAGCTAACTGCATCCTACCTGTTCTACGCAAATAATTCGCTCAGAACGAGCACATTGCTAAAGTCTAAGAGGGTTTGGTGTTGACTCATATTCATCATCACTACGCTGCAACGATAGAATGGCAGATCGAGAATTCGCCATATTGGTGTTTATGTTCAAGCAGGCGCTCGATAGAAGTAATTTATAGGCCAGCTATTGCACAATGCACATAGGCTAACTTCTTTAGATTCTTAGCTATACTGACGCAATACATAATGAATGCGCTTAAAAGGTATTTTAAATAAGGACACTATTAAACCTCACTTCTCCTTTGAACTTAATATAAATGTTGAGTAATGACGTTTACGTCACCACCCGAAGCGTCAGGTTTATACGCCCGCCACCCGACAACAGGGTCGAGGACCCTGCACGCGTTTTGTCAATACCGTGGTATATTAACCGCGCGTCACCGCCCATCACCACCACATCGCCTGATTTTAACCAGATTGATTCTGTCTTGCCACCGCGCGTGGTATTACCAATACGAAACAACCCATCATCACCCAATGACACTGACACAACAGGTTCCCCAAACTCTGCCTCATCACGATCCTGATGCATTCCCATCTTTGCCGCCTCTCGATACAAGTTAACCAAGCAGCATTCTGGAGCCCGAGCTGATCCGGACACCAACCCCCAAACATCCAAAATTGACGCTGGTATCGCAGGCCACACCGCGCCATTTGGATGATGTTCCGAATATCTGTAGCCAGAACGGTCAGAAAACCAACCAAACCGCCCCGCACTGGTCATTTGTACCGACATCGGCTTGCCATAAGGCGTCATAGGCGAAAATAGTGGCGCTTCGGCAACAATCCTTCGAATATCACTAATCATTGCCTCTTGTGCGGGCCGATCGAGTAGTGCTTGCCAGACTTGAACCCCACGTAAGTCTACTGTTGGGCGTCCCATATTCATCTGTTCACCATTTTTGCACACTACCAGCTGTTACATAGGTTGCAGCCCCTATTTGTCACACCTATATACACTGCGATCCGAATGGGGCCTCCCTGCTCGGCAACACCAACCATAGGCACGGGTGCCGGAACGGGTCCGCGCCGCCTCACATCGCCTCGAAAGGGATTTGAACATGGCTAAAGTAATTGGCATCGACCTTGGAACCACCAACTCTTGTGTAGCCATCATGGATGGCTCGCAACCCCGCGTTATTGAAAACGCAGAAGGCGCGCGCACGACTCCATCTATTGTCGCGTTCACAGACGACGAACGCCTAGTGGGTCAACCTGCAAAACGTCAGGCCGTAACGAACCCAGAAAACACCATCTTTGGTGTGAAGCGTCTTGTAGGCCGTCGCAATGATGACAAGCATCTCGCAAAAGATAAAAAGAACCTGCCGTTCAACGTCATCGACGGTGGCAATGGCGACGCCTGGATTGAAGCCCGCGATGAGAAATACTCACCTGCGCAAATCTCAGCAGTAATCTTACAAAAGATGAAAGAAACCGCTGAAAGCTATCTCGGCGAAGAAGTAACGCAAGCCGTCATCACGGTTCCTGCTTACTTTAACGACGCACAGCGTCAGGCCACAAAAGACGCCGGCAAAATTGCTGGCCTCGAAGTGCTTCGTATCATTAACGAACCAACAGCAGCGGCGCTTGCCTATGGACTCGACAAAAAAGAAACCCAAACCATTGCTGTTTATGATCTTGGCGGCGGTACGTTCGACGTAACGATTTTAGAAATTGACGATGGTTTGTTCGAAGTCAAATCCACCAATGGCGATACGTTCCTTGGGGGTGAAGACTTTGACATGCGTATTGTTAATTACCTTGCGGACGAATTCAAAAAGTCCAACGGCGTTGACTTAAAGAATGACAAGATGGCACTTCAACGTCTCAAGGAAGCAGCAGAAAAGGCAAAAATTGAATTGTCTTCTGCGAGCCAGACAGAGATTAACCAGCCGTTCATTTCAATGGGGAAAGATGGCTCTCCGTTGCACATGGTTATGAAGCTAACCCGTGCAAAGCTGGAAAGCCTTGTGGGCGACCTTATCAAAGCGTCGATGAAACCGTGCGCAGCTGCGTTAAAAGACGCGGGCCTGACTACAAAAGACATCGACGAAGTCGTTCTAGTTGGTGGTATGACACGCATGCCAAAAGTAATCGAAGAAGTTACAAAATTCTTTGGCAAGGAGCCACATAAAGGCGTGAATCCTGACGAGGTCGTAGCCTTAGGTGCAGCAATTCAGGCTGGTGTCCTTCAAGGCGACGTCAAAGACGTGGTACTGTTGGATGTCACACCATTGTCCTTGGGGATTGAAACACTCGGCGGTGTCTTCACGCGCTTGATCGATCGCAATACCACAATACCAACGAAGAAGAGCCAGGTTTTTTCAACTGCCGAAGACAATCAGAATGCTGTGACCATCCGCGTATTCCAAGGTGAGCGCGAAATGGCTACTGACAACAAAATGCTTGGTCAATTTAACCTCGAAAGCATTCCCCCCGCACCACGCGGCATGCCCCAAATCGAAGTAACCTTTGACATTGACGCAAACGGCATTGTGTCGGTTGGCGCATCCGACAAAGGTACAGGCAAAGAGCAGACGATCACGATTCAAGCGTCTGGAGGTTTGTCCGATGCAGACATCGAACAAATGGTACGCGACGCGGAAGAAAACGCTGAATCTGACAAAGACCGTAAGGAACTTGTCGAAGCTCGGAACCAAGCAGAAAGCTTGATTCACTCGACTGAAAAATCGATGGAAGAACATGCGGACAAAGTTGATCCAACCACAATCGAGGCGATTGAATTGTCCATCGCTGCACTTAAGGACGACCTGGAAAACGAAGACGCAGGCAAGATTAAGTCTGGTATCCAGAACGTAACAGAATCGGCTATGAAGCTAGGCGAAGCTATCTACAAAACCGCACAGCAAGACGCCGGCGAAGTTGAGCCTGACATATCAGCCGCCGACGAAGATATTGTCGATGCAGACTTTGAAGATCTCGACGGCGACAAACGCGCCTAAAATTTGGTGAAATTTCAAGACCGGCCCATCATCAGGCCGGTCTTGTCCTTCCCAAAAGGGGAAACTGATCATGTCAAAACGCGATTATTATGAAATTTTAGGCCTCTCCAAAAGCGCAAACGCCGATGAGATCAAAAAGGGCTATCGCCAAAAGGCGAAAGAGCTTCACCCTGACCGAAACACCGACAGACCAGATGCGGAAAGTCAGTTCAAAGAAGCAGGCGAAGCTTACGAAATCCTGAAGAATGCTGATAAAAAAGCAGCGTATGATCGTTATGGTCATGCCGCATTTGAAGGGGGAATCGGCAATGGAGGTGGTGGACAGCCAGGCGCAGGTGGTCAGGGGGACTTCGGGTCTGCATTCTCCGATATATTTGATGACTTGTTCGGCAACATGGGCGGTGCGCGTGGTGCTGGCGGCCAATCGCGTGCGTCACGTGGTAATGACCTACGTTACAATTTACGTGTTACATTGGAAGAAGCTTACGCAGGTCTGCACAAAACCGTCACAGTTCCAACTGCAGTAGGCTGCGGATCATGTAAAGGAACTGGTGCGGAAGGTGGATCTGAACCTCAAACATGCCCCACATGTTCTGGCTTAGGAAAAGTTCGCGCACAGCAGGGCTTCTTTACTGTAGAGCGCACTTGCCCGACTTGTAATGGCATGGGTCAGACTATTAAAAATCCATGTCATGAATGTCGTGGCGCTGGTCGCGTTGAAAAAGAAAAGTCTCTTTCAGTCAACATTCCTGCTGGTGTGGAAACAGGCACACGCATCCGCCTTTCAAGCGAAGGTGAAGCTGGCATGCGCGGCGGTCCAACTGGTGATCTCTATATCTTCATCGAGGTGCGTGACCACGACCTGTTTGAACGCGAGGTCAATAACTTGTTCTGTCGTATACCAGTTTCCATGGCGACGGCGGCGCTCGGTGGCGATATTGAAGTCCCAACAATTGACGGTGGAAGGTCACGCGTGAAGATTCCAGCTGGGTCACAATCGGGTCGCCAGATGCGTTTACGCGCTAAAGGCATGCCTGCCCTGCGGGGCGGTGGTCCTGGCGACATGTTTATAGAAATGGCGGTCGAAACCCCTGTAAATCTGACAGGTAAACAAAAAGAACTGCTGCGTGAATTTGAAGACTTGGCCAGTGACAATAACCCGCAAAGTTCTAATTTCTTCAAATCGGTTAAAACTTTTTGGGAGGCCATGAAAGGTTAAGCCTGCACGACCTTCCACTACGCGGAAATGGAATTATATCACGGTGGAGGCATAAAATTTGCCTCCACCTCTACCAAATTGCTTTATTGGTTTAAATTTATATAATTACACGTACTAATTTTCGACATTTCAGTGCCTTAAAAGCTCATAAAATTCTAACGTGTCAGTCACGACTTGTGTCCCCATGTTGATACAGAGTTTCCAAAAAATTAATATACTAGATGTGATCGTCTAAGATCCTACTAAGATAGAATAAAATCCAGCTAATAATCTTTATATAGGTGAAGTTAGTCTGCCATAGCTAATTGCTGTAATTTTTACTTTGACCTCACTTTCCGCTAGATGATAAAAAGTCAATCTGGTGATCTAATTGTGCGCCATAAGCATCGAAACACTAAAGCTTCTGATGCAAACTAACTGTCCCAGTTTTTGAAGTTTACAGCCAGCCCCCATGATGGCAGCTTTGTCTCTTTAATTACCAGCTTAACGATCTTGCGCCGCATCGAGTCTGGGATACGGTTCTAGTCGAGCTTTGGTTCTGAGGATTAATCTTGCAGCCCTGCTTCGCCACGCAAAACGTATCGGTCACAACAACAGCAAATATTGTGCAGTTGATGCCAAGTTTAGCCAATGTCAGCTAGATTAAAAGATGTGATTCTTTGGCCAGCCAGATAATCTCTAATTTCTCAGATGCGGAGTATCTCATTAATGGTAACCCCGATCACATATCATACTTTTTCGGCGACCAAAGGTTAATCATTTGTACCAAAAGGTCATCTTTCAGGTCACGACTTTGATGTGTAGATCCTTCACTGCGTCGTTCGTGGCAGCGCTGGCCATATACTCAGCAGACCGACGCTTGCATGCGTCCATGAAGTCCTTCTCCGTTAGGAGTAGGTAACTTGATATATTGCCTTCACGACTGCAAAGTTGAGCAATGCAGCCCTCGCCTAGGAGCCTGTCCAAACGATCCTGTTCTTCTCTTCAGATAAGAGATGCCTACGCGTCGACAACTTAATTTTTTTGACCAGGTTCTCATCAAGACTTTAGTATATTCCCAGTGTTTATTTTTTGCCCCCTTCACGTGGGTTACAGATGAGCCAAGAAAAACCTCTTGTTTAAGATCTCAATTTAGACTCACAAGCGCTAACATTAGATAAACTAAAGTGACTAGCTAAGACGGCCGTGGCAGTGTTTAAATTTATTTCCAGATCCACATGGACAGCTATCATTGCGCCCTGGAGCACCCCACGTCATCGGATCCATTGCATTAAATCCAGGCTTTGCATCTACTGTCGGGGCAGGCAATGCAGACCGCTCCATTGCGGCTTTTGCCTGACGCTGTTGTTCAAGTGCTTGTGCAACCATCGCTTCTTGTTCTTCTTTTGATATTGGTCGGATTTGTGCAAGTTTCTGGGTCACCTCAGAGCGCAAACTATCAAGTAGTGTTTCAAAAAGCTGAAATGATTCGGTTTTATATTCATTGAGCGGATCACGCTGCGCATAACCTCGAAAGCCCACAACAGATCGAAGATGTTCCAATGTCAGCAGGTGTTCACGCCATTTGGCGTCGATCGTTTGCAAGAGGATTTGCTTTTCGATGTTGCGCATAACCTCAGGCCCAAACGCTGCGGCCTTTTCAGTCATATAGGCTTGTGATGCTTCTTCGAGGCGTTCCCGTAGGTCACTGTCATCTACGCCTTCTTCATTGGCCCATTCGATCACCGGAACATCAATGCCCAACTGAACGCTTGATTGCTCGTAAAGCCCTTCGGCATCCCATTGGTCAGCATAACTTTTACTAGGGATATGAACATCTACCAAATCATCGATCACTTGGCTGCGCATGTCCGACACGATTTCAGACAAATCTTCAGCTTCCATGATTTCCCGACGTTGGCTGAAAATAACTTTGCGCTGATCATTCATCACATCGTCAAATTTCAACAGTTGTTTGCGGATATCAAAGTTACGGCCTTCAACCTTAGCTTGTGCACGTTCCAGCGATTTATTGACCCACGGATGTACAATCGCTTCACCGTCTTTCATACCAAGCGATGATAAAACTTTGTCTAGCCTTTCAGATCCAAATATACGCATCAAGTCATCTTCGAGGGACAAGAAGAACGACGATTTTCCCGGATCACCCTGACGCCCAGACCGCCCGCGCAACTGATTATCGATACGGCGGCTTTCATGGCGTTCTGTAGCCAAAACGTACAATCCACCTGCATCTTTTACAGCTTGTTCATCAGCTGTATGCGCTTCTTCAATTTTTGCGCGGACGACTTCATTATCGTCTTCAGGAGATGCCACAATTGCTTCCATGATCTTAAATTCAACGTTGCCACCTAGCTTAATATCCGTACCGCGACCCGCCATATTAGTCGCAATAGTAACAGCACCAAACTTACCTGCATCAGCTACAATTTGCGCTTCTTGCTCATGCTGGCGCGCATTCAAAACATTATGCACAATGCCTTCTGTCGTCAAAAGCTGACTTAAGAATTCCGACTTTTCAATCGAAGTCGTTCCCACAAGTGTCGGCTGGCCTTTTTCGTTAGCTTCTTTGATTGCCTCAACAACACCATTAAATTTCTCAGATGCCGTACGGTATACTTGATCATGCTCATCTACACGCGCGATGGGGCGATTTGTTGGGACCTCAACCACACCAAGCCCGTAAATCTCAGCAAACTCGTCAGCTTCAGTCAACGCAGTACCAGTCATGCCACCCAGTTTGTCGTACAAACGAAAATAATTCTGGAACGTTACAGAAGCGAGCGTGACATTTTCAGGCATGATCTTGCAGCCTTCTTTTGCTTCAATAGCTTGATGCAAGCCATCAGATAGACGGCGACCCGACATCATCCGGCCAGTAAATTCATCAATTAAGACAACTTCATTGTCGCGCACAATATAATCTTTATCTTTAGTAAACAATTTGTGCGCACGCAGACCCTGATTGACATGGTGTACAATTGATGTGCTTTCAGGTGCATAAAGAGATTGATCTGAAGGTAAAATTTCAGCTGTCACCAAACGCTCTTCGAGAAATTCGTTGCCTTCATCAGTGTAATTCACGTTGCGCGTCTTTTCGTCGAGGGTGAAATGATCTTCATGAATTTCTGGGATCAGCTTGTCGATTGTCGTATACATTGCCGATCGATCTTCAGCAGGACCTGAAATGATTAAGGGTGTGCGCGCTTCATCAACCAGAATAGAATCAACCTCATCAACAATCGCAAAATTGTGACCACGCTGGTTCATCTGCAACAGCTCAGATTTCATGTTATCGCGTAGATAGTCAAACCCAAGCTCGTTATTGGTCGCATAGGTTACGTCACAACGATATGCTGCGTTTTTTTCTGCTTCTGGCTGTTGTGGGTAAATAACACCTGTTGTTAGACCCAACGCACCAAACACTTTGCTCATCCATTCGGAGTCACGCTTTGCAAGGTAGTCATTTACCGTTACAATATGAACACCCTTTCCCGTCAGCGCATTTAAATATGCAGGTAACGTGGCTACAAGCGTCTTACCCTCCCCAGTCTTCATTTCCGAAATATTTCCTTGATGAAGGAAAATTCCACCCATTAACTGTACATCAAATGCCCGAAGGCCTAGGGCGCGTTTCGCAGCCTCACGACAGTTTGCAAAAGCCTCTGGCAGCAAAACATCAAGGCTTTCACCATCAATCGCGCGCTTTGCCAGTTCTTCAGTCTTGGCTTTGATGCCCTCATCGCTAAGCGACTCACAGTTAGGCTCAAGCGCGTTGATCTGTTGAATCAACGGCAGTGTGGCCTTAACCATGCGGTCGTTCGGCGTACCAAAAATCTTCTTCGTAATCGTTCCAAGACCGAGCATATTCTCTCCGCACGCGCCTGTTTAGGCGTCTCTGACATCAATGTGTGAGGAGGTTGGTTGTACCTGTCGAACGCGCCTAATAGAAACAGCGCCAAGACTAGCCCCCTCGGGACCTCTAGAGGATGTAAGGGGCCACCACATAGGTGTCAACGCTACGGCCAACCGTGGCTCATCAAGGGACTTTTAATATGCTATTTCGCCCAAAATTGCTCGCATCTGCCGCACTTTTTTCTTTTTCTGCCAGCTTTGCGCATGCGAACGCTCACGCTAACATGACCGCTGAAACTATCGTAGCCTCGGTTGATGGGTCCAATATCACCTTAGGACAGATCATCATGTTGCGCTCACAACTTCCTGAACAATATCAACAGTTGCCTGATGATGTGATTTTCAGTGGTTTGATCGAACAACTTGTAAACCAGCAACTTCTTGGAAACTCTCTCGATGTTGAACCAAAACGCATTGGTATTGCTATTTCTAACGAAGTGCGATCCATGCGGGCAGGCGAAGTGGTGAACACATTTACCAGCGCTTCAGTTAGCGACATAGATTTGCAAACAGCCTATGACGCACGGTTTACCGATACCGTAGCTACCACAGAATACAACGCATCCCACATTTTAGTTGAAACCGAAGAAGAAGCGTTTGAAATCAGAGCGATGATCGATGAAGGCGCTAATTTCGCTGAAACTGCCGTAGAAAAGTCCACTGGTCCGTCAGGGCCAGCTGGTGGTGATCTGGGTTGGTTTGGTCCCGGCATGATGGTTCCTGCATTCGAGGCAGCAGTATTAATGCTGGAACCTGACGCCGTTTCTACGCCCGTGCAAACTCAATTTGGCTGGCACGTTGTAAAACTCAATGAGGTCCGCGTCACACCTCTGCCGACACTTGACGATTTACGCGGTGAGCTAACAACAAGCATTCAACAGCAGAAGCTCGATGCGCATATTATCACTTTGACAGAAAGTGCCAACATCACACTGCCCGAAGAAGGCCAGTTCGATTTTGCTTTAATCCAAAACCTTCAACTGCTTGAGGACTAATTATGACTATTTCTCCCCTCGCACCTGATCACTTTCCTGATTTACCTGTCATTGAAGGTGTAAAGTTTGCATCTGGTGCGGCGGGGGTGAAATACAAAGACCGTAAAGACGTAATGCTGGTGGAATTAACAGCTGGCACTACTGTTGCAGGGGTTTTTACGCGCTCAGCCACGCGCTCTGCCCCTGTTTTGGATTGTCAGTCCAAAATGGGCATCACTCTAGATGGTCGAACGGCGATCTTTGTGAATTCTGGCAATTCCAATGCTTTTACGGGAGCTGCAGGCAAACAATCCGTTGCGGCAATTTGTAATGCAGTTGCAAAAGCTACTAATATACAAACGGATCGTATCTTCACAGCCTCCACTGGTGTCATTGGTGAGCGCCTTCCCCACGATCGTATCATAGCCAAGGTCGATGACCTTGTTGCAGACCTGTCACCAAATGGCATCGCACACGCTGCTCAAGCAATTATGACCACTGACACGTTTGCGAAGGGTACATCTGCGGAAGTTGTCATCAACGGCGAAACTGTGCGTATCGCAGGCATAGCTAAAGGATCTGGGATGATCGCACCTGATATGGCAACGATGCTTGTCTACGTCTTTACAGATGCTCAAATCTCACAAGCTGATCTACAAACATTGCTAGCAACACTAACTAATAAAACTTTCAACTGCATCACTGTAGACAGCGATACTTCGACCTCTGACAGTCTTATGTGTGCCGCAACCGGCGCATCTGGCGTTGATGTCACACACAGCGCCGGCTTCACCCAAGCACTGCATCGCGTTATGCTGAACCTTGCCCATCAAGTGGTTCGCGACGGCGAAGGCGCAACAAAGTTTATCGAGGTTCGCGTGTCAGGTGCCGCTAGCGATGCTGACGCACGCAAAGTGGGCCTGTCCATTGCCAATTCTCCATTAGTAAAGACTGCCATTGCAGGCGAAGATCCAAACTGGGGCCGCATCGTCATGGCAATTGGAAAGTCTGGTGCACAAGCTGATCGCGACCGGCTTACTATCCGGTTTGGTGATATTCTTGTTGCCGAAAAAGGTTGGGTGTCGCAAGATTACTCCGAAGACGCAGGCATTGCGTATATGAAACAACAGGATTTAGTGATCGCCGTTGATCTTGGCATTGCAGGCGGGCTTGGTACAGTCTGGACCTGTGATTTGAACCATGGATACATCACCATTAATGCCGACTACCGTTCATGAAAACTGTATTGGTTAGTGCCGTTGCACTCATCGATGTCGATGGCCGCGTTCTTCTTGCTCAGCGACCAGAAGGAAAATCTATGGCAGGTCTTTGGGAGTTTCCTGGCGGGAAGGTAGAGAGTGGCGAAACACCTGAGATCGCGTTGATCCGCGAACTACAAGAAGAACTTGGTATTGATACCTGGCAATCTTGCCTTGCGCCACTAACGTTCGCAAGCCATAGCTATAATGATTTCCATCTGATTATGCCTTTGTTCGCCTGTCGCAAGTGGAAAGGCACCCCGAGCCCCCAAGAAGGCCAAACTCTTAAGTGGGTAAGGGCAAATCAACTGAGCAACTACCCAATGCCAGCCGCCGATATTCCATTAATCCCCATACTAAGGGATTGGCTTTAGTCTACTTCTTGTTTGTGGTTTTTATATTTTTTAAAGTTTGTGCAAATCACACTACAAACGTATTATTACTCAAGCAATTTGTCACTCTTTCTATCGGACTGTTTCAGTAGGAATGCAGATTTAAAAGCAGGGCTTTAGCGTCCAAATATTGGGTGTAGACAGGGTGATAGTTTCAGCCAGTCAGCACTAATATAAAAAATAAACCATCTACAAATTAAACTAATTTAGAACTTATAAATGAAAAAGGGACGCCCCTTTGGCGCCCCTTTCCCACTTATAACCAGTAACATTACAGCGTGCGTTCAACTTCTTCACGCTCGAAGATTTCAATGACATCGTTCGGACGGATGTCTTCATATTTTTCAAACGCCATGCCACATTCTTGACCTGACTGCACCTCAGGCACTTCATCTTTGAAACGCTTGAGAGTTTTAAGCGTGCCCTCATGGATTACTACATCATCACGCAGCAATCTCACTCCAGCAGAACGTCGAGCGATACCTTCGGTCACCAAACATCCCGCAATCATGCCGACATTTGAAACTTTAAAGACTTCTTTAATATTGGCGTATCCAATGAAGTTTTCACGAACTTCGGCAGACAACAGACCAGAAGCTGCCGCTTTAATATCATCCACAAGATCGTAGATAATTGAGTAATAGCGAATCTCGACGCCTTTTTGGTTTGCTGACTGACGGGCAGATGCGTTTGCGCGAACGTTAAAACCAATCACTGGTGCGCCGGAAGCTTCGGCCAAGGCGATATCGCTTTCAGTGATCGCACCAACACCAGAATGAAGGACCCGAACACGCACTTCGTCGTTACCAATCTTAGCCATCGCTTGAACTATCGCTTCGGTCGAGCCTTGAACATCACCTTTAACAAGGATCGGAAGCTCAGACACGCTTTCGCTTGCTTTTGCGTTCGCCATCAATTGATCCAAAGTCACGGCAGCGCCAGCTGCCGCTCGTTTTTCTTTCGCAGCGTTGGCACGATATTCTGCAATTTCACGCGCTTGTGCTTCAGTTGATGTCACGTTTAGGACGTCACCTGCTTCTGGTGTACCGTTTAAGCCCAGAACCTCAACAGGAACAGATGGACCCGCTTCTTCGATCCGCTCACCCTTGTCGTCAATCAACGCGCGAACTTTACCCCACTGTTCACCCACAACAAAAATATCACCACGACGAAGTGTACCCGTTTCAATCAGTACGGTTGCAACAGGGCCACGGCCGATGTCCAACTGTGCCTCGATTACAGCACCCTGCGCGGCGCGCTCTGGGTTAGCTTTTAATTCCAAAAGTTCAGACTGCAAAGCAATCGCTTCTAGTAATTCGTCAAGGCCTTGACCAGTAATAGCAGAAACTTCGACATCCTGAACTTCACCAGACATTTTTTCAACAATCACAGAATGCTGTAGCAGGTCCGTGCGAACTTTGGTTGCGTCGGCTGCCGGACGATCAATCTTGTTGATTGCCACAATCATTGGCACATTTGCTGCTTTTGCGTGATGAATCGCTTCAATTGTCTGCGGCATGACTGCATCATCTGCTGCCACCACCAGAACCACAATGTCGGTTACTTGTGCACCACGAGCTCGCATCGAAGTAAATGCCGCATGTCCAGGTGTATCAAGGAACGTCAGCTTCGCGCCACTCTCAGTTGTTACCTGATACGCCCCAATATGCTGCGTAATTCCACCCGCTTCGCCAGCTACAACTTTAGCATTGCGAATCGCATCTAACAGTGACGTTTTTCCATGGTCGACATGACCCATTATTGTAATTACCGGAGGTCGTGGTTTTAAATCTTTCGCATCATCTTCAATAATGTTGATCACATCTTCGACGTCCGAGTCGGATACACGCACAATTCTGTGACCGAATTCTTCGATAATCAATTCTGCCGTATCCGCATCAATCGATTGATTTTGTGTCGCCATAATGCCGTTATTCATCAATGACTTTACGACTGAAGACACTTTTTCCGTCATTCGGTTAGCCAGTTCAGAGACTGTTATCGCTTCCGGAACCCGAACATCACGCATAACTTTTTCACGCTCAATATTTTGTCCCATTGCCTTTTGACGCGCACGATCTTGCTTGCGCTTCATCTGTGCCATGGATCGATGACGGCCGCCTTCGCCTCCACGCAAAGCTTGGTTCAAAGTCAGCTTACCACCCTTACGAGCGTCTTCTTGGCCCTTGTTCTTGCGGGCTTCACGGTCGTCTTCTTTCTTGCGTGGGGCCGTAGCAGGTGCTCCACCAGTTGGCGGAGCGCGCCGCTGGGCTGGAACCGCTTCTGTATTTACAGCTGTAGGAACCGCAGCAGCAGCTTGCGCAGCTGCCTCGGCATCACGCTTATTTTGTTCTTCTTCAATCTTTTTGGCTTTGCTAGCTTCTTCACGCTCTTTTTCTTCGCGCTCTCTAGCATCAATCTCTGCGCGTCGAAGCTCACGCTCAACAGCACGTTCTTTATCGTCTGCATCACGCTTTGCTGCGTCTTCAGCTTCACGAGCTTTAGCCAATTGAAGCGCCTTCATCCGACGCGCCATTTCAACGTCCGAGATGCCCGCAGGCCGCTTGGACGGATCACCACCGAGAGGTGCTGAACCGCTCCCTGCTGGCTTTAAGGTACCGGGTTTGGGCACGACAACGCGCTTGCGTTTCGTCTCAACTACGACGTTCTTGGTCCGCCCGTGGCTGAAGCTCTGCTTTACGCTGCCGGGACGGGGTGTAACACCAAGTGGCTTTTTGCCGTCTGAATCGCTCATGTAGCTTTTATTCCTTCCGAGGCGGTGCCTTCACCGCCGTCTATTTCGCGCAAGCCTTTCAGCTTTGTCGCTTCCTCTACAACACGGTTGCTGAGTTTGCCAGAGGCGAGCGCCCCATGTACCACAGTCCCCCGTCCGAATGCTAAACCCAATTCTTGGGCTGTCAAACATCCAAAATAACGCGCCCCTTCGGGCGTCCATAACTTTGTCTTGCCGCGTTCTGATCCATCAGATGCCTGAAACAGCGCACGAACATTTTCGCCTCCACCCAGCCAACCTTTGACTTTTTCAAATCCGGCAACCGCTAAACCCGCTTTACGGGCCATAGCAATCATATCAACAACTCGCCGTAAGGTCTGGCGTTCCACTTCATCAGTCAAACCCTCTAGCACAGTCACTGGAACCTTGGCAGACTTTGAAAAATGACCCCGTCCCGCTTTATCAAGTGCGTCCCGAGTTGCAGTAACCCACATACCCCGACCTGGCAACTTTTCTAAAATATCAGGAACAGCTTGGTTTTCGGGGCCAACTACAAAACGGATCAATCCCTGTTTGGGAGTTACCTCGCCAGTTACAATGCACCTGCGTTCTGAGACATCTTGGTCTTTGGTGCGCCCTTTGCGACCCATCTGGCTACCAGGAGGCCTACGATCAGGCCTCCGGTCCCTCACTCAGATCATCACCATCTTTAGTATCTCTTACAAGATCATCTGGATCAACCCAACCTAGCATTACACGCGCCGTCATAATCATCTTTTGTGCTTCCTCAAGGCTCACCTCAAATGGTTCTAGAGATCCATCATCTTTAGTACGTTCACCGTCAGTGACTGTCCAGCCACCAGCAAGCTCCCAATCCGCGCAAGTTGCAAAATCTTCCAGAGTTTTAACATTATCATTCGCCAATGCTTCGATCATCTGAGGTGTCAGACCTTCAAATGCAACAAGGCTATCTTCTACACCTAATTCACGAGCATTTGCCATCGCTTTATTGTTCTTGGCTTCGATCACATCACGCGCACGGGCCTGCAATTCACTGGCCGTATCCGCATCAACTCCATCGATGACAAGAAGTTCATCAACTTCTACGTAAGCAACTTCTTCCAGTGTAGTGAAGCCTTCAGAGACCAAGAGCTGTGCAAAGAATTCGTCCAGATCCAATGTTTCAATAAACAATCCAGTGCGCAGTTCAAACTCAGCCTGACGACGTTTCGATTCTTCTTCCTCAGTAAGGATGTCGATATCTAATCCTGTCAACTGGCTTGCAAGTCGTACGTTTTGGCCACGACGACCAATCGCTAAAGATAACTGCTCTTCTGGAACAACGACTTCGATACGTTCAGCGTCCTCATCAAACACAACCTTCGACACTTCAGCTGGCTGAAGTGCGTTCACAAGGAAAGTTGGCATGTCTTCGTTCCACGGAATGATGTCGATCTTTTCACCCTGTAATTCATTTACAACAGCCTGAACGCGTGATCCTCTCATACCGACACATGCACCGACTGGATCGATAGAATTATCATACGAAATAACTGCTATTTTGGCGCGGGAACCTGGGTCACGAGCAACTGCCTTGATCTCAATAATACCTTCGTAAATCTCAGGCACTTCCATTTTGAACAGCTCAGCCATGAACTGTGGATCAGTACGGCTCAGGAAAATCTGTGGGCCACGCTGTTCGCGGCGAACTTCTTTGATGTAACAGCGGATTCGGTCGTTCGGGCGGTAGCTCTCTCGGCCAATTTTTTCGTTACGGCGCAAAATTGCTTCACCGGTGCCAACATCGACTATGACGTTACCATATTCTTCCCGTTTAACCTGTGCATTAATGATTGTACCTGCACGGTCTTTGAAGTCTTCATATTGTTTGTCACGCTCAGCTTCGCGGACCTTCTGCAAGATTACCTGTTTGGCGGACTGTGCGGCAATACGGCCCATTTCAACGGGGGGGACTTCTTCAATAAATTCTTGGCCGACCTCAGGGTCTTCCATATATTCTTTTGCTTGATCAACTGTGAACTCAGACTGATAATTCTCAAGTTCTGCTTCGGCCACAACCGTGCGAACCCGCGTAAAAGTTGCCTTGCCTGTTTTGCGGTCAATGTGAACACGAATGTCCATTTCGGACCCGTAACGTGACTTTGCAGCTCGGGCGAGGGATTCCTCCATAGCTTCAACGACTAAGATAGGGTCAATTTGCTTTTCGCGGGCAACAGCTTCGGCAGTTTGCAAAAGTTCCAGTTGATTGGCAGAGGTAATCGCCATTAGTTTGTCTCCTCGTCAGAGCCGCTTAAAACGGTCTCAACTTCGTCAAATTGTGTTTCATCGATCTGACCCGCATCTTTGCGACCGCGCAAAACACCACGGATTAAGCTTTCTGTCAGCACAAGCTTAGCATCGGACAACCACTCAAACTTTAAACCAATTGTAATTAGCTTAGCGTTGTCTTCGATCTCGATCAGGACTTCGTCACCCTCTACACCGCGCAAAATACCTTTGAAACGGCGTCGTCCATCAATCAATTCTTCAGTTTCAATCTTGGCCTCGTTACCATCCCATTGCTCAAAATCCTTCAACCGCGTTAGTGGGCGATCAATTCCAGGGGATGAAACTTCAAGAGTGAAAACATCTTTAATCGGGTCTTCAACATCCAGAAGCGCAGATACAGCAGTACTAATCTCACCACATTCGTCGACTTCAATCGTGCCGTCTGGCTTTTGCGCCATTATTTGAAGAATAGATTCCTTGCCCGTCATCAAACGCACGCGCACAACTTCAAACCCCAGATCCTCAATGGTGGGAGTGATGATTTCTGTGATACGGCGATCCATGGCCGCGCGGGCGATCAATTCAGACATATTAACTTTCATGTGGGTCCGAAATTCGGACATAAAAAAACGGGCTCACGGCCCGTTTGAATTTCGGTGGGCTTCGGGGGTGGAGGCCGAAGCGCCGCTGTTAACTATGATATAAGGGAAGGTGCCCGGTTCTGCAAGGGGCTTACTTATCTCGTCACTGCACCTATGTCTTCACGCTTTAAAATAAAGTACAGACTGTGTACGTCCATCAACCTATAGTTTTGTAAAGAAAAGAATCTTTAGTGTTAAATCTTTGGGTCGTTGTGAAGTATTTTAACATTTATGTGTAAATTTGTACTGATGTAATTTTTAATGATACCCCCCTATTAAAAACAATTTAAATAAAGCCGCATCATCTAATTTAAAAATTTAAAATGCAAAAAAGCCCCACCAAAACTGGTGGGGCTTTAATTTTTCTAAGACCGCAGTCTTATGCAACCGACCAGCGTTCCGCCATACGTGCGTTGTCCATCTGCCAAACTCCGCCGATGGTTTCTGGCGACGATATACGGTTATTTACAGCTTGTACTGAATTAGCAAACATAGGGAGTAATACACCACCATCGTCACGTAAAATTTGCTGCATCTCAAAATATTGCTCGCGGCGTTTGTCGCTGTCGAGTTCAGCACGCGCAGTTAGCAACAGCTCTTGGAAACGAGACGAATCAGAGCTGTCCCATTGGCTATCATTCCACGGAGCAGCTTCTTCATATGCAGTCGCAAACATCCAATCTTCCGTCGCCCGACCAGACCAGTAAGACGCACAAAATGGCTTGTTCATCCAGACGTTAGACCAATACCCATCAGCCGGTTCCTGCACCACGTTGATGTTAATTCCACCCTGCGATGCAGACGCTTGGAACAACTGTGCTGCATCAACAGCACCCTCAAACGCTGCGTTAGAAGCTGACAAATCGATGTCTAGGCTATCAAGTCCAGCCTCACGAAGATAGAATTTAGACTTGTCTGGATCAAATTCTAACTGATCCATATCTGCATTGTAGTACTGGTTTGCTGGGCCAATAGGTGAATCATTACCTACAGTACCATGACCTTGAAGAATCTTATCTACCATTTCTTGGCGGTCCAGACCGTACTTCAGCGCACGGCGCACATTTACATCACCAAACGGTGCAACATTGGTTAGCATCGGAAAAATGTAATGCTGGTTGCCTGACACTTCTTGAATACGCAGCGCAGGGTTAGCGCGCAGAAGGCTTTCAGTTTTAAAATCGATCCGGTTAATAGCATCAACCGCACCCGTCATAAGCGCGTTCATCCGTGCAGTATTATCATTGATCGCAATGTACTCAATGTCATCAAAGTAACCAGCGCTGTCACCTTTATAGTGATCGGCATAACGCGTTGCAGTCATACGGACGCCAGGGTCAAATGCTGTTACTTTATAGAGTCCGGTACCGATACCCTGCGCAATCGCCTCTTCAATCTGGCCTGCTGGATACATAAGTATATGATAATCAGACAGTAAGTATGGCAGGTCAGCATTACCAGCAACAAGCGTCAACTGCACTTGGTGTTCAGTAATCTTCGTCATCTCAACTATGCTTTCGACAATCGGCTTAGCTGCAGATTTAGAATCTTCACCAAGATGCATTTGTAAGGATTCAATCATGTCATCGGCGCCAAAAGACTTTCCGTTGTGGAAAGTCACGCCCTGACGTAAATTGAACGTCCACGTTTTAGCATCAGACGAAGCTTCCCAACTTTCAGCCAATTCACCTACAAGGCTACCATCTGCCGCTACTTCCGTAAGACTATCAAAGACAGCACCCTGTGCAGATGCTATCATATAAATGTCTGAGTGCGTCCGGGCATCCCAACTGTCAGATGTATTCGCACCTGAAAGTCCTGCAGTAAACTTACCACCACGCGTTTTTGCTCGAAGCGGCAAACCAGTCGCTGCAAGCACCCCCGCTGCAACACCTGATTGTAGTAATCCACGTCTACTAATTCCATACATATTTTATTCTCCCTAAAGTGATTCATTATTTATAGCGCTTACTTTACGCCGATTTAGTCACATTTTGTTGACTGCGGCATCTCCTATATTATCAACACCACGTTCTTGCAGCAAATTTGTCAGCCAATCCGGGTCCATTTCGGGAACCGAGCTTAACAACAAATCCGTGTAAGCATGATGTGGCGGTGTAAACATGGATGTTTTTGGCCCCTGCTCCACCACTTTCCCGTCTTTCATTACCACAACCTCGTCTGCGATTGATTTCACTGTCGCTAGATCATGCGTGATAAACATGTAGGACAGCCCAAGCGTGTCCTGTAAATCAGCAAGAAGGCGTAAAATACCCTCAGCCACTAATTGATCCAGTGCGGACGTTACTTCGTCACAAATAATAAACTTAGGTTCAGCGGCTAATGCGCGGGCGATTCCTACACGCTGCTTTTGACCCCCCGAAAGTTCAGACGGAAGACGGTTAAAATACTGTGACGGCTCAAGCTCAATCTGATCAAGGAGTTCATTCACGCGCTCACGCTTTTCTACACCCTTTAACCCCATATAGAATTGAACAGGCCGACCAATGATCTGACCAATTGTTTTGCGCGGATTCAGCGCTGTGTCGGCCATCTGATAAATCATTTGCGCTTGGCGCAGCTGAGCTTTGCTCCGTTTTTTGTAATTAGCGGGTAGGACTTTGCCGTCAAATGCAACCTCACCCGCACGCGGCAGCAGCAACCCAGTAATGCAACGCGCAACAGTTGATTTACCTGAACCTGATTCGCCCACAACCGCCACTGTACGACCTGCATGGACATCAAAACTCACCTCGTGCAAAACGTCTGTCGTACCATAAGCCGCTGTGATATTGCGAACTGACACAACAGGCACTGAACCCTCAGTTGCTAATGGTTTAACTGGGCGCTGGAATGCTCGCACAGCCCACAATGACTTTGTGTATTCTTTCTGCGGATCAGAAAGCATTGTACGGGTGTCGGATTCTTCAACCTCATCGCCCTTTAACAGCACTTTGATCCGGTCAGCCATTTGCGCTACAACGGCAAGATCGTGAGTGATATAGATTGCCGCAGTATTATATTCTTCAACGATCTGGCGAATAGATGCGAGGACTTCGATCTGAGTTGTCACATCAAGTGCTGTGGTTGGTTCGTCAAAAATAATGAGGTCAGGACGGCACGACATCGCCATTGCCGTCATCGCACGCTGTAACTGTCCACCAGATACTTGGTGCGGAAAACGAAATCCGATCTCTTCGGGGTTTGGGAGGCGTAGCTTTCGGTATAGTTCAATCCCATCTTCGACACTTTCACCACGGCCGCTAACGCCGTGCTGCACAGGCGCTTCGGTATGCTGGTCAATAATCTTGTGCGCAGGGTTAAACGACGCGGCGGCGGATTGCGCAACATAGGCAATTCGTTTTCCCAAGAAGTCACGTTTGACTCGGGCAGAAGCAGTGACCAAATCAATACCATCAAATACAACCGACCCTTTGGAAATTCGAACACCATCGCGGGTATAGCCCATACACGCCAGACCTATCGTCGACTTACCTGCACCAGACTCCCCGATCATTCCCAACACTTCACCCTTTTTCAGGTTCAAGCTACAGCCGTTGATAATCGGGTTCCACATCTCATCTGAACGGCCTTCGATCCAAAGATCCTTGACGGTAAGAAGATCGCTCATTCCTGTAATCCCGATGTCTTATGCAACATCCAATCAACAACAAAGTTAACTGCAACTGTGAGCAAGGCAATCGCGCCAGCAGCTAACAAAGGTGACACAGCTGCCGTCGGGATGAACGCCGCGAAGTTAATAAATGGGCCGAGGTCACGCACCATTGTGCCCCAATCCGCCAGTGGTGGTTGGATGCCGACACCAAGAAATGACAGCGCTGCTATTGTTAGAAACACAAAACAGAAGCGTAAACCAAACTCTGCGAGCAATGGCGCCATAGCGTTGGGCAAAATTTCTTTAAATACAAGATATCCAAGACCTTCACCGCGCAGTTTCGCCGCTTCAATATAATCCATCACCACAATGTTAAGGCCCACAGCACGGGCCAGACGATAAACCCGCGTACTGTCAATCACAGCAATAATCAGCACCATGAATATAGTTAGTGGAACACCAAGTTTGATAGACCAAACACTAGCAATCGTCATAAGAAGTAATGCAAAAATTAGCGATGGAATAGCCATCAATACATCAACCGACCGTGATAGAAGTTGGTCAAGCCAGCCCTGCAATGTCGCAGCCAGAAAACCCAAGCTGCCACCAATAAAGAATGCCAAACACGTCGTAATAAATGCAATACCAACAGTGTTGCGCGCGCCAAAGATAAGACGGCTTAATATATCACGGCCAATTTGATCCGTACCAAGCGGATAGGCAGGATCACCACCTGCCGTAATGTCGCCACCGGCCAATACATTCGCAGCACCAAGGATTTCAGATTCGCCATAAGGTGCTATACTCCCAGCGAAAATTGCAGTGATCGCGTAAAGGATAATCACAAGAATTCCAAAAGAGGCAGTAAGTGGCATTGAGCGAAACAACTTTTTAGTCACTTCAGTTCCAACCGCACGACCAAACACACGAAATAAGAAAGCTGCGATACTTGCAATAATAAAGCCCTGCACAGCCCATCGGAAAAAAATGACACCAGCATTTGGTGTTCCAACTCCCGTAATTTTGGGTTGAAAGTAGTAATAGGTAGCCCAGACAAACAAAGTCGCACCAAAAATATATCCAAATGCAACGCCAAAGGTCATATCACGAAACTTGGGAGCGTTACTGGTGATCGCTTGCCCAGCAAGACGAAACACATATGCAGCCACTAGCAAACCCACGATAATAATTACAAACCAGACTAAGCCGCTCATTTTGGATGCCTCAGACGTGGGTTGGAAATAATCGATAGGATATCTGCCGTCAGGTTCAACAGTATATAAGCCGCTGCAAAGATCAAACAGCATGCCTGCACAACGGGGATATCACGGATTTTAACACTGTCTACGAACAGCTGACCGATACCCGGATAGACGAACACTACTTCAACAACGACAACACCAGTAATGAGGTAGGCAAGGTTCAAGGCAATAACGTTAATGATCGGAGCTAGCGCATTTGGCAAAGCATGAACTATAATCACTCGCATTGGCGAAAGGCCCTTAAGCCGCGCCATTTCAATGTACGGGGATGCGAGCAAACTGATGATCGCTGCGCGCGTCATTCTCATCATATGCGCAGTAACTACAAGCGTCAGCGTCAGAGCGGGCAGCATAGATTTCTCCAACCGCTCGGAGAATGGCATCCCATCGTATATATTGGACAGGCTAGGGAAAATTGGGTTTAACACTGCAAAAAACAGAATTAGCACATATGCCATAAAAAATTCTGGGCTTGAAATTGAACTGAGCGTAAACATATTAGCCGCTTTGTCGAACGCAGTGTTGCGATAAAGTGCCGCCAATACGCCTAAAGTTACAGCAAGCGGCACAGCGATGCAGGCGGTTACTGAGGCCAGAAACATCGTATTGGATAGTCGTGGAGCAATCTGTTCAGCAACAGTAGTAGTGCCAGCACCACCAAAATTTGCAAAATTCAACTGCGCGAAACTTGTCCCAAGATCGAAAGTTAACATTCCTTTTAGCCAAATAAAATACCGTAAGATAAGCGGCTGATCGAGCCCAAGATCACGACGGATTGTTGCTATGGACTCAGGTGTCGCACCTTGACCCAAAATGGCTTGTGCAAAGTCACCTGGTAGCGAATTGACAGCGACAAAAATCACAATAGAAACGACAAAAAGAGTAACTATGCCAAGACCTAAACGTTGAAGAACGATCTTCAAGATTGATTGCAAACTTTAGGTCCTCCGTAGTTTTTTACAGCGTAGCGTGAAAGCCACAGCTTACAACCCGATAGTTTTTTTGGTTACTTTGAGATGGCGATTAAATCCATTGCTTGGATAAGTGCCGCTGATATTCGTGGCTCAGACATAGCATGGCCAGCTTTTGGAACCATGATCAAGCGACTGGCTGGCCACAACCATGCTAGCGTATGGGCTGAAACTGGTGGACAAATCATATCGAACCGCCCTTGCACAATGATACCAGGGATATGTTCGATTTTATGCATATTATTTAATATTTGTTGTTCTGCGGTCAAGAAACAACCATGACTAAAATAGTGATTTTCGAGCCGCGCAAAGGCGCGTGCGTATTCCGCCGGGGCTAATCCACCTGCACCAGTACTATCAATTGATGCCAGCGCATTTTCCCATCCAGCCCAAGCGCGCGCATAGCGAGTTTCCACCAATGCATCGCCAGAAAATAGGCGGCGGTGATAGGCGGCAATCATGTCACCTCTCTCTTCATCTGGAATTAGATTCTCAAATTCCTGCCATATTTCAGGCCAGAACGCCCCCGCACCACCACCGTAAAACCAATCCAGCTCTCGTTGTGTGCTTAAAAATACGCCTCGCAGCACCAAATGCATAACATGCTCAGGATGAGTCTGTGCGTAAATCAATGCTAGCGTCGCGCCCCAACTACCACCAAACACAACCCAATCCACGATCCCCATAGTTGTACGAATAAGTTCAATATCAGCCACCAAATGCCATGTGGTGTTGTTTTCAACGCTGGCATGAGGACGGGAACGCCCACAACCTCGCTGGTCAAAAAGGATAATACGGTAAAATGCTGGGTCAAAATAACGTCGCATCATCGGGCTTGACCCACCACCAGGCCCACCGTGAAATACAACAACAGGTATCCCATCAGGGTTTCCACATTGTTCAATATAGATGCAATGCCCATCACCCACGTCCAGCATCTTCTGATCGAACGGATCTATTGGAGCGTAAAGATGTGATACCGTGCGTTTTTGTCCTGAAGCTTTATCCATATCGGACCTATACAATGGTGAGTAACTAATGCCCATTGTCAGGTAAAATTAATCAGAGGTCATATGCAAACTGCACATTCAACAATCGATCCTGCAGAAATCGCCAAATTTGAAGCTATGGCCACTGAATGGTGGGACCTCGAGGGGAAGTTTAAACCACTTCACATGCTCAACCCAACGCGACTAGACTATATCACACGCCAAATCGCTGCTGAATTTGGACGTGATTTAATGGCCGATCAGCCATTTGAAGGTTTACGAATTCTGGATATTGGCTGCGGTGGAGGTTTATTATGTGAACCAATGGCGCGTCTGGGTGCAGATATTGTTGGAGCAGATGCGGCTAAACGAAATATTCCAGTCGCCCAAATCCATGCTGAGCATTCTGGGTTGAACATCGATTACCGCTTTACGACAGCTGAAGATATGGCAGCAGCCAGTGAACAGTTCGATATTGTGCTAAACATGGAGGTTGTTGAGCACGTGGCGAACCCATTACCCTATCTGACAGCCTGCCAGCAGTTGCTGAAACCCGAAGGGCTGCACATCTGTTCAACTATCAATCGCAACCCAAAAAGTTTCGCGATGGCCATAATTGGTGCAGAGTATGTCATGCGCTGGTTGCCTAAAGGTACCCATGAGTTTAGAAAGTTCATCACCCCGGATGAATTGTTTTCGCTGCTGGTACAGGCAGGCCTTAATCCAGTGGATCGCAAAGGATTCAAGTTTGACTTTTTAGGATGGAACTGGTCAATTTCGGATGGAGATCTTTCAGTAAATTATGTCACTTCAGCGCTAAAACCAGCAGCTCAATAGTCAGATCTCATAAAGCTAATTACAATTTCTACTTAGTCAAACTCAAAGCTGCGTTACAAACCGCACAAGTCAACGCCAATATCAGCCATAAGAACTGCATGCATTTCCAGTACGTCTGGCACCTAAAATACTACTAACTTTTAATCATAAAAAGTAGATTTTTATTTTTATCAAAGCTTTTTTGGATGCAATGTTAATCTGAGGAGTAAAGGCTTTAGTCTAATCGATTGCGCTCCTGCAACTTTCACACAATGATACCAGTCGAAGTAAATGCCGTACACAAATTGCCCTACAGTAAAAATGTATTGGCCCTTTCAAATCTACATTCAAAGGCTGAATGTCCAGATTGTAATGCTGCTGGATAAGTATTTAGAAGATTTCAGACAGCGGCATCATTGTGAGCATTCGGGAAATGATCATTATAAATTCAAATGTCTGTAAGACGTTGCGCACTAGTCAGGAAAAATTAGCTGGATACCAATACAATTATCTGACTTGGTCCGCGTTATTTCAACCACATAATCATAATGATGTTAGGTCAAATGGGATAAGACAGGCAATGCCGACTGTTCAGTTCGTACTATCTGGCTACCTAAGTATTATTATTCTTCACTCAATTGAATCCGCAGCTCTCGCATAACTGATAGAATCGGACGGACAGTTTCATACCCAACCTTGTCAACAGCGCGCGCGATAATCGGTGAAATTGCAGCAATAGCAGCATCCCGAGCGCTAAGACCCGCCGGACTGATCGTCACCAGCTTGCGCCGTGCGTCATCCCAATCAGGGCGAATGTGAACGTAACCAGAGTTTTCAAGTTTGCGTAGTGTGTTTGTCATCGCGCCACGGGTCAAATGAAACGTCCGTGCCAATTGTGCAGGTGTTTTTTCAGTTTGCGCACGAGCCAAATGATTGAGAACCGAAAAGTGCGATAGTTCCATTCCTTTTGGCAGCGCTTTTGCGACGGTATGTCGTGCAAGCTGGTCCACAGTAAGAATTTCGCTGAACAAGGCAACGGCTAAGCTGTCGGTCTGCTGATTCATCATAGTACGGGCCACCAAAAGTTCTGTCATGGGTCAGCGCGGAAATGCGCCTGCATGCTTTAGATACGTCATCAAAATCAACGAGTGTGACTCCCCGCCTTGTCCTTGCATCAGCCTGAACCGCCCCCACGGCCACACCCCAATTAAATAATAGTAGGTCCTGTGTGCCTTGCAAGATAATTTTTATAACTTTTAATTTGTGCAGCTACCATAATAGAATAGCCAACTTTAAACGCATGGGCGCACAGGAAGGTTTCCCGCTGTACAGCCCAAATACTAGCAAAAACCACAATGAAAGTAACAGACTGTCTGTACCAGCCCTCACAAGTGTCAGGTTCAAAGTGGGTAACCGCAGATCTTAAAAATTGTTTGGGCCAACTATGGCAAAACTCACATCAGCAACCATTGCGCTATCATTTAGGGCGTAACCAAAAGTTTCCTCATAAGGTTTTTCCAAACTTAACTGAAAGTCAAACATATGGATTTCTCATATGCGTTCTTAATCTAACCATTAAATTAAATCAGTAAAATTTGGTTTACAAACTACCCATCCATACGGCTGTTTAAAACAATTCTGACACTTTAAGTATGCAGTTATCATCGATGCAGTTTATAACTTCGGGCGTGCATGAAAATTTCACCTCAGACGAACCAAACTTACAATCATTTCCTATACAAAAGTCAAATTTTAAACAGATGCGATACTTTCAACCTTTCAAAAGGGTGTCGAGCTTACCCAAGCGTTCCAGCGCAGAAAGTTCATCACTACCACCAATATGTTTTCCACCAATAAAAATTTGTGGCACAGATCTGCCACCATTTGCGCGTTGGGTCATTTCAATGCGACGTGACGGATCTGCCATAACATCAACTTCAGCAAAACTTATGCCTTTTGAAGATAGCAAACTCTTGGCGCGATGGCAAAAACCGCAGATTGATGTGGTATAGATTTCAACAGTTTTCATTTGAGGTCATCCTTTATCTTTACAATCCTTATCTAGTCATTCTTAACGAGTTGAACCAGTGCCAGCACGAAAACGTTTACTAATCGTTCGCATTAAGAAACCACAGTCGCAACTGTGATTACGGCATCCGACATTAAGACATCATTATTCATATGTTTAATTTGTTCAACAAGTGGGGCCCTACCATTCAGGTTTTAGATAATCACACCACTTGAAAATTTTAACTCCAAAACACGGAATGAAACTTAAGTAGGGCCGTTCTTTGAAGGCAAATCAATATTAGCAAAAAAATTTACACCTACAACGACAACCGTTTGATAATGCGAAATCCGGCTTGGTTGATTTTACATTTAATTCTAAAAAAGCATTTTAATATTTAATTAATTGATGTTTTGATGTGATCGACAAAAATGAACCCTGTCTCTCTATCTTTTATCATTGCGGAACAACCCTTTAACTATAAGCGCTCATAAAAGGACCAGCTCAGTTATCCTTGACCGGTTAGTGGCAGTTTGTATCCATACAAAGAAGATCAACAAGAAAAAGGGTTTTTATTTGAAACGAGCTGCACAACTCGAAATTAACTTTGGTTTAGGCTTCACGCATAACGCATTAAGACGGGTAGAGAACTTGTATCAGGCTTTGCATTTTTGCTGGTTTCTCCTAGATGACCAATATGGATATGCCCCCACGCCTCACTGACCGCGCAGCACTGCAACGTAATCGCGCCCGCGCAGATGCAATGTTTTTGCAAGCAGCCGCGGCTGACGATGTTCATGAACGACTCAATGAGGTTAACAGAACCTTTACAGCGCCAGTAGTTGTGACTGGTTTTCCTAACGCTTGGGCCGATTGGATGCCCAGTGCTACAGTCGTAGAAGATAACGAAATTCTTGATCTTCGTGAAGCGTCCCATGACTTAATTATTCACGCACTTTCACTTCATTGGGCAGATGATCCTATAGGTCAGCTGGTACAATGCCGCCGCGCACTGAAACCCGATGGTTTACTGATTGCCACTTTGTTCGCTGGTCAAACTCTCCATGAATTGCGCAGTGTCTTGGCGGAAGCTGAAATCGCACAAACAGGTGGGTTGTCGCCACGCATTTTGCCGATGGGCGAAGTTCGCGATCTTGGCGGGTTGCTGCAGAGAGCTGGTTTCGCCTTGCCAGTTGCTGATATAATGCCTTTGACTGTGACCTACGACACCCCCATCCACTTAATGCGCGATCTGCGGTCAATGGGTGAGGGCAACGCAATGGAGCAGCGCCAAAAAATGCCCACACGCCGAAAGATTTTTGCTCAAGCAATGGCCCGCTATGGCGAAACGTACAACATGGAAGACGGTCGCATCCCTGCTACTTTTGAAATTGCGACATTGACGGGATGGGCCCCTGCCAAAAGTCAGCAACAGCCTCTACGCCCTGGATCTGCGACTCATCGTCTTTCGGACGCTCTGGGTACCCAAGAAACGCCACTAGATCGTTCCAATGATTGACGGTCGTCCTAAAAACAATACATGAGGTTAATGAACATTTACGAGAATGAGGTAGCTTAATGTCTGACGCCGTATCGATTGATGCAGCGCAATGTCCAGCACATGCGCCAGCCGACCACCCAAAAATGAAGTCTCCAAAGGTTGGCGTTCTGCTAGCAAATCTTGGTACACCTGACGGGACTGACTATTGGTCCATGCGGCGCTACTTGGGCGAATTTCTTAGTGACAAACGTGTAGTAGATTATTCAGCTTGGGTTTGGCAACCGCTCTTGCAACTGGTGATCCTGACAAAACGCCCTTTCAGCAGTGGAGCTGCTTACAAAAGTATTTGGAACGAAGAGGCGGACGAAAGCCCACTTTTAACAATCACCAAACAGCAAACGGCTGCAATGAAGAAACAGTTGAAAGACGTGTATGGCGATGATGTTATTGTAGACTTCTGCATGAGATATGGGAATCCATCAACAGAAGTTAAGGTTAAAGAAATGATCGCAGCAGGATGTCAAAAGATTCTTTTTTTCCCGTTGTACCCCCATTATGCAGGGGCAACGTCTGCCACTGCCAACGACCAATTCTTTCGTGTACTAATGAAAGAAAAATGGCAGCCTATAGCACGCATTGTTGAACCATATTTTAAGGATGACGCTTACATCAACGCCCTCGCAAAATCTATTGAAACGGCTTACGCTAAAGAGGACACAAAGCCAGAAGTTTTGGTATGCTCATACCATGGAGTTCCACAGAGGTATTTGCGCGAAGGGGATCCATATCATTGCCAGTGTCAGAAAACGACTCGTCTTCTAAAAGATCGACTTGGTTGGGACGATACACAGATCATAACTACATTTCAAAGCCGTTTTGGACCTGAAAAATGGCTTCAACCATACACTGTTGAAGAAGTAGCGCGATTGGCAGAAAAGGGTAAAACCAGTATTGCAGTTTGTGCGCCCGCGTTTTCCGCCGACTGCATAGAAACACTTGAAGAGATAAACGAAGAAATTAAAGAAAGCTTTGAGCACGCAGGTGGCGAGCACTTTACATACATACCCTGCCTCAATGACAGCCCTGCACACATTGATGCATTGTCAGGGATTGTTCAGCGAAATTTGCAAGGCTGGCTAGACTAGGTCAAACAGGTATTATTAATAAAATTGCCGTTCCTAAGGGGTCGGCAACTAACATATTAAAGCGTATTTAGACTTAATCTGCAAACAAAACTGTGGAGTTATGCGCAACTTGAATAACTGGAAGAAGATTTGGCGGTCTCTTAAAAAAACTAAGACAGCTGCTATCGTCAAAATTTATTCTGCAATAATATCAGCGAAGTGCTAGAAAAACCTCCACAAATGCAGCGGTAAATACTAACTTTTCAATTCATCACTCTAGTTAACAGTTTCCAGTAACATAGATGAGGTTTTAGGCATGAAAATCTGCTATAATACTCAACTCTAATTTATCAAATTAGAGTAGCGCCTTAACGCAAGTTACATATAAAAAAAGCCACTCCCCAAAGAGTGGCTTTTTGTATATTATTAAACTTTTAAAGCTTAAGAGGCAGCAGCAGCGATCAATGCAAGCAAAATCAGTGGGACTATAAGACCTGCGGAAGATGAAGAACCAGATGTCTCTTCAATAATAACTACAGGTGACATTTCCATGATTGGTTCTGCAACGTTTCCAGCAAAAGCTGTAGAAGCAGTGCCAGCGAATGCAGCGGCAAGTACAAATTTTTTCATTTTATTACTCCAAGTTATTGCCCAAGACTAAATAAGCGAGATGTAAGTTATGGGCATCCAATATATCCCTCTTAAATTTAAGATCATAAATATAATGACATTGCAAAGATATAAGTGAGTTGGCCTTCAAAACGTCATAGCACTGTCGTCAAATTAGCAACACTTGTATAATGACTTCCAACACGTCAAAAAATGCAAAATGTACTAATTCAAATGCTTAATCTAACCATCTGGCAAACGAAAATAAATTTCACATTGAGTATATTTTTAAGTATAAGATTAATTCCAAAGTCCAATAAAATTTAAAAGCATAAAAAGTTACTGGGAACAAACTATTTTAGATTTTACAAAAAACATTGAAGGGATAATACCACATTTATACTTTAAAATTTACGCCCTTTGAGATCATGTCAGTCGTTAAAAATTAATTAATAGATAAAATTTATAAACTGTTTGGCCTACATTTTAGGGATGCCGCGCTCGCGAGTGTACATCTACAAGGATTTTACTTTTTATGGTTTGTCAAAGTAACACTTACATTTAGATATAAGAACTAATTTTGATATACTAGCTAATCATCCTTAATATAAAACTTTTCTTCACACTCTTATCCTAAATCTTCACAGCATCGTTAAAACTTCGGAAGTCCAATAGTTAAGAACAATAACTTTTATCTAGGATTAGTCTTTCATATCAAATCATTTAACTATGTCCGAGTATAACGATTACCACATGCAAAAAACCAAACTAACACTATTTGAGCCGATTAACATCGATGTGGGTTTGATCCACAACGCATGAGCGGATATGGCAAAATAAACCGATAGAGGTAATCAAATGTTTCGCCGTTCATTTATTTTTGGTTCTTTGACCCTTGGCTTGGTTGCTTGTGGTCGTGCTCCCCTTGCGACAATCGGCCCTGATGGGCTGCCATTGCCACAGGTCTATCGAATAGGACCGCAGGACATTAACAAAATTCAGTTCCGTATGTTAGACGGATTAAATGCACTTCGCATTGCAGCTGGCGCCCCATCGGTGAGGTTAAATGCAAAGTTAACTGCAGCCGCTGCTACTCATTCACGCGATATGTCGGTGCAAAACCGCCCATGGCACTTCGGCTCGGATGGATCGTCACCAATCGATCGTCTTCGACGGATCGGTTACGGTGGATCCTTGACTGGTGAAACCATATCCGAAACCTACGAGACCGAGATTGAAACGCTTGGTGCGTGGATTCGTGAGCCTGACACACGGGCTGTACTACTGGATACTGACGCGACAGAAACAGGTATTGCTTGGTTTCAAGAACCCAACGGAAAGATTTGGTGGACTTTGGTTCTTGCGAATTCAAATCGCCGTGGAATTTTTGCACAGGAAAATCCTATTCCACTACAATAACGCTTAAGCATTCAAAAAAATTGGTGTTCCAATATTTACCATCGCATAAATATCTTCCATCTCACGGTCATTCACCGCAATACAACCCGCCGTCCAATCTTCACGTCTTACCTTCGATCCGGGTGTTCCATGAATGAATATATCCCCACCTGGTGATTTACCCATGGCATGCGCACGGGCGCGGTCCAGCTCGTTTGGGTAGGAAATCCCTATGGACAGATAAAAGCTACTGCTTGGATTTTTACGGTCAATAAAATACCTACCCTCAGGTGTCCGCCCATCGCCTTCAATTTCTTTATGGCCAGCTGGGGCAAAGCCAAGTTCAAGATCATATTTCTTCAGCACCTTAGTGTTGTGCAATAAAAATATTTTTCGACGGCTCTTTTGAACCACAATATTGGTTACAGTGGGCCCAGTATAAACGCGAAACTTTTTTGTACAGGCTGTCAAAGAAAAAAGTGCTGCCATACAAGTAAATGTTCTTCGGTTCATCAAGAAAACTGCCCCACTCAATCTTTTGCTTATCATAACCATTTGAAAGTTTGATAAACACAAGTCTAATTAATTTTCTGAAAATTATAATAGATACTAGAATCACCGTCGAGTGAACGAACCCACAAGTTCTACGTGTGGCGACCAGCGGAATTGATCAACAATATCGATCCACTCCAGCGTAAATCCTGCTGCAATAAGCGCTGCAGCTTCACGCGCAAATGTCACAGGATTACAAGACACCATTGCAACAGCACGCATCTTTGATGCACAAAGCGTTGCAATTTGCGCATCTGCCCCTGCACGCGGCGGATCGAGAATTGCAAGATCAAACCGTTTCAATTCATCAGGTTCAAGTGGGCGGCGATACAAATCGCGGGTCTCAGTTGTTACCAACTTGAGCCCCTTGGCATGACGCCAGCCACGGTCAAGCGTTTCCAACATATCAGAGCTACTTTCGACGGCATGAACTTCTGCAACTTCTGCAAGAGACAGTGCAATTGTGCCCGCACCAGAAAATAGATCGACGCAGCGCTTCGCGCCTAATGCTGCCTCTAAGACGGCTGAAATAATTGATTTTTCGCCTTCACGCGTTGCTTGCAAGAATGCTCCAGAAGGAGGTGTAACATAGGTGTTGCCAAATTCCTGATCCGGCGACTTGCGGGTCACTACAACTTCATCGTTCCATGCCAACCGTGCCAAATTATACACTTCGGCCAATCCCGCCAATTCAATCCGCAGATTTCCGGTCAACTCACGATCAGTCTCAACCATAACATCAAGCCCGCCAAGACTATCTGTCACAGTCAAGTTCACCTCAGATTTGCGCGAAGCTGCTATAATCGTCAAGGCCTCAAGTGCTGGGAAGCTAGAGCGAATGGAGGGGAGCAACAGCTGACAGTCTGGAACATCAATCAGAGCGTCTGAGGCTTTCGCATGAAAACCAACCATGGCACCCTTTTTGGTTCGCCGTCCTGATAAACGTGCACGCCGGCGGCTTTGCACTGGTGAAGTATGAATCGTACGGAATGGAAACGGTAAACTACGGGCCGTCATAGCACGTTCAACAATTTTTGTTTTCCACGCAGCAACAAAATGATCTGATGCGTGTTGAACCGCACAACCACCACAGCTTTTGAAGTGACGGCAAGGTGGTTTTACTCGGTCAGCCACGGGCATGATGATACGCGCAGTTCCATCTGGCAACGGCTCAACTTCCTCACCAGGTAAAACCCGTTCAAGATGTGTGCCATCTGCCAATTGACCAAGCCCTGATTGATTAAGCCGTTCTACTATTTGACCCATTTATTCCGCCGCATCTTTCGTGCTGTTGAACCCACCAGATTGGCGATTCCAATATCGTGCATAGGTACCTGCGCGTTTCAGCAAGACCTCATGTGTCCCTTGTTCTACAATGCGACCTTTTTCCAGCACAATAATTCGGTCCATACCCGAAATCGTTGATAGACGGTGGGCGATTGCGACAACTGTTTTGCCATCCATAGCTCGATCCAGCGCGATTTGGATCGCAGCTTCAACCTCACTATCTAACGCAGATGTGGCTTCGTCTAACACCAAAATTGGCGCGTCCTTTAAAATTGCACGGGCCAATGCAATCCTTTGACGTTGACCTCCAGACAGTTTTACACCGCGTTCACCTAAGTTAGCATCATAACCCATACGTCCCACATTATCACGAAGCTCACCAATAAAATCATGTGCTTCTGCCTTGACTGCCGCTGCAATCATCTGCACTTCTGTTGCGTCAGGTCGACCATAAATAATGTTGTCACGCGCTGACCGGTTGAACATCGCAGTTTCCTGCGTAACCATTCCCATAGACGCGCGAAGGCTGTCTTGTGTTAGACCACGCACAGCCTGACCATCAATTAAAACATCACCTTGCTCAGGATCATACAGTCGCAGTAGAAGCCCCACAAGTGTGGATTTTCCTGCGCCAGAAGCCCCAACAATCCCTAGCTTTTCACCCGCTTTAATCCTCAGATTAATTTCACTGATTCCTCCAGCGGCACCGCCATATTGAAATGAAACGTTGCGAAATTCTATCTCTGCCATGGTCACGTTTATTGGCTTGGCATCTACATCATCAGTCAATTGATGCGGTGGGGTCAAGGTTTTCATCCCGTCCTCAACCTCACCAACGTGGCTGAACACTGCCATCAAAACGAAACTAACCCAGCCTGTCATCTGACTAAGTCGAATAGACACAGCTCCAATGGCTGCCAAATCACCAGGTGTGACACCGGCATCACGCCATAACAGCCCAAAACCCACCATCGCCAGAGGCAAAACTCCAGCAAGCGTGATAAGGCCAAATCTGAAAAGCGTTGCAACCTCTCCGTATGCCAATGCATGACCACGCAGATCTTGCATCGCGTTTTGGGCAGCGTCAGTTTCGTGCAGCGTACCCGCAAACAGTTTTACCGTTTTAATGTTAGTTATTGTGTCAACAACCTGCCCAGTCAGCATAGCAGCAGCACCTGCCCTTGCCTTAGATCGTGACCGGATATGAGGTAAGAAAATCCAAAGAAACACAACATAACTCATAAACCAAAACACCAGAACAATCAGAAGACGCGCATCTATTGTAATTAACAGAAACGCGGTGCCAATAACTGTTGAAAGCGCAAACAAAACTGCGTTTACCGTTTCAATGACGCTTTCAGTAATAGACCGTGCCACCTGCATTTGCTTTTGCGCAATGCGACCAGCAAAATCATTATCAAAAAACGTGACTGCCTGTCCCAATGTCCAGCGATGCAAGCGTCCCACAACAAGCGTGAATAGATTTGGCCCAACCACAACAGACTGAAATGAAGCGGACAATCCAAAGAGTGTTGGACGCAAAACCATCAACAACAAAACAGCACTAATCAGCAGCCCAGCACTATCTCCAACGGGTTGTGACGACGCTGCAATATCAACAACTTTTCCCAGCAAAAACATTGCCAACACTTCAGTCGCGCCTGCCAATGCGGATACAAAGGCAGCAAGTCCGATGACACGCCACGCTCCAGACAAGGCCCAGTTAAAAAATCGAGCAAGGGTATCTGGCGGCGGGCCATCAGCTTCCATACGGCTGTCGATCAGATTACCTAGTCGCTGGATAAACTTTTGATACCAAATAGTAATCATTTTTAACCTCGAAGTCTGTGCCGATAAAACCACCGGACTGACGCTCCCAAAAGCCAGCATATTGTCCGTTCACTGCAAGCAAGGAGTCGTGCTTACCTTTTTCCACAACTTTGCCACCATCCATTACAGCAATCAGGTCCACCTACGAAATCATAGACAAACGGTATGCAATTGTAATGACGGTTTTACCATTCATCAAACCCTATAATGCCTTTTAAATCGTAGCTTTAAGGTCAGAATCAAGGGTTAAAGTTGTCTCACCCCGCAACAAAACTGGCCAGATTTCAAGAACACCTGCGCGAGTTTGATGTTTTGGCGCTGACCACCCGACAGTTTCACGACGTGTTTCCCAACATGGCCACCTAAGCTGGTCCTACCTTGGCTGTCTTTAATATTAGGAATAAACTCATATGCTTCAACTTGTTTCAACGCTGCAACAGCCTGCGTGTCAGACACGCTTAGATTGCCATTTAAAAAATTGTTACTTAACGATCAATGCAAGCGTGAACTTACTTGATACTCTATTTCAATGGCTTGGCACAAACAATCTTGACTGACATCAGCTATATTCTGAATAGAAACGTCAACAGCGGCAGGGGGAGAATGGATAATACGATTGGAGATGCAACGCATAAAATTATTTATAAACTAATCAAAAGTCTAGCGCCATACATGACGGTGTACACACCAAGGCATGATGGTGCCAAAATTTAGAGCAATGGGTCGGTTTACCCAGTTCAAGTCCATGATTTGCAAAAGTGGTCGCACCCTCAACAGGAACAATACAACAAAAAAGGTCCCCAACAGTAGTTTAACAAAATGAATCCTTTGAAACCAAGAGTAATAAAATCAATAAGACGATACATATAAGTAAGAGATCAGCCAAATCTTGATAACTGCAACAATAACGGACATGATTCCAACAACCCAAAACATCTTTTTTAGTTGTCGGCAGGAACGGCCAGAGGCACGTTGAAAATAAATCGTCGCCGGCATATTGTTCAAAGGATTGACCAGGCTCAAAAAATAAAGGCGGAAAACTCTTTCCTTATCCAATATCGACAAGATTAAATCATAGAAAAACCAGGCCAGAAAAGGTCACCAATGCGACAGCCATCAAACGCATAAAAGCCTGCCACTTGGATGCGTCAGACAGAATGGTTTTTAACAGGCTGCCCGCATAAGTCCAAAACAAGCAAATACAAAGATTGATGGCCGAGAACGTAATAGCGAGAGTGGCAGCATGCGCCATAGGCGGCTGGTCTGAAATCACGGCCGATGCGGATGTCGCTACAGCCCATATTTTTGGATTTACCCACTGAAATAGTATCGCCTGAATGAACGTAAAGGGGCGGTCTGTATCGTTGGATTTTGCCTTTTTAACATGCCAAAGCTTCCATGCCATCCATAGAATCCACAATGATGCGATAGCCATCAAAACGTTGCGCAAAAATGGAAACACTTCAATCAATTTTGAGAGCCCCAAGCCCGTGATAAAAGCTATAAAACCAACGCCTAGCGCCACACCTAGCAGATGTGGTAAAGTTGCGCGAAATCCAAACCGTGCACCAGATGTTGTGAGAAGAATGACATTTGGGCCTGGAGAAAACAGGCCAAGAAAAACAAATCCTATAAGCGCTGTCATAGAAGTGCCAGAAGCTCTGATTTTGTCAAAGTAAAACCAGATGCGATCCATATGGATTCGAGCTGTTTGAGCCGAGCGCCCAATGCTGCCCCCGTATAGGTCGGCATCAAGTCTTTAGCCTTCACAGGATAGTTTTGCGACCCGCCAAATTGAGCAGCAACTATATCGACATTTTGCATTGCATCACCAAACAATGCCGCCCGCAACATCAACGCTTCAATAGCCACGTTAGGACCTAAGCCGTAGCCCAATGGTGCAGCATCAATTCCCGACAACGCTCCGTCACGAATACGCGTAAATTCAAGGGTGTCAGCCTTGGACAATCGTAGACAAGCATTTGTATTACCGGGATTTATAGCCGCAAGACGCGTATGGAAATTGGCAGGGCGACCAAGTTGTTCTTGAAGACTGATAAGCGGTGCGAGCGCAGATACATCCGAACCCGGAAGTAAACGTGGTAACACCCCGCACATTGCCATTGACGCCATTGCAGGTGCAGGGTTTGGCGCAAGGAGAGTTTTTATAAGCTCAGTCTGGATGCGTTCTTTTGCAAGGCCTTCCAACCCGTCAAGATTGGCCGCACAAGCCGCAAGCCCGTCTGCGTCTATTCCATGTTCAGGATCACCAAACCAAGCATAAAAGCGAAAAAACCGCAAGATACGTAGAAAGTCTTCTCTAATACGCGTGTCAGCATCATTGATGAACCTCACATGCCGTGCATGCAGATCAGGAATTCCACCAACGGGGTCGATAACGGTACCATCTGGTGCACAATAAAGCGCGTTTATGGTGAAGTCTCGGCGCATGGCGTCAATTTCAAGGGTATCAGAAAACGCCACAACAGCATGACGGCCATCGGTTTCAACATCACTTCGGAACGTCGTGATTTCAAACAGTCTATGATAAGCAATAACAGTGACTGTACCATGATCAATACCTGTTGGAATAACCTTAAGCCCAGCCTCTTTCGCAAGCATCATCACAACGTCAGGCCGCGCATTCGTCGCAAGGTCCAAGTCTGCCACATGCATACTGGACAAAGCATTGCGCACGCAGCCACCAACGAAATAAACTTTATACTCTGCATCCAACAGCATCCCTGTCACCGCCTTGGACGCCTGCGTGTTCAACCAATTTGCGGAAATTTTCATTTTATAGATGCCTCAGCCATCGCGCGCAAAATACACGCAGTTGCACCCCAAATATAGTATGGACCGTAGGGAACTACGTAATAAAATCGTTTTTGCCCACACCAATAACGATTTTCTATACGATAATTTTCTAACGTTAAGACGTGGCGAAGCGGCACAGTGAACACCTCTTCAACTTCGCCCGGTTCAGGTTTGAACGTCAGATCAGCAGGTACCATCGCAACAAATGGTGTTACGGAATAGTTCGTAATGGTGTCGTGACAGGGTAATTGACCAAGGATCTTTGCAGATTCAGGATTTAACCCAATTTCCTCCTCAGCCTCGCGTAAGGCTGTGTGGAAAAGGTCGCAATCAGAATCGTCTTTGCGTCCCCCTGCAAACGCGATTTGCCCAGGGTGATGCTTCAAATGGGCAGCACGTTTTGTCAAAATAAGCTGACCATCTTCGGTCACTGCGATCAAGACAGCGGCTGGTTTTAGAATACGGCCATCGGACAACATCACGCTTGGGTTAAGATCAAAGTCTGACGAAGATTTACTTGCATTTTTAATACCGCGACGAAGTGACTTTTTTAGGTCATCAAGGCTTTGCATCCAGTCCCTTTGCATCCAGTGCATCTGTTGCTTCAAAACCTAGCGTATTGGGTTGAAATATGTAATGCGAACCACAAAACTGACAATCAGCAGTAACTGTGCCTTCTTTCGTAGTCATATGTTTAATATCCTTGGCAGAATAGATTGACAGGGACTGGCGTACTTTGTCAGGTGAACAAGAACAGCCAAATTCCACCGGTTGCGGATCAAACACGCGCGGGGATTCCTCATGGAATAAACGCACTAGTAATTCTGTTGGCTGTACTGTTGGTCCAATCAATTCCATTTCTTCAGCGGTGCGCAAAAGAATGGTAGCTCGGGTCCAGTTTTCACCTTCATCATCATTTAGAATATCAGCGGCAGTCAGCAAACCATCTTCGCCCAACGGCGATGCTTTGTTAGAAGGGGACGCCTTTGGCATTGCCTGCAACATAATCCCACCAGCACGCCACGATTCCGTCCCTCCTGGTACAGATACTTTACCATATGTCAGCTGAAATGCAGTCGGCAATTGTTCTGATTGCGCGAAATACGCCTCAGCGCAGTCCGACAAAGATTCACCTGCAATTGGTGTTATGCCCTGATAGGGAACTGTACCCTCGCCTTGGTCGATCAGGATTGCAAAATAACCTTTGCCCACCTGACTAAAAGGGTGTCCAATCGGATCAATATTTTCTTTGTCATAACTCGCATAGGCGCGCACGCGCCCTGGCTTGCCATCTTTAGAAGGACCATAGTAATCTGTTGCTATTAAACGCACAGGGCCATCACCACGCACTTGCAATGACAACTTCCATCGCAACTTAATCGTCTGGCCAATGAGGGCAGTCAACAACGCCATCTCTGCGACTAATGCTTCAATAGCGGGAGGATAATCGTGCTGCGCCAGAACATTGTCTAAAACGCCATCAAGCCGTGCGATGCGCCCACGGATGTCAGAACGGTCAAGCTGAAACGGCAGGACGGTATCATCCCAAGCGATATGTGATGCGATGGTCATTGGGGTTTCCTAACAAGTGCAAGGTTGGCATACCGCGTCCATATAGGTGCCACAAGGTAAGGAAAAAGGGCATGATTAAACGATACGGCGAACGGGTTGATCCTAATATACATTATAAGCCGCGCCCGGGCGCATATGTTATCTTGCAACATGGTCATGATTTACTGCTAACTTTGCAAGATGGAAGACGACTTGAACATCCTGAAATACAACTACCCGGCGGTGGGATCGAAGCTGGTGAACAAATCTTACCTGCGCTGCATCGTGAAGTGATGGAGGAAACTGGCTGGCGAATGGACAAGCCGCGTCGCATAGGGGTCTATAAACGCTTTGTCTTTATGCCAGATTACGACTTGTGGGCTGAGAAAATTTGCACAATTTACTGGTCAAGGCCAACGCTCAATGTGAGTCCCCCTTTAGAAGACGGACATACAGCAATTTGGGTTCCTATGAGCGACGCTCCAGCCCTTTTGTCGAATGATGGTGACGCAACGTTCGTGGCCAGCTTGCTCTGACAGTTAAATCACGTTAATTCGCCAATAATTCAACATCAGGAGCGCCACTATGTCCGCCAAATTTACGCCCAAAAAGGTCGTCCTTGCCTACTCTGGCGGATTAGACACGTCGATCATCCTGAAATGGTTGCAAACAGAATACGGTTGTGAAGTTGTGACATTCACTGCCGATCTCGGCCAAGGCGAGGAACTTGAACCTGCGCGCGCCAAAGCTGAGTTGATGGGTATATCGCCCAAAAATATTTATATCGAAGACGTTCGCGAAGAGTTTGTACGCGACTTTGTATTTCCAATGTTTCGTGCAAATGCGGTGTATGAAGGATTATATTTACTTGGCACATCCATTGCCAGACCCCTGATATCTAAACGTTTAGTTGAAATTGCAGAAGAAGTTGGTGCGGATGCAGTAGCGCACGGGGCTACCGGAAAAGGCAACGATCAAGTGCGGTTTGAATTAGCCGCCTATGCCCTTAACCCCGACATAAAGGTCATTGCGCCATGGCGTGAATGGGACTTGTCCAGCCGCACAAAATTATTAGAATTTGCTGAAGAGCATCAAATCCCCGTCGCCAAAGACAAGCGTGGCGAAGCCCCTTTTTCTGTTGATGCAAACCTTCTACACACATCATCAGAAGGTAAGGTTTTAGAAAACCCCGCAGAAATGGCACCAGATTACGTTTATCAACGCACAGTTGCGCCTGAAGATGCGCCTGATGCGCCCGAGTTTATTGAAGTTGGCTTTGAACGAGGAGATGCAGTTTCAATCAACGGTATAGACATGTCAGCCGCAGAAATTCTTACCAAGCTCAATGAATTAGGCGGTAATCATGGGTGTGGCCGTCTTGATCTAGTTGAGGGTCGTTTCGTTGGTATGAAATCCCGCGGCATCTATGAAACGCCAGGCGGTACCCTGCTTCTTGAAGCGCATCGTGGGATTGAATCTATCACACTAGATCGTGGCGCAGCGCATCTAAAAGATGAGTTGATGCCACGTTACGCAGAGTTGATCTATAATGGTTTCTGGTACTCACCCGAACGCGAAATGTTACAGGCCGCCATTGATAAGTCGCAAGAACATGTAACCGGTACCGTAAAGCTTAAACTTTACAAAGGGTCGGCCAGAACAGTTGGTCGTTGGTCCGACCATTCGCTTTATTCAGAGGCACACGTCACGTTTGAAGACGATGCTGGTGCGTACGATCAAAAGGACGCAGCAGGATTTATTCAACTAAACGCTCTGCGTCTTAAACTTCTTGCCGCACGTGATAAGCGGTTCAAATAAAAAAAAGGCTCAGATATATTCTTATTTCTGAGCTTTTTACTTACCAAAATAATAAGCACACTAAAGTAACTTCTTAACTTTCTTTATTTTTCCCACAAGCGCCAAATAATAGGGCATTGCTTGGGTGCACAACGAAATATGCTTCCCACTCAAAACCGGTAGATCATTTTCAGAATCCATAAAACTAGTGCTCTGATGCACTGCACGGTACCAATGGGATCCCCAAATTCCATCGAAAGTGCGAGGCCCAACGGGCCATGATAACATGGCGCGATCAAATGAAATACCAATCTCAGCACATAAATTTTTTAGTGTATGTTCAGGGTCTTGGCGAATATTAGAACTGTCAACAACAAGCCCCCCGATACGGTCATAGAGGGCCAATTGCTGTGGATATCCAATGTCTTCGAGTGTGGGGTTTTCACGTTTAATAGCGTAACTGGCAATAACGCGGGCAGGGTGACGGATTAAATGGATATTCACACAAGCCTTAGTCCAATCCAGCGGAAAACCATCAAGCATATGGTGTGGCATATGTTTCATGTACTTATGCGGTTTTTCACCGTCATTCGCACAGACAACCGCAACCTGTTCAGCGTCAGTCTCGTGGATCGCTAGAATTTCATCCGACATCGGATGTTTCAGCCCGGTTGATGCAAGATAAGGCGCATAAAACGGTTCGTCCATTACGGTAAAATCAGCGCGGTTTGCAAAGGAATACATCAACGCAGTCGACAGGTTGCGCGGGCCAGACCATACTGCAATTTTCATATTTTGCTCAAATTTATAAAATGCTCAACCAAGAGTATAAATGTATTCTGCAAAACTTTAACTTATGTTTTTGCTAGAATTAATGACTTATAAAGATTACGGATCTGCTTTGTGATTGGTCCCATCTCGCCACAACCGATCTGACGCCCATCTATGTTACTGATAGGAGTCTGCGCCCCAAAGGTACCCGTCAAAAAAGCTTCTTCTGCACTATAGGTATCTACTAGTGAAAAATTACGCTCAAACACAGGAATATCGTTAGAGTTACATAGATCAATCACTTTCTGACGGGTTATTCCATTCATGCAGTAGTCCCCAGTGCTTGTCCAAACAGCACCTTTTCGGACAATAAAAAAGTTACAAGCATTGGTGGTATTCACAAAACCATGGACGTCAAGCATCAGGGCTTCATCAGCGCCAGCCTTTTCAGCTGCAATGCAAGCAAGGATGCAATTAAGCTTAGAATGAGAATTAAGTTTTGGGTCCTGCGTCATCGGTAAGCCACGTTGATGTGGCACAGTTGCAAGGGTGATTGGGCGGGGCAATTTTGGGGTAGAATGCTCCATAATAATAACCATTGTTGGACCAGAACGGCTGAGTGATGGATGCTGGAACGGTAAAACCTTAATACCGCGTGTGATCATAAGGCGGCAGTGAACGTCAGTGCTCATAGAGTTGGCCAATTGCGTTTCTAACACAGCTGAAATCACGCCATCTCGATCCATACCAATATCAAGATCAATCGCTTTAGCGGCCTCAAACAAGCGATCAATATGTTCGTCTATAAAAGCCCAATTGCCATTATAAAGCCGCATCCCTTCCCAAATTCCATCCCCAAGCATAAAACCAGAGTCATACACACTGACCATCGCTTGTGCGCGATGCGTTAAAGAACCGTTGACCCAAATTTGAATATCGCTATTGCGAGGATCGTCTTCAGCGGTGTGGGTTGTAATCTTATCACTCATGAAAGGACGCTACGACCCCACGTGAATTGTTCCAAGTGGTAAATAACACGTGAGGACACAATCCAGTGAATTGCACGTGAGGCTATTGAACGTAAAGATAACCTCAAAGGAGACTTCAAATGATATGCATTTTACAATATATGAAGACTGTGACCCTTATAGCAGCGATCGGAGCAGGAACATTAATCCATGCTGGCAAAGTTGAAGCAAAGGACATGCAAACAGTTATAGTTGCAGGCGGCTGTTTTTGGTGCGTTGAAAGCGATTTTGAAAAAGTTACTGGAGTAACTGAAGTCACATCAGGATACACAGGCGGAACCACAGAAAACCCAACATATAGCCAAGTTACAGGTGGCAGCACGGGTCACTATGAGGCTGTTAAAATTGACTATGATGCCGATCAAATTTCTACACGTCAAATATATGATCTGTTTTTCCGATCTGTTGATCCAACAGATTCAGGCGGTCAATTTTGTGACCGAGGCGACAGCTATCGTACTGCTATTTTTGTTTTTGACACAGAACAAGAAAATACTGCACGGGCTGCGTTATCAGCTGCGCAAACAGAATTAGAACAACGAATTGTAACTCCGATTTTAACTGCTTCGACGTTTACCGATGCAGAAGAATACCATCAGGATTATTACAAGGGACAGAATCGGGTAATTACACGGCGTGGTATTAAGACCGAAGCAGAAGCTTACACTTTTTATCGTGAAAGTTGTGGACGTGATGCAAAGGTTGAACAACTTTGGGGAAGCGACGCCCCATTTATTAACCACTAAAAGACTGAACATCCGCCAAATCAGGAATTACATCGGCAGTACCTTGGCGCGTGACCATTATTGCAGCGGCTTTTGACGCTGTTTGCATAGCTTGCAACATAGGTTGGCCCCGATCAAGACAGGCAAGAACGTAGCCAGTAAAAGTATCACCTGCGCCAGTGGTATCTACAGCCACAACTCTATGGGCTGGGACATTGATTGGACCATCAGGACCAAACCACGTCGCACCCTTATCACCGAGAGTGACAATGACATCATTTACAGGAATATCCTGTGGGCCATGTCCAGTCGCATTTTTGAACTGCACAGCTTCAATTTCATTTAGGATTAAAAAATCTAGGTAAGGAAGAACTTCCATAATTGCGCCAGAATCAAATGGCGCTGCAGCATAGGCGACGCGCAAGCCCATTTTTATAGCGAGCTTTGCCGCTTGTAATTGCAGATTAGTTTCGTTCTGAAAAACCAATGTATCACCAGTTTCAGCCTGTGTTAGAGCCTGTTCTAATAAATATATTGGGATTCTTACGTTAGCGCCTTGATGCAAAATAATACTATTTTCACCATTTACATCTACAGCGATAATTGCTTGTGACGTTTCAACATCAATTTCTGCAATATGACGCGTATCAACGCCATATTCTGTCAACCGCTCAACTGCCCAGCGCCCATCTGCACCAACTGCACCAATATGGGCAACACGAGCGGCGGCGCGAGCAGCTGCAACAGACACGTTTGCCCCTTTACCACCAAGAAAAACTGCACGATCTGTACTAGCAAGCGTTTCACCAGAAGCTGGAAGATGCGAGACAGAATAAACAAAATCAGCATTAATAGAGCCTAAGTTCCAGATGGTCATACGTAATCTTTCTGGTTTATCTTGTTGTACTCGATGCAAGAACAGCCATGTTCAAGATATCGTTCACAGTACTGCCCGTTGAACAAATTTGGATCGGCTTATCAATACCCGCAAGAATCGGACCGATTACAGTCGCGCCAGCCATTTCTTGCATTAACTTTACAGAAATTGAAGCAGAGTGACGAGCTGGAACAACTAAGATGTTAGCAGGTCCTGTAAGGCGCGAAAACGGATAGGCCTCTTGAGCTTTAATATTAAGCGCAACATCAACTGTCATTTCTCCCTCATATTCAAAATCAACACCCCGCTGATCGAGAACCTCTGGCGCTTTATGCATTTTTTCTGCCCGCTCAGAAACTGGGTATCCAAAAGTTGAGAACGAAAGGAATGCAACACGCGGTTCCAATCCAAGTTGGCGCGCAACATCAGCACCGCGTTCGGCAATATCTGCGAGATCGTTTTCATCAGGCCATTCATGAACCAGTGTGTCTGCAATCAAAACAATCTTGCCTTTGTTCAGAACCGCAGTCACGCCCACTGCACCGTCATGTGGACCCGCATCAAAGACGTGGTTAATCAGTTCAAGCACATGTGCAGATTTACGGGTAGCACCGGTAACCATGCCGTCAGCATGACCGTGCGCCAAGATAAGGGACGCAAACACATGTCGGTCACGGGTCGCCATACGATGAATATCGCTGCTGTCATGACCCTTACGCTGAAGACGATTATATAAAAAATCTTTATACTCATCAAGATGTTCAGTGTTCGCCGCATTGATAATTGTTAGTTCAGAAACCGCATCTTCAAGACCCTCGAGAGTGAGTTTCGCTTTAACATCGTCTTCACGCCCAACAACGAGAGCCTTGCCAAAACCTGAACGTTGATACAAGACCGCGGCACGTAGGATGCGTGGATCGTCACCTTCTGCAAAGACGATAGTATGCTGATTAGCACGGGCACGCGCATTAATGCCGCGCAGAATTGAAGCGGTGGGATCCATGCGAGTCTTGAGAGATTCTTCGTAACCTTCGATATCAACAATTGGGCGTCTCGCGACGCCAGTATCCATACCAGCCCGTGCAACTGCAGGTGGAATGACGTGGATTAAACGCGGATCAAATGGCGTGGGAATGATGTAATCACGCCCAAAAGTTAGTTTTCGTCCATAAGCAAGTGCTACTTCATCTGGTACATCTTCGCGGGCGAGCTGCGCCAAAGCATTCGCACAGGCAATTTTCATCTCATCATTTATAGCACGCGCATGAATATCGAGCGCACCACGAAATAAATAGGGGAATCCAAGGACGTTGTTCACTTGGTTGGGATAATCACTACGGCCAGTGGCAACGATAACATCACTACGAACTTCATGAACTTCTTCTGGAGTAATTTCAGGGTCAGGGTTTGCCATTGCAAAGATAACAGCGTTGGGCGCCATGGATTTAACCATCTCTTGTGTGACAGCACCTTTAGCAGACACGCCAAGGAACACATCGCAACCATCAATCGCTTCGGCCAGAGTACGCGTATCCGTTGCAGCAGCATGGGCGGATTTCCATTGATTCATACCCTCAGTGCGACCTTGGTAAATCACGCCTTTTGTGTCACACATTATACAGTTATTGTGGGTTGCGCCCATTGATTTAAGCAGTTCAAGGCAGGCAATGCCTGCTGCACCAGCACCATTTAACACAATTTTTACATCTTTAATTTCTTTACCAGAAATTTTCAACGCATTGATCAAACCAGCAGCGCAGATAACAGCCGTACCATGCTGATCGTCATGGAAAACCGGAATGTCCATCTCTTCCTTAAGACGTTGTTCGATGATGAAACATTCTGGCGCTTTAATATCTTCAAGGTTAATGCCACCAAATGTTGGACCCATTAGGCGCACAGCGTTACAAAACTCATCAGGATCTTCAGTATCAAGTTCAATATCAATAGAGTTCACGTCAGCAAAACGTTTAAACAAAACTGACTTGCCTTCCATGACTGGTTTTGATCCTAAAGCACCTAAATTTCCCAATCCAAGAACTGCTGTACCATTTGAAATTACTGCAACAAGATTGCCTTTATTAGTATAATCATAAGCCAATTCAGGATTAGCAGCGATCGCTTCGCATGGCACCGCAACGCCAGGAGAATAGGCTAATGACAAATCACGCTGAGTTGTCATTGGGACAGTTGCCTGAATCTCCCATTTACCAGGGGTTGGGTCCATATGGAAAGCGAGTGCGTCTTCACGCGTAACTTTTGTGTCTGCCATCTGATACTTCCGCCATTTCTTAATTCTGCGTCTAAACCTTGATAGGGGTGAGGCATGGTTCCTGCAATGGGCGGTTTTTGCGCTTTCTTCGCTAACATGTGATCGGTAGGTTGCGCGGGCAACATCTGGGGGATTTATGAATAGCAATGTTACGCCGATGATGGCGCAGTATCTTGAGATCAAGGCAGACCACCCCAATTCACTTTTATTTTATAGAATGGGAGATTTTTATGAGTTGTTCTTTGATGATGCCATAATAGCTGCGGGGGCGTTAGATATTGCTTTAACCAAACGTGGCAAGCATTTGGGCGCAGATATCGCTATGTGCGGTGTCCCACATCATGCCGCTGAAGGTTATTTGTTAACTCTAATCCGCAAAGGGCACCGTGTTGCTGTTTGTGAACAATTAGAAAGCCCCGCTGAAGCGAAGAAACGCGGATACAAATCTATCGTCAATCGAGGCGTTACACGTATCGTGACGCCTGGGACACTGACAGAAGATTCCTTGCTTGATGCACGACGTCACAATTTTCTGGCTGCCTATGCAAACGTCCGTGGGGATGGAGCGTTAGCATGGGTCGATATTTCAACCGGTGCATTTTCGGTACTTGGATGTGATGGGGCAGGGCTTGGACCCGAACTGGCACGTTTAAATCCAAAAGAAGTTCTGTTGAGTGATGCAGGTGAAGCAGATTTTGGTACAATAGTTGAGCATTCTGGTGCGGCCGTAACTGTACTTGGTAATGCAGCATTTGACAGCACAAGCGGTGAAAAACGCTTATGTAATGTCTATTCGGTTTCATCTTTGGATGGCTTTGGTGCATTTACACGGGCAGAAGTGGCTTCGTTAGCAGCGGTGGTCGAGTACCTTGATATTACACAAAAGGGAAAGCTGCCACTACTACGTCCGCCAGTGCGCGAAAAGCGTGATGCTGCGATGCAGATTGATGCGTCAACACGAAAATCTTTGGAACTGACGCGTGGAATTAACGGTGGTCGCGTTGGGTCATTGTTGTCAGTGATTGATCGTACACAAACCGCTTGTGGAGCGCGATTGTTAGAACGCCGCTTATCATCACCGTCGCGCGATTTAACTGAAATAAGCGCACGACACGATGCAATTGCTTGGTGCTTAAACAATGATGATATAGCTTCGTTATTGGAAGATAAGTTGCGTGAAGTGCCCGATTTAGACCGCGCTCTGTCACGTTTATCGATGGATCGAGGTGGTCCAAGAGATATGACTGCTGTTCAAAGGTCTGTTGAGCAGGCGAAAATGATTGCAGAAGCGTTGCCAGAGGAAATGTCAGAGATTTTGGCATCTTCTGCGCAGGATTTGATCGGACAGGACGTATTGCTGACGTTGCTTGATGCCGCTTTAGTCGCCGAACCGCCATTACTTATGCGCGATGGAGGGTTTATTGCGAGCGGTTATGACACCGAACTTGATGAATTTCGGTCTTTAAGGGATGAGGGGCGATCTGTCATTGCCGCACTACAAAGCCGCTACGCACAAGAAGCAAGCATCACAGCACTAAAGATCAAGCACAATAATGTATTAGGGTATTTTATTGAGGTCACAGCAACTCATTCATCCAAAATGCTAGCTGCACCTTTGTCAGAAACGTTTATCCATCGCCAAACAACGGCCAACCAAGTTCGGTTCACGACGATTGAATTGTCAGAGCTTGAAACACGGATCCTGAATGCGGGTGGGCGGTGTTCAGAAATTGAAAAGCGGCTTTATTCAGACATTTTAGGAGAAATAATTGCGCAGGCACCAAAATTGTTCACTCTGGCGCGTGCACTTGCTGAATTTGATTTGAGCGCAGCTTTGGCTAGATTGGCGCGAGAGGAAAGTTGGGTTCGACCAACGATGACATACGAACGTGAGTTTATGATCAAAGATGGACGTCACCCAGTTGTTGAGACTGCCTTAAAACCTAGTGGTAAACAGTTCGTGGCCAATGATTGCGATTTAAGTGACGAACAAATTTGGTTACTGACCGGACCAAACATGGCAGGTAAATCGACCTATCTTCGGCAGAACGCGCTTATTGCAGTTTTAGCACAGATGGGCGCATTCGTACCTGCGAAATCAGCAGAAGTTGGTATTGTAAGTCAAGTTTTCAGCCGCGTTGGCGCGTCTGATGATCTAAGTAAAGGTCAATCAACATTTATGGTTGAGATGGTAGAGACTGCTGCAATTTTAAATCAAGCAGATGATCGTGCGTTGGTTATTTTAGACGAAATCGGTCGCGGCACTGCAACATATGATGGCCTATCAATTGCGTGGGCTACTCTGGAACATTTACACGATATCAATCGTTGTCGTGCGCTGTTCGCGACACATTACCACGAGATGACAGGCTTGTCTGACAAATTAGACGGGGTGGCAAATGCCACCGTGACAGTAAAGGAATGGGAAGGAGATGTAATTTTTCTCCATGAAGTAAAGCGTGGCACCGCAGATCGATCCTATGGAGTACAGGTTGCGCGATTAGCAGGATTACCAGAAACTGTTGTTGCACGAGCCAAAGTTGTTTTAGAGGCCCTTGAAAAAGGTGAGCGTGAAGGGAAGCGGAAGTTAGTGATTGATGATCTACCACTTTTCAACGCAACACCTACCCCAGCCCCACAAAAAACCGCGCCATCCGAGGTAGAGGCGCGGTTAAAAGTTATTATGCCAGATGATCTGAGTCCAAAAGATGCACTTAATTTGATCTATGAACTACGCGGACTGGTCAAACCTTAGGTGCTGAAGATACACCAACCTGTGCGGGACGCAGCAGACGATCGTGCAACATAAAACCAGTCGTAGCTACTTGGATAATATCACCTGCTTTAGTTTCTGGAAGTGGTGCTTCAAACATTGCCTCATGGATTTGTGGGTCAAACCTTTCGCCAACTTCGGCAACGATAGGATCGATACCGTGCTTTTTGAACACACCAATTAAGGCGCGCATTGTTAGTTCGACACCCTCGAGTAAGGCTTTATCACCGTCTTTTCCATCTTCTTTGTTCATCTTTAACGCACGTTCAAGATTATCGTAGATTGGAAGCAAATCACGAGCAAGTCGAGAGCCACCATAATTTTCGGCCTCTCGACGGTCGCGGTCCGCTCTTTTGCGTGAATTTTCTACATCAGCAAGCGCACGCATGTAATTATTTTTAATTTCTTCAATCTCAGTCTTTAATGCGACAACATTGTCATCTTCTGCAATCATCTCATCCAGAGTCATCTCATCCTCTGGGCCGACATTAGGGTCAGCCATGATGTCATCAAGGAAATTGTTTTCGTTTTCATTTTCAGCCATAGCTAACGTCCCTTATCCACGATCAGCGATCAATTTACCAACCAGCTGCGCGGTGTAATCCACAATAGGCACAATCCGCCCATAGTTAAGGCGCGTTGGCCCAATGACCCCAACTGCGCCGACAATCTTACGGTCTGAGTTCATATAAGGGGAAACAACCAAAGTTGAACCCGTAAGTGAGAAAAGTTTATTTTCTGACCCAATGAAAATACGAACACCCTCACCTGTGTCAGTCAATTCAAGGAAATCTGCAATATCACGTTTCCGTTCAAGGTCATCAAAAAGTGTGCGTATCCGGTCAAGATCCTTGTGGTCTTCATCAGAAATGAGGTTTCCACGACCACGTACAATCAAACGTTCCGTTGTTTCACCTTTATTTTCCCACATCGCAGCACCTGAATCGATTAGCACTCGTGCGAGTACGTCAATTTCAAGACGACGCGCTTTAACTTCACGAGCTATGGCAGCTCCGAGTTCGGACAACGTGCGACCCTCGGCGACCGAATTTATAAAATTTGTAGCTTCACGCATAGATGACGGTGTTTGACCAGGTGGAGGATTAAAAACGCGGTTTTCGACGTGACCATCAGCAAAAACTAACACAACCAGCGCGCGGTCTGCTGCAAGACTTACAAACTCTACGTGTTTTATTGGTGCTTCTTCATGTTTTGGAGTTAGAACTAGGCTCGCACCACGTGTCACACCTGAGAGCGCTGATCCCACTCGGTCGAGGATGGTTCCAACATTACTGTCATTTGATCCCAACGTTTGATCTATTTTTGCACGATCACCTCCGTCCAAATCTCCAACTTCAAGGATGCCATCGACAAACATCCGAAGCCCCTGTTGAGTTGGAATACGACCAGCGCTGACATGTGGACTGCCAATAAGACCTAGATGTTCAAGGTCTTGCATGACGTTGCGGATTGTCGCTGCGCTTACTTGTTCAGATAAACTTTGTGTTATGGTACGAGACCCAACGGGTACTCCAGTTTCAAGATAACCCTCCACGACACGACGAAAGACTTCGCGTGAACGCGCGTTCATGTCGTCAATTGTAGGTGTCAGGTCAGACATATTCGGCTTTCTTAAAGGCATTTCCAATTTGGCGGATAGTTACATGAAGGTCAATCGGGGTTGGAACTTTGTGCAGTGAAGCGTAACGGGTATTAAACCAAAAAAGGATGATATTATGCGCCCCTCAGGACGGAAAATTGACGAAATGCGATCAGTTTCAATTGAAGTTGGAGTATCCCGTCACGCGGAGGGATCTTGCCTGATCAAATGTGGTGATACCCATGTGCTTTGTACTGCGTCGATTGATGAACGTGTGCCTTCTTTTTTAAAGAATTCTGGTCTTGGCTGGGTAACTGCTGAATATGGTATGCTGCCACGTGCAACAAACACACGAATGCGTCGTGAAGCTAAAAATGGTCAAAGTGGCCGGACACAGGAAATCCAACGCCTTATTGGGCGGTCATTGCGTGCTGGCGTTGATCGTGTTGCATTGGGAGAACGTCAAATCGTTATCGATTGTGATGTAATTCAAGCTGATGGCGGTACGCGATGTGCCTCGATTACTGGTGGTTGGGTTGCCTTGAAGCTTGCAGTTCAGAAGCTGATCAAAGCAGGAGAAGTGATTTCAGATCCGTTGTTGGTACCCGTTGCTGCGGTGTCATGTGGTATCTATGCTGGTCAATCTGTATTAGATTTGGATTATCCTGAGGATTCTGAGGCCGGTGTGGATGGAAACTTTGTTATCACTGGAGACAAGCTAATTGAGATTCAGATGTCAGCCGAAGGATCAACATTTACTCGTGAGCAAATGAACGCAATGTTAGACCTTGCTAACAAAGGCATTGCGGAACTCACAGCCGCACAAATTGCAGCTGTCGTTAATGCGTAAATTTTCTGAAACTAACTTGCTTATTGCAACCCACAATCGGGGGAAGCTTGATGAGATTGCGGATTTACTATTACCATATGGTGTCACACTAACGTCAAACGCTGATCATGGACTACCTGAGCCCATTGAAAATGAAACTTCGTTTGTTGGAAACGCTCGGATCAAGGCTCATTCAGCAGCGAAGGCCACAGGTTTAGCTGCGTTATCAGATGATAGCGGGATAACTGTTAACGGTTTAGACGGGGCGCCTGGAGTTTACACGGCAGACTGGGCCGAAACTCCAAACGGGCGCGATTTTGTAAAGGCTATGACTAGAACTTGGGATGAGCTAAATACCCTCAGTATCGCTGAACCACGTTTAGCTCAATTTCGGTGCTGTCTGGTTCTTGCTTGGCCCGACGGACACGATGAAGTTTTTAATGGTGTGATGCACGGTCGTATAGTTTGGCCTATGCGTGGCGATCAAGGACACGGATATGACCCAATTTTTCAGCCTGATGGATTTGATGAGACGTTTGGAGAAATGGACCGGTTTGAAAAAAATCGGATTAGTCACCGCGCAGATGCGTTTAGAAAGATGATTGATGGCTGTTTTGCCTGACACTTTAGAAACTGGAGGGTTTGGTCTTTATCTCCATTGGCCGTTTTGTCAGGCTAAATGTCCTTATTGTGATTTTAATTCGCACGTTGTGGCATCCGTTGATCAAGCAAGGTGGGCTGCAGCTTTCGAGAAGGAAATTGATCGCATTGCTAATCTAACCAGTGATCGAGTGTTAAATTCAGTTTTTTTCGGTGGTGGCACCCCAAGCATGATGGATGTATCTACAGTTGAGCGGATTTTATCGCGCATTCAAAAGCGTTGGCGTTTGGCAAATGACCTTGAGGTCACACTTGAAGCAAACCCGACATCTATTGAGGCTCAAAGGTTTTCTGGATATCATTTAGCAGGTGTGAATCGTGTATCTGTTGGCGTCCAAGCGTTAAACGATATTGATTTGAGGGCGTTAGGCCGTTTACACACAGCAAGCGAAGCACTCGCCGCCATGGAAATTGCGCGCGCAACATTCAATCGTGTTAGCTTTGATCTAATGTATGCCCGTCAAAACCAAAGCGTTGGGGAATGGCAGGCTGAAATATCCAACGCGCTTGAACTAGAGCCTGATCATCTGTCTTTGTACCAATTGACGGTAGAAGATGGAACTGCGTTTGGTGAAAGATTAAAGCGTGGGTTATTACGTGGCTTACCAAACGAAGATCTTGGAGCCGACCTTTGGGATATAACACAAAACGCTTGTGACACCGCTGGTTTGCCGGCTTACGAAGTATCAAATCATTCAAAAGTTGGTCAAGAAAGTAGACATAATTTAATTTATTGGCGATCGGGTGATTGGGCCGGCATTGGCCCTGGTGCCCATGGGAGACTTACGTTGGATGGAATTCGACGTGAAACAGTCTGTGTCAAAAGCCCTGGTCTGTGGATCACACAGGTTGAAACTGGTGCCCTGCATCTAGATAAAGGTTCTCCCCTTGAGCCATCCGCTATTCTTGAAGAACGTGTGCTCATGGGTTTGCGAATGGTTGAGGGGATAGATATGCCAATCAACTGGATCATAGGAAAAAACAATGAAATCAATGAGTTAGTTTCTTTAGATCATCTTAAAATTTGCAAAAATAGACTCACCGTGACAGCTCAAGGTCGGCCAGTTTTAAATGCCATAATTTCACATCTTTTGACGGACTAGCTTCCGGACAATATTCGAAGCAAATCATCTAATTGTTCAAGGTCACGGTAGTTCAATATTACCTGACCGTGTTCGCGCCCCGCAGAATGTGCTATATTTACCTTGAAGCCTAAATGGGCTGTCAAATCGTTTTCAATCTGGACAGTATCTGCGTCTTTAATAGCCCGTTTATTTAGTTTTGAATTATTACTAATTTTTTTAGATACTTTAACAAGTTTTTCAGCGTCTCTTACCGATAAACCCTTTTTTACGATTTCGGCTGCAAGTTTGTCTGCATCAGGATGCCCTACAAGAGTTCGTGCGTGACCCGCAGTTAAAGTTCCGTTTTGTAAATATGACTGAACGGAGTCTGGAAGTGTAAGGAGCCTTATTAGGTTAGCAATATGACTTCGGCTTTTACCCAAAGCTTTACCCATATCTTCTTGTGTTCGACCAAATTTTTCCATCAATTGTTTATAACCAGCTGCTTCATCGATCGCGTTAAGGTCTGAACGTTGAATGTTCTCAATGATAGCAACCTCAAGCACTTCAACATCTGTAAAATCGCGAATGATAACAGGTACTTCATGCAATTGAGCACGTTGAGCTGCTCGCCACCGGCGTTCGCCAGCTACAATTTCAAAAGATCCATTTACAGAGGTTTTTCTACGTACAATAAGAGGCTGTATTATACCTTTTTCTAAAATCGAAGCAGTCAAGTCATCCATTGCTTGATTGTCAAAAGTACGGCGTGGTTGGTCTGAGTTCGGATAGATTTGATCTGTCGATAGTGTTTGATCGGTTGAATTTTTTAAAGATACTTCACTCACCATAGGGATATTTATATCGGACATTATGGAAGAAAGTCCTCGACCGAGACCGCGTGTGGGTGCTTTTGGTGAGCTCATGGCTTTCTCCTTACATTTTCAGTTTTTTCCCGTTCACTAATTTCTTGAGCAAGTGCAATATAGGCCTGCGCTCCCTTCGACGATGGATCATAATCAAGAACTGAAAGAGCAAAAGATGGTGCTTCGCTTAGACGTACGTTCCGAGGGATGACAGTTTTAAAAACTAAGTCACCTAAATTGTTACGAGCGTCTGCTTCAACCTGCTGGCATAGATTATTGCGTTTATCGTACATAGTTAAAACAATCCCCTCAATACGAAGAGAAGAATTAGCAGATTGCCGTATATCTCGTATTGTCAGCATCAACTGTGAGAGACCCTCAAGTGCAAAGAATTCGCATTGAAGTGGGGCTATGACAGTATCAGAAGCAATCATCGCATTGACTGTTAAAATATTGAGTGATGGCGGGCAATCTATCAGAATATAGTCCAGATTTAGCAAGTCGACATCAGACTGATGTAATGCATCATGCAACATGAAGCTACGTTTTTCAATTGCCATGAGGTTCATGTCTGCTGAGCTTAAATCAGTAGTTGCTGGAATTATTAGTAAATTATCAACATTTGTCTCTTTAGCTGCATTCGATGGTAGCACATCTCCCGTTAATAAATCGTAAGTTGTTATATTTCGATCTACTGATTCGATTCCCAATCCAGTTGAAGCATTGCCCTGAGGGTCTAAATCTATCAGTAAGACCCGCCGCCCCAAGCGTGCAAGTGCAGCCCCTACATTTATAGTTGTCGTAGTTTTGCCAACTCCACCCTTTTGATTTGCAACTGATATGATCTTTGGATTTGTCGTGCGACTAAGATTCACGGCGATTTATCCTTGATATTTCAAGTACTCGAGCATCGGGGTTTGTTTGACTGATGTGTGTCTTAACATCAAAATGCCAATTTTTAATTGCTTGGTCCAGCTCTTCTTGATAGCGGGCGCCTTTTGGGAATATTGCAGTGCCATCTTTATGCAAAAACTGATCAGCATAACTAAACAGATCCGTTAATGGTGCCAATGCACGAGCACTTAATATGTCAGATTTTGCTATTTTAACGTCCGTTATTCGACTATTTATGATAGAAATATTCAAGTCCAACTCTCTTTGAGCTGTTTTTAAAAACAAGCATTTACGCTTATCACTTTCAATTAAAGTCACTGATCGCTTTTGTTTATCGATTATGGCTACAACAAGAGCCGGAAGTCCCCCTCCACTACCTAGGTCAATCCAACGGGTCCATTCGTTTGGCGAGCAATGGAAAATCTGTGCACTATCAACTATATGTCTGTTCCAGATATCATACACACTTTTTGGTGCTATAAGGTTTATAGCCTTTGTCCATTTGGTAACTAAAACACATAAATGTTCAAGTTTTTCTAATGTTTCACGTGAAACATCTACGCAACCAACGGAGGTACTACTTTTCATCATGATGCTGTGACCATTGTCTGTTGCTTTTTAATCTCGGCAGCAACTAACATTAACGCTGCTGGGGTAATACCGTCAATACGGGCTGCTTGAGCAAGATTATCTGGCAAAGTAGTTTGCAACTTTGACTTCAATTCATTCGACAAACCCGCAATTGAGTCGTAACACATATCGTGAGGGATAAGTTTACCGCTGTCCCTCCGCATGCCTTCAATGTCTCTCATTTGCCTTTCGACGTAATGCGAATACAAGGCATCTCGTTCTAATTGCAGTGCAATCTCATTTGGTATATTGAGTAGCTGAGGATCAATTGAGGAAAGAATTTTAACAGTAGTTCCTGCAATGGTCAAAGCATCCGCTAAGGTACGCTTTGGGCCATCAACGCTAACTTTTACACCAGCATTATTTAGTTCACGGGAAGACGCAGTAGTATTCGTTAATGCAACTCGGCCGCTATCCAATGCGTTCTTTTTGCTAGAAAATACCTTCCAACGTTCATCCTCAACACAACCAAAAATGCGGCCAGCACTTGTTAGACGCTGGTCTGCATTATCGGCACGCAACGATAATCGAAATTCAGCACGCGACGTAAACATTCTGTAAGGTTCAGAAACACCACGTATCGTTAAATCATCAATCATTACACCGATATATGATGTTGAACGATCGAAAAGCATTGGGTCAGAATTAGACACCTGTGCAGCAGCATTTAAGCCAGCAACGAGACCCTGAGCAGCAGCTTCTTCATATCCGGTTGTTCCATTTATCTGACCTGCCAGAAATAAACCTGGCATGCGCTTTAATTCAAGTTGTGTGCTCAAACTTCGCGGGTCAATATAATCATATTCGATTGCGTAACCCGGCTGAAGTATCTTAGCGTTCTCCAGCCCGACAATTGAGTGGACATAATCCTCTTGGACATCAATAGGTAATGAAGTTGAGATACCATTAGGATAGATCGTATGATCTGTAAGACCCTCTGGTTCTAGGAAAATTTGATGAGACGTTTTATCGGCAAATCTGACAACTTTGTCTTCAATTGAAGGACAATAACGCGGACCAACACCATCAATATGTCCCCCATACATAGCAGAACGTTCTAAATTTTTCTCAATAATTTCATGCGTTTGTTCGTTTGTATAAGTTATGCCACAAGCAATTTGTTTTGCAAAAGGAGACTTATGCATAAAAGAAAAAAGTTCTGGCTCAATGTCTGCATCTTGATGTTCAAGACCGTCCCACTTGATCGACCTTCCATCAAGACGTGGTGGTGTACCAGTCTTTAAACGGCCTAATGGCAAATCATAGGATGCTAAACGTTCTGCCAATGCAATTGAGGGAAGATCACCCATACGTCCACCGGCGCGAGATACGTCTCCTATGTGAATAATGCCGCGCAAAAAAGTCCCTGATGTAAGAATTACACATTTTGAGGGGATGCTTGAACCATCTTTTAAGATAACTCCAGATACACGGCCTTTGATGAGTAAAAGATCTACAACTTCACCTTCTTTAATTTCGAGATTTGAACGAGCAGTTGTCAATTCTTGAATTGCATTACGATAAAGAGCTCGGTCTGCTTGTGTACGAGGGCCTTGAACTGCAGGGCCTTTTCTACGGTTTAAAAGACGAAATTGAATGCCTGCGCGATCAGCAGCGCGGCCCATAATACCATCAAGCGCATCAATTTCGCGGACAAGATGGCCCTTACCCAAGCCTCCAATGGCTGGATTACAGGACATAACGCCAATATCAGAAAACCTAAGCGTTATCAGTAAGGTACTAACACCTGACCGAGCTGACGCGTGAGCAGCTTCGCAACCTGCGTGGCCACCTCCTATAACAATTACATCATATGCGTGTTTCACGTGAAACATCCCTCACTTACCTATGCAGAAACTCGAAAAAATCTCACCTAACACGTTTTCAACGTCTACGCGACCGATGAGACTATCAAGTGATCTAATTGCAATACGAAGGTCTTCTGCTAATAGATCAACCGGCGTATTAACAGCGTTTAAACCTAAAGTTACTGAATCTAATGCAACCGCAGCCGCTTCTAAAGCCATTTGATGACGTGTATGTGTTGCAATGCCAGCACCAGCAAGCTGTTCACGCAAATAAGATGAAATCTGATCTAATAAGTGATCCATGCCATATCCGGTCACACCTGAAACTGCTTGATCTATGGGATTACTTTCAAGATCTGCTTTGGACTTCACGTATAAATCTAACCCAAAAACCGACTGATCATTATTGATAGGCAAATCATCTAAAAGATGGATACGCACGTCTGCCGCCAGGGCCCGATCTTTACCACGTTCTATGCCAATACCTTCTAAAATATCATCTGATTCTCTAAGACCCGCTGTATCTAAAATCGTGATCGGTAATCCGTTGAGGTCCATTTTAACTTCAATAACGTCACGAGTAGTACCCGCAATATCGGACGTGATGGCTGCTTCTCGACCAGCTAATCTATTTAGTAGTGTGGATTTTCCTGAATTTGGTGGTCCTACAAGTGCAACCTCAAAGCCATCCCTTACACGTTCACGAATTCGCACACCCGCGGCTTCATACCGAACTTGGTTAGTTACGTTACCAATAAGGGTCATAACTTCTGGATAAACGTCAACGGGCACATCTTCGTCTACGAAATCAATAGTGGCTTCTAGCAACGCAGCTGCTCGCACAAGGCTTAACCGCCAACCAGATGCAAGATCACCTAATGCGCCTTGAAAAATGCGTACTGCTTGGCGACGTTGACTTTCGGTTTCTGCATCTATCAAATCAGCAAGTCCTTCGACTTGTGCCAAATCTAGCATACCATTTTCCATAGCCCGACGCGTAAATTCACCTGGTTCTGCGAGACGAACATCTAAATTACTAAGACGATCAAGAACCGCAGTTACAATAGCAGGGGATCCATGTGTGTGGAGTTCAACAACTTGCTCACCTGTAAAACTGCGGCGTGGTGCAAAACTAATTGCAAATGCTAGATCGATTAAACTTCCATCAATTGAAGTTAATTTAACCAAACGCCTATCATGTTGATCTAAAACTGCGCCCATAACAGCACAGTTAGAAAGAGCGTCTGGACCAGAAATACGTATGATAGATACACCAGCTTTACCAGCTGCAGAAGCGAGGGCAAATATTGTATCCATTTAAATAAAACTATAGTTTATTAACAATAAGTTATGTGTTCATTGAATCAAAGAAGTCTGAATTTGTTTTAGTTTGTTTCAACTTAGAAATTAAGAACTCAATTGCATCTGTCGTCCCCATGGGATTCAAAATCCTACGTAAAACAAATGTTTTCTGTAAATCAACTTTATTAATTAACAAATCTTCCTTGCGGGTACCAGACTTAAGAATGTCCATCGCAGGGAACACACGTTTATCAGCAATTTTACGATCTAGAACAATTTCAGAGTTACCAGTACCCTTAAATTCTTCAAAAATAACCTCGTCCATTCGACTGCCGGTATCAATAAGTGCTGTGGCAATGATGGTTAGTGATCCACCTTCTTCAATATTACGCGCAGCTCCAAAGAAACGTTTAGGACGTTGCAAGGCATTAGCATCTACACCTCCAGTAAGCACTTTACCTGACGATGGAACTGTTGTGTTAAAGGCTCGGCCCAAACGGGTGATTGAATCTAATAAGATCACAACGTCGCGTTTATGCTCAACAAGTCGTTTAGCTTTTTCAATCACCATTTCTGAAACAGCAACATGTCGAGTTGCAGGTTCATCAAACGTTGAAGAAACAACTTCACCCTTAACCGAACGTTGCATATCAGTAACTTCTTCCGGACGTTCGTCTATCAATAATACAATCAAATAACATTCTGGATGATTTGCAGCAATTGAATGTGCTATATTTTGAAGTAGTACAGTTTTTCCTGTTCGTGGCGGCGCTACAATCAAAGATCTCTGACCTTTACCAATTGGCGCTACAAGGTCGATAATACGTGCTGAACGATCTTTCATAGTCGGATCTGCTGTTTCCATAATAAGACGCTCATCAGGATACAGTGGTGTAAGGTTTTCAAAAGCTACTTTATGTCGTGCACGTTCTGGGTCTTCAAAATTAATCATTTCAACTTTAGTTAGTGAAAAATACCGTTCTGTTTCAGCAGGTTCTTGCATAATGCCATCAACGGTGTCGCCCGTTCGTAATGAATGTTGACGGATCATATCAGGCGAGACGTATATATCATCTGGACCTGGTAAATAATTTGCACCAGGGGATCTTAAAAACCCAAAGCCGTCTTGTAGGACTTCAAGAACACCATCCCCTCCAATGATCCAGTCATCATCAGCTCTTTCTTTAAGGATTGAGAACATTATATCGCCCTTGCGCATCGTCGATGCATTCTCAATTTCTAACTCTTCTGCTAGAGATAACAGATCTTTGGGACTCTGAGCTTTAAGATCTGCAAGATTTAAACGGTCAGTATTTAAGACTTCTTCAGAAATTACGGGTGATATTACGTCGTCAGACATCGTTCATTCTCCAGCTGCGCGTGCAACCTTTTTTTATGTTTTATTCTGGATAAATACCGTTCGGATGATCGGTTTCTCTGATTAAGCTTTCTAAGCTTGTCTGTCAATTCAACTACTTTTTAGAATCCTTAGACTACCAGTAATTTTTTAATACTGTCTTCTACTAAGAAGTTTTTTAAAAAGGTGTTGGTAGTGTTAGTGTTGTGGATAGAAGGAAAATTAAGTTAAATCCACAAACTTATCCCCAGCACATTTCATCAAATAGCTATTATAATTATAACAGCTATTACTGTAAATGATTGAATAAATACAATTATTAATTATTAATTAGAACTTGTTAGAAGTCTACGAACGAGTCTAGATAGATTCAATCCACAGGTTTGATTCGTCCTTATCCCAAGTGTATAAATGCAAAAGTATATGGGATATCTCATACAACTTTGTTGATTTTTGTGATCTATTGCGCTTAAACCCAATTCATCCCATGACGTACTAACACATTCATTCACTGGGATATCCACATGGCTGATCAAATTATTTTAGCTTCTTCGTCTCTCATTCGTGCTAAATTACTGCAAAATGCAGGTGTTACCTGTGAGATTGTACCAGGACGAATCGATGAAATATCAATTATCCGGGCACTTGAGGCAGAAGATGCGTCAGCACGTGATATTGCTGATACTTTGGCCGAGATGAAAGCTCGTAAAGTTGCCGAAAAAGGTGTTGGGTCTCTGGTTTTGGGATGTGATCAAGTGCTTTCGTTTAAAGGTTCTATATTGTCGAAACCTGAAACTGCAAAAGATGCTTGTAATCAGCTTCGTATTTTACGTGGTGAAACGCATCAGCTTCTTTCTGCTGCTGTCGTTTATGAAGGTCTTAAACCTGTTTGGCGGTATGTTGGTGTTGCCAAACTCACAATGCGTGATTTTTCAGACGATTATCTAAATGCTTATGTTGATCGAAATTGGAACAGTATTTGTTCATCTGTTGGCTGCTATAAAATTGAAGAAGAAGGACTTCGGCTATTTCGTATGATACAAGGTGACACCTTTACAATACAGGGGTTACCCCTCTTAGAACTCTTATCTTATCTTACGCTACGTGGAACATTACCAACATGACTAATTTCACAATCCCTATCGCTGGTGTCATTGGAAATCCAATTTCGCAATCACGTTCTCCGCAGCTATTTCGTCATTGGTTAAAAACGTATAACAAAGTGGGCTTCTACATTCCCCTTCATGTGACTGAAGCCAACTTGGAAAATGTTATTAGAGTGCTACCGAAAATGGGTTTTATTGGATGTAATGTGACAGCTCCGCACAAAGTAGATGTACTTCAAATTGCTGATCTCGCTACAGATCGCGCAACATTAATCGGGGCAGCGAACACGCTAATATTTCGCAAAGATGGTAAAATTCACGCCGATAATACAGATGGATACGGTTTTATAGCGAACCTGAAGCAAGGCGCTCCTGAATGGGCGCCATCCATTGGTCCAGTTGCTGTTTTTGGCGCCGGTGGTGCAGCTCGCGCAGTCATTGCGTCCCTAATTGATATTGGCGTGCAAAAAATCTATTTAAGTAATCGAACACGACCTAAAGCAGAGGCTCTTAAATCGTCTTTTGGCACAAAAATAACGGTTGTTGATTGGGTGCAATCGGGCAATATGCTCGAAGATTCAGCGACAGTTGTAAACACTACATCGCTTGGTATGGTCGGTAAGCCTGAATTTCGTGTACCTTTAGATGGCTTACAGCGAGGCACAGTGGTAACTGACCTTGTGTATAGCCCCCTAAAAACCCGCTTTTTAACAGAGGCAGAGGCTGCTGGATGTATCGTTGTAGATGGTTTGGGCATGCTTTTACACCAAGCAGTTCCAGGATTTGAACGTTGGTTTGGTATTCGTCCCGATGTTGATGTAGATACTCGCACAGCTGTTCTTGTGTGACTTATATACTTGGGCTTACCGGATCCATCGGAATGGGTAAGTCTAAGACTGCCCAGATGTTTGCCGATCATGGTGTGCCAACGTGGGATGCTGATGCAGTTGTGCGAGAACTGTATGCCGCAGGCGGTGTAGGTGCGAAGCTAATCGCTCAACACTACCCTGATGTGATTAAAGATGGGACGGTGTCACGGGATAAACTGCGTGAACTTATTAAAGTTAACACTAATATTCTTGATCACATACAATCATTAGTACATCCTTTAGTTGCTGCTGATCGTGCAGCGTTTCTGACTCGCTCGACTGCCAAAGTGATCCTGTTAGATATCCCACTTTTGTTTGAAATGGGAACGGATGTGCTGTGTGATGCTATAGCAGTTGTGTCTGTTCCTGCGGACGTTCAAAAAAGCAGGGTTTTAGCGCGTAATGAAATGACTGAGGCTGATTTTAATCTTCTTCTCGCGCGACAACTACCTGACGAACAGAAACGGCGCAAAGCACGTTGGGTTATCTCTACGCTGACACTTGATGTTGCGCAGTCACAAGTGAAAGATATTCTTGCAGATATTGATAAGGAATTGGCCAATGCGTGAGATTGTACTTGATACTGAAACTACTGGCTTTGAACCGAGTGAGGGTGACCGCATTGTCGAAATCGGTGCGATTGAATTGCAAAATCATATGCCTACGGGTCGTACATACCACCAGTATATTAATCCAAAACGAACTATGCCAGCAGGGGCATTTGGTATTCACGGTATTGGACCAGACCTTCTTGATCCGCCGCAGAAACCTACTGTAGGTCAGGTTGTTTTACGCGACAAACCCATCTTTGCCGATATAGCTCAAGCTTTTGTTGACTTCATTGGTGATGCAAAATTGGTCATTCACAATGCTGCATTTGATATGAAGTTCCTGAACGCGGAGCTAAAATGGGTTAACCGCCCGTTGTTACCCATGGATCAATCTCTCGACACGCTTGGGATTGCGCGCAAAAAATTCCCTGGTTCTCCAGCGTCATTAGATGCGTTGTGTCGCCGGTTTGGAATAAACAATTCAAATCGTACATTACACGGGGCTTTGCTAGATAGTGAAATTTTAGCTGAAGTGTATTTAGAACTCATTGGTGGCCGACAACCAAATCTGGTAATGGCTGGCCAGTCAAATCCAGAATCTAAAACCAAAACTGGTGTACAATGGCGTCCGCAACCGCGTGAAACACCGTTGGCGCCCAAAATAAAAGTGGCAGAGGGTAATGCCCATGCCACTTTTATCAAATCACTTGGCGATAACGCTCTTTGGAATAAGCTCTAAGTAAGTTTTAAGCTTCAGCTTCAGTTTTTTTCTGCTGTTCCGCACGTAGCGCAACCTGCTGGCGATAAATTGCCACAAAATCGATCTGTTCAAGGTTCAGTGGTGGAAAGCCACCGTCGCGTGTGATGTCGCTAACAATGCGGCGCACAAACGGGAACGTCATGCGTGGGCATTCGATCATCAGATAAGGATGCATCTGTGCTTCTGGCACGCCCTCAATCTCGAATACGCCAGAATATTCTAGCTCAAGCAAAAATAACATCTTTTCTGTACCAGCGTTCTGTGACGAAACTTTTAGCTTGGTGATAACTTCAAATTGATTCTCAGCGCCGCGCTTGCGCGCATCAAGATTCACTTCAACTTTTATCTCTGGTTTTACTTCGCCATCAACACCTTTTTGCGACATGACGTTTTCAAATGAAAGATCACGAACAAACTGAGCGAGAATGCGCTGTTTGATCTGTGCTGCTGCTGGTGCTGCGTCTGCTGCACCATTTGGTTGTGACTTATCTTCTTCGGCCATGTAGCCCTCCGATGTTTAATAAATTTAAAGCTGTGTATCAGGCACTAAGATGGGCCTCAATGTTTAGTCCATCCAGATGGGCCGTCTTGTGATGGATTTTCTGGATCTACCTCTATAAATTCGCCATCAATGACACTGTCTCCTGCTTCACCATTTGGATTGGACGAATGCGATTGCTGGCTATTTGGTCCCATTTTAAAATTCTGGATATTAATTCGATCGCGTAGATTGCGATAAACAGCAGACCTTACGGCGGGAATTAGCAAGGAAAATCCAATAAAATCAGTAAAAAATCCAGGTGTGAGTAGTAAAGCACCCGAAAAAAGGATCATTGCACCATGTGCTAGAGGTTCAGTTGGATCTTGCAAGTTTGAGAACGAAGTTCGCAGATTAAGCATTGCTCGTGCGCCCTGACTGCGCACCATCCATGCCCCTAAAACCGCCGTTCCAACCACAATAAAAAGTGTCCAACCAAGCCCAATTGCACCACCCACTTGGATAAACAGTGTGATTTCAAATAGTGGGATGCCGATAAAAAGTATGAGTAACAGCATGAGGTCTCCAGATAAGCAATGAATCGTTGGGGCTGAGGTGGACTTGGCACTATGTCAGCCTTACATAAGAGCGATAGTTAAATGTTACCACTTACCTTGAAATTATCTCGAAAGAAACGCACATGAATTCTCCCGTACTTCAGCTTCTGGTTCTTGCCGGAATTGCGATCTTCCTGATCCTGCGCTTGCGCAATGTTTTAGGCACACGAGAAGGATTTGAAAAACCAAAGGCGCCATCTGCCATATCTTCGCGGCGGAATGCTCCCGACCTCGAAGTGATCGAAGGTGGCCCCGATCCTGATGTGACCGATTATGTCGATGCTGATACCGATGTAGCTAAGGCGTTAACTTCAATGAAGTCAGCAGACCGGTCATTCAATGTCCGCGAATTTCTGCGTGGCGCACGTGGTGCCTATGAAATGATATTAACAGCTTTTGAAAAAGGTGACTTGGATAAAATTAAACCCTTTTTATCGAACGACGTTTACGATGCATTTGCAGGCGTAGTTGAAGCACGAAATAAAGAGGGTTTAAGTGTTAATTTCAAGTTTATTGGTATTTCTGAAACCAAATTATTAGAAGCTAATTTTGATGAAAATACGAAAAATGCTGAGATTTCAATAAAGTTTTTAAGCGAAAGCACATCTGCTGTTTATGATAGCAATGGTGAGCTTAAAGAAGGTTCCCCCACTGATATCAAAAAGCAACGTGATGTTTGGACATTTGGTCAGACTATGGGCACTGGCGATCCAAATTGGTTTCTTGTCGCCACCGGTGAATGAAAGTTATTCACATAAATTTGAGAGCGGCAGCCTTAGGGCTGTCGATGATCGTGGCATCATTTTTCTGGACTGAAGCAGCATTGGCCAACCCGAAATATCAATTTTTGCAATTTGACGACCTGAATGGCTGGGCCGAGGACGATCATCAAGCTGCGCTTGACGTATTTTTGTCCACCTGTAGCGGTATGGGTGATTCTGCTTGGGATGGGATTTGCGATAAGGCGCACCAAAATGTTATAGCGCGCGACTTTTTCGAAAGTTTCTTTGTGCCCGTTCTTATTGACGATGGTAAAGACGCACTATTTACAGGTTATTATGAACCCGAATTGAGCGGATCTATGACGCGTGGTGGTTCTTATCTGTATCCACTTTATAGGTTACCCTTAAATCCGGGCGAGTTTTCACGTCGTGAGATTGAGGAAACGAATGTCTATCAAGGTCTAGAACTTGAAATTGCTTGGATCGACAGTTTAACAGATGTTTTTTTCTTGCAGGTTCAAGGGTCAGGCCGTGTTTTGCTAGATACGGGTGGTTCTATTCGTGTTGGCTACGGTGGAACGAACGGTCGTGACTATTCTTCAATTGGGATGGAACTGGTTCGCCAGGGTATCTATGAGACCAATCAGATATCTGCTGAAAAAATCCGCAATTGGGTTTGCAATAACGCTGAACAAGGTCGTCAGCTTTTGTGGACAAATGAGAGGTTTGTCTTTTTTCGTGAAGTGAACGAAGTTCCTGCTGATATGGGTCCGCTTGGGACAATGAATAAATCTGTTACCAAAATGCGAACAATTGCAGTCGATCCGGCCCATATTCCATTGGGTGCGCCAGTTTGGGTTGAAAAAAACGGAATAGAGCCTTTGAATCGTTTGATGGTTGCGCAAGACACAGGTTCTGCAATCAAGGGCTCACAACGTGCTGATATTTTTTTTGGAACTGGTGAAATTGCAGGGCGTGAAGCGGGCTGTATTAAGGACAGTGGGAGGCTAGTTGTCTTAATGCCGACCCAAAGCGCTTTTGCATTACTATCGGATGTGATCGAATGAAAAAACCTCGTCATGTGTCAGCTGAAGAGCGAGCATTGTGGGAAGAGGTGGCTAAACGAGCGGAACCGCTTCAAAAGTCTATAACCAAACTAATTCGTGCTGCACCACAAAAGCCTGACCCGCAACCGAGTCAGATTAAACCCCATATCATTCCAAACTTTAGAGTTGGATCTGTTGTAGACCACTACGCTGATCACGATTTATTGCCGTCTCTTAGTCAACAAATTCGGGCAGCACCCGTTCAGATGGATCAAAAAGCGTTTGGTCGACTTCGTCGAGGCAAATTAAAACCAGAAGCACGAATTGATCTTCATGGAATGACTCTTGCACAGGCACATCCAGTATTAACAGGATTCATCCTTCGATCTGCGGGTGCAGGGTACCGATTAGTGTTGGTTATCACTGGTAAGGGAAAGCAACGCGATGATGGTGGACCCATCCCAATGCGGTTTGGTGTTCTGCGCCATCAGGTTCCACAATGGTTGGTGATGGCCCCTCTGGGCGGGTTAGTTATGCAAATTACGGAAAGCCATGTTCGCCATGGAGGACAGGGCGCTTATTATGTCTATTTACGTCGTACCCGCTGATCGTTTCATTACTGAGACTGGATATAGCAATAAAAGAGCGGCAATAAAGAATGTTATTGCATAACCCAACATCTGTCTTTCAAAGCTAATGCCTTGGTCTATGAGCAAGCCACTGAGGCCTGGCCCAAGTGCTGACCCAAGTACCATTAAAGCTGTCGTAGCTGCTTTGATAGATCCAAGGTGTAAAGTGCCAAAAAACTCTGCCCAGCATGCATTCAGTAACGTAGCTTGACCGCCTCCTGCTGCACCCATGAGGATAACTGCTAGGGCTGTCCATCCAAGACTAGGCGCGTACCAATGAAGAATAAATGCAAAGATGTAGGGGATCAAATAGAATGGTAGAAGCTTAACTGCTCCAAGTCGGTCAACAGCCCAGCCATAAAAGATTGTGGAAAATAAAAGTGTGATCGTGCCCAGTGGGAAGACTGCTACAAGAGCCAGATGTGAATAGCTCTTGATTTCAGCGAAATGCACTTGGTGAAACCAGAACGCAGTGCCGAAGCCTGAAAATGACATAACTGCTGGCGCCATTGCCCAAAATACTGGATGGCGCAGCACTTCTGCGCGAGTCCAGTGCTTCTCGTAAAGACCGGTTGATTGGCTGCCTTGTGCGACTGACATTGGGGTGCGCTCAAGGCGTAGCAGCCGCAAAAGGACAGGTACCATAGCCAGACAAAACATAGCACAGCCGATCCAGATATAATGCCAATCGATGTAAGATTTTAGCCATACCATAATCAAGGGTAACGCTGCCTCAGCCATCATATATCCCATGGCAGCAATGGCAAGAGCTCGGCCCCGGGTGGCAATGAACCAACGGGCCATCGCTACAGTAGCCACATGCGTTGTCATTCCTTGGCCAAAGAAGCGAAGTGCAAATATGACAATAGGTAGGAGAACGGCGATCGGGTTGGAAGCCATAAGGATACAAGATAAACTAAGAAGCAGAATAGTAGTAATACCAAGCTGTCGGACACGAAACTGATCTGCGAGACTGCCTGCAAATACCATTACCACCGCTGATGCGCCTGTGCCGACCATATAGATCAGGCCCCAATCACCATTGCTAAGTTCGTATTCAGCACGGATCTCACCACCAAATATTGATATAAAAAACGTTTGTCCAAAGCTCGAGAGAAACGACAGTAACGCGCCCGTCGCAAGGAAAGGCGCGTTTTCGCGAATGAAGGAAATGTATCCGATGTCGTGAATAATTTTTGAGGCCATTAGGTCTTATTGGCTGAATTACAGCAACTGGAAAGCGCTAAAGTACGTAGCGACTTATGTCGGTAGATCGTGAAAGTGCGCCAAGGTGTTCTTCGACAAAGTTAGCGTTGACTTCGATCAAATCACCACCACGCTCTGGCGCATTAAATGACAGATCCTCAAATACCCGTTCCATCACCGTGTAGAGCCGACGGGCGCCAATGTTTTCAACAGCCTCATTAACCTCTGCTGCGATGTGCGCTAGAGCTATAATCCCATCTTTTGTAAACGAAACAATAACGTCTTCAGTTCCCAGCAAGGCGGTATACTGACGGGTTAAAGCGTTGTCCGTTTCGGTTAAAATTCGTACAAAATCATCTTCAGTAAGTGCGCGCAGTTCAACGCGAATTGGTAGTCGGCCTTGTAACTCGGGTAATAGATCGGATGGTTTGGCGATGTGAAAAGCTCCTGATGCGATGAACAGGATATGATCAGTTTTGACGGACCCGTGTTTGGTACTGACGGTTGTTCCCTCTATCAATGGTAGCAAGTCCCGCTGGACGCCTTCGCGAGATACATCAGCACCGCGTGCATCAGCATTGCGACAAACCTTGTCAATTTCATCCAGAAAAACAATACCGTTTTGCTCGACTGCCTCGAGTGCGATTTTTGTGACAGTTTCATCGTCTAGCAGTTTGTCTGCTTCGTCTGCGATTAACAATGCGTAGCTCTCTGAAACAGTTACACGTTTCTTAGTAGTGCGTGCGCTGAATGCTTTACCAAACATCGCGCCCAAGTCCATGCCACCCATAGCTGGGGGCTGGCCAGGTATTTCCATATTACCTAAAGGGTTAGAATTATCGGCTAGCTCAAGCTCGATGATGGTATTGTCGAGTTCGCCTGTTTTTAATTTTTTGCGGAACATATCGCGAGTACCTTCACGAGCGTCTGTGCCTGCAATAGCATCAATAACACGGGCTTCAGCGGCTTCCTGCGCTTTTTGTTTTACGTCATCACGCATGTAATCGCGAGTTTCGACAATGGCAGTTTCGACAAGATCGCGGATGATTGATTCAACATCACGGCCGACATAACCGACCTCAGTAAATTTAGTAGCTTCGATTTTGATGAAGGGCGCACGGGCAAGTTTTGCCAATCGACGCGATATTTCAGTTTTACCAACGCCAGTTGGTCCAATCATCAAGATATTCTTTGGATAAACTTCGTCACGGAGATCGTCGTCCAATCGTTTGCGCCGCCAACGGTTGCGCAGCGCCACAGCGACAGCTCGTTTTGCGTCGGCTTGACCGATAATAAACCTGTCAAGTTCGGATACTATTTCGCGAGGGGTCAAGTCAGTCATGTTTGATGGTCTCCACGGTAAGATTACCGTTAGTATAAACGCAAATATCAGAAGCAATGGCCATGGCACGACGGGCAATTTCTTCGGCGCTGAAATCCAAATCCATTAGAGCACGGCCAGCAGCGAGGGCGAAGTTGCCGCCTGATCCGATGGCGGTTACGTCATGTTCAGGTTCCAGAACGTCCCCGGCACCCGTTATAACGAATAAGTCTTTACCGTCGCTTACGATCAGCATGGCTTCGAGTTTCTGCAGGTATTTGTCAGTCCGCCAATCTTTGGCGAGTTCAACTGATGCACGTGCGAGTTGCCCTGGTGTTGCTTCAAGCTTTTTCTCAAGACGTTCGAGTAGGGTGAATGCATCTGCCGTTGACCCAGCGAAGCCACAGATTACATCGCTGTCACCTGCTGTCAGGCGCCTTACTTTGCGAGCAGTGCCTTTCATCACGGTTTGGCCAACAGACACTTGTCCATCACCTGCAATGACCACTTCCCCACCCTTGCGGATTCCAATTATTGTCGTGCCGTGCCAACCTGGGAATGTGTCGCTCATCATGATGTCTCCTACCGTTAATTTTAATTTATATGGCGGTGCGAGGTGTGCGACACAAGGTTGGAACATAAAAGGGCGCTTTGATGAGACGTCCTTTTATGACACAGAACTAGTTTAGATGCCTTCTTCAATCCAGCTTTGTAAGGCGGCTTTTGGTGCTACGCCAGTTTTGTTTGAGACCACTTCACCATCTTTAAAAAGGAATAGCGCCGGAATGCCACGCACACCCATTTTAGCGGGGGAATCTGGGTTTTCATCTACGTTCACTTTGACAATTTTGACCTTGCCATCCATCTCAGCTGACAATTCTTCGAGCGCTGGGCCAATCTGCTTACAAGGACCGCACCATTCTGCCCAAAAATCCACTACAACGGGGATGGTGGACTGACGAACTTCAGCATCAAAAGTGGCGTCGGTTACTGCTACGGTGGCCATGGGCTCTACTCCTCAAGGGTATTTGTTTAGAACCGAAACGTATGGTTGGACCAAGGGGGCGTCAAGGCGTGGTCACGTCATTGAGAGCTGCGTCAAGTATCATATCTGATAGTTCCGTTGTTGTTCCTGTTTTTGTCCATAAAAGAAATGTGTGAATATGATGGTTTGGAAATATTTGTTTCAATGCGTCACGGTATGCGGCCATTTGGCGAACTAGGCCAATTGGCGTTTCTTCAGGCATTTCTGGTACTATTCGATTAGATTTGAAATCGACTGCAAAAACATCTGTTTCAGTTACGATTAAACGATCAATGAAGCCGTACATTCGATCTTTCCCAAGGGAAGGCAGGGTTGCTGAAATAGGAACTTCGGCTAAACCAGATTTAAATACCCATGACAGGTTAGGCGCATTGAGTGTTTTAATAGCTTCTTCGATCAGATCACCCATACTTGGGATTAGCCCTGCGTCAGGATGATTGTGAGCAAGACCCTCAGCAGCAGCGAGACGTAATTTTGGGTCTATGTCTGAAAGAATTTCTATTAAAAGGTGAATTATGCGCCCCCATGCTAGTGCCAGATCGGATGAATCGGTGTGGGTATCACCTAATATTGTTTTTTTGCCACCAAGTTCAGATGGAGAACGGGTTTTTGGGCGATCTGGCAGATCAGGAAGCGTTTCGCCAAAGTCAGGTACAAAAGTATTTTTTATGGTTAATTTATTGACCTTTACCATCTGTCCAGCGCCCCAATTACAGCGACTAAACCGTCTGATCGTGTTGAAGGGAGTAAGATGTTCAACCGTATCCAAATGATCGAGCGCGCTTGAAATGGTCCGGTGCCAACTATCTTCTGGTTCCTTTCCAACATCTCCAGCGGCCGCAATAATGAGCCAATTTTCCGCACGGGTTAGTGCCACATAAAGCAATCTTCGCCGTTCGCGATCTTGGTCGTCTAGCATATTATCTTGTATGTCCCGTAAGGCTTGTGGCATCACGTCTGATTTTGGTTTCCAGTACACATGGTCACCTGATATTAAAAGATCACCGCGAACCTCACGTTTGCGTTTGGCTGTATCGGGCAAGATCACAATCGGGGCTTCGAGCCCTTTTGCGCCATGCACTGTCATAACGCGAATACGATCGCCTGCAGAATCCATCTGACGTTTGACAACCACATCTTCGGTTTGCAGCCATGTCAGGAACCCAGTCAAGCTTGGCACTGAAGATTGTTCATAGCCAAGCGCCTGAGAGAGCAGTGCATCAATTCCATCTTCGGCCTCATGACCAAGTCGTGCGATAAGATTTCGCCGTCCACCATGACGAATTAACAGACGATTAATTAAATCATAGGGGCGCAGAAAGTCAGTTTTGTTACGAAGATCTTTTAAAACTGCCAATGTGTTATTATGCTTGCCCGAGGTCCTTATTGCCTCCCAGAGTGATTGTTTTTTTGGACGTGGCTGTGCGAGGTCGTAAAGCTGTTTTTCAGTCCATCCGAATAGTGGCGATTTTAGTGCCGCTGCGAGTGACAGATCATCATCTTGTAGAGTGAGGAATTGCAACAAAGCTGAAATGTCTTTGACTGCAAGTTCACCTCCCAGCTTGAGCCTATCTGCACCTGCAATTTCCAGGCCCACTATTTTACAAGCCACAATAATTTCATTAAATAAATCAGAGCGACGTTGCACGAGAATCAAAATATCCCCTGGTGTGATTTTTCTGCGCGACCATTCAGTGTCGTTGGGGCCCTTAACTGGCAGCGTTTCTTGCGCGATCATGCGTTTGATTTCTGATGCGATCTGCGAAGCAAGGATGACCTTGTGATTTGTCTGACCCTTTAAGTCGACAGGATCGTCCCAATCGCGTTCTTCCGGTTTTTCGGATGGTTCGACCACAGGCCAGATATCCACACGTCCCGGCATATCGTCTTTAAATGCGATATGTTTGATGTGCTCGCCAAGCCCCTCAGCCATTTCACCCTTAAAGGTTTGATCAACTAGTTCTAGTATTGCTGTGGATGATCGAAAAGAATAAAGTAATTCAAGTTTATTCAGAGATTTTTGGACCTTGGCCAATTCACCACTGAAGTGGTCGCTCATCCGGTCAAACCCTTCTGGATCAGCGCCTTGGAATGAATAGATTGATTGCTTTTTGTCACCCACTACGAATACTGTTCGTTCGCGATCTGGGTTCGCACCAATTCCAGATGAAAACTCTTGCGTCAGAAGGCGCACAATGTCCCATTGATCAGGCGCGGTGTCCTGCGCTTCGTCAACCAACACGTGGTCGACGCCACCATCGAGGCGAAATAGTACCCACTGTGCAACAGCAGGGTCTTCCAATAACGCCTTAGCCTTGCTGATCAGGTCGTCAAAATCCAGTGCAGCACGCTGCACTTTCTTCTTCTCATATCCTTGCACAAAGGGGATCGCAAAGGAGACTAATGCGCGGGTTTTTTCAAGTGCTAGCCATGACCATCGCGTGTCTCGACCATCCTCAACCCGCTGCATTAGGTCATTAAGTTCATCAATGAGATCCGGATTGGCGGTCCGAATTGCTTTTGTTGGAAAACTGTCAATCTTTGCGCCGTGGGGTTTTTTAGCATCTTTTCCGAATAGAAACACATCTTCCATAACGGCTAGATCAGCCATGCTAGGGTGTACGCTACAATTAATATTTCGCAGTTTAATTGCAGCCTTCTGGTCATTGGCACCTGACGCGAGGCAGATCGGGATCAGACGTTGGATCATAGCCAAATCATCAGGTCTAGCGATTGATTCGATAAGTCCGCTAAGTGTAAGGCTGGAAGGAATATCAAATATCTGCGCTAGATGATCTGCGGTTGGATGTGATAAAAAAGCCGCCCTATGTGATGTGATGGCTGCCAAGAACTTTCCGACCTCAGCACCTGTGTAATGGCGTGCAAAGTCTGCGACTTTATCCTCGTAATTTTCCGTTGCCATCTCATCGAGGACGCTTTCACGCAGCAGTTGCGCTGCGCGCTCTTCCATTTCTTTGAACTGTGGGCTTACTTCAGCTTCTAATGGAAACCGACGCAATACACCTGCGCAAAACGAGTGGATTGTTTGGATTTTTAACCCACCAGGGGTTTCAATTGCGCTGGCAAACAATGTCCGTGCGTTACTGAGGTAATCATTATCAATTGCTGCTTCAGTGCCCAGCTCAATCAGCTGCCTGTGTAATTCTGGTTTGGCCATCATCGCCCATTCACCTAAACGCTGGAACAGTCTGTTCTGCATTTCAGACGCGGCGGCTTTGGTGTAGGTCAGGCACAATACGTTTTCGGGCCGCGTTCCAGCCAGTAGCAGCCGTGCAACGCGGTCAGTTAAAACGCGGGTTTTACCGGATCCAGCATTGGCGGATAGCCAAGTGGACCGTGTTGGATCAGCTGCTTCGATCTGGTGTTTGGTTGCGTCATTTGGGATCATGTTATGCCATGTCCTGTGCAATAGCGTTGTGTGTTTCATCCCACTCGCCATACCTTGCGAGGTGGTCGTAATTGCCCTCAAACGACAAGATCTCATTTGCACTACGAGATGTGTATCCTTTAGTTGGATCCATCCATTTTGCGATAAGCCCTTCAAAACGTACCCAAGTTTTGTCAGATGTTTCATCGTCTAGCGGTGCGTTCTGGTCTTTCAAATCACTACCCAACCCAATGTAGACAGCTGCTTTCGTACGGATGCAGCCCAACCCTTTGAACGCTCCACGTTCAACCATTGCTGCCTCAAGAAGTAATTGCTTATCAAAGTATTTTTGCTGGGGCCTGGTGGGGGCCTTGCCAGTTTTGTAGTCATAAATAAGTGCTTCACCATCGTTGGACATATCGATCCGGTCTGCTGTTCCCGTTAGGGTAAATGGTAGATTATCCAATTTTAGCTTACCTGGCATTTCAGTGTCTACATTGGTTGAAAATTCGCGGCGCTTTTGTTCTTCGATTATAAAATGTGGCGTAAAGGACGCGATGCGTGCGAACCAAAGTGCACGCATGGCGGGCCATGGGCAGCGTTCAATCAGGACGTCCGACGCAATAGATAGTAAAGCATCTCTTGCGCTAGGTTCTGCGGGGTCAATTTTGGCCTTAACAAATTTTTCAAGGATTTTATGCACGATTGTTCCGCGCAAGGGCGCGTCAGGTGTGTGGGCCAAACTGTCCAGAGCATTCAGTCCAAGAATTTCGCGGGCATAAATCGCATATGGGTCTCGAATGAGTGTTTTGATCTGAGTGACAGACAATTGGTCTGGCCGCGCGTTAGCTGGCGGACAGGGCGACGGGCGCGGGGCTGGATCAACAGCTCCTGTTGGAGCCGTAATGGTCGCTGCGAGCGTCAGCCAATACTGACCTCTTTCCCGGATAGCATCTAAATATGCAGGGCCACCTTTATCATCTAAGCCGCCAAGCAGATTTGTCAGGCGGTTGATCCAACGGCTTGGTACTGTTTCAGCCTCGTCAGACCGGACAGCGCGGCTTAACACGACCTCGCGTGCACAGACAGCTTGTTGATAATCGTGGGCACTGAGGCCGATGCGGCGTTCGGGCAACAACAAACCGGCTTGCATTCGCAACGGACGATTGAGCCAAGGATCAGGAGTCGGTGCCTTGGGCCAAGTACCTTCGTTGAGACCTGCAAGGATCACCAGATCTGCTGATTGCACTCGTGCTTCAAGAGTACCCCAAATCAAGACCTGTGGGTGGCCAACATCACGATCACGGTCTTCACCGCCAGCCAGAATACTGCTGACCAATTTACGATAATCACGGGCTGTCATCACACCACCAGCATCAAGATGCACGCGTAGCTCTGACATTAACCGAAGTGCTTCGCGACCAGCCCCTTCTTTCCAAAGCTCGCCGGACCCATTGGTATCTGGTCCAGCGGAAAGACACTCAGCAATTTTAAGATGGTTATCGTAAAATTGGCATATTTCACGCGGTTTTATATCTTTTTTATTCAGTAATGTTGTACTTATCCAACGCACCCAATTATGTCGGTCTCGACATCCTTCTTTTGTACGGTGAGCCCAGCTTGTGAGGCTTTCCTCTGTTGGAAATGGAGGTCCATTCCTTCGTATTTCAAGTTCAAGTGCATTGGTATGCAACCCGTGGTTACCGCGTTTGGAATTACACAATGGATGGCGCAATAAAATCAAAAGACGCTCTGCGTCTAGTGGTTCGCAAAATAAGTCAGCGATATGACGTAAGAACCGACCTGGTGCAGTAAGTTGCAATGGAAGACCTGCGCTGTCGTCTGGTGTGATATCCCAACGATCCAGTGCGGCAGTAACTTGTCGTGTCAGCATCCGATCTGGCGAAATTAACGCGACAGTTTGCTGATCTTCAACTGCTTGGCGTAACCGCACTGCAATTGCATCTGCTTCAGCACGAGGAGTTGGAGCTTCAATCAACGAAATGCCACATGTTGCTTCGTTAAGGTCTCCCAAACTGGGACCGTCGTTGATCCATTGATGGGTTACGGGGGCTGGCCGCAAAGAAAGTGAAATTAGCCCAGTGCGCGCAAGGTTGATGGTGGTGTTATCACCCCATATTTGAATATCAGATGGCTCGATGCAAAGTGCGTCACAAAACGCTTTGAACCGATATTGCGGATGATCCTCACCGCCTTTTTTTTCTTCCATCATATCCCAAATGTGGGAGGGCATATCGCAATCCAGCCCTGGTAGAATAACTGCGCCTTGTGGCAGTTTTGCGACGGCTTGCATAAATAATGAAGTAGCCCCACGTGAACCAGTGGAACCTGCCACGATGATGGGATGGTTAGGTGGTGTATTAGCCCACCGTTCTACGAGTGTTTCAATAACAAGACGTTGGCGGCCTTCGCCATCCAATCGATCGTCTGCAAAGAATTGCTGCACTAATTGTATAAATGACAACGCGCGCTGCCAATGTCCCGATTGGTCCGTTACGTCCAGACCAGCGATTGTTTCAGGCGCAACACCCTCGCCCTGCATCTCACTTATAAGTGCGACAAGACTATCTGCCAAATCAATCGCTGAATCTTGTGATGCTAGGGTCGGATCTACATTAATCAGGCCTTTGACTAGCTGCGCTACTTCGAGCTTACGACGCAGTGGGGCAATAGATGGTGGAATAGCGCGCCCAACGGCGTCTTGTGCAAGATCAGTGATAAGACAGATACGCGGTAACAAAAGAGCGTCGCCTTGGTGAAAAAGCGACGTAAGATGGCGTTGCATGCGGCGAGTGTTTACATAAATTTTAACGTGAGCCACTTCGATTGGGGCCATTGTTTTAAATGAGGTTCTTAGTCCATTATAAAGAGCCGTTGAAAAGTCTTGACCCAAGGGCACGCCAAAGACACGGGGAATTTTAATTGGGTCAAACATCATCACCTCCAGTGAGCATTTCTTCGGCAGTTTTAATGCTGTCTGGTCTTCCCACATCACACCATTGGCCATCATAGACCACACCGAATATCCTTTTGCATTTTAGCATTCTGTCCCAAAGGGCCCACATCGAAAATGTATTTTCAGTGATATTAGTTAGCCCATTTGTAGAGATTTTTTGTACACCACTATAAACGTAGCTGGTTCCACGCGAAAGACGACCAGAGCCATCCATGTCGAAATCACCAGAACCAATATGACCAATCGCTTGAGCACGAGGAATTAATAGTAAAAGAGCATCCATTTCAGTGGGATTCCATACCTGAACAAGCGGTTTTATGGAGTTCGGGCCCTTCCAGACAGCGTCGGTGTTCATCGTGAGGACTGGGTTGCTTCCAAGTAATGGAAGTGCGTACTTTAGCCCACCTCCAGTTTCTAGTAATTGTTCTGTTTCATCGGAGATCAGGACGTCCGTTTGTGCAAGATGACGGCGGATTTGATCTGCAAAGTAATGAACATTCACAACGGTCCGTAGGCCAGTGCACTGTGCCAATGCATGATCAATCAATGGGCGACCTGCTACGTGTACCAATGGCTTTGGTCTTGTGTTGGTTAGGGGTGCCATGCGGGTGCCAAGACCCGCGGCGAACAGCAATATAGCGGATGGGGTTGTCATGAGTATGCTCGTGCTGGATCGAACGCCTTCGTGACGAGATGCCCGAGTTTGATAAGGTCTGGGGTCGCCAGATCATTTTGTAAATGCGCCCAAACTCGTGGGATGAGGGAAAGATATTTGGTTTTGCCATCCTGTCGTGCAAGGCGGTGAAAGATGCCCAGAATGCGTAAATTACGTTGAACCGCCATCACATGAAAAGCGCGTCTAAAATCCTCAAGGTTTCCACTTTCACCGGCGAGCTGTGTGAGAAGGGGGGTGAGCAATTCAGGGTTAACGTCTCGCCGTGCATCCCGCAATAAAGACGCCAGATCATAGGTTGAGTGGGTAATAAATGCGTCCTGAAAGTCAAGTAGACCAATGCGCGAATTCTCATGGTCTGTGGATCGCCAAATCAAGTTTTCTGCATGGAAATCTCTAAGTGACAGAATGCGAGGGTTGGGGTCTACATCATGTAAAAGTCCACGCAGGCGCGTGGTGATCTCTGTGATGAGATCAATGCTATGATCTGTTGCTGCCCACTCAAATGCAACGCCAATCATCTTAACACCGATATCTGGTGTCATTACGGTCAGGCCATTTGGGGGTGGCGTGGATTGTAAGCTGCGCAATACGCTAACGGCGGCGTTATAGAGTTTAGTCTCGTCTTTTGGCGTTGTGCATAGGTGTTGTGCAAAATCGTGCCGGCCTAAGTCACTGAGGATCAAAAGACCTTTTTTATCATCCCATTCCAGTATCTCAGGTGCCAAGAGGTTGAGTGATTTCAGGTGTACCGCAATATCTACAAAACGTTCTTGGCTGCCGCATGTTTCGGGAGGTGCATCCATCAAAATGACTGACTTTCCATTTTGATCTAGAAGACGCTCATAACGACGCTTTGACGCGTCCCCAGTCATTGTGATCCGTTGCCAATCTCCCCAACTGGTTGTTGACAACCATTGGGACACGATGGATTTACGCATTTTCGGCGCCTCGTAAGCGCCAGCTATCGTCAAATGTTAGCGTTGCTAGGTGACAATCTGGCGCAACGGACATTTCAATATCTAGCGCGGAGGTTGGAGCAAGATCGCCCAATAGTTCTGGCCACTCAATCAAGCAGATATGGTCATTAAAAGCGTCCGTCAATCCAAGCTCAACAGCCTCTTGTGCGTCGTCTAGTCGATAGAGATCTGCATGCCATAGTTCAAAATTATTATAGTTATATGTTTGAACAAGCGTGAAAGTGGGTGAAGGAACCTCAGTATTTGGGCCTAGCAGGGTGCGGATAAACGCTCGCGCCAATGTTGATTTGCCAGACCCGATTTGGCCGCGCAGAAGAAAACAATCACCCTCGCGTGCATATTTTGCGAGAATGCGTCCGAGGTAATCGGTGTCATCTTGTGTTGTAAGTCGGAGTGTGGTGGTTGTGTGTGACATGCTTCAACTTGTGTCAGTCGTGTTCTGGCTGCAAGGTCATTTAGACTAATATTGCCCAACTTAGTATAAAAACAATGGGTTTGGACGTGGTCCCATAACCTGGCTGACTTATCAATGACGTAGATATGATTTGGTGATTGCTGCTGGGTAATGACATTTAGTGGGAAATAAACTTTATTTGACTGTTAAGCCAAACAGACACATGGCTCGCGCCAATTATAGTTTTTTCTGGCAACTAAATTCATACTGATTATGGTGCTGATTTAATTAAATATATCTGAAATTTTTTTAAAAAGTAATGGCTATCCTTAAAATAAAATTATTGATTATGGCCGCACTATTATTGATTTATGAATGGATCTTCAGCGCTATAAAAATCTTATCACCGATGTCTTCAAGTAAGAAAGTGACGGTATCATTAAGGTTCAATTTATTGGTCACATAAAAGATTTGCTTTTCATGAAGGATCGTTTGATTTGCCAAAATGCATATTCTTTGGGTCTAGGAATCATTTAATTGTCGATCAAAAAATTATGAAATAAAAATAGAATTTAACGTACAGTTAAAAATACCAACATCAAAACTTTACCCACAAGTGTGAGCTTAAAAAAAAGGTGGTGATTTAAGTCTCACAAACATGGGGCATATTAATAATAGTTGCAGTTTTGGTAGAGCTGGCCGTTTGCGCAAAAATTTCACGTTGTGGCCAAGGTAGAACTTTATGTTGAACAATGGGCTGAATGTTTTGTGATAGTTTCATAACGGATTAATCTGTTTAAATTAGTACACCAGCGGCATTGTGTTTCCAGATCAATTGAGGCCAAATTTTACTAACAGTGTATATTGTTACAACTCAAGTTTTTTGGCTACTGCGGTTAGCGGTCCAATGGTTTCATTTAAACGATCATGGTTCTGAACTAAAATGATATGTGTCATTCAGTTTCAAATCTCAGCTTCAATAGCGTTTCTTTGACTATCAGTTGACTAGATTTTTATGATGCCAACCAGTGCAAGGTTGCCGCATTGGGACCGTACATGCTAAAATCGAGGCTATAAAAAGTTTAGGAATTTATCCCAATTAAATGACGCGCTCTGGTATGTCTTAATAAATTAAGGGTTCGTGGGTTGAAATCCGGAATTGTATCACTGCAAAAGAAGATATTATTAAACTCTGAAGCTTTTTGTATAATCGTTTGCTCTGTCCTGGTGGCTTTACGGCTTGTAACAGTCCAGTCAGGGCTAAAGTGCAACAAATTAGAGCATCAACCGTACGAAATAAAATAAGTTTGTTAATTGAAGCCTTCAATTCCAAGGATGTAAATTTGCTTCAATTTGGTTAAACGTAAGCTCTGGCCTAAGTGATTAATGTATTATCTCCAAGGGCGCCACGAGCTGTTTCGGCGGGTGCTTCAATACTGGCACGTGGCCATTCTACCGTGACGATTGCGCCACCGCGATACCTAGAAACTGCGCGCGCACCACCATTTGCGAAATTCAATGTTGCACCGGACCGTTCTAAAAGCGTTTTAGCGATAAATAGACCAAGACCCATGCCCTCATACCCGGGACGTAGTATACTTCCTTCATCCGAACGCCGTCGTCGAACAAAAGGTTCACCAATACGACCAAGAACTGAATTTGGAAAACCGGGACCATCGTCACTGATCCGAAGGCTGATGGTGTCATCTGTCCAACTAATTTCAACTAAAACTGCATCTTGCGCGAAATCCACCGCGTTCTGAACAAAGTTTCGAACTCCATGAACGATTTCTGGTCGCCTAAAAATATTTGGTTGGCGTGACCCATCATCATTCAGTGAGATCGCTTCAAATTCTATGCTTTTGCCACGGTCAAGATGTGGTTCACTCGCTTCTCTCACAACAGATTCGATGGGGGCTTGGCGCATAAAAAGATCTTCTTTGCCAGCGCGCCCCATAGATCTTAAAATATCTCTGCATCGGTCTGCTTGTTCACGGATCAAAATCGCATCTTCTCGTAATTCATCTCTATCGCCAAGTTCATCAATCAATTCGCTACTTACGAGCTTGATGGTCGCTAATGGCGTGCCAAGTTCATGGGCGGCGGCGGCGACAACACCGCCAAGGTCAGTCAGTTTCTGTTCGCGTGCGAGGGCCAATTGTGTCGCAACCAAAGCTTCGCTCATGGACAGGGTTTCTTGGGTAACTTGACGGGCGTAAATACCTATAAAAACAACACCAATCACCAACGCAACCCAGAATCCAAAGACAAACAAATCTGATAAAATCAATGATTCACCTGTTGCGGTCATGATTGGTAAGCTCACAAACCAAAGTAACGTTACAATTCCTAACGCGATTGCTCCAAGGATCAGCGTGCTGCGCAATGGAAGGATTGTTGATGCAACAGTCACAGGCGCAAGTATTAACAGCGCGAACGGATTGTTCAGTCCACCTGTTAAATATAGCAGCACTCCTAGCTGGGCCAGGTCGAAGCCGATCATAAGATCGGCTTCTCCTTCTGATAATCGACGGCTTTCTGAATAAATAAAATATAAAATGACATTTACGAGAATAGGAAGACCAATTACGATAGCAATAAGCCCAATTTCAAGCGAGAGCTGATAGATATAAAGTGCAGTCAAAACTGCACCAATTTGTCCCGCTACCGCATACCAGCGCAGCTGGGCGAGTGTGCGAATCCGAACCCAATTGCTACGCTTTTGGTTTTGAAACACGTCGTGATCTATCTGTGCCATAATGCCCTGATTAACTTTTGTGACTTACCATGTGAGTATAATGGGCATAAATATATGTAAATTACGACCCAAATTTTGGATAATAATTATGTCAAAAATCTATGCAATCGCTGCCGGTGCGGTCGTTGTCGCCTTGTTGAGTGGCACATTTTTAGCAACTCAATTTGGTGACAGAGATGATATTTTTGCTAATTGCCGCGCGAGCCAGTCCGCGAAGGGTACCATTGGCGGGCCTTTCGAACTGGTTGATGAGAACGGCGTAACAGTTACTGACACGGATGTTATTACTGGCCCCACATTGATCTACTTTGGCTTTACATTCTGTCCTGATGTTTGCCCGTTGGACAGTATGCGAAACGCACAGGCGATTGATATTTTAGATTCGCAAGGCATTGAAGTAAAGCCTGTTTTTATCTCTATTGACCCTGAACGTGACACTGTTGAAGTTGTGCGTGATTTTACAGATAATTTTCATGACCGCATGCTTGGATTAACGGGATCGCTGGAGCAAGTTCGGTCTGCTTCACAGGCGTATAGGACCTATTATGCTAAGCAAGACAGCGAAGACGAATACTATCTTGTTGACCACACAACGATGTCCTACCTTGTATTTCCAGAACAAGGCTTTCAAGAATTCTATCGACGTGATGTATCACCTGAACAAATGGCAGAAAGTCTTTCTTGCTTTATTGATGCAGCGAGCTGAGACAAGAATTTGACCGGACCGTGTGTGAGCGCTAGTTATAAATATAACTTGGGAGAATGAAGTATGGATCTGCAACCAATTGGTGATGACACATCCCTGCTGTTAGTAGACGACGATGAGCCGTTTTTACGTCGACTTGCTAAAGCGATGGAGAAACGCGGTTTTTCTGTAGAGACAGCCGATAGTGTGGCTGCTGGCAAAGCTATCGCAAGAGCTCGCCCGCCTGCATATGCTGTTGTTGATCTACGGCTTACTGATGGCACTGGCCTCGACGTTGTTGAAGCACTGCGAGAGCGGCGCCCTGAAAGTCGGATCGTTGTTTTGACTGGTTACGGTGCAATTGCGACGGCTGTTGCTGCAGTCAAAATAGGTGCAACAGATTATTTGTCAAAACCTGCTGATGCGGCTGACGTTATGAATGCGCTTTTGACGCCTAAAGGTGCTCTTCCACCCGCGCCTGAAAACCCGATGAGCGCGGATCGGGTTAGATGGGAACATATACAGCGTGTCTATGAATTGTGCGATAGAAACGTGTCTGAAACAGCGCGCCGTCTAAGCATGCATCGGCGCACGTTGCAGCGGATTTTGGCAAAACGAAGTCCGCGATAGTGGTTAAAATGTCGAGCATATTGCGGAGACAAGAAGCATCAGATTTTATTTGAAACCTTAAATGAGATCAAATAATTTTACTACTTTTAAGCATAACGTTTTTTATTTCATTCAACTAAATATCAAACTGCTAAATCTGCTTTACTAAGTGCAGCTTCGCAGCCCCTGCTGCCGTTAGATTCAGTTATCATTTGATAAATCTCGTCTAAAAGGCAAATTAAAGCATCTCAAGGCTTTTAAACTTTATATATAATCCAAAAGTTCCTTGTGGCGGCGGGTAAAATCGTTGCGAACTTCTATTGGTGCACGCAGTCGAATTTCAACTATTCTAACTATGTTTGGGTCTGGTTTCCCAAAAAACTTATCAGCTTCAGCTGTGGTAAAACCTGCAATTTTAACAGCCTCAAGCCAGGCACTGATTTTATCCGCTTTCTTAATCTGCTTTTTAATTATGATGGGGACCTGTGAGGGCAGTCCAAATCGAATGTGTATCGCGGCCATTAACCTATCATCGAGTGTCTCATAACCTGGCCCAACAGCGGCCTTAACAGGACTGATCATATCACCGATCACATATTCTGGTGCGTCGTGCAGCAGCGCAGCAAGCCGCCATTTAATGGGAGTATTAGGGTTCAAGCGTGTGAATATATTTTCAACAAGAAGCGAATGTTCTGCGACAGAATAGGCGAAATCACCCATGGTTTGCCCATTCCAGCGTGCAACAAAGGCGAGCCCATGCGCAATATCTTCGATCTCAATATCCATTGGGGTTGGGTCCAGCAGATCAAGTCTGCGGCCCGACAACATTCGTTGCCAAGCACGGGGTTGTTTCATCAGCTGTTCTCCACAATCGAACCGCGACCCTATGGCGAGCAGCTTAGCATTGTCGAGACCTTAAGGGGGTGTTACAGAACAAAAAAATTTATCTAAAGGATAGCAGCTAATGGCTGAAGATTATATTGTTAAAGACATTACGCTTGCAGCATTTGGTCGCAAAGAGCTTGATATTGCTGAAACTGAAATGCCAGGCTTGATGGCATGCCGGACCGAATTTGGTATAACCAAACCATTGAAAGGTTCGCGGATTGTTGGGTCGCTGCACATGACGATCCAGACAGCTGTTTTGATAGAGACACTGGTGGAACTTGGCGCGGACGTGCGCTGGGCATCTTGCAACATCTTTTCCACGCAAGATCATGCTGCTGCTGCGATTGCAGAAGGCGGAACGCCTGTGTTTGCGATCAAGGGTCAGTCGCTGGAAGAGCACTGGGATTATCTGGACAAATCGTTCGCATTTCCGGACGGCGCGAACATGATCCTCGATGATGGTGGCGACGCGACTTTGTACATCTTGTACGGCGCGCGCATGGAGGCTGGTGAAGATCTGCTATCAGTTCCGCAGTCCGAAGAAGAAGTTGCGATCAAGGCACAGATTTTGAAGCGTATCGCAGAGTCTCCTGGTTGGTTCGCCAAAACCAAAGCTGATATTCAAGGTGTATCTGAAGAAACAACTACTGGCGTTCATCGCTTGTACGATTTGCACAAGAATGGTGAGCTGCCGTTCCCTGCAATCAACGTAAATGATTCCGTAACTAAGTCGAAGTTTGACAATAAGTACGGTTGCAAAGAATCTCTGGTTGACGGTATTCGACGTGCAACAGATACGATGATGGCTGGTAAAGTGGCCGTGGTCATGGGCTACGGTGACGTTGGCAAAGGGTCTGCGGCGTCGTTGTCTGGTGCCGGTGCGCGTGTAATCGTGACTGAAGTTGACCCGATATGTGCGCTACAGGCGGCAATGGACGGCTTTCAGGTCACGACATTAGATGATGTCGTAGAGACAGCTGATATTTTTGTTACCACGACAGGTAATAAAGACGTAATCCGTATTGAACATATGCGCCGCATGAAAGATATGGCCATCGTTGGCAACATCGGCCATTTTGACAACGAAATTCAAGTTGCGGCGCTTAAGAACCACAAGTGGACCAACATTAAAGAACAGGTCGATATGATCGAGATGCCGAATGGCCATCGTTTGATTCTTTTATCTGAGGGTCGTTTGCTGAACCTTGGCAACGCGACGGGTCACCCGTCATTTGTGATGTCGGCATCCTTCACCAATCAGGTCTTGGCGCAAATTGAACTTTGGACAAAGGGTGATGAATATCAACCCGGTGTCTATATTTTACCTAAACATTTGGACGAAAAGGTTGCCCGTCTGCACCTTGATCGTATTGGCGTAAAACTCTCCAAACTTGATCCTGAACAGGCAGCTTATATTGGCGTATCACCAGATGGTCCGTTTAAGCCTGAGCACTACCGCTACTAAAAAGTTGTTACAGAAATGACGTTAACGCCGACCCCAATTGGTCGGTGTTAACGTTGGTAAGGTTGGAAATTCGCATAAGTTTACAAATAAGAAGAAAACCGCATACTCGTTTAAATAAAAATTTCCAAATGACTATCATGTAAAATCTGTTTTATATTTAAAGTGCTTAGTCTCTTGTGGGCGCTTTATTGCATAAACCTTCCTGAGGCTAGACTTTCCCCATACCCCTAACAGATCTAGGCGACAGCTAGGGTTTGGGGGATGCCAAGAGCTGTACAGCCATTGAAAATGGCAGCGCGGATATGTGTCTCCACAACCGGGTAATAGAATTCCTGAGCAGCAAGTCACTGACCGATTAGTTTCAACAATGCATCTTTGTCGTAACGCGTCGCCTGTGGTGGTATTCGCTCACGCAAGGCTATTGAGCTTGGCCAAAATCCTTTGAGGACTTTACAGTCTCGTTTCGGGCTCTAGACCCAGTGTAACTGGCTTTCATAGCTTGTTATAATTGCGTGGTGGTATGAAAGCGCGTGCATTGCGGGCTACGATTTTTGATCCTGTGGATCAGTTCAGCCCAGAACACGCATCGTCCTGGGTCATATGTCCCACTTCCTGTAACGATGCCAACCTTCTGATCTCGTGCGTTCTGAACAAGAAGGTTGGGCAACACCAACAGGCCTTACACAAAGCCCATCGTCTGCCTCAAAGGCATTCTAAATAGCACTTTCAACGTGAGACAGACTTGAATAGCCGCATTGTTGTAGCGTAGATAGCGGCCCTGTTTGCCCCCACTCTCGTCGCTGCAAGTTGCGACTGCCAAGCAGTGGTCCGTGCAGCTTGTCAGATAACCTCAGGACTGACCCAAGTCGTTAAAGATCCACGACTCTTAAAGGCCGTGTTGTACGTAGGTCAGTACTTTGTGCGGTAAGTCGGGGGGGATAGGTTTTCTCACGAACGTCAGTTATCATATTATAGACGAAACATGAATATATGTTACAGACTGGTTAATAACAAAGCCTAATACGATCCCTAAAATTCAGAATTAACAGATTTGAACGGCTAATATTTAAAAAATACCCAGAAACCTTTTACGCTGAGGTGGTTCTCGCTTGTCTTCAAGTAAGCGCGTCATGTTCTTGATGCTGTCGTGGTAACGTTCATGTGCTGCCTCTGATCGTTCCTCTGCTGCCTCTGCTCTCTGGCGTAACTCGTTCACCTGCTTACGGAGTAGTTCACGTTCATGGCTAACGGCTTCTAATGCAGCAGCGTACTTTATCTCATTAAGAGTATTACTTCTGTAAATACTTAAATTTAGTGGTTCTTGGCCTGTGGTACCGTTATCTAGGTTTACGCCTTTGTTAACAGAGGTTGATGCAACTTGCTTACGGGCGAAAGTAACCCTATCTAATTCACTTTGGTCAATGCTGTATGTACCATCTGTGCCCTTTGATGCAGACAGTTTACCTGTCTTAACCCAATTGTGAATCGTGGTCTTTGATACTCCTGCAACCTTTGCAGCTTTGGACAGTGAGAATAGCATAAGACCCCCGTTAGCACCCGTTACACGTTTACGTTAACCCAGTTACTTATTAACGTCACCATGGTTAGTGCTTCACGCCTGTTAAAATAACTCTTTGTACTTGTATGACCCCCCCCCTCAAGAACCAACGAAGCTTTTACCTGGGCTGTCGACCTTAATTTTTTTAAATTATCACAATTACATTACTCGCTCTCCAGCATCAGTATCTTCCAACCAACAATATATTGCCGTGCATCTTCGTGTGTATCGGTCTCGAGGGGTGTCTCGGAATCGACGCTTCGGATCAGTTCAGCCTGGAACTGGCGATGCTTCGGATCATATGCACCATCTGCTGTGAACACTGCTGATCTTTTGAACTGATGTGATCTGACCAAAAATAGTTAGGCAACATGGATGGGTCTTCAATGTTGAAACTGGACACTTCAACAGCGTGTATTCCACTTACTTTCACCCTCCACTGCCCAGCAGACGATTATGCAGGATGCTGCAAAGAGGTTGCTTTGATGCCAGTACCGTTGACAAGAAAGTTTAGCGGGCTTTTCGGGCACTAATACAGGATATCTAACCACAGTGTTTTCTGTCACTGACATAAAGTGCTGAAGTCTGGAACCTCCTAGTCAAGGTTGATCAATTTCAATAGTCTTACCAAAAAGCGCTTGGGCTGCCTATAAGGCTTTTCAAACAGCAATTTTATTGTGAGATATGCTTAGGCCACCGTATCGTTGTAGATTGGCGGACAGATCCGCTTGCCTATTACTGTAGCTTTTAAAGTGACGTTTGGGTCAAACCTGATCGTTAAAGGCCATCTGATCTTTACGGGTTATGTTGTATGCAAGTCAGTTCGTCATTTGATAAGTTGGAAGATAGGTTTTTCATGAATAATAGCTATCATATTTATTTAAAATATTAATATTTGTTACAGACTATTTTGCAACAAATCCTATTGGGCCTGATTAACGAAAAGCCCTCAAATATAGTTACTATTGCAAGAAAACCCATGATGTTTCAGAACTCTTGATAGTAGATTTGCGGTGTACAGATAACTAGTATTAAAATTTCAAATTTTGATTCCCTAAGGGCTCAAATGGCCAACTATTCGTCTTTTGAGATAGGTTGGACTGACAGTTGTACGTTTTTGTAAATAAATATGTTTTTAAGTTGCTTTTCAGCCTAGATTTTCGAGTTTAACGGGAATTTTGAAGGGCTGAACAGATTTGGTGTTCACATATTAATATCCATCATAATCAATGTTGCTGTCAGAATGGTTAGACGCGCAGATTTTGAATACCCTAAAAATGGGTTTCTGTTTTTAGCATTATAAAATCCAAGACCACTGCCAGCTATCTCTCGTACCGTCCCATTCTTCACAGGTATCAGCTTTTGGAACTTAATCATCCCGCCCTACGCGGACGGTTCGGATGTAAACAGTCAGTACCGCCTCAGCCGATGACCTTTTTCCATTCGTTAATACGGACATGTTTAAATAGTCCAGCTTTCGCATAGGGATCCCCGTCAGCCCATGCTTGAGCTGCTGCAATAGTATCAACATTCATGATGATCATTGATCCACACATTTGACCATCAAGTTCTAAAAAAGGGCCTGCCATCTCAACAACACCAGTTTCAGCAATATAGGCTAAATGAGCGTCACGATTATCAAGGCGAATTTGTAAGGAATCAGGATTATCCTGAGTTATGAGAGCAACGCGCATGTCTATTCCTTTCGAAGAGGGCGAGAGAGAAGAGTTAGGAGAGCAGTTTCAGGGTCAATCTTACCAGAAGATAGTTCAGCTACCATATGACAGATCGGCAGATCAAGATCATGATATTCAGCCAAGTTGGTAACAGAAACTGCTGTGGCAGCACCTTCAATAGTGGTATTTTGATCAGAGTTATCTTTGGCACCAATGGCAAAGCCATATCGATAGTTACGAGATGCGTCTGACGTACAGGTCAGAGCAAGATCGCCAAACCCTGAAAGCCCCATCAAGGTTTCAGGATCAGCTCCGAGTGCGTGTCCTATACGTTGCATTTCTGCAAACCCACGTGCAATCAAAGCGGCTCGCGCGCTTTCACCAAGACCTGCGCCAATGCAAACACCACAGGCAATTGCAATCACATTCTTTAGAGCACCACCAAGTTCAGCGCCAATAACGTCATGGCTAAGATAGATCCGTAGGGTTGAGGTTGAAAGGCAGTTTTGCAAATTGGCGCCCTCGTCCTTGTTCTTGCACGCTAGTGTCAGGGCTGCAGGCAAGTTTTTGGCAATGTCCGCTGCAAAACCAGGCCCTGTTAAAATTGCACCAATTGCATCGGGAACGTGCGCTTCAATCTGCGCTACGGGACCACGCAAAGTACGCTGATCTATACCCTTACAACAGGCGATCAACCGCTTGCCTGCAAGCCGATGTGCATGCTTGGCCAGCCAATCCCCAAGTTTTTGAGACGGGATTACGAGCAAGACTGTTTCGGCAATGAAGACATGTTCAAGGTCAGACGTTATAAAAACATTATCCGGAATTTTGTGGTTTAAAAGGCGCTTTGTGTTTTCGCGCGTCTCTGCCATCGCATTGGCCGCATCTGAATCGCGAGCCCAAAGTGTTACAGGTCCATTTGCGGCAAGCGAAATTGCAAGTCCTGTTCCAAACGCTCCAGCGCCAACGACCGCAATTTTCATGCTTTAGCTCCCTTTTTACCGCTGCCCAATAGAGCCGGGCTGGTTTGATCCAGTGGCCATCGTGGCCGGGCCGAGAGAGTTAAATCATCAGTTATTCCATCGGTCATCCGTAGAAGTCCTGCATAAGCAATCATAGCTGCATTGTCAGTACATAGTTCGAGAGGTGGTGCGACAAAAAAAGATTCTGTTTCGGCGCAAAGCTCCCTTAATGCATTACGAATTGTACTATTTGCAGCGACACCACCGGCAACTGCGAGCGTGTTTATGTTGGGATAAATGGAGTGTGCTGCCATTATTGCCTTGCGTGACTTTCCTACCAAAACGTCCGTAACGGCTGCTTGGAAACTAGCACAGAGGTCGGCGCAGATCGCTGAAGGAATACCGCCATATTTTGTGATTACTTCATCGCGCGTACGTAAAACTGCCGTCTTTAGGCCTGAGAATGACATGTTACAATCGTCACGCCCCAGAAGTGGTCGTGGTAAAGTGAATGCACGCGGATTGCCGTTCTTGGCGGCGTGTTCCACTGATGGTCCACCTGGTTGTTTTAAGCCCAAAATACGCGCAGTTTTGTCAAACGCTTCGCCTGGTGCATCATCGATTGTACCACCAAGGCGTGTATAGTTGTCATGGTCATGTACGAGCAGGAATTGGCAATGGCCACCAGAAACTAGTAACATTACATATGGAAATGGTGTCCCGTCTGTCAATTGTGGTGTTAATGCGTGCCCCGCAAGATGGTTGACGCCAATAAGGGGCAGGCCGGTTGAAGCGCTTAGCCCTTTGGCACACATCACACCAGATAGAACGCCACCAATAAGACCAGGCCCAGCGGTGACTGCGATTGCATCAATTTGAGAAATGTTAAGTTTAGCTACTGCTAAAGCGTCTTCGATTGCGTGATCAATTTTTTCTGCGTGAGCGCGTGCAGCGATTTCGGGTACAATTCCGCCAAAATCAGCATGGGCTTCGGTCTGACTGAAAATAACATTTGATAGGATCATGGAAGCACCAGGTACTCCGCATACGACAGCAGCGGCCGTATCGTCGCAACTGCTTTCTATACCGAGAATAGTGAGAGGTGCCGTCATGATAAAGGGCTCGCCTGCTTGTGTCTGGAATATCCGTAGGTAACACTTGGTCGTAATCGCTACAATGGTCTGGTGATGATCTAGGGGATATAGATATGCTGTGTTTCAAAAATCCTATAGTCCTAGTGACGAGGCCGAAGACAGATTCGCAGCGGTTAATTGATGCCCTTCGCACGATGTCTGGTTCATTTGTTGCGATTAATAGCCCTGCATTTGAAAATGAGTCGCTTTCAATTGAAATCCCAGAGTTTGACAGTGCAATTTTCACTTCTCAAGCGGGGGTGATACATGCGCCACGTGGTAATGGGCGATTTGCGTTTTGCGTTGGTGACGCCACGGCAAATGCTGCTATGGATACGGGTTACGTTTCCATAAGTGCAGGTGGGTCTGCTGATGATTTGGTTGCGCTAATTTTAAGCCAGCGACCAGATGGCGCGCTTCTTCATATTCGAGGTGAAATCACCCACGGTGAAGTTGCCCAACAACTAAACGAGGCTGGATTGTTCTGCCAAGAAGTGGTTGCGTACCGCAAGGCTGTTAGAGGGCCATCCCAATCAGCACGCGAAGTAGCATCAGAGAACCAAATGATCATTGTTCCACTATTTTCAGTTGAAACAGTCAAGATCTTAGAAAAATGGGCGCTTAGCTTGGATGGTTGTACTGTCGTCGCCATCAGTGGTCCAGTCGCTGGCGCATCAACAGTCTTATCACCCTTAAATACTATCATTTCTAATACTCCTGATTTCTATGCAATGTTGCAGGCAACCGCGCGTTTGATTGCTTGAGGGTGCGCATCCTGCGCGCTAGAGTGTTTTAGTGAGCGATAGGTTCTGGGCGAAGAAAGTAGGGTGTAAACGTGGCAAAAACGACGAAACCTAAGGCTGGAGACAAAAATATTGACGCGTCAGCCGCTGACGCTGTTGAGTTGTCTGGAATTACGGTAGATGAAAAGAGTAAGACAGCGTCTACAGATGCCGTAATTAAAGAACCTGTTAGTACTGATTTTCCACAACAGAACAGTAGTAGTTTTGAAGACAAAACTAGCCTTGATATGGGTGTCCTTCTTGATGAGCCCTTAGAAGTTGAGAGCTCAGAAGAAGATTTTGCTGAACTTGCGGACGAATTAGGTTCTCAACCGACAAAAAAAACAGACTTAGACACGGCTATCCGAACCAAGATGCAACCAGAGAGCAAGTTAAAGTCTGGGTTTATTTCGCTTTTAATAGGTGGTGTCTTTGCTGGCGCACTTGGGTACGGGATTGCGACTTATTACTACCTTAATAACGCGTCAGGCGATTTAAACGTTCAGTTGTCCGCGCAAGCAGAACAAATTGCGGCGCTTGAAATACAGATTGAAAACATTCCAAGGCCTGATTTGGATAATGTTTCCGAACAGATCACTGATTTTTCTGATCGGATATCGGTGCAGTTTGATAATTTTTCTGTCCGTTTAAGCACACAAGTTACAGACCTTGAAGCTCGACTGACTGAAGTTGAGAAGGCCCCAGGTGCCATTGGCATGTTGTCTGAAGATACATTTGCAGGGTATGAACGTGAACTCAATCAGTTCCGGATTGATATGATAGCCCAGCAAGAAGAGCTGATGTCTGTTGCTGCGCAGGCTGAATCCAATCTTGCAGCAGTTCGCGAAAAAGCTGCCGAACTTGAGCAAGACGCAATCGCAACCGCGCGGGCTGCTTCCATGCGTGCGGCGTTGAATCGCTTGGCAACGGCTGTTGAAACAGGTGCGCCTTTCGGTGACGCTCTGTCTGATATTGGAGCAATGGATTTGCCAGTTGTCCTAATAGACGCTGCCGAGAATGGTGTTGCAACAACTGCTCAACTTGCTGAGGCCTTTCCGATTGCAGCACGGACCGCACTTTCAACGGCACGCGCCGAAGGTGTGTCCGATGACGCATTTGGGATTGGTGGTTTCTTGCGCAGCCAGTTCGAAGTACGATCTACCTTGCCCCAAGAGGGCACAGGTCCTGATGCCATACTTTCTCGCGCCGAAGCGGCGATCAAAGAAGGCCGTGTCGCGGATGCTTTGGCTGAACTCAAAGCGCTACCCGAAGTATCTCGCGCTGAAATGACTGGCTGGACCGCACGCGCTAAGCAACGTGCAGACGCTCTTGTCGCAATTGCGATCCTTTCCGAAACTTATAATTAAACTGAGGCTGCACCCAAATGCTCTGGTCACTTATAAAGATTTTAGCCTTCGTTGCTGTTGTTACGGCAGCAACTTACGGTGGTATAATGCTGCTTGAAATGGAGGGTAGTGCGACGATTGATATTGGCGGTCAGGCTGCGAATTTTTCTGTAATCGAAATGGTGATTGGGATTATCATCCTGGTTACATTTGTTTGGTTTATTTTTAAATTAATGGGCTTGGCACTTGCGATGTTAAAGTTCTTGAATGGGGATGAGACAGCAATTTCGCGTTACTTTTTGCGCAACCGCGAACGCAAAGGATATGAAGCGCTGTCTGAAGGTATGATGGCTTTGGCATCTGGTGAAGGACGTTTGGCGATGGCTAAGGCACAACGCGCTGAAAAATTCTTAGAGCGACCTGCATTGACAAATTTACTAACTGCGCAAGCTGCTGAACTTGCTGGCGACCGCAAGACTGCAGAATTGACGTATCGGAAATTGCTCGAAGATGATAAGACACGCTTTGTTGGTGTGCGTGGAATTATGAAGCAAAAGCTGCAAGATGGTGATATAGATATGGCACTGTTACTTGCACAAAAAGCATTCTCTATTAAACCTAAACATGTTGAGATGCAGGATACGTTGTTGCGCCTTCAAGCTGAGAAATCTGACTGGAAAGGTGCGCGTGAAACCCTAACAGCCAAGTTAAAAACTGGACAACTACCGCGCAACATTCATCGACGTCGCGACGCTGTATTGGCCCTGTCAGAGGCGAAGGGGATGTTTGCAGATGGTGCAAAGTTTGAGGGTCAGAATGCTGCTATCGAGGCAAACCTGATGTCCCCTGATCTGGTACCTGCCGCTGTAATGGCAGCGCAGGCTCATGTAGATAAAGGCTCAAGTCGTGCAGCAACGCGGGTCATCAAGAAGGCATGGAATGTTGCGCCACACCCTGATCTTGCAGCAGCATTTTCAGCTATTGAGCCGGATGAAAATGCGACTGCACGTATTGCACGTTTCCACTTATTGACAAAGTTACATCCTGATCATCCTGAAACATTTATGCTTTTAGCGGAGCTAAACATTGCTGCAGAGGATTTCCCTGAGGCGCGCCGGGCCATTACAAAATTGGATGTTACGCATTCGACTTCACGAAGCCTGACGATCATGGCAGCTATTGAACGTGGCGAAGGGTCAGCCGACGTGGTTGTGAGTGGTTGGCTTGCTAAGGCGCTTTCGGCTTCGCGTGGCCCACAGTGGATTTGCGATAGTTGCCAACACATTCACCCAGTCTGGGCGCCAATTTGTGTTAATTGTTCGGGTTTTGACACTTTGGCTTGGCGTGAACCACCAAAAGGTGAAGTTGTGATATCCACAGGGTTTGAAATGCTGCCGCTAATCGTTGGGCAAATTGAAGCCTCAAAAAACACTTTAGAGGTTGAGATTGCGGAAGCAGAAGTCGCTGATGATGTTGCCGTTACAACGATTCCTGACGAGGTAAGATAGCACTTTTCAGATTAGAATTGCAGTGCTAAATGTTATCAGCACGCCGCTGTAGCTCATCAGGTAGAGCACATCATTCGTAATGATGGGGTAGTAGGTTCGAGTCCTATCAGCGGCACCACAAATTCAATTTTTATTGTTTTTAAACAAGTAATTAGTAATAATAAAGTAAATTCAATCCCCCTCTGTGTCCCCCTTGATTGATGTTATGCTGTTGAGAATAGGTGCGATGCTTTTGAGTTTTATTGAGCCATATTGATGCCAGCATCTGTGTTGTAGTGGCAACTCCAATAACTAATCGCTCGGTGTTTTGCCTTTGGGATTTTTCAGATATCATAAAATTCTTGTCAGATATGACTGCTGCGACCATTTAGGAAGCAACAGTAGATTGGAGAATGATTTGAAAACGATCTTTGCAGCAGCACTTTTAACCGCAGCAACGGCAAGTTACGCATAAGAACGTCCAGAAATTTATGACTTCTTGCTCAGTTTAGACGGAACCGAAGTAACCACACGTGCGACAATAGGATATTCATCACGCGGCTCAGGTTTAATTATAAACCCAGAAGAAATGTCCGGAGGCGTTAGAGCCCGCGTTGCACTTAGCAGAGACCAACTTGCAAAAATTGAAGGATGTGATGCACGCGATTATGAAACACGTTGCACCGCAGACATTCTTGCAGAATTAACATTTTCAGATGGTGTAATATTGGCGACAGTCTTTGATGTGCAAAATGTAGTTCGTGGTGAGCATCCCTAGCTACTTGACCTCATAGATATAGCAATTAAAGCACCACGTGTCCGCGCTTGTTGCAAGCTTTCTTGTGAGACAACCAAACAATCCTTACCTTTCAAAAATAAAAACCATTGGAAAATAATAATGGATTGATTGTTATTTCTATTAGGCACATTTGACGCTGTATTTGGCGTCATGTTTGGTGCTTACGGTATCTTTAACGGTTTAGAAGCAGAAATCTATCAAGGGGTGCTATTACTAAGCGCCAGCCTAAGTCTATTTTCAGGAGGGGCAATTATTCAAATTCTAAAAGACATCAGGGACACATTGAAAAAGTCGGCTTCCTAGCCTTTGTGACCTCAGTGTCAAAGCAATAAACACGCCCCGCGCCCGCACATATCGTGTGGTAAAACGCCGAATTTCTATATTGTGAATGCGCGTTTTTACGACCTCACATCGGTCCTGTATCCTTGACCCGTAAAGATGGACCTACCCCCCTCTGAATTGGGTAGACTAGCCATCTGACTTTTTACCTTTCAACTG
>JAPKAD010000056.1 GCA_028825445.1 Octadecabacter sp.
GGCATGGTTACAAATTAGCCCTGCCCGTCTCAAGCGGTTTTCTCTGACAGTACCAAATCAAAAGCAGGTTGCAGGTACAACTTTTCTCTTTTGCAAATCTACTCATCCCCACGGTCGAACTGCTCGACAGATCCATCGGCGTTGAACATGAATTTTTTCTGAAGGCGGTCACGCATAGGTTGGGATATATCAAATATCACCAACCATTCCCCCGCCATGGCGAGTTCAAGATCGTACAAATACTGCCCTGGCATTTCAGTGGACTCAAACGAAGTCACCGGTTTCACGTTATGGGCCATTGGCATAGACGGCATGCTTGCCCCGACCGCGATTTCAGCATCGGTTACTGGATGGCTATCCTCAAGCAAATCGAACTGACAGTTGTAGACGAGCTTGACCTCAGTTGCCACGCAGGATGGATTGGAAATCTCAGGGTTTGCCTGGCCTGCGGACGCCGATGCTAACAAAGCGATCAGTGATAGTTGGGTGACATTAGCTCTCATTTTTTATCCTTTCACATAGGTAACTGTTTGATATGGACATGAACTGATCAACATTGGTCACATCCGAAATATTGTGATCACCGGTCACCAGAATACCAACGCCATTGCGCCGCATGTCTTGGATGGCAGACCAGACTTTCATTTTGGGTTGTTCTGATAAACCTAAAAGCGGCTCATCAAGTAAGATGAATTTTGGTGTGCATAGCATCGCGCGGGCCAGAGAAAGCATCTGTGCTTGCCCTCCGCTAAGCGACAGCGCAGGCTGCGACAAAAGCGGCTCGAGGTCCGGGAAATAAGTCAATATTTGATCGAGTGACGCAGGGCGACCAGTAACGGCTAGGGCGAATTCCAAATTCTCACGTGTGGTGAGTGTCGGAAATATATGTCGACCTTCGGGTGCCAAAACAACGCCAAGGTTTGCCATTTTCGATGGATTTCTTCGGGAGATGATTTGGTTGGAAAGCAAAACCTGACCTGTTGAAATAACCGCGCCTATTGCCGCTTTGAGAAAGCTAGATTTGCCTGCCCCGTGGTGTCCGTCCAAAACCGTCAGTTGCCCGGGCTTGAGCGTAAGGCATACATTTGAAACCGCTGTAACCGCGCCATAGCGGACTGAAATATCACGCAATTCAAGCATGTTCGAATTCCAGATCTTCTAGACTGCGGGCCGATCCAATTTGCTTTATCCCGGTTGCAACGCGACGCATCAGATCGATACGATGTTCGACCAGTACGAGGGCTGTTGAACGCGACAGATGAGCGTTCAAAAAATCGGCGAATTCGATCAATTCTTCTGAGGTAAAACCCGCCGATGGCTCGTCGAGGAAAAGAACCTTCGGTTCGGTCAAAAGTGCACGGACAACCTCGGCTTTGCGCAGAATTGGCAGGGGGACTTCGGATGGAAAATGGTCCAGATACGGGCTCAAACCAGCGGCATCAATTGCCGCCAAGCCTTGCGTCGTCGTATTCATTTCGACACGAAACTGATGGCGCATCGTCGCGGATTGCAACATCCGTGCAGATTGGAAACTGCGACGAATTCCGGCCCTGGCGATTTTCCAGGCGGGTCGGTTTGTAAGGTCGACGGTGTCTAACGTGACACGACCGGCATCCGCCTCAATATACCCCGTGACGATGTTTACTAAGGTCGATTTGCCAGATCCATTACTGCCCGTCAGGCCCAGTCGGTCTCCGGCGCGCAAGTGAAGCGAAACACCATTCAGCACCTGACTGCCGCCAAAACTTTTGGATATGCCCACAATTTCAAACATGAAACAATTTCCGCCAGCGCCGCATGCGTGCCACGAACCGTGGGCTGATAAGACCTTGAGGCAATAGTATCAATAGCAAGGCAACCAGCCCGCCAAATGCGATCATCCGATATGCAGAGATCGCGCGAATGCTTTCCAATAGGCCGATGTCAATTGCGACGCCTATTAATGGCCCAATCGGTGCGCCAAGCCCCCCAATGACGGCGTAGGCCAAGCCATGAACGCCCAACATCACGCCAAACATGTTCGGCTCAATATAAGTGTTGAACAACGCGAACAGGCCGCCGCCAAAGCCCGCGACGCCCCCTGAAAGGGTCACAAAAACGATCCGGTAAAGGATCGGCCGCAACCCCAAAGACTGCGCCAAGATGGAATCCTGACCCACCAAACGGGCGCGCAGCATAATCCGGCTGCGTTCCAGCAAGAAAAGAAGGCCCAGAAGGGCGACAAGGCATACCGTTGTAAGCACCAGAAAATCCTGAACGGAATAGTTATGTTCAAATATCCAGCGAATGTTTGAAAACCCTTCCGGCCCATCTGGACCGGTCGTCCGACCGTCAATGTCGAAAGGCGCACGGACTTGCAGAAGCCCAAGTCGACACAGTTCTGCAAAGCACAAAGTGCTGATTGCAAAATATAGCCCTGAAAGGCGAACTGTCAGGATGGCCAACACTAGGGCACAAGCCGCACCCGACAGCATTCCGATGAACACCCCGGTCACGGCATGACCGCCGTAAATTGATGTAACTGTCGCGGTTACATATGCACCCACCCCGAAAAATGCCTGCTGGCCAAAGGAAACAACGCCAACCACCAGCACCAAATACGCGGACAACGCCAGAAATGAGATAAGCGCCATATTGGTGAGGATTGAGGCGACATAGACACTCATTGGTTAGATCCGCTCCTGCGCCAGTCTTCCGGTTCGATAGGCTGACACGCCCATTATCCCACCCGGTCGGATGATCAAAATCAGAAACAAGATTCCAAACGTGGTTATGTCGCGATATTCTGCGCCAAATTGGGTGCTGGAATGCGCTTCAATCAGCCCTAGCAGAAGACCGCCGATAACGGCACCGGGTAACGATCCGACCCCGCCGATCATCATTGCGATCAATCCCTTGAACGTGCTCCAAAGCCCGAACAGTGGTGTAACCTGACCGTCCGCGGATAGGATAAGAAAGGTTGAGATACCTCCCAAAAATCCCGCCAGAAGAAACGTCATCAGACGCAACCGACCCGTCGGTGCACCCAGTAGAAACGCAGTTTCAGCGTTCCCTGCAGTTGCCCGCAATAGAAGCCCGAAACGGGTCTTGTAAATCAGGTAATACAGCGCAGCGATCGAGGTGAATGCGACCACGAATTGCACAATCTGGTCACCGCGCAGATACAGATCCCCAAAAAACATGGGCGGTATCTCAAGGCCGGGGAAATTGTGCGTTCGACTGGGCAATAGATGCGATGAAACTTCGTCAAGCTGCATCCAGATCGCGAAACTGGCGATCATTGGCACTGTCGCGCCGGTTTTCCCGCGGTTTGGTGCAAAGCACAGGCGTTCCACGTAAAGACCTGCCAACACACATGCAACTACGGTCAATAAGAATAGCCCAACAACACCCAAACCTAAAATGGGTTCCAACCAGACGGCAAGGGCAGCGCCAACCAATAGCGAAGATCCGTACGCGAGATTGATTTGTCTCATTATGCCAAAGACCAGCGAAAATCCCAAAGCAAGCAAAGCGTAGGCCGACCCAGCCAATAATCCGTCAATATTTGTTTGTACGAAATCCATTCAGCCTGTCACCCTCCGCCCAAATAAGCCCTCTTTATCACATCATCATTTTCCATTTCACCCGGTGTGCCGGCAAAGGTCACCCGGCCCTGGTCCAAAAGATAGAAGTGATCTGCAACTTCCAGCGCCTTAACTACATTTTGTTCGACTAAGACTATCGATAACCCATCTTCTTTCAATTGCTTAATGATCGCGAATACTTCGTTCACGATCACAGGCGCAAGGCCGACCGAAGGTTCGTCAAGCAACAGCATTTTGGGTCGCGACATCAACGCACGCGCCAATGCCAACATTTGTTGTTCACCGCCAGACAACGTGCCCGCATTCTGTTCTTGGCGTTCTTTCAGAACCGGGAAGCGGGCAAACATTTTTTCAATATCTGCTTCGACTTCATCTTTATCCGATCGATTACGAGTATACGCGCCTGCAAGAAGGTTCTCGCGCACCGACATTAGCGGAAAAACCAGCCGGTTTTCAGGAACCAGCGCCAGGCCTTCGCGCAAGACCTTTGGTGCAGCCAGCCCTGTAAGTGACGTCCCAAAGAAGTCGATAGAACCTGCGTCGGGTTTGATAATTCCGGACAGTGTAAACATTAACGTTGTCTTCCCGGCCCCGTTGGGACCAAGTATGCAGGTGACTTCCCCCTCGGCCGCATCCAACGAAACACCTTTTAGTGCTTTGATCAGGCCATATGAAGTTTCCAGATTATTGATCGATAGCATTGGTGTCTCCTCCGCTCGTGTTTTCGGAAGAGCCGAAATAGGCTTTCTGGACCAATGGGTTGTTCTGAATTTCTTCGGGTAAACCTTCAGCGATTAAGGTGCCAAAATTTAGAACGCCGATCCTGTCGCTCACGTTCATGACCAATTCCATTACGTGCTCGATTAACAGAACCGTAATGCCCATTTCTTTCATAGTCAGAATACGTTGGCGAAGATCGGTCACTTCTGCAGAACTCATGCCGGCGGCTGGTTCATCAAGCAAGATCAATTTTGGTTTTGACGCCATTGCACGCGCCAGTTCTAAGCGGCGCTGTTCGCCGAACGCCAGATTTCCAGCAAGATTGTTGGACTTGTCCCCTAAGCCAGAGAATTCCAGCAACTTTTGAATTTCGTGGCGACGGCTAAGCGATCTACCAAACCAGTTGGAGAACCAGCTGTGTTCTTGCCCTGGCGCATCACGCCAAGCGACCCATAGGTTTTGCCATACAGTTAGATCATCAAACAGGCGAATATTCTGAAACGTCCGCGAAACACCTGCATCAATCCTTTGATGTGGCGCTTGCCTTTTAAGGTCTACGCCGTCCAGTTCAATGGAACCCGACGTCGGCCCAAAAATTCCGCATACAAGGTTTACGGTTGTGCTTTTACCCGACCCATTTGGACCGATTAACCCGAATATCTCGCCAGTTTTCACGTTCAGTTCTAGGGCGTCAACGGCGCGAACGCCACCGAAATATTTGGATAAATTCGATAGTCTAAGCATCGGCACTATCCTTCTTTGGCTTTCCACCCAACTTTTTCTTGATATCTGAAATGAAGTGCCCGTCGACCAGACCCTGGGGGCGTAGGTTCATCGCCAATATGATCAAAAGACCAAAGACGATATTTCTGTAGTCACCCATGAAACGAAGCCCTTCGATAACAAAGCCCTGAATAAAGATGACCGCCAAAAGCGTTCCAAACACATTCTTATGTCCGCCAAGGATCGGGTAAGACACGGCAAACGTGGCAAGAAGGATCGTGAATGTATGGTGGTCAACGTAAGTCGTTGAATGCGCAAAAAGCCCGCCACCGATCCCTGCTATCACTCCGCCAGCGGTCATGGCTGCCACCTTGACCATCGTAAGGTTTACGCCAGAACTTTGTGCCGCCAGGTCATCTTCGCCAACTGCGCGCAAGACCGCACCTGCCCGAACCCTGTCGAGCCACCAAAGTAAGAACATCACCAAGATGACAAAAGACCAGATCAAAGCCACGACGTGGGTTTGCTCCCAACCGTTTGCCGCAAAATATCGAATTTCGCGAAAGCCTTGAGTGCTGTCAGGTCCGACATCAAAGCCATTCACCTCAACGCGCCAACTTAGATTGAAGAAAAACAATCTGACAATCTCGGAAAACGCGATGGTTGCGACCACCAACATCAAACCCTTGACCCGAAGTGCCGGGAACCCAATCAAGAAGGCAAAAAATCCTGCCACGAGCGCGCCGACTGCGAGTGCTGCAAAGATATGCCAAGAAAATAATACCGTTAGTATGCCTGAGACATAGGCCCCGATTGCGAAGAACCCGACCTGCCCAAGACTGAGCTGCCCAGTTAGCAAAAGGACGTAGGCAGAAAGACCAAGCAATGTGTGAACGCCGATCGTTTGGAAAATACCGAGAAAATACAACATTCGATCAATCCCTATCTATTGCAGTTCCGAAAAGCCCGTTGGGCCGGAACACGAGGAAAACAAAAAGCAGTAGGAAGACGTAGATATCGCGTTCATTCACGCCTCGGACCAAAAGGAAAATGTTCTCAAAACTGCCAATCAAGAACCCGGCAATGATGGCGCCCCGGATACTTCCAAGTCCGCCGATTACTGTCACAATTAGTCCCTTGATGGTTAGGGGAAGCGTTATCAGTGGCGAAAGCACCCCAACTGCCGCCGCGATCAGACACCCTGCAAATCCACCCAAAATCCCGGCGAGTACGAACGTCGTCGCATTTGTTCTATGTGTCGGTATTCCGCACAAAAGAGCTGCAACTGATTGTTGTGATGTTGCCCGTGTCGCGAGGCCCAGTTTGGTGCGATACAGCAGGAACATGACAATTCCCATCAGGACAAAACTGAAAAACATCACCATAACCAGATCGCCACGAATGCCGAACTGTCCCAGAAAAAAGTATGAATCGGGCAGAAGTGCGGGGAAAGACAGGGGTGAACCTGACGTTTCATGGATGATGATTTCGTCCACAAAAAACAGCGCGCCAATTGACGCCATAAGCGGGGCAAGTTGATTGCCGGTCGGCATATATCTGAAACAGGCGAAGTAAATCACGAGGCCGATCGCCCCGGCCGAAAGCGGACCGATGAAGAATACGAGGATTGGGGGGATGGCCATCACAGAGATTGACGCGAGACCCACATAGGCTCCGGCGATACTGGAGGCCGCGTAGGCGATGTTTAGTTTGTGCATTGCGCCGAAAATGAGCGTAAATCCAAGTCCCAGCAAAGCATATGTCGAGCCGTACAGAATGCCATCAATCAGGGCCTGAATCACATCAATATGGTCGATGTTCATTTGTCATTACCTATTCATTTTCAGGTTCGCAGAATATCTATCTTTGTTAGACGAAAACCTGACCGACGTACCCTGATGTGTGGAGGCTGGGGTTCGCGCCGGTAACAACCGTTTGGCGCGAACCTCGTTGATTTAGTGTAGTGCTACTTAGCGGGGGTCGTGAACAACAACCCATCCGCCGGCTTGCGCCTGAACAAAAACATATGGCTTCAGGGCTTCGCCCTCTGCCTGGTTGCGTGTGATCGTTCCAAGCAACCCTTCTGTTTCTGTCAGTGCTTCTAGCCCGTCACGAATGGCGCGACGTTCTTGTGCAACCATAGAAGCATCGCCAGTGATGCCAACAGCCTCGATCACCTGTTTGATGATCATGACGTTTTCCCATGCTGCAGCAGAGTGAAGATCCGCGTCTCCGCCATTCTCGTTGGCAAGAGCTGCAACTTCGGCAGCCGCATCTGTGATCGGTGCAAAGCTTGTTGGAATAATCATTCCCTCAGCTTCATCAGGACAACCTTTCATGACTTCTGCAGATGACGAAGATGTAAGTCCAACAATCAAACCAGGTTCGATCCGCTGGCGCGACATTTCCTTCAACATTCCGCACGTTGTGAAAGGATGCGAAGATACGATCAAGACGTCAGCACCTGACTTGCGAAATGCGCGCGCTTGAACGGCGAAATTCGTATCAGCCTGAAGCCAGTTAGCAGAACTATCCAGCACCGCTTCAAAACCAGACGCGATGTCTCCGGTTAAACCTTCCAGATCACCTGGTGCCCAAGTGAACCCATGACGGATTGCAGCCTGAACAATAACCTTGGAATACGTCCCGTTTGAGTGCCCTTGATCCGTCTCCGTACCTCCATAGATCGTCTTTAGATCTGGCTGGTTTGTCGCAATCCATTCCCAGAGATTATCGTACATCGCTGGTTCATTTGGCGTGTTGCGGAACGTCCACTGCGAGATCTTCGCCAAGCCGTTACGAACGGCTGTGTCTGTAAGGATCGGCAGTTGCAGTCCAGTATCGCTGGCGTCATCCACTTGCTTTTGGAAAACCCCAAACATCGCAGCAGCAGCACCAGAACAAGTTGGCCCAATGCCTACAAGAACGTCAGACGACGCGACGCGACGTGCGACAGCAATTGCTTGCTCTGCGTTACATGCGCTGTCGTGATATTCATATGCAAGCGTTGCCATCGTGCCGTCTGCCAGACGGATGCCACCTTCTTCGTTTACGCGCTTTACAGCGGCTTGGATGACAGCGTTTGAATTTACGCCGAACGAACGTAAAGGACCCGATTGTGCGCCCCAACCAGCAATGTTGATCACAGATTCCGCTGATGCAGCCCCCGCAGCCATTATGGCGACGGTCGCCACACATGTGGCAATAGATTTCAAATTATAGTCCATTCTTTTTTTCTCCCTAAGGTTTTGCTTCGATTAGTTTCGGGGTCTTGGCGCGGTTTTCCCGGGCACATTTGTATTCTCACTTTCTATTATGTGACTATTTTCTACTGTTTTCTAACGCACTATTTGTTCCGAAAAACGGGCGCGCGCTTGTGAACAAATGCGTTCATCCCTTCTTTTTGGCCTTCGGTCGCAAAGGCAGCCTGAAAGAATAGGCGCTCCTTTTTCAAACCGTCGGAAAGGGGTGTCTCAAGTGCTGCGTTGACCGCGCACTTGGCCATTTTTACCGCGGGCGCATTGTAACCAGCGATTGTGTGTGCGGCCTCCAATGCGATTTGCAGCAATTCTTCTTTCGCCACTACGCGCGCGACCAGACCTACTTCTTTGGCTTCCTGGGCGCCGATGTTGCGTCCAGTCAAGACAAGGTCCATTGCCAGTGCTTTGCCTACGGACCGGGTCAAGCGTTGCGAGCCACCAATGCCAGGAAGTATACCCAGTTTGATTTCCGGTTGGCCAAATTGCGCGTCTTCTGCCGCGATTATAAAGTCGCATAGCAAAGCCAGCTCACATCCGCCGCCCAAAGCAAACCCGCCGACCGCAGCGATGATGGGTTTGGAGATTGAAGACACCGCATCCCAGGGCGATAGAAAATCGTCCATGTAGAAATCAGTGAACGACTTTTCAGCCATTTCTTGGATATCGGCGCCAGCCGCAAATGCACGCGCGCTGCCGGTGACGACAATTGCGCCAATATCTGGATCGGCGTCAAAACTCCGTAGCGAAGCCAAAGTTTCCTCAGCCAACTGCCGATTAAGTGCGTTCAATTGTTTCGGGCGATTCAGTGTGATCAGACCCACGCGTTCCCGCCGTTCGACAATGATCATTTCGTAGTCGGAAGGCTCCGGTAATGTCAAAGTCTTTGCCTTAACGGGCTTTTTGGATATCGTATTCATGTTTCTCTCCAATCAGGCGGCACTAGAATTGCGCCGTGGCGCATTGCTGGTGCTTTTGGCATCTGCGTTTTTGTGCTTGGTCGCGGGTTGATCATAGGATCCACGACCCGCCATTAGTTCAGCCAAGACAGATTCACGATGTTGGCTGAGCCCGGGCGCATGCATCGCAACGTCAGTGTCGATTTCCTCATGCCCGGTAAGTTTGATCGGGTTCCCCGCCGTCTTAAATGGTTTGCCGTTTGGACCCTGCACTTTCACGATCATATTTCGCGACAATAGCTGCGGGTGATCCAAAATTTTATCGATGGTATTGATAGGCGAACAGGGCACCCCTGCTTCGTTCAGCACGTTGATCCAGTGTTGCACTGGTTTTTTGCTAAGTAACTTTTCGATCTCAACGACCAATTCAGGGCGGTTTTGTACACGCAACGGATTGCTTGCGAACCTGGGATCGAGAGCCAAGGCCGTGTCGCCAATTGTTTCGGCCATCAACAGAAAAAGCGTATCATTACCGGCGGCTATGATAATCTTATCATCAGCAGCACGGAAGCTTTCGAACGGCGCCAATGCCGGATGTGCGTCGCCAGCGCGTGTAGGTGCAACGCCGTTGATATCGCACGACGCAAGTGCCGTTTCCATCAACGCGGCCTGACAGTCGAGCATTCCAATATCAACGCGTGTGCCCTGTGCGTCTTTAGTTCGGCTGTAAAGAGACGACACAATTCCCACAACGGCAAACAACGCCGCCCCAAGATCGCCAAAACTGGTGCCAACACGCGCCGGTTCACCGTCAGGCCAGCCCGTCAAACTCATGACACCGCCCATAGCTTGCACAACCATATCGTAACCGGGTAGTTCGCTGAAAGGTCCGGAATGCCCAAAACCCGAGATTGAGGCATAGATCAGATGTGGGTGGGTTTTTGCCAAGCGGTCAGGGCCATACCCCAACCGGTCCATGACACCAGGGCGAAAGTTCTCAACTAGTACGTCAGATGTATCCAACAACTGTTCCAGCAGAGCACGGTCACGCGGTGATTTGATGTCCAACGCGATGCTTTCTTTGCGCCGGTTAAAACAAGTGAAATAAGCCGATTCATCTTCAATAAACGGGCCGAATTCACGGGTATCGTCTCCGCTGCCTATCTTTTCGACTTTGATCACACGGGCACCCAGATCGGCAAGGACCATAGTACAATATGGACCAGCTAGAACCCGAGAAAAATCGAGGACAGTAACCCCATTCAAAGGGCCTTTTTTCAGTGGAATGTCGTCATTGCTGGCCATGTGTCGCTCCTCGAGATTCAGAAACAATCCAACCCGCTGCCTTTTCGGCGATCATGAGTGTTGGACTGTTAGTATTACCGCTTGTGATGGTCGGCATAACGCCAGCATCCACGACCCTTAGACCGCGAATGCCGCGCACTCTTAATTTACCGTCAACGACCGCCATCTCATCATTGTGCCTGCCCATTTTTGTGGTTCCAACGGGATGAAAGATTGTCGATCCAATATCGCCTGCCGCCCTGGCCAGTTCTTGGTCTGATTGATAGTTTGCCCCTGGCTTGATCTCTTTGGGACGATATTTAGCCAGAGAAGGTTGTTCTGCTATTTTGCGCGCGACGCGCAAACTGTCGGCGGCCACTTTGCGATCTTCTTCGGTATCCAAATAATTTGGTGCAATTGCGGGCGCATCTTCGGGCCGCGGCGATTTCAACAGCACCGAACCACGACTTGTGGGATTTAAATTGCATACACTTGCTGTGATAGCCGGAAAGTTATGTAGCGGCTGGCCAAAAGCCTCAAGACTAAGTGGTTGCACGTGAAACTGAATGTTTGAATGCTCGCGCGCTGGATCACTTTTGGTAAAAATTCCCAGTTGTGACGGGGCCATACTCATTGGCCCTGTCCGCTTTAGGGCATATTCCAGCGCAAAATGTGCCTTACCCAAGAATGTCGAGGCCAATGTGTTCAATGTCTTGACGCCGCTAACTTGATAGACGGTTCGAATTTGTAGGTGATCTTGAAGGTTTTGGCCAACGCCGGGCAGATTATGTTGAACATCTATTCCAATGCGACCAAGATGATCGGCGGATCCAATCCCGGACAATTGTAATATCTGTGGGCTACCTATCGCCCCAGCGCTAAGGATCACTTCCTCCTTGGCAACGATTGTTTGTGGTTGGCCGTCGCGGCGCAGGTCGACTGATGTGCATCTCAAATGACCGTCATCATCCCGCTCGAGTCCCAGCTTGGTCACATGTGATTGCGTCCAGATTTCAAGGTTCTTTCTGCTCTGTACTGGACGCAGGAATGCTTTGGACGTGTTCCACCGCCAACCATTGCGCTGATTGACGTCGAAATATGAGACACCAGTGTTGTCGCCAGAATTAAAATCGTCGGTATGAGGGACGCCGGCCTCTGTCGCGGCCTTTGCGTATGCGTCAAGAATTTCCCATTTCAGGCGCTGTTTTTCGATACGCCATTCGCCACCGGCAGCATGGGCTCCATCGGGGGTTTCAACTCGGCCGTTGTCGTCGCGCGGAAAACCATCCAGCCGATAATGGCTTTCGTGCATTTTGAAGTCTTCAAGACAATCGGACCATGACCATTCGTTCTGACCGGTGATATTCGCCCACCCATCATAGTCTCGCGCCTGACCGCGCATGTAGATCATGCCATTAATAGATGAGCATCCACCTAGAACTCGGCCGCGCGGGTAAAGTAGCGAACGTCCATTCAAGCCCTTCTCATTCTCGGTTCGGAATTGCCAATCTGTCCGTGGGTTGTCGATACAATAAAGGTAACCCACTGGAATATGAATCCAGTGGTAATTATCTTTTCCTCCTGCTTCCAGAAGCAAGACTCGTTTGGAACTGTCAGCGCTCAGGCGGTTGGCCAGCAAAGCACCAGCTGTCCCAGCACCGACAATAATATAGTCGAAAATCTGACCCATCAAATGGACACAGCAATGATGATCGCGGCGGGTGCCGCTCTGCCTTGAGAGTGTCGACACGTTTTTAGTTTTTGGTTTTCCATCGCCTCACCCCCATTTTTTGCAATTGAACGTCTCCGGATCGAATTTTATTGACCGATCGTCTATTAAATCTCCGCAGCCAATCTGGCACTTATTGTTTTCTGAGCTTATCTTTCAAACTGAAGTATTATGGTTTATCGTAGATATTTTTTGACCGATCGTCTTTAAAAAAAATAAAATCGGCCGCGTCCCTTGACCACCTAAGGCCCTAAGCTGGAAAGAAAATCTGTCGTATAAGCATCCAATGGCCCAGCCCTACGCTCAAGATTCGCGCGTAAGATTGCACCTTCCCAACCAATCCAAAATACCTCTGCCTTTTTTTCGCAGTTGATATCGGTGGATATCTCTCCAAGCTTTTGCGCTTCACGCAAGCATGACTCAGTCTTTGCCTGCCAGCCGCAAAAAACATCAACGATCTTTTGCCTAAATGAACCTGGAAGCGCAGCCATTTCTTGTCCAAGATTTCCGACGAGACATCCTCTCAGAAAATCAAATCGTGCGAGGTTTTGACGCGCTTCCGTCATAAAATCGCTAATTCGCTCAAGCGGCGATCTAGATGAATTTAAATAGCATTTATCAAGCTTGGAATTGAAGTACTGTGCGTAGCTATCAATGAGAACAAGGCCAAACGCCTCTTTGCTTTCGAAGTACGCATAAAATGACCCTTTTGGCACACCCGCTTTTTTTACAACTTCATCCAATCCGGTCGAAACAAAGCCCTTTTCGGTTAGAAGTTCGACACCAACTCTTATCAGCAATTCACGTCTTTCTTCATACTCCGCTGGATCCTTCCGCGGGCGCCCTCTTGTTCTGTCAATGCCGACTACTTTGCTCATAGTCGCTTTCTATAGACAGTCGTTTATTAAAGCAAGGTTAAAAATTTGTTTTGATCTTGCCCCGAGACATTAGAATTCCACACAATTGACCGATTATAAATTTCCGCGCGCATGTGCGGTGTTGTCTTATGCCGACTGGAAATGTCGCTGGAGTGATTGACGCTAAGTGAGTTGTTTCTACAGATGGTCCTCATGAATAATCGTGACAGGGGTGCTGTCAAACTAATGAGAACTCGCATCGGATTGCTGGCGCAGCCTAAATCTATGCGCTCAATAATTGACGCCACTCAGCGAGAGCA
>JAPKAD010000057.1 GCA_028825445.1 Octadecabacter sp.
GGGCTTCGCCCGTTCTGGGCTGAACTGATCCACAGGATCAATTCCAAGATGCCCGCCGTTCTGTAAATTCCACGAGGCTACTAGCGCCAGAACCGCCCATGCAGTGGTCTTGCCACGCAAAAAATGCAAAGCTCTGGAAACTGACGATCGCCGAAGCAATTGCCCGTAACAATGCGGTCAATGCGCAACGTTATCTGGGCCGAACTTTATGGTGACGTTGGAGCGAATATCACCGCCTAGGCCGAGTTGAAACAAAGATGCATTGTATGAAACCGCTGGCCAATTGCTAATGGCCAGGGACTTCGTAAGACAGGTTGTTGGAACCCAAATCCGCATCAATGTGCTGAACTGCTACACAGCTCTTGGCATACCTGTCACTGAACCCACGGGCCAAGTGTGTCAGGGGAAAGGGGCAGAACGTCCTTCTCCTGATTTGTGCAAAAAACTGTCATAGGTTCTGAAAGTATGACGACTGACACTAGACATAAGGATATCTACATAAGCCAGATTTTAATTATTGCGCTAGACCAGAACAACTTGAATATCGCAGCCTGATGTTTCTATTGCGGTATGCAGCTCCTTATCCGGATGTTGATCTGTGATGAGGATCTTATTTGGACCCCATTCAGCAACAATCTGCAATGCACGCAGCCCAAATTTAGAGCTATCAGCCATGATAATCGCTCTTTCCGAGTTTTCAATCATAGCCTTGTAGACTTGTGCTGCATTTAGCATGGCTTCGCTAACACCAGCGGCGTCGATTGCCGATGCGCCCATGACGGCAATGCGAGGGCGGTATTGCGAGATAAATCTCAGCGTATCGGCACCGCACATAAGCCCTTCTTTGGGTTCTACAATGCCAGGTAATGACATGACTTTAATCAATGGGTTTGTAGACAGTTCGATTGCAACGCTAAAAGATGCAGTCAACACTGTTATCCGGCGCTCGATCGATCGAAGTGCGCGCGCGAAATGCAGCGTAGTCGCGCCTCCGCCGACGAATATGCAATCGGCATTTTCTAGCAGTATTATAGCGTGATTGGCGATGCGTTCCCGTTCTTTAACTTTAATCTTTAACCGCTCAGCCAAAGCGGGTTCGAACAAGCTTGCCTTCACAGCTCCACCGTATGTCCGTTGGATTAGGCCAGTCTTGTCCAACTCTGCAAGGTCCCTGCGCACTGTTTCAGCTGAAACGCCGAGGTCATCGGCAAGTACGTTTACGCGGATCGTTGGCTTTGCCCCTAGCGCATCAAGGATGCGAGCTTGGCGGCGTGTTTTTTTTTCGCTCAAATGTAGCTCCTTTTTCACAGGTTAAACTGTTCTTCGTGGAGGTTAAAACTCAAAATGACTAATGTTTCACATTTAATGTTGTATGATGGGCATTATATTGTAACATTTGACTAACAACACAGGAGATTCGCGTGTTCAACTATGGTTACTTCTCATTCGACTCGAAAGAAGACCTGCTTGAGAAAGCGGCTGAATACTGGAATCCCGGTAAGGTAAGCTTCTGGAAAGGTGTAGGCACACCGATGGTGATTGATCGCCGCGAGGGGTATCAGCTTTTTGATATGTCAGGAAAGCGCCTGATTGATTTGCATCTGAACGGTGGCACTTATAACTTTGGCCATCGCCATCCAGAGTTGGTTGAGGTGTTGAAATCTGGCCTAGATTACTTTGATATGGGAAACCATTGGTTTCCCTCGGTTGCTCGGGCAGCTTTTGCCGAAAAGTTGGTGAAGACGGCTCCTCATATGAAATACGCAATCTTTGGCGCCGGCGGCGCTGAAGCTGTGGAGATTGCGATCAAAACTGCCCGATATGCAACAAAACGCAAAAAGATCGTATCCATCGTCAATGGATATCACGGTCACTCCGGTTTGTCTGTCGCAACAGGGGACGAGCGTTTCAGCAAGATTTTCTTAGCTGACCGCCCTGACGAGTTTATAAAAGTGCCGTTCAACGACGCAGATGCTTTGGAGGATGTGCTCAAGAAGGGCGATGTAGCAGGCTTCATAATTGAAACGATCCCAGCGACTGCTGGTTTCCCAATGCCCATTAATGGCTATCTGAAAACTTGCCAAGATTTGTGCCACAAATATGGTACAAAATTTATCTCTGATGAAGTTCAAACTGGGTTGATGCGCACTGGCGTGATGTGGGGTTGGCAGGGCTATGACCTGACACCTGACATTTTTGTTTGTGGCAAAGGACTAGGCGGTGGCCTTTACCCCATAAGTGCTTGTTTGGTGACCGAAGAATGTGGCCAGTGGCAGGTCGAAGATGGAGCTGCACATATCAGTACCGCAGGTGGTTCTGAATTAGGCTGTTTGGTCGGGCACCATGTGATTGAGATGCTTCAACGGCCAGAGGTTGTGTCCAATATAGACTTTGTTGCCCAATTTTTTGCCACGTCGATGGCTGAAATGATGAAACGCCATTCTGATTTATTTGTTGGAGTGCGGCAGCGCGGTGTGGTTCTGGGGTTGGAGTTTGACCATCCTGAAGGCGCAGTCGCAGTATCGCGCGCACTTTATGAAAATGGTATTTGGGCTATTTTTTCATCATTGGACAAACGCGTTCTTCAATTCAAACCGGGCGTCGTCAAGGATGTTGAATTGTGCCAGGAAATCATGGATCGATTTGATTCTGCCATGCCCCGTGCCCGCCAATTGCTAAAATCCACACGGTGGGCATCATGATAGATCGTAATACCGAACCACGTTTAAATGTCCCTGATCGTGACCTTTCCAGTGCTCGGATGAAAGTAAACCGCGCCGCATGGGCGGCAAAGTATTACCAAAGATTTGACCGTAATAACGTTCTTCTTATTGCGGAGGCTGTGGCCAAGGCAGGTTATGATCGCGCGGCAGAATTCGCTGATTGGACTGTGCGTGAAACTGGATTTGGGGTGGTCGAACACAAGACGCTCAAAAATCAGTTAAGCACTCATAATCTGCTCGATTTCTACCGTGACATGGACTTGGTGACGCCACGTGTTGACCAAGAACACAAGATTATCGAAATCCCCAAACCGGCCGGTGTGGTGTTCGCTTTGGCCCCTGCGACCAACCCCGTTTCCACCATTTACTACAAAGCGATGCTGGCAGTTCTTAGCCGCAACGCGATTGTTATAAGTCCGCATCCATTAGCGAAGGAATGCTCGGTTGAAGCCACGCGACATTTGGCACGGGCTGCAGAGGCTGCTGGCGCTCCTGCGGGTCTTATCCAATGTGTTGAAAATCCGACAGTCCCGTTAGTTCAAGATATCATGAGTTCTGACAAGATCGACGTAATTATGGCCACGGGTGGCGATGCGATGGTGCGGGCAGCTTATTCGTCGGGCAACCCTGCACTAGGAGTTGGCTCGGGCAATGCAGTAGCCTATGTGGACCCTAGCGCACAGGTTGATGCGGCTGCCCGATGTTTGGTTGACAGCAAAAGCTTTGATAATTCAGTTCTTTGCACGAATGAAAGCGTCTGCCTGACGCTTGAAGAAAACCGTGGCAATGTTGAACGCGCTCTGCGGACCGCAGGAGCCTATATCTGCAATGAGGCCGATACTGACCGCTTACGAGACTACCTTTGGAACGGCGAGAATTTCAATGTGGCGGCTGTGGGTAAATCTGCTGTTTGGATTGCTGAGAAAGCAGGAATTAGGGTCAGTCCATCAGTTAAAATTCTGGTTCCTGTGGTGGCTACCCCAGGTCAGGACGACCTTTTGTTTCGCGAAAAACTTTGCCCTGTTTTAACGCTGACAGCGGCTATCGATTTCCAACAAGCCATGACATTCGCCAAGCATACAGCCAAACGAGGCGCAGGCCATTCGGCGGCGTTCCACGGGGAAGATCACACACGACTAGTTGCATTTTCAAACGAAGTTCCTGTTTACCGGGTTGTTGTAAATGCACCTTGTAGCCAAGGGGCCGCCGGGTTTGCTACGCATCTGCCGCCATCCTTTATGATTGGCACCGGATTTGCCGGCCGCTCATCCATAGGTGAAAACGTAGGACCACAGCATTTGGTCCATTGGACGCGCATCGCCTTTGGCCGGGATGTGCCTGCCGATGTAAATGGGATCGACCTCTCAGCAACCATTGCGCCAGTCACCAACATAACATCGCCGATGGCCACACACACAAGACCATCATCCTCCACTAGCAGAGATGAGTTGAGACAATTGATACTTGAAGAGCTCCGTAACCTAAAAGAGGGCGAATTATGACTAATCTTCGCGCCTCTATATTTATTGACCAACTGCAACCACAAACTTTGTCCTACATATCGACTTCGATGCGTGGAACATTGCCACGCTCGCGAATGGCCGCTCAGATAGTCGAAATCGCTCCGGGCCTTGATATCGAAGTGCTGACCGACATCGTTTTAAAAAGTGCAGAAGTCCGCGCTGGCCTATTGGTTGTAGAGCGTCAATTTGGAACCTTGCAATTTCATTCCCATTCCACGGCCGAAGTCCATTCAGGTGCAGCGGCTATCTTGGAAACCTTGGGCCAGACCATGGACGATGTTGCAAAACCCAAGATACTTTCCTCAAAGCTTGTGACAAATATCGATGACCAGCACGCCTTTTTGATGAACCGCAACAAGATGGGATCAATGGTACTGGGGGGTGACAGCATTTATTTGTTGGAATGCCAGTCGGCTGCTTATGCTATCCTTGCGTGCAATGAAGCGGAGAAAGAGGCCGATATCAAGTTGATCGACATGCGGATGATCGGGGCTAACGGACGGTTATACTTAGCGGGCACCGAAGCTGATGTTCGCAACGCAAGGAACTCGGCCGAAAGGGCGCTGCGCGATGCAGGGGCGGTTTAATGTCAGTCATTCGTGACGAAATTCGCGCGGTCCTGCGTGAAGAGCTTGCTGCCCTGAAAGGAGCAATGCCTCATATCACAACCGAAACGGTGCGCATTTCGTCCTCAACTGATCTAATGCGGTTTGCACGAGACATTCTGGATCGTGCGTCCTCGCCTGAGTTTGCGTCAAAAGTATTAGGAGGGCAAATTCAATTTGCCCTCGCAGGTATACCAGCCGTCATGTCATCGAACGCTATAGTCAGTAGTCCTGCGAAACAGGTAGGCACACGTCTTGACAAAAAATTAATTACCGAACGCGACATCTCGGAATTAGCGGCATCCACCAAGACTGTGCGATTGCCGAAATATGCACGGATAACTCCCTTGGCGGGTGATGAAGCGCGTCGCAGGGGTATTCGGATCGAAAGGATCGAAGGATGATTAAAGGCCGCATCATAGGCAAAATTTGGTCTTCACGCCATGTCGACACACTTCCCCCCGGGGCGTTGCTTGAAGTGGAAATCGATGGAGGTGGCAGGATCGTCGCATTCGATCCCTTAGGTTGCGACGTAAAAGAGTTCGTATTGATTACGCAAGGCTCTGTTGCCGCTGCATATTTTAACGGAAAAACCGCGCCGGTGGATGCATTAATCATTGGCTCAATTGACGAACCATCAAAATAGATAACAAAAAGGAAGAACTCATGGCAAATCTCGCAATCGGAATGATCGAAACCAAAGGCTACGTACCGGCGCTAGCTGCTGCTGATGCAATGGTCAAAGCGGCAAACGTTGAAATTGTTGCCCGTAACGAAGTGGGCGGTGGACTAGTGTCCGTAGTCGTCAAGGGCGATGTAGGAGCAGTTAAAGCTGCAACAGAAGCAGGCGCACAAGCCGCTAGCCAAGTAGGTGATGTGACCGCAGTGCACGTGATTCCACGTCCTCACACAGATCTGTCCAAGCATTTTTCGGCAACAAAATAAGCGCAGTGCGTACGATGAGGACTTAATTGCATGACAGAACTTCGCGTTTATCTTCCCATCGAAGATCTACAACCGCAATTTGCGGCATACTTATCGACCCCCACCCGTGCGCGAGCTTACCCACCCTTCCGTGGGCAGAACTCACTAATAATCGAGGTGGCACCTGCGCTAAGCATTCACAGGATTACTGACCTGGCACTAAAGGTCGCACCCGATTTGGAGCCAGGCATCTTGTTCACTGAACGTCAGTTTGGCTTGCTTGAGCTGCATGCAGACACGATGGAAGAGTTGAACGCTGCTGGGAAGGCTATTCTTAGGGGCATCGATGCCAAATCAACTGATCAACTTGCTCCAAAAGTACTGTATCACGATATTATTGAGAACTTGTCCGATCAACATGCGATCATCCTGAATCGTTCGCGAGATGGTTCTATACTTGTACCAGGCGTGGCCATGCTGATTTACGAAATGGCACCAGCTCTGTTTGCCTGCGTTGCTGCAAACGAAGCCGAAAAAGTAGCCCCCAACCTAACTATAAACGACGTACAGATGATGGGTGCGACTGGTCGTATCTTTATGTCTGGCACGTTGGAAGACATGACCATTGCTCGCAATCGCATCACTGAAGTTCTCGGAAAAATCACGGGTCGTACGTAACTAAAAATTAACCAAAGAGGGAAAAATCCCCGTTCAAAAATACCAACAAGGAAACAAAAAAATGACAAGTTTATCAAGACGCCAGTTTATGCACCGTTCTGCGGCTCTAACCGGGGCAGCTGCCCTTGGCCCACTTGCAAGCCCTGCATTTGCCGCTCGCAATGATCAGATGAACGTACTGTGTTGGGAGGGTTATAACTCCGATGAAGTGCTTGGGCCATTTCGTTCTGCCAACCCAAGTGCAACAGTACGCGCTGAAAGTGGTACATCTGATCCGGATATGATCAACAAACTGCGGGCGGGAGAAATTAAGGTCTGGGATTTGATCAACGTGAACCAGCCCTGGGCACGTGATCAGCTTTACCCTGAAGGTTTAATCAAACCGCTAAACAAAGATCGCTTTATGCCTCACTTTGACAAAATGTTACCTGAGTTTGCAAACTATCCCTTAGCATTTGCAAATGATGGTGAATTGATTGGTATGCCACAACGCTACGGCCCGTTCAGCTTTGTTGTGAATACAGATGTCATCAGTCGCGAAACCGCAGAAGATCAGGGTTGGAACCTGTTCCTTGATCCTAAGATGAAGGATCGATACGGTGTATTGACCTACGACAACTGGAACGTCATTCACATGTGTCTAACGGCTGGTTTGAATCCGTTTGCACCTGTTGAGGGCGGTGATCTAGAGACATTTAAGTCAACCGCTGAGGCGATCTTTGGTGGGTCAAAATTGCTAACTGACGATCTGGTAGCAATGAATACCGCGCTGATCAATGGTGAGATTGACGCATATTTCACAGGCGGTACTTACACAGCATCACCCGCGCGATTTGACGGTGCCACAAACGTGCGTGCGATTACACCGAACAGTGGTCCGGTTGATGGTAAGGGTGGTGTCGCATGGATCGAACTGACCTCATTAGTCAATAACCCCGATCCAAGCGATCTTGCTTCAGACTTCTTAGAGTTTGTTCAGACGCCAGATATCGCAAAAGCAGTGTCATTCACTGAAGGTACGTATAACCCTGTCTGCCAAATGGGAAATCCGGATGTTGCGGCGAAATTTGACGCAGAGGAACTGAACGCTATCCAGATGGACAGTCTAGCCGAAGAGATGGCTCGCTCGCTCGATTATGAGGTTGTATCCTCCTATGGTGCGCTGATCGATATTTACACGCAAGCACGTAGGTCCTGATCCACTCCTTTTGCGCGCCCTGGCTCACCTTTCCTTCACTAGGGCGCGCACTCTCTAACTTTTAGGTTTTATCATGTCTGACATAGCCCTTTTACGCCTACGCGGCGTTGTAAAAAAATTTGGCGGTTTCACTGCTTTGCATGGCATTGATCTTGATATCCGCGAAGGTGAGTTTTTCACGATTGTTGGACCATCAGGTAGCGGTAAATCTACAATGATCCGCCTGCTGGTTGGTATGGATGACATCTCCGCAGGCGAGATCATGTTACGCGATCAACGCATTGATCAAACGCCGGCCAATTTACGGCCTACCTGCATGGTATTTCAGTCGCTGGCACTATTCCCACATATGAGCGTAGGTCAGAATATTGAGTTTCCCCTAAAGTTGCGTAAAGACTCACCTGCCAAACGACGCGAACGTGCTTTAGAGCTTTTAGACCTTTTGCGCTTGCCGCGGACTTATTACGATAAACGTATTTCGCAGTGCTCTGGAGGTGAAAAACAACGTGTTGCTTTGGCGCGGGCTTTGGCCTTTGATCCTGAAATTCTGTTCTTTGATGAACCGTTGTCAGCGCTTGATTATCGCCTGCGCAAGGCATTGGAAAAAGAGCTGAAAGATTTGCACGTACGCACTGGGAAAACATTTGTGTACATCACGCACTCTTTAGAAGAAGCGATGGTGATGTCTGATCGTATCGCCATCATGAAGGAGGGCAAGATTGAACAAATTGCCGTCGCAGATGAAATTTACAGTGCACCAGTCAGTCGATTTGTTGCAGAATTTATGGGTGAAGTTAATCTCTTTGATGTTATATCTGTGGATGGGGAGACCTTGCAAAGTTCTGCACTGACAATCTCTAACGACGTGACGCAGTCAACTCTACCTGTCGGTGGTAAAGGTCTTTTGATGGTTCGCCCAGAAGACGTGCAATTTGTAGGAAGTAAAGATCACTTTGACTATGTGCTCGAAGGAAAAATTCACGCAGAATATGCCTTGGGTTCTCGCATTCAGTATGAAGTAGAAGCAGACGGGAAGATTTTAACTGTAGAGACGTTGCGGGAAAGCAGAATCAAGGACTCTGAAGGTTTACCTGTCACACTAGGCTTTAACGCTTCGAAAACTCATTTAATAGGTGACGCATAATGGAACGGTTGGACCGTAAACTAGGCTTGCTGTCATCATTACCTATGATCGTTATCCTGTTAATTGCTTTCCTGGCACCTGTGGTGGTTGTGGCGCTTTTTTCAATTATGCCGCCAAAGGTGTTTTCATTAGCGAACACACCTGATTTCTCATCCTATTCGGTATTCTTTTCACAGGGCTATTACAAATCTCTACTGTGGTCGTTGGGCATGGCTTTTGCCTCAACGGTGATCCTACTCGTGATCTGCTGGCCGCTGGCCTATGGAATGGCCAAAGTATTTGGCCGATTTACGCTTGTTCTAACAATTGCGATTGTGATGAGTCTTTTTGTATCTGAAAATATTCGACTGTTTGGCTGGGTGCTTACGCTTATGAAAGGCGGTTTAATTGAGGGTCACTTGCGCACCTGGACGGGCATGAGTTTTGACAGTCCGCTATATGGAGTTCCTGTCATCGTTTTCGGTTTGGTGTATGTGTATTTGCCGTTCATGCTGTTTCCATTGGCTCAGGGAATTGCGATGGTTCCAGATGATGCCCGTCAAGCGGCAGCTGATTTAGGCGCGACCCGCTGGCAAGTGTTCACCCAAATCGACATACCACTGGCAGCGCCGGGCATTGTTGTGGGTTCATTACTTAGCTTTGTGCTGGCAGCAGGCGCGGTTGCTGAATCCAAAATCCTCGGTGGCCAAGCAGTCATCGCAATCGCTGACGATGTTGAAACTGCCTTTACTTTTGGACAAAATTGGCCGTTGGGATCAGCTTTGTCGATGATTTTGATCTGTATCATCGGCGGCCTTGCTCTATTTGGGGTAAGCCGAATTGATCTAGATGCCATCATGGGAAGGAAACGCTAGTGCCTGCAAATAAGTCCACTCGCATTGCCTTATTTATATACGGGCTTTTCATTATTGTCTTTCTTTATCTTCCGTTAGTCTCTGTTGGTTTTGCCTCGATATCGCGCGCCCGCTATCTGAGTTTTCCAATCAAACAATACTCCACCAAATGGTACACTACCGCGCTTGAAAGCAGCACGGTCAAAGACCTTTTATTAACGTCACTGTCTATTGCGGTTATCGTCACACTTATATCAGTTGTAATTGCATTTTTTGGCGCACTGTCTTTTGCACGTTATCAATGGCGCTACCGCACGCTTTTCCAAAAATTAATCTTGCTGCCAATTTTTTTCCCCCAGACCGTGTTGGGCTTGGCACTGCTGATGTGGTTCAACGCACTTGGTATCATCCCAAGTTGGAAAACTGCCGTGGTTGCACATTTGGTCTGGATAGCCCCAATTGCCACACTGATTGTTGCTATTCGCGCTTACAGTTTTGATCCCTCATTGGAAGAAGCCGCGCGAGATATGGGCGCCGATACCGGTACAATTCTTCGTGAGATTACTTTGCCGCTATTGATGCCTGGGCTGGTGTCGGCGGGGCTATTTGCCTTTTTGTTAAGCTGGGGCAACTTTCCACTGTCGCTTTTTACTACAGGCGCGGATTCAACCTTGCCGGAATGGCTCTATGCCAAGATGGTGTCCGGTTATTCACCCCTGGTCCCAACTTTGGGGATCATGTCCGTCGTCGGCTCGTTCATGATTATTATGATTGCGCTGGCCATTTCTTGGCTCCTGCGAGCGAACCGTGAAAGCCGCGCGGCCTCTAACTGAACGAACAACGAAGGAGAGCATCCATGCTTACATCACTCAAAGGTAAAAGTATCATTGTAACTGGCGGATCTAAGGGGATTGGTCGAGGAATTGCCACGGTCTTTGCCCGTCAAGGCGCAAAGGTCACGATAACCGCACGCGGTGAAGAAGCATTAAAAACGGCCGTGTCCGAGATTGAAGGCGATGTGCGTTATGAAGTGTGTGATGTGTCCGATTGGGCTTCTGTTCAGACAATGGTTGCCAACGCTGCAGAGGCCCAAGGCGGTCTAGACGTGATCTGCGCCAATGCAGGGGCATTTCCGCAAACTAAGATCATCGACATGGACCCAGAGGAGTGGGACATTGTATTATCCACTAATCTTAAGTCGTCTTTCCTCTGTGTGAAAGCAGCGATCCCGCATTTTGAAAAAGCGAGTAAGGGCCGTGTGATACTCACATCTTCGATTACGGGACCAATCACAGGATTCCCTGGTTGGTCGCATTACGGTGCATCAAAATCAGGCCAATTAGGCTTTCTGAAGACAGCCGCGTTGGAACTGTCGCGCTACAACACGACAATCAACGCAGTGATGCCCGGCAATATTTATACCGAAGGGTTACAAGGACTGGGGCAGGAGTACCTTGACACAATGGCAGCCTCGATTCCTTTAAAACGTCTCGGTGATGTTGAGGATATTGGCAATGCTGCGCTTTTCTTTGCCTCTGAAGAGGCCGCCTACATCACTGGCCAGCAAATTGTCGTGGATGGTGGGCAGATCATTCCTGAATCTCTCGAAGCGCTTGAAGAAATCTAAGAAGGAGTTGTAAGATGGATGGAACCGATATGCCGCTTGAAGACCTGTTGGAACATCTCGCAACTCTCGCCAATGAGACATTGTCTTTGTGGGATATACCAGATGGGGCCAGTGCACGTCTGATCAACATCTCTGAAAACGCTACCTATCTCGTTGAAGCGCCCGATAACTACAAGTCCATTCTGCGTATCCACCGCGAGAACTATCATTCCCGTCGCGCCATCCAATGCGAACTGGCGTGGTTGGATGCCTTGGGATCACAAAACGTGGTCACGACGCCGGGTTACTTCATTGGTAAAAATGGTGATGCTATTCAGCAAGCCACTGTTTCTGGATTAGACGCCCCACGGTTTCTGGTACTGTTTCACTTTGTTGACGGCACTGCACCTGATGAAACGGGTGATATGACAGATGGCTATGAGGAACTTGGCTCGATTGCGGCACGTTGCCACGAACACGCAATCCACTGGAATAAGCCCACCCCGTTTGAGCGGCTGATCTGGGATGTGGATGCTGTTTTTGGTATCAGTCCCACTTGGGGGGACTGGAGGAATGCTCCAGAGGTTACAAACGATGTGCGCGATACTCTTAAATCGGTGCAATCCGCTATAGAGATCCGTCTTACAGCTTATGGAAAAGCGCCTGAACGTTTTAACTTGATCCATGCTGACATGCGTCTGGCAAATCTTCTGGTCGACGATGCAGGCACGCGACTGATTGACTTTGATGACTGCGGGCACGGCTGGCTCATGTATGATTTTGCCGCTTCTATTAGCTTTATCGAGGACGACTTACGCATCCCAGATCTGAAAAAGGCGTGGCTAAAAGGCTACCGATCAGTGCGGGAACTGAGTATCGCAGATGAGAGTGAGATTGAGACTTTTGTCATGCTCCGCCGGATGGCCTTGCTTGCATGGATTGGCAGCCATATCGAAGCACCTGAACCCCAAGAACTTGCTCCAGGTTTCGCTGCTACCACGGCGCGTCTTGGCAAAGTGTGGCTGAACGGGCTAAAAGCATGAGTTGGAAAACAGCGTTTCGAAGCTTCTATTATGAAAATGCTGATGAGCCTGATGACATAACGCTCAATCCAACAACGACAGCGCTTTTGGTGGTCGATGTCCAGAACACCTATATGGAAACATCAGAAGACCAAACAGAAGCTGCTCGATGGGCACCATTCGTTGACCGGATGAATGACACCGTTATACCTAATACGGCGACGCTCATCAGCTGGGCGCGGGGGGCTGGAATAGAAGTGATGTTTGCGAGGATAGCTTGTGAAACTAAGGATGGTCGCGACCGCTCTCTCAGTCAGAAAAAACCTGGGTTCAACTACCTGTTGCTGCCTAAGGCGCAGCAAGACAGTCAAATCGTAAGTGCGCTTGCCCCTCAGGGCGATGAAATTGTTGTTACAAAGACGACTGATAGCGCGCTGACTGGAACAAATTTGCGTTTGATGCTCCACAATATCGGAATAAAAGATGTAATTGTTGCAGGTATTTTCACCGACCAATGCATCAGTTCTACGGTGCGATCGCTATGTGACGAAAGCTTTGGCGTGCTTGTCGTACATGACGCCTGCGCAGCGGCGACTACTGCGCTACACCGCCGTGAGCTTGAAATTATCAATATGATCTATTGCCATGTTGTGTCCATGACTGAGGTCCAAACTTTTTTGAGTTGAGTTGAGTTGAGTTGAGTTAGCGTCAGGGTGCGGTTGATATTGATTGATGTCATATCACGCGGATAATGGAGTTATGAATCAATCCAACGCAACCAATACTAAAGATCGTAGCAATTGACCTGCCGCCTTAAACCTTACTGACTTTAATTAAGAGGTTACTAAATTTTTGAAGGAGTAAACAAATGCAACAGCCTCGTTGCAACGAAGCCCAGATTATGTGGTGGCTTTCGATGAAAGGCTTTGTTGCATAAATTGGCCCTAGGCTGTGCTTCCTCTCGCCTCAGACAGATT
>JAPKAD010000058.1 GCA_028825445.1 Octadecabacter sp.
CACCATAGTGGATGTAGCGGCCAGAACGATTGTCGGGGCTAAACACACCAAGATCGGACGTCTTTGTGTTGTTAGAGCCAGTCAAGTCGGCAGAACCGCCTACTGTTTCTTGCATGATGGGGTTGATCACTTCGAGGACTTTTTCCGAAGACGAGCGTGTCGCCATCTTAGTACCAGCTTCGGTCGCTTCTCGCTTGAACGCTTTAATTGTTGCAGTCAATTTTTTGGGAGCATCAAGTGCTAAGGCTCGTTGAAATTCTTCTTTTTTGGTTTTTGACAGTTTGTCAAAACGCATATTCCAGTCGGCGTGGGCTGCCGTGCCGCGTGCCCCCATGGCTTCCCACTGGGATTTCACGTCAGCGGGGACTTCAAAGGGCCCGTAGTTCCAACCATAAGCCTCTTTTGCGGCTTGCAACTGGTCTGCGTTGGTTAGTGCGCCATGGCCTTTGGAAGTGTCTTGTGCTGCATGTCCTAGTGCGATGTGGGTTGTGCAGTTGATCATCGATGGCCGTAAATCTGCTTTAGCCGCGATAATTGCTTGGTTAATCGCATCGGGATCGTGGCCATCAATATCGATAACATGCCAACCAGATGCCACAAAGCGTGCCGATTGGTTGGTAATGTCCGCTAGGTTAACAGGGCCGTCGATCGTGATATTGTTGTTGTCAAAGAAGCATATTAAGTGACCTAGTTTTTGCATGCCAGCAAGGCCAATTGCTTCTTGGCTGACGCCTTCCATCAGGCAACCATCACCTGCGATTACGTAGGTATGGTGGTTGACAATCGACGCGCCGTAGTGCGCGCGCTGAATTTCCTCAGCAATTGCAAAGCCTACAGAATTGGCAATGCCTTGGCCAAGTGGACCCGTCGTTGTTTCAATGCCGTCCATGTGGCCATATTCAGGATGACCCGCAGTACGCGCGCCCCATTGGCGAAAGTCTTTAAGCTGTTGCAGCGTGGCCTGTTCATACCCCGTCAAATGTAGCAGTGCGTATATCAACATGGATCCGTGGCCTGCGGACAGGATAAAACGATCACGGTCTGGCCAGTGAGGGGCTTTGGGATCAAAGCGCAGGTGCTTTTCAAATAGGACAGTGGCCACATCAGCCATGCCCATAGGCATACCTGAGTGGCCAGAATTAGCGGCGGCAACGGCGTCTAGCGTGAGAGTGCGGATTGCAGTGGCGCGCAGCCAATGCTTGGGGTGGGCTTTGCGGAGGGCTTGGATATCCATGTTAAAAGGGGTCCTTTGGGCTGCGATGCTGGGCTTTGCGAAAGGTCATAACAGGGCGGTTCCTAAGATCAAGACCCCCACGATTAAAGTAGGTCTATGCAGTGGATGAAAACTGCTGTGTAGAGAGCTGATATTAAACTATTTTCACCATTTGCTGCCTTTGTCTGCATGGCTTAGACTATCATCAATTGGGTGCGATTCGTGAGCAAAGGCCCCGAGTGGCTGTTCTTGTCCGCGTTCAAGACGAAAAAAACCAAGACCTGAAAGGACAGGTGATGATTGAACTTCCACAACTCGAAACGCGGATTACGGCAGCGTTAGATCGCATTAAAACTGGATTAGGTGTACTATCTACCCTTGCACCAGCACCTGAGGATAATGGAGATGGTGTGCAAACAGAAGCACTTGATGCGCAGGTGGCTGAACTTGGTTCAAAGCTTGACGAAGAACAGACGGCCAATGCGCAACTTGAAGAACGTGTGAAGCGTCTAAGAGAGCGTCAAGATGGAAAGCTTGCGAAACTGGAAAGTAGCGTAAGCACTGCGCGTGCTAGTGCGACTAGGATGGACCGTGAACTGCAACATTTGCGTCAAGTGAACGCTGAACTGAGGGATATTAATGTGCAGCTTCGCGTAGCCGTGAGCGCAGGCGTGAGCGAGCCGCAATTGGTCAATAAAGCTATGCTCGTCGAACTTGAAGCGCTGCGTGCAACACGTGCGGCAGATGCTGCAGAAATGGACTCAATACTGCAAGAGCTTACGCCTATTATTAAACAGGAGTCTGTAGATGCCACAGGTTGAAATCACCATAGGAGGGCGAAATTTTGAGGTTGCTTGTCAAGAAGGCGAAGAACAATTTCTGTTTACTGCTGCCGCAATGTTGGACGTAGAGGCATCGTTTCTGTCTAAGCAAGTAGGCCGGATGCCGGAAAGTCGAATGCTGTTAATGGCAGGTCTATTGTTGGCGGATCGCACGTCAGGTCTTGAGGATAAAGTGCGCGAGGCTGAGGGTAAGCTGGCACAAGCGCAAGCTCAGCTTGAAAAGGCGGCGATTCAGGTTGGAGTAGAACGCATTGAGATGCCTGTCGCGTCAATAGAAGTAATAGAAATCATGAATAGTATCGCAACAAGAGCTGAAGAGATAGCCGACGAAGTCGAAGGCTGTGCAACCTAGCTAATGTTGAGCTTACATACAGAAATGCCTCGCCTCAGAATTGAGGCGCGGCATAATTTTAAAATAGAATTAGTTAAAGGTTAGCTTCACGAATTTTTTCAGCGGCGTCTTTGTCATAGGCGACGTCATTTTCTGCAAACAACGTATCGAGTTCACCGGACATCGTCATTTCGGTGATAATATCGCAGCCACCTACGAATTCACCTTTGACGTAAAGCTGTGGCACTGTTGGCCAGTCTGAATAGTCTTTGATGCCTTGACGGATGCCTTCGTCTGCCAGCACATTAACATCTGTAAATTCGACGCCCATGAAATTTAAAACTCCCGCAACGCGGCTTGAAAACCCACATTGTGGCATGGATTTTGTACCCTTCATGAACAGCACCACGTCATTGGTGGTCACGGTATCTTTGATCTGGGTTTCTGCTGTCATGACTTTGGTCCTTATTTGTCTCTTTTTGCAATCTTTTGATTGGCGTGGGTGCGATCTAATTCTTCCATCCCAGTTGTACTCTTCATCTTTTTGGGATCAGGTCTCATATGGCTTAAAGGACGGTAATGGCGTTTGGCGTACCAGCCGTCCGCGGCGAGCGCACCAACCAGAACCAATCCACCAAAAATTAACCATTCTAACATTATTCAGGTGCTTTAGTTGTCAGGGCAAGGGCGTGTAAATCACCGTTTGAGCCATCCATCTTGCCTTTTAATGCGCCATAGACCGCACGCTGCTGTTGAACGCGGTTTTTGCCTTTGAAGGAGGTGTCGATCACTTCGGCGGAGTAATGTGATCCATCGTCGCCTTGCACAGTTATTTGTGCATCTGGAAACGCGTCGCGAAGTAAAGTTTCGATTTCTGGGGCACTGATGGGCATGAATACGTCCTATTGTTCGTATAATATGTAGGGGTGCTGCACGCACGCGGCAAGGTATGCTGCAAATTACTATGCAAAAGTGTCCGCGAATGTGTTTCTAAACAGGCTCGCAAGGTCGGCCAGAGGAGCGGTGCTGCTGCCCATGCTCACATGGTCACCACCGAATTTGCCTACGGATGCGATTGGCACGCCCGCATTGCCTGCGGCGACCATCAAGGCCTCAGCTTGATCATAGGTGCAGGCTATTAGGTAACGGGCTTGGTCTTCGCCGAAAAGTGTGGGTGTGTCGCAGGCGTCTAAGGTGAAGCCTGTTCCTGCGGTTTCGGCCATTTCAAACGCTGCGAGAGCAAGGCCGCCATCGCTAAGGTCTGTGCAGGCATCGATCCATTGTGCGTTGGCGCAGATAAAATTACCGTGCAATCTTTCTGCGACGAGGTCCACGTCAGGTGCGTCGCCATCGGAGCGGTGAAATACTTCTGCAAGAATTGCTGACTGACCAAGGTGGCCAATTGTCGACCCCACAAGTAGGGCTACGTGGCCTTCGCGGGCGCAGCCTTGTATTATGTCATCGCTATGTTTTAGTAGGCCAACCGCGCCAATAGTGGGAGTGGGCAAGATGCCAGTGCCATCAGTCTCATTGTAAAGAGACACGTTACCAGACACAATTGGCATGTCTAGCGCAATGCATGCGGCGGCGATGCCTTTGATAGCACCAACGAATTGGCCCATGATTTCAGGCTTTTCAGGATTACCAAAGTTCATGTTGTCGGTCGTTGCCAGTGGCGTTGCACCGACAGCTATGAGGTTGCGATAGGCCTCAGCCACCGCTTGTGCGCCACCTTTTTCTGGGTTGGCCATGACATAGCGCGGTGTCACGTCCGAGGTGAATGCCAGCGATTTTTCCGTGCCGTGAATTCGAACAATGCCAGCACCCAAACCTGGCGTACGGACAGTGTCAGCCATGACTTGGCTGTCATATTGTTCATAGACCCACTGTTTAGCTGCGTAGTTTGGGGTGGAAAGTAATGCTTTCAATCCATCGATTGGATCAATATTTGGGACGCCAGCCAACGGTTCAGCTGGAGGCGTTTCTATCCATGGGCGGTCATATTCGGGGGCGGAGCCTGCCAGTGTTGCAAGCGGCAAATCAGCCTTAACTTCGCCGTGGTGCATCACTAAGAAGCGGTCTTCTGCGATAGTTTCACCTACTATGGCAAAGTCGAGATCCCATTTGACGAAAACGGCGCGGGCCTCTGTCTCAAGTTCTGGTTTTAGAACCATCAGCATTCGTTCTTGAGATTCTGACAGCATCATTTCGTAGGCGCTCATATTTGTTTCGCGTTGCGGTACATCTTCGAGGTTGAGTTTGACGCCAAGCTGGCCTTTGTCACCCATTTCGACAGCAGAACAAGTCAGGCCAGCGGCGCCCATGTCCTGAATGGAAATGACAGCACCCGTAGCCATTAATTCCAATGTCGCCTCCATCAGGCGCTTTTCTGTGAAAGGATCACCGACCTGCACGGTAGGGCGTTTGTCCTCAATAGTGTCGTCAAATTCGGCTGATGCCATTGTTGCGCCGCCAACGCCGTCTCGGCCAGTTTTTGCGCCGAGATAAACCACGGGCATGCCAATGCCGGAGGCTGCGGAGTAAAAAATTTTGTCAGTGTCTGCGATGCCTGCTGCAAAGGCGTTGACTAAGCAGTTGCCATTATAAGCAGTATGGAATCGTACTTCGCCACCTATAGTTGGCACGCCAAAACAATTTCCGTAACCGCCCACACCTGCAACAACGCCATGCACTAACTGACGTGTTTTATAGTGAGTAGGGTCGCCAAATGAAAGAGAATTCATAGCCGCAATTGGGCGTGCGCCCATAGTGAAAACGTCACGTAAGATGCCGCCAACCCCTGTGGCTGCTCCTTGATAAGGTTCGATATAGGATGGGTGATTATGGCTTTCCATTTTAAATACAACGCATTGTCCATCACCGATGTCGACAATGCCCGCATTTTCACCTGGGCCGCAGATGACCTGTGGGCCTTCCGTTGGTAGAGTGCGCAACCATTTTTTTGAGGATTTATATGAGCAGTGTTCGTTCCACATAGCAGAAAAGATGCCAAGTTCAGTGAATGATGGTTCGCGCCCAATGATGTTCAAAATCTCTTCGTATTCTGATGATGATAACCCGTGGGCCGAAATCAAGTCGGATGTGATGGCTGGCTCTTGCATGTGCGTCCCTTGAACTGATTATGGGTCGTTTATGGTAAGGAGCTTCCGTATTCAACACGGGTTAATCTGGCGAGAGGTACTGAAGATTAGTATGTTTGGTTATAATATTAATATGTGGGTTTTTTTCAGCCTTAAAGCGAATGATTTTTCAATAGGGAAGTGTCTATTCAAAAGTGTTCAAAGCAACCTTTTTAAAAGTTAGTAAATTGGTCCTTACAAATTGTGCCGATGCAAAGGGCATCGCTGTTCCTATTCGTACGACGAAACAAATTAAAATGTAACTTTATAAAAAATCTAATAATTTTTTCTAAAACTCGTATAAAAAATCTAACTATTATGACCCTTTCTTTGGTTATTCTAATGTTTTTAATTCTGTCATGACCAAGACCATTATTTTGATTTAATCGTTTTGAAGGTTTAAATTTTGTGGGCGTGTGCATTTTAAATCTAGAGAAACTGATGACTAACTGACGGGGTATCACTGTTATTAATTCTAGATGACTCATCATTGCTTGACGGTCTTTTAGAAAAGCAAACACAAAAATTGGATGACGCCATTCGGGTTAGTTTACCGGGCGCTTTACTATTAACATAATAGGTAAAGTGGTTATTTTGATAAATCGTATGATGGGATACTGTATTTCTAAGTACAAAGATGACGCCTAAAATTCTTTTTGGGCTATGTAGAAACTGGTCTTTTTTACAACATCACAGTTTTTATAAGAATTTAATTTGTATAAAAATTTTAGGAAAAGCTTGCCACCAAAACTGTTGCTCACATCAGATATTTCATTTGGGGAAGAATTATATGTTTGAAAAAAAGGTTCTCAGAAAAGAAGTGCCGGGCACAAAGGCCCGGCAAAGTCCAACAGGGAGATATAAAGCGGCAAAGCCACTCTATAAAGTCTCTTTATGAGGCAGTGGTGAAGCGATCAAGCACTAACAGCTTGATTTAATGCATGTCCGCCATGCGTTTAGAACATGGGTGTGTTAAAAAAGTGTTGATATTTAAAAGTTTCCTATCCTACCAGCGTTGCTCCGTCACGAATGCGGCGTCTGTGAGCAATAATCTCATCCTGAACAAAATCACGGAAGACCATGATGCGTTTAGATTGTCGCAGTTCTTCAGGATAGGCAAGAAAAACGGGAACTTCGCCGCTTTCAACGTCAGGCAAAACCCGGACAAGTGTTGGAAAGTCTTCGGTGACATAGTCGGGGAGAACGCCAATCCCGAGGTTAGACAGCACAGCTTGAAGCACACCAAAGTAGTTGTTCACATGCAAAAGACTTGGTTTGTCGTACCCGAGCAGATGCCCAACTAGGGTAGCACCCGCCGCTACCTGAAACGCGCTGGGGCTTTGGCAAATAAGTCGATGACGCCCAATATCTTCGATCTCATTGAAACCACCCACCTTATCAAGATATGTTTGGGATGCATAAAGCCGCATTCGCACAGTCATTAGTTTTTTACGAACTAAGTCGGCCTGTGAGGGTTCTTTCATGCGAATTGCCACGTCGGCTTCACGCATTGGTAGGTCTAGTACGCGTTCTTCGAGCATCAGGTCGATGTTTAGGTCAGGGTATTTTTCGTACAGTGCAGGTAGTCTTGGTGCGAGCCAGAGGGTGCCAAAGCCTGTTGTGGTAGTGACTTTCAATTCGCCAAAAACTTCTTCGGCAGAATCTTTTATCCGTGCATTTGCAGCATCCAAACGGCGCGACATAGATTTAGTTGCGTCAAACAGAAGTTCACCCTGCTCTGTAAGAATTAAACCGCGGGCGTGACGGTGAAACAGTATAGTGGACAGTGATTCTTCAAGAGCACGAATTTGGCGTGACACTGCTGATTGTGATAAGTGTAGGGTGTCACCTGCTGCCGTCAGTGATCCTGCGTCAGCAACCGCGTGAAAGATTCGTAATTTGTCCCAGTCCATCAGATATCCTCGCTGCATTTGTTACCGCTCACATGTAGGCACTTATTGCCTGTACCTTATGTCTGTTTCATTTCGTGATGTCAGTTAAAATAAGTTTAGTAGGTCAGTTTTTATGACCTTCTATTTTAAAAAGTCCAAAGGAAATGCACAAAAATGCCACAAGACCCGCCAAGACATCACACTGAATGACTACTATGATTAAAATAATAATTGATCTGTAGGCAGGCGGTGGTGCGCCTTTCGTTGATGCAAAAAGCCTGTGATGTTGCAGTTGGGCTGAACAAAGCTGGATATGTGATTGGCTATTGTGGATCGCCGGTTGGCGCAGTCGATATACAAATGGAACGCGCTAAAAATGTGTTGAGCGAATTGGATGTGACGTTTCAGCGCGCGCCAACAAAAATTTGGCTGCAACGGCCCTGTGGGGCAGACAACAGGCGGAATTGCGCGCTGAGGGGCCCCGTGTCGGAATTTTGAGCTGTAGCATATCAAAGTATCAAGCTTAGATAGGACTGGAGATATTATGCAATATCGTAGATTCATCGGCCAATGGCAGTGTAATTATTGTTATTAATAATGAACACACTGAGAAAACTTCCACGTCGTTGCACCAGTTTGATTGGGCAATATTAAATGCTCACACGCTGATTTTTTCACGAGCTAGTGTGCAAAAAATTCTGTATATGAAGCAATATGCTTGGTTGTTGTCACATCTTTCCCGTGTCTAGGTTGGGATAAAGACAATTAAGGACATTATTGAGGTCACAAACGTGATCTAAAATAAGCTGTCCACTTAAATTTTTTGTGACACCAGAATTTTCAATACCCGACTGTGGACTTAATATTAAACTAATCGACACGCCCCTAGCACAAGATACGTGGATTGTGGACCATAAACGGTTCACAATCTTGGTTTTTGCACAATTTAATCTCATGGATAAGGTGTTATGTCCAAATAAGAGCGCCAGGACCAGATTCGTTGTAGCGGGTTAAAACTGGCTTGAGCTGTTTTAATTGCTGGTGATTAATGCAGACGATGCCGCCAAGCTGGAGCTGACAACCTACAAAGTCGGGTAGGTTTGGCCGTATGATATGGACAGTTTCCACGAATGAGCTTTTGAGCGGAATTTCACCGTTTTGGTAGAAGAAAAGGTAACATTACTTAGGTGCATTGAAGGCGATTTTTGATGATCTTTGCGAACGGCCAGTACGAATATAATAGTTAAAAACATGTTTGGCTCGAAGAAGTTTTTTAACACGCCACGCGAGGGCCCTTGTTTGGATCGATGAGAAAATCGGTTGTGTACTGATCGAAGAAGGATTGCGTATTATCGCACTTAGGTTGGATTCGCGAAGCTAGCAGAAGCGAAGTGCGCGGATATCGCAGCTAAAATCACAATTCGTTTGCCCTCATTTTTCGGGTTGTTCAAATAATTTATCAACTCGCGTACCCTTTGCTGATTTTGCCAAAGCCCGCATCGGCTCTCACTAAACAGTGCAATGGATGAATCGTCACACCTTTTAGTTCACGAAAATGACGGAGAGGGTATCAAATGAGTTGGAGAAACGCTGTTTTTGAGAGCGACAATGTTTTCAGAATCTCGGATGGAATTTACACCCATCTGGTCTTCAAACAATCCGGTCTGCGCTGATGGCCGGAATAAACATTACCTTTAAAAATTCTGTACAATGACGCGGTAAAGATGACCCACAGGCAGGGCAATGATAGCGGTCTCATGGCTATTAAATTTGTCGCGAATTGTTGGTGATTTAGAAAGATATCGAATTGGTGCGTGAACCTAAAGATGAGCTGGATCTGTTGATAATCCTGTCTGGTATTGGGATTTTAACCCGTGATGATTTGAATTATATTCTAAAATAAAATAGTAAAATCAGATGCATGTCTGTTCTTGTATAGTTTAAAAGAGCGTTTCTTATTCGTACGAAGTAATGACTGGTAGGTTTAATTGTAATGTCGATTTCAAACTTTCATTGTATAGGTTGACGATAGCAAAGAAGGCGTGCCCAAAAGATCGCGTGTGGTTTAATACTTCCGCATTTCTCAGGATCCTGATTATCGGCGCTGCAATCTATTAAGCCATTGAATTAACGGGCGCCACGGAGCTTCGTAATTTGAAAAATTTTAGATATGGTTGTTGGGCGGTGTTTTATAAAGCAAAATCTGAGAAATTTTTGAAACTAACGTCAATTGTTAAATCAGAAATTTCTGATTGAAAAGTTTGCATTTTGATCTTAAAATTTATCAAATACCAAAAATACAAACTACGCTAAGCAAACTAATTTTGTTGCTTCATTTGATGATACTTTGTGAGAATCTGTGGCATTGGTGTACCATACCCTACTGGCATAAAAATGAATATGAAGTTGTACAACTGCTGATTGATATGCGTAGTGAGATTAAAGTAGAATTTGAGGGAACGCCAAAGTTGACGCATCATCTTGCGACATGTCTGCTAAGCTGGACATGGTCGAATGGGCGCTCCCGAAAAATTGCAATGCCTGCGGCTATCGCTGAGCTTTTTCGTTATTGTCACATCTGAAGGGTTTTGCGGAACTTCGTTAATGTTTGTGGCCGCACGGCCGAATGTAAAATGTAGTGAGCTTTAATTGCATAATATAAACGCGACATAGTTTAATGTGCAGGTTTATGAGGTTGGACAGCCATGAAGTGGCAGTCGTGTTGTCCAGTTTGCCTTTTGAAATTAATTTGTTTGGACAGATAAAAATTGTAAATGCTGGAAAGTTGGCCCCACGACGTGAGGAATTGCTGGTTGTCCTGAGTGCCTTTGACGAGTGCGCTGCGACTAAATTTGCCGCAAAAGCTGCATGGATTTCTTGCGCAAATGCTCGTAGAAGTTCACTTACGGCATTTTCCGTAAAATAATCGAAGGTAAGGCATATGGCAGTTGGCATTTTCGATAGTGGATTGGGCGGGTTAACTGTGTTGAATGCGGTGCAACAGCGCTTACCGGATGTGCCGTTTATTTATTACGCTGACAGCGCCCATGCGCCTTATGGCGTGCGCACGGCCGATAATATTTACAATTTGACGACGGCGGCAACCCAAGCATTGTTTGATGCGGGCTGCGATCTTGTGATCTTAGCCTGTAACACTGCATCGGCGGTGGCTTTACGGCGTATGCAAGAAAGCTGGGTTCCCAAAAACAAGCGGGTTCTAGGGGTTTTTGTACCCCTTATTGAGGCCATGACGGAGCGGTCATGGGGCGACAATTCTCCACCGCGTGAGGTTGGTGTCAAACACGTTGCCCTATTTGCTACGCCTGCGACCGTGTCTAGCCGTGCGTTTCAACGCGAGTTGGCGTTTCGCGCCATTGGCGTAGATGTCGAAGGACAAGCCTGTGGTGGCGTGGTGGATGCGATTGAGGAAGGTGATATGATCTTGGCAGAATCTTTGGTGTGCAGCCATGTAGATGCTTTAAAGCGCAAATTGCCGAAACCGGATGCCGCTGTTTTGGGCTGTACGCATTACCCGATAATACAGGCCGCGTTTCAGGTCGCCCTTGGCGCGGATGTGAAGGTGTTCAGTCAAGCCAATTTGGTCGCAGATAGTCTAGCTGATTATTTGCAGCGTCGGCCAGAAATGGTTGGTGGAAGTTCTTCAAAGTTCCTTACTTCTGGTGATCCAAAGCTGGTCAGCGACCGCGCAACAAAATTTCTGCGGCGACAGGTCACGTTTGAAGCAGCTTAAATCTATTACATTTGATGCGAAAATTCACTGAGATTTCAGTGTGGAGATTTTAAAATGATTTACAAAATTGCGATTCTTGGGGCGTCTGGATACACGGGAGCTGAACTTGTACGCTTGATTTCTGGTCATCCTTCTATTGAGATTACCGCGCTGTCGGGAAATTCGAAAGCTGGGCAAAGCATGGCGCAGGTATTTCCGCATTTGCGGCATCTTGACTTGCCAATTTTAACCACGATCGAAGACGTAAATTTTAACGACGTTGATCTGGTTTTTTGTGCATTACCGCACAAGACCAGTCAGGAAGTAATTTCTAAGTTACCTAAAAATCTTAAGATTGTCGATCTTAGTGCAGACTTCCGGCTGCGTGATCCTGCTGTCTATAAGAAATGGTATGGTATTAATCATACTTCGTTAGAGATACAAAAAGAGGCCGTTTATGGGCTTACAGAGTTTTACCGTGATGAGATCGCAGCGGCACGAGTGGTGGCTGGTACGGGTTGCAACGCAGCTACTGCGCAATTTGCACTGCGACCTCTGATTGCGGCGGGAGTAATCGATCTAGATGAAATTATTGTTGACCTTGCATGCGGAGCGTCAGGTGCAGGGCGATCGTTAAAAGAAAATCTGCTGCACGCTGAATTATCAGAGGGTGCGCATGCATACGCAGTTGGCGGAAACCATCGCCATTTGGGCGAGTTGGATCAAGAGTTTTCGCTAGTTGCAGGCCGTACCGTTACTGTGCAGTTCACACCACACTTGATTCCAGCCAACCGTGGAATTTTAGCAACAGTTTACGTGAAAGGTGATGCGCAAACCCTTTATAAAATTATAGAAAAAAAATATAAAGATGAGCCTTTTATCAAAGTTTTACCATTTGGTGAACACCCGAGCATCCGGCATATTCGTGGGTCTAATTTCTGTCATGTCGGTGTGGTGGCTGATCGTCGTCAGGGACGGGCCATTATCATTGCTGCGCTTGATAATCTCACGAAAGGTTCAAGCGGTCAGGCATTGCAGAACGCCAACCTGATGTTAAATCTACCTGAAACTATGGGTTTGATGATGGCACCTTTGTTTCCGTAATTTTTTGGCTGCAAAGGTAAACTAATGAAATCTTTAAAGAAAACTAGACGCATCCAAATCATACTAGTTGCCTTTGTGTCGCTTGGGCTGTCGACAGTAGTAATTGGTTATGCCTTGCGCGACGGCATCAATTATTTCCGATCCCCAACAGAAGTGGTCTCTGAACCGCCCAAAGAAACAGAGCTGTTTCGCATTGGAGGAATGGTGCAGGATGGATCGATTATTAGGGGTGAGGGACTTGAGGTATCTTTTGTAATTACTGATTGTTGGAACGTCGTACCAGTGACATTCAATGATATATTGCCAAGCTTGTTTGAAGAAGGTCAGGGGATGGTTGGCCAGGGATATTACATTAATAATACTTTTGAAGCTGTTGAAATTCTTGCAAAACATGATGAAACTTATATGCCTGCTGAAATCGTAAATATGCAAGAATCTCAGAATTTTTGTAATCTGGAAGAAACGACGGATGCAATTAAAACCAACACTTTTACTGATGGATAACAACTTATTTGTGAGTTCCATGATCGGATGCAAAAAAATATTTTAGCGTCACAAGCAAAGTAATCCATTGCTTTCTGTTTATATCGCCGATGTCTCAGTAACTGAGAAGGCATTTCATATTTTATTGGGTAAAAAATCTTTGATAATTTTAATCAACCACTGGTATGAAAATTGTCACATTCGCGATTCAGCAGTTGCCTTGTACGCTTAGCGCTTCAAAATTTATCTAAATGTAAGAGCAAATGTGGTGCGGATTTTCAACTTTTGATGGATAATAGGCGGGTCGAATTAGCTACGGCTTTGTTTGGCTATAATTGTTGTCGATACTTTCATCAGCGCCTATGATCGTGTGCTAAACAATTATTATTATGCTTAGGCTTATTTACACTTTTTTTATAAACGAGTGAAGTTTGGGCTAAGGCAAGGAAGATTAGATCATGTGACCGTAA
>JAPKAD010000105.1 GCA_028825445.1 Octadecabacter sp.
CTATCAAAGGCTCATCATCTAACAAAGGTTTAAACAGCACCACTGCTAACCTTGGGCTGAACTGGGCGTTCTAGGATAAAGGCAAAGGGGGCCTCATCAAAAGCCCAAGAACGACAACAACCACAACAACAGCCCCTTTAGCCCTCTTTTTGAAGTCCAATGATTACCAAAGGTAGGGGGGGTCTCATTTGTCTATACCATGGGACCCATTTCCTGAGGCCACCACACAGGCCACCAAAAGTGCCCTAGACAGCTCATGTTATTATTGCTTAACTCATTGATATTACTTGTGTCGGTTGGTTGACTGATGCCTATCTAAGGGAAACAGTGGAGTGGCCTTGCATCCTTCAGTCATTTGGACTGGGCTCAGTAACTGCAGTTCTTGATTCTTGAATTATTACAGATGTTGTTCACGGGGTTCGGGCTAGTCCTGATTTTACTCGCCTCAATGGAATCGAAGATTCGATCGACGAAACGCCTTTAACCTTAGTCAGTGTTCCAACTAAGAAGCGTTCAAATTCATCCAAACCGGACGCCGCAATTCTGAGCATGTAATCTCGGTTGCCGGTCATAAGCCAACAATCTACGACTTCGGGATATTGCTTGATTGCGGCTTCGAAAGCAGCGAGCGCACCGTCTACCTGTTTATCGAGTTGAACTGACACGAATACAGATACGCCAAAACCCAACTTAGCCTCATCAAGTAGTGCCGTATAACCTGTGATAAAGCCTGCTTTTTCAAGATTATGTAGCCGCCGGGCAACCGGCGAAGGACTAAGCCCGACTAGCTGGCTTAGCTCAATAATCGTTGCACGCCCGTTCTTCTGGAGTTCGCGCAGGATTGCGGTGTCAAACTTATCTATATTGGTGTTTATCATCACAAAGTTCTCATTTTTATAACTTTACCTCCAATATCACGTTGATAATGACAAATATAGGCCTGAAACGCTTTTGCGGAGATGGTAGCCATAGATAGCGTAAAAATTTTATTGGCGGGCATCGAAATGAACAAACAACGAGCACTTCAACTTAAAACCATCGAGCAACGCTTGCTGTGGCTATCGCATTGGATGATCCATAATGCTAACCACATTCGCCCAAAAGAAGATGGTATCAAGGTTGGGGGGCATCAGGCGTCTTCAGCTTCAATGGTTTCGATAATGACGGCTTTGTATTTTTCCACACTTAAGCCGGAGGATCGAGTGGCTGTAAAACCCCATGCATCACCAATATTTCACGCGATCCAGTATCTTATGGGCAACCAGACGCGCGAAAAGATGGAGAACTTTAGAGGATTTGGCGGAGTTCAATCCTATCCGTCCCGCACAAAAGATATCGACGATGTTGATTTCTCGACTGGCTCGGTTGGGCTGGGCGTAGCTATCACTTCTTTTGCTTCCATCGTCCAAGACTATATTCAAGCCAAGAATTGGGGCGAAGATCAAGCGCTAGGGCGAATGATCGCTTTGGTTGGCGACGCAGAACTTGATGAAGGCAACATTTACGAAGCCTTGCAGGAAGGGTGGAAAAATGATCTGCGTAATTGTTGGTGGATAATTGACTATAATCGACAGTCCTTGGACGGCGTCGTGCGGGAAGGGTTGTCCAAGCGGGTTGAACAGATATTTGATGCCTTTGGCTGGGATGTGGTGCGGGTAAAATACGGCGCTTTGCAACGAAAGGCGTTTGCCGAAGAAGGCGGTGGCAAACTGAAAGACTGGATCGACAGTTGTCCCAATCAGCTTTATTCTGCCCTAACGTTTATGGGTGGTAAAATTTGGCGCGAACGCTTGATGGATGATTTAGGTGACCAAGGGGATATCACCAAGTTGCTCGATGCGCGAAGTGACGATGAATTGGCGATGCTAATGGAAAACCTCGGCGGCAACTGCGTAGAAACTATGGTTGAGACGTTTGCGGCAATTAACCATGACCGCCCTGTTTGTTTTTTAGCTTACACGATTAAAGGGTGGGGAACGCCGATTGCTGGTCACAAAGACAACCATGGCGGCCTGATGAATAAAACCCAAATGGCGGCTTGGCAGAAGCATATGGGTGTTGCTGAGGGCGAAGAATGGGAAAAATTCGCCACAGTTAAAAAGCCAGAAGAATTGCAACAGTTTTTGGAGAAAAACCCTTTTTTTGCCAAAGGACACCGCCGCTACACTGACGATTTAATTTCAGTACCTTCGATTGAACTGAGCTCCGAGCGCGAGATTTCCACACAAAAGGGGTTTGGCAAAATTCTTGATGATCTGTCAAAAGGCGACAGTTTATTGGCCCAAAGAATTGTCACAACGTCGCCGGATGTAACTGGCACAACTAACCTTGGGCCATGGGTCAATCGACGCAAACTATTTGCCCGCGAATATCAGGAAGACACGTTCAAAAAGGAAAACATACCTTCAACCGCCAAGTGGGAATTTACCCCTGAAGGACAGCACATAGAACTCGGTATAGCCGAGATGAACTTGTTTCTTCTTCTTGCTGCTGCTGGCCTATCCCATTCATTATTTGGAAAACGCCTAATTCCAGTCGGCACGCTTTACGATCCATTTATTTCCCGTGGGTTGGATGCTCTTAATTACGCCTGTTATCAGGATGCGCGGTTTATGGTCGTTGGAACCCCTTCAGGCATCACACTAGCGCCAGAAGGGGGCGCGCATCAATCCATCGCGTCACCACTTATTGGTATGAGTCAAGACGGGCTGGCAGCATTCGAGCCAGCATTTGCGGATGAGTTAGCTGTAATCATGGAGTGGGCCTTTGATTATTTGCAACGTGATGGTTCTGACGATCCTGACGAGCGCACTTGGTTACGCGATGAAACCGGCGGTTCCGTATATTTGCGACTAAGTACAAACCCGATTGAACAACCAGCAACACGCCTGGATGACAGGTTCAAGCAAGGTACGATTGACGGAGCCTACTGGCTGCGCGAGCCAGGACCGAATTGTGAAGTCGTTATTGCCTATCAAGGGGTGGTAGCTCCAGAAGCAATCAAAGCGGCTGGAATTATTGGAGAATCCAGAAGAGATATCGGCGTATTGGCAGTAACCTCCGCCGATCGGTTGAATGCAGGCTGGACAGCTGCTCAGAGAGCCCAATCAAAGGGTTTAACGGGTGCTAAAAGCCATATTGAGAGGTTGCTTGAAGATATTCCGTCCCACTGTACTTTGGTGACTGCAATTGACGGGCACCCTGCAACACTGGCTTGGCTTGGTTCTGTGATTGGTCATCGCACCGTTCCACTAGGAGTTGAACATTTTGGTCAGACGGGAACGATTGGCGATCTCTATCGGCATTATGGTATCGACACACAAGCCATCGTTGAAAAAGTGCGGGGTCTGACGATCGGAAAACCCATTTTGATCGATGGCTCAGCTGCATAGAGGGAGTTGTCAAACAAATAAGAACACGCATCGGATTGCAGGCACAGCCTAAATCTATGCGCTCAATAATTGACGCCACTCGACGATAGCAGCGGCACAGTTGAGTTTGAAATTGGAGCGTGAATAGAGATAGCCTAGGCTAAAAGCATCAAGTCGTTCATTAGGCAAACCGATATAAACGAATTCTGGCGATCGCCACATCGGCTTGAAATTCCCGGCCAATAGCAAGAATACCTATCCTGCGCAGATGTGCAGGATCAAAGCGGGCATCTGTTTTATAGGCTTCCAGCGTTTTAAACGGTACTTTGTGGCTGCGCCATTGCGACTTAGCCACAAAATCAGTTCGAAAA
>JAPKAD010000016.1 GCA_028825445.1 Octadecabacter sp.
CGTGGTCGGTAATCCGCGCCCCGTCCAGTGCCCCCAAAGCGTTTAACAGGCTGCGTGCTTCGGCCAATGCGCCTTCCGGCGGTGTGGTGAGAAACGGTAATCCATCACTACCCCAGACTGCCAGTTCAACTGCCAGACCTGTTAGATCTGCGGCTTCGATTTCAGGCGGTGGAAACGCCGCCAGTGCACCGTCCTCACCTTTGGACCAAAGTTTATAGGCGACCCCTTCGGCGACCCGTCCCGCGCGGCCTGCGCGCTGTGTGGCCTCGGCACGAGTGACGCGCTCGGTGACCAGTCGTGACATGCCCGATCCATGGTCAAATCGCGCGCGACGGGATTGTCCACAATCGACCACCACGCGAATGTCTTCGATAGTCAGCGATGTTTCTGCGATCGAAGTAGAAAGTACGATCTTGCGCCCCGATTTTAAAGGCGCAATCGCAGCACGTTGGTCGGAAAACGGTAACGCGCCGTACAATAACCGCACGGAACAATCGCTTGGCAGTCGCGCGTCTAACCGCGATTGAACCCGATGGATTTCTCCCTCACCGGGCAAGAACACCAGTACACCACCTTGCGTTTCACTAACTGCTTGAGCCACTAAATCTGCTGCCACCGCATCAAATCGGTCTTCCTTGCGCAACGGTCTCTCCAACCAGCGGTGTTCTACTGCATAGGCATGCCCTTGGGACGTGATTGTAGGAGCGTTTAACAAATCAGCCACAGGCCCTGCGTCCAAGGTTGCGGACATAACCATGATGACTAGATCAGGGCGCAGCGCCTCACGTATTTCAAGCGTCAATGCCAGCCCGAGATCGGCGTTCAACGACCTTTCGTGAAATTCATCAAAGATAACTGCACCAATGCCGGTCAATTCAGGATCGCTTTGGATCATGCGGGTCAAAATGCCTTCGGTCACAACCTCAATCCGAGTCTGTTTTGACACCTTAGTCTCACCGCGCATTCGGTAGCCTACCGTTTGACCTACAGACTCGCCAAGCTGTTGTGCCAAGCGCTCCGCCGCTGATCGCGTCGCCAAACGGCGTGGTTCCAGCATTACGATTCGACCTTGTACGATTCTTGCCCGCAACAGAGCTAGAGGCACCCGGGTCGTCTTACCCGCACCTGGTGGTGCTTGTAAAACCGCGCAGCCATGGACGCGCACAGCCTGCAACAAGTCTCCCAGCACTTCATCAATGGGTAATTCGTCTTTCATTTGTTCTACATCTTAGCAAAAAAACGGATGCGCAATACCTCGTCTAGACGCAGCGCCAAAGGAACACCATAAAGCAGCCATGGATATCCAAATCACAGCAGAGAAAATCCGCGCCGGTGAACGTCGGGCCTTGGCCCGTGCTATCACGTTGGTTGAAAGCACACGGCGTAATGATCGAGCTCTGTCGGCTGAATTGCTGGTCGCCGTAGGTACTGATCATCAGGCGCTACGCATTGGTCTGTCTGGTACCCCAGGGGTGGGGAAATCAACGTTTATCGAATCTTTTGGAAGAATGTTGACCGGGCAAGGGTTGCGAGTTGCTGTACTGGCTGTGGACCCAAGTTCAACACGGTCTGGGGGGTCCATTTTGGGTGATAAAACCCGCATGGACCTATTGGCACGTGATCGATTGGCGTTTATCCGACCGTCGCCGAGTCAAACCCAACTGGGCGGTGTTGCGCGACGTACCCGTGAAGCCATTGCGTTGTGTGAAGCAGCTAAATTCGATGTTGTGTTGATCGAGACGGTTGGCGTTGGTCAATCAGAAACCGCGGTTGCGGAAATGTCAGATCTATTTTTGCTCCTACTTGCGCCGGCTGGTGGTGACGAATTGCAAGGCGTTAAGCGTGGTATAATGGAAACCTGTGATATTATCCTTGTAAATAAAGCTGATGGCGATCTTAAGCCGCAAGCCATGCGCACCTGTGCAGATTATGCCAGCGCGCTGCGCCTAATGAGAAAACGCACTCAAGATCCACCCCGTGAAACACATGATTTTCCCAAGGCCTTGGCCGTGTCGGCCCTGCAAGAAGATGGAATCTCCACCGTTTGGGGCGAAATTCAAACCCTCGCTACATGGCGTAAAAATAATGGTATTTGGGACGCACGGCGCGCACGACAAGCGCGTTTCTGGTTTAAAGAAGAAGTACGTGCAGGACTGCTCTCAAAGCTTACGTCTGACAAAGCTGTGCAAGCCCAACTCGCAGTGTTAGAAGATCATGTAGCACAGGGTAAAATTCGCCCCACCCAAGCTGCTGAATTAATGATTTCCAAGCTTTTTCCACCAACATAGGAAAAACAAATTGATCCACCTGCTTAAACGGGCAGTACGGGTTGACTGGGGCTTGACGACGCCAAGGAATCCACTTAATTCGACTTAATGAATTCAATCCCTGCCACTTGCGGGATTATGCAAGTTTGATATATTGGGTTGCGCTAAATGTTGCTGCCCCTTGATAGACAAGGAATACGCTATGTCGCGCCGTTGCGAATTGACAGGAAAAGGCCCCATGTCGGGCAATAACGTCAGCCACGCTAAAAACCGTACACGCCGTCGGTTTTTGCCAAACTTGCAGGATGTGTCTTTGATGTCTGAAGCGCTGGGTCGCAGCTTTAAGTTCCGCATATCAAATGCAGCACTTCGCACAGTGGACCATCGCGGTGGTCTGGACGCGTTTTTTATAAAATCTAAAGACGCAGAACTTTCCCCGTCCGCCCTTAAAGTTAAGAAAGATATAGCAAAAGCTGCGACTATCGAAGTATAAATTCTAAACCAACACATTTTAAAAGTCCGAAGCTTGTATTCGGGCTTTTTTGTTGTTTGCGGATGCGACCTTACAGCCCTTTAGATAGGGCTGTGCACCTGATACCAAAAAACCATGATACACATACTTTCTTTGACACTTGCGCTTTTGATTGCTGTGACCTCCCAGCAGATGGCGAGTGGCTTGTCTAAAGATGCCCAAGGTCAAGTAATCTTGTGCTCGAGGCAGGGACCTGTGGTGTTATCCCAAAATGAGCAAGGTAATCCGATTGGGCCTGGTCATATATGCCCAGACTGCGCATTGACGTTGATGGCATATAATTCCACGGTAACAACAGTGAAACCAAGCCCTTTTCACATTCAAACTCTTCTGCAAACACCTTTTTTGAAACCGCAAATTCGATTTATTCTAACGTCTGTCCAGGCTCGCGACCCACCACTTTTCGTCTGAAAAAACCTCTCACCTTTACAATATCCAGATCGAACAGACAGGAACGCAACATGTCCCTCAAATTGACCTTCTTTACTGTCCTTACGTTATTTAGCCTCGCTACACCGGCTTTGGCAGAGATTGAAATTCACGACCAATATGCTCGTTCATCCAACCCTATCACAGGTGCAGCCTTTATGTTGATCCAAAATCACGGCGATACCGATGACAAGCTCCTTGGGGTGAATTCGGATGCGGCACAGCAAGTCGAACTTCACACTCACCTTGAAGACGAAAATGGCGTTATGCGAATGGTACACCTTGAGGCGGGCCTTATATTACCAGCGGGCGGTGAACTTCGCCTGCAACGGGGCAGCAATCACGTTATGTTCATGGGTCTCACTGCACCTTTTGGACAAGATGATATTATTGCCATAACTTTAACATTTGAGGATGCCGGCAAGATCAATGTAAAAATACCTGTGGATATGGACCGGATGGATCATAGTGAAATGGACCATTGATCAAATGTCTAAAACCGCTCTGTTACTAAATTAACTCTAAAACAGAACGGATGTCTGAATCACTGTGTGCCCGTTTATCCGCACCGATTGCCCGCCGAATTCGTGAATGCGCGATAGCGTTTCCAAAATGAGCCATTGGCGGTGGTGTCGCTAGTCTTCATCTCGTTAGCATTCTCCGGATCAGCAAAGAAGTCCGCAACGCGAGTGCGATCTCGTCTTGAAAGCTCACTGTTAGCAACACTTTGAACACATTCGCATAAAGCTGGTGTAGCAGCGGAACGGTCAGCACTCAAACACGAGCGACTGATACCGCCTGTCGCCCCGCGCGTAGATCCTAAACTGCCACGTTCTCGTCCACCTGAGCAGGCGGTTAACACGATCAAAGCTGACAAAATAACAAAACTTTTCATAGTGCCTCACTGTAGTTTTTTGTTTTTAGAGCCCAATTTATTGGCAGATGATCTTCGTCGGTTTTGGAACCGCCGTCTGCGTTATGTCGCAAGTCGCACCACGTGTGAAGGGGATGAAAATCACATTTGTTGTGATGCGCTTACATCAACACCCATTAATTTGCTTAATCTTTGTGCCGCCGAAGGTTGCACTGCGCCTGAAGTGTGCCCTTCGTGCCAGTCTCGGTGTTAAGCTTGCGTAAAAAGAGGATCTAGCATCGTCTCAAAACCAACCACCATGAACTGTGGGGACATTTATACAATCAGAATAACTAAGATACTGTGTCTTGTCATTCACAGGTTAAAAGTATTTGGCATAAAGATTTTAAGTAAGACACAGAATAAATTCTTGCTTAATACTGAGTTTGTTGAACTCATAAAAAATTATGATGTCGAGGTTGATTGGCAGTAATCAAGCCTTTCGTTTCAATACGGTCTAAAAATTCTGAGCTACCTAGCTAACTATTCTGTGCCACACCAAATCCCCCTCGACAATCCTCAAAAACCCCTACATATCCTCATCATGACAGCACTCTCACAAATCCGCAATTTCTCCATCGTGGCACATATTGACCACGGTAAATCCACGCTTGCCGATCGTTTGATCCAGGCCACCAACACGGTGGCGGAACGCGATATGAAAGCCCAGATGCTCGATTCCATGGATATCGAGCGTGAGCGTGGCATCACCATTAAAGCCCAGACTGTGCGGATCAATTACACCGCCAAAAACGGTGAAGATTACGTACTCAATCTGATCGACACCCCCGGTCATGTTGATTTCGCCTACGAGGTTAGCCGTTCTATGCGAGCCGTCGAAGGCTCACTGTTAGTGGTGGACAGCACTCAAGGGGTTGAGGCACAGACCCTTGCTAATGTCTATCATGCCATCGATGCCAATCACGAAATTGTTCCTGTATTCAATAAAATAGACTTACCTGCATCTGACGTTAGCCGCGTTGCTGAGCAAGTGGAAGATGTAATTGGCATCGATGCATCTGGCGCTATAGCGGTGTCCGCTAAAACTGGTGAAGGCATTGTTGAGACGCTTGAGGCCATCGTCCACCAACTCCCTGCTCCTAAAGGTGATCCTGAAACGCCTCTCAGGGCAATGTTGGTGGATTCGTGGTATGATAGTTACTTGGGTGTCATTGTGTTGGTCCGCATTATTGATGGCAAGTTGCGCAAGGGTGAGAAAGTTAAATTCATTAGCAACGGCACAATCCATCACGTTGAACGCATTGGTGTGTTCCGTCCAAAAATGGAAAACGTCGACGAGCTTGGTCCTGGCGAAATTGGCTTTATGACTGCGTCGATCAAACAGGTACGCGACACCCGTGTTGGTGACACGATCACGCATCAAAAATCCGAAGTCACTCCGCTCCCTGGCTTCAAACCTGCACAACCTGTTGTTTTCTGTGGTCTGTTCCCTGTGGATTCCGCCCTGTTCGAAGACCTGCGCGAAGCGATCGATAAACTCGCCCTAAATGATGCGTCTTTCTCTTTTGAAATGGAATCCTCCGCCGCACTCGGCTTTGGCTTTCGTTGTGGCTTCCTTGGCCTGCTGCATCTTGAAGTGATCCGCGATCGGATTGAGCGCGAATATGATATTGACTTGATCACTACCGCGCCATCAGTAGTCTATCATGTTCACATGCGTGATAATACCATGGATGAATTGCACAATCCTGCTGACATGCCTGACATGACACTTATTAACCATATAGAAGAACCGCGCATTAAGGCGACTATCCTTGTACCTGACGAATACTTAGGAGACGTATTAAAGCTGTGTCAAGACCGTCGTGGAATCCAATCTGACCTTACCTACGCAGGTTCACGTGCGCTTGTTGTCTATGATCTTCCGCTTAATGAAGTAGTATTCGACTTCTATGACCGTCTTAAATCTGTCACTAAAGGCTACGCGTCCTTTGACTACACTCTCATGGGCTACCGCGAGGATGCACTTGTTAAAATGTCTGTCCTTGTTAACGATGAGCCCGTTGACGCGCTGTCAATGATGGTGCATCGCGACCGCGCAGAAGTCCGTGGCCGCGCCATGGTTGAAAAACTCAAAGACTTGATACCGCGTCACATGTTTAAAATTCCTATTCAGGCGGCCATAGGTGGTAAAGTCATCGCTAGAGAGACTCTGTCGGCCATGCGGAAAGATGTCACTGCCAAGTGTTATGGCGGCGATGCGTCAAGAAAACGTAAACTTCTTGACAAGCAGAAGGCTGGTAAGAAAAAGATGCGCCAGTTCGGCAGCGTCAATATTCCCCAAGAAGCCTTTATAAGTGCATTGAAAATGGACAACTAAATTTATCTATTTTGTGCGTTGATGAAAGACGATGGGTGGTGGCCATTGGTCTCTCACCAATTGCGTGATTACCTAAAAATAATGATTTTGGATTAGCTTCTACCACTTGATTTTTTCAGACTTATTTGACGAATTTATCATCATAAGTAATGAGTATTTATGCCAAATTGAGTATTGATAAGTATCATTATTTTAGTTTTGAATAGGTTTGCATTGGTAAAATTAAATGCAACTTTGATTGTATGGATGAAACTGGTGTTGTGACTTCATAGACTTTCAAAAGTAACATTATGCAATTAGACCAGATATTATTCTTCAGGAAAAGTCACACAATGTCATAGAAAATAATTTTGCTGCTGTTTGGTGTAATCAAATTGAGTCTGCTCTGTTTGAGGCAACGTTAGTTTCTGATAATTTGGCAGCTCTCACAGTTCATTTTCTCACCAGGCAACTGAAGACTGGAATATTAATGATGACCTCGAAGCAATTAATTGTACTGTCACTAATTAATCAAAATATATTTTTCTTTATTTGGGCCTCATAGAAAAGAAGGATGTTTTGGCGCTTGACGTTGAGCTAAAAATTTCTTCGTTTATTTTCAGATTTGGAACTAAACTAGCTTTTCGGGCTTAAGTTTTGAAGTATTAATTTTTTAATTATCTGATATCTTTCTTGTCAAATCTTAGTTTTCATTAGTGCTGATACCTTTTCTATTTGGAGGTAAATTCGCTGGCCCCCTTTTCTCTCACAATGAAGCCATTAAAGTCGTTTTGAGAGTTGTCGCCATTTGACCCAGATCTAAGAATCACGCCCGCTCCTATGTAAAGCTCTCCCTGCGCAAGGCCTTTCGCTATGCACCAGATTGCGTTTAAGGATCTCACTATTTTTTATTTTATTTTTATTCTTATATCTAATTGTTGGTACATTATTCTGTGGGAGAATTCAGTGGTAAACATAGTCGCCGTGTTGGAAATTCAGAAATTTATTGTGGTCGCCAAGGCGATTATTGACAATTGGTCGGTTAAATTATCCTTTTGTACGATGGAATTTGCTCAGGTGGCAGTATAACTTATATCTAAGCTAAATAATGGTAACGCCATGCACTCCATTTTAGAAATTTTGCAGGGGCTTTGGCATTGATAGTTTTCTTAAGGGCCAAGTGCCATGAACCTAAAATTTCACCACGTATTCATACCTTAGGTCTATTGTTCAAGATTGCGGTTTAGGTGAAAAATACCCGCAACGTTGCCTCAAATTCACGCGGTTTTTGTGCGTGCAGCCAGTGGCCTGCATCTTGCATTTTTGCAAATCGTGCCCTGGGGAATAAATTTTTGATCATAGGGCGGTATTCTGGTGTTATGTAGTCACTGTCGCCGCCAGAGAGGAACAAAGTCGGCCCAGAGAAAGAGCCTGATACGTCTGGAAATCCAATAATTTTATGCATCTCCGCCGCAAGAACATTGAGGTTCAGATTCCATTTTCGATTTTTAAGATCAAGTGATTGCAAGAGAAAATCACGGACTTCTGGATCTAGATTCTTCGCTGCATCAGCTCGCTTTTCAACCTTACTTAGGTCCACAGCTTGCATTGCATCGATATGTTGTGATTGACTGTGTGGATAGGCGACAGGAGCAATGTCTACGACTATCAATTTACTGATTAGATGTGGGTATTTCAGCGCCATAACCATGGCGGCCTTCCCCCCCATGGAATGGCCAACAATAAATGTTGGTTGATCTAATAGTGCTGATAAGTCATCGGCCATATCAGTGTAACTTTGTGTTCCAAACCATGGGCTTGCACCGTGATTTCGCATATCGGGACAGATCACGTGAAACTGGTTGGATAGCCGTTTTGAAATTACGCCCCAATTGCGCCCAGACCCAAAAAGCCCGTGTGCGATCAGTATTTTAGGTAAAGACGGATCACCATAAGTTGAGAAATTTAGCATTACTTATAATAGACCAAAAAGCGGTGAATTAAAAGGGTTGGGACTGCATGCTAGAGCTGTGACCATGACCGAGAGTCTTTCATTAGATACACTGACGAGGTGCGAAGCCTAATAGGGAAAAGCTTTCAAATTAAGGGCAGCACTTTTTAATGAAAGCTTGCGCACGCTGTGGGTTTGCTGCTGGGATGATCGCATTTTGAAGTGTGTTATTTGGCAAAGGCTACTATTTGATGGAGTACCTCAAACTGCGTCTGATGATTTATGAAAATAAATTGAAAGAGGCTTATAAGTCATTAATAAATTATCTAAAAACGATCTATCTAGTTGAATGTCACAAGGCACGCATGTTTTAAATTTGCGGTACCTTCATTTCAATTTTACCCTTATCGTGGTCGCGTTGGTGGCGTTCCTGATGAGGTATGGTTACGTCTAGTATTAAGTGAATCGCAATTTATCAGCGTCACTGTGACAAAGGCCACGTAAAGCAACAAATACCAACTGCCAATTTTGCTGAAAGACGTCATTTCAAACGTGTGCGAACCGGCGTAGACCCATGTTCCTGTCAAGGTACCAATATTTTCTGCAATCCACAAAAAGAAGCTGGCAAAGAGTGTTGCAAGAGGGAAAGGGTAAGTGCGACCATTGGTAAACACAACGTGGGTGCGCAAGAAGACAATTACCGTGGCTGCAAAAAGTACGAGCCGTATATCGGGCACATAATGGTGTGAAAAAAAGTTTACATAAATAAATATTGCCAGTACCGCAGTAAGCCAGAAGGTCGGATAGTGGGTGAACCGCAAATTAAAAATTCTGATAACCCGCGCTATGTAGCTACCGACAGATGCATACATAAATCCGCTGAAAAGTGGCACGTTTACCAACATGAAAAAAGCTTCTTCTGGGTATGTCCATGATCCAGCGTTGACCTTGAAAATCTCCATAGCAGTTCCGGTTATGTGAAAGAGGCCGATTATTTTGGCTTCTTGCCAACTTTCAAATTTAAAAAACAACATAGTGGCCTGAGTTAAGACTGCGAATGCGAATAAGGCGTCATATCTGGCAATTGACCAGTCATTTTCCCAGATCACATTTGTGCAAATTATTGCCAACAACAGAAGTGCTCCAAAAAAGCACGCCGAGAGTTGTTTTAGTGTAAAGAGAGTGGCCTCTGCCATTAGTGGAGGAAGCTTGGATCGCAAGTGGCGGTCTATGATGGTATCAAATAAATGAGACTGATTCATGGCTCTATAAAATCGGGTACAACCTGAGACATCTACGTTGTCTTTGCGTATGTCCCATGGCTGCGTTACCGATTTTCAACTGTTCAAAGGTTGGGATAAATTGGGAAGCTATCACAGAGTGCTTCAACTTCGGCTCTTACCTTTGCCTCGACATCTGCATTACCACTCTCACCATTCGCCGCCAACCCGTCAACCACTTCAACGATCCAATCTGCGACCTGACGGAATTCGATTTCAGTGAACCCACGTGTTGTGCCTGCAGGTGATCCTAGACGCACACCAGAAGTCACCATCGGCTTTTCAGGATCGAATGGTATACCATTTTTGTTGCAGGTAATGTGAGCACGTTCGAGCGCGGCTTCGGTGTCATTGCCTTTGACGCCCTTGGGGCGAAGGTCGACAAGCATCAGGTGAGTGTCGGTTCCGCCTGTTATTATGTCCAAGCCACCTTTGACCAATTGCTCTGCCAGCGCTTTGGCGTTCTTTACGACCTGTTCTTGGTAGGCCTTGAATTCAGGGCGTAATGCCTCTCCAAATGCCACAGCCTTGCCCGCAATGACGTGCATTAACGGCCCACCTTGTATACCGGGAAAAATAGCAGAATTAAATTTTTTGGCCAGTGCTTCATCGTTGGTACAGATCATACCGCCTCGTGGGCCGCGCAGGGTTTTGTGAGTCGTTGTGGTGGCAACGTGGGCGTGTGGAAATGGCGATGGATAGAGACCCGCTGCGACAAAACCTGCGAAGTGCGCCATGTCGACAAGAAGGTAGGCACCAACGCTGTCAGCAATTTCGCGCATGCGTTTAAAGTCAATAATGCGTGGAATGGCGGACCCGCCTGCGATAATTAACTTTGGCTGATGCTCGGTCGCTAGTGTTTGAACTTGTTCATAGTCCAACAGGTTATCAGTTTTCTTCACACCATACTGAATAGCGTTGTAAATTTTGCCCGATTGGTTTGGCTTTGCGCCATGGGTCAGGTGACCTCCCGCGTCTAGCGACATGCCTAGAATGGTGTCTCCGGGCTTGATCAGTGCCTGAAAAACACCTTGATTTGCTTGACTCCCTGAGTTCGGTTGAACGTTCACAAATTCACAACCAAATAATTGCTTTGCACGATCAATGGCCAAGTTTTCAGCTACATCAACGTGTTGGCAGCCGCCATAATACCGTCGGCCTGGGTAGCCTTCGGCGTATTTGTTGGTCATCACGCTGCCTTGCGCTTCCATAACTGCGGCAGAAACGATGTTTTCTGATGCAATCAGTTCTATTTCTTTGCGCTGACGGCCCAGTTCCGCACCAATCGCTTCAGCAATTTCGGGGTCACGAGTCGAAAGGCTTTCGGTGAAAAAACCGGTGTCTTTAGTTATGGCATTCATTGCGGTTATCCTTTGGCGAAATTATTAATTCATTCATAGGCCTTCGACTTGTGGCTTATAACCCCAAATTTTCTATATTTATTATCTTAGTTCCGACAATCTTACCTCGATGTGCGACTTGCGTTTTGGTAGAGTGCAGGGGACAACAGTTTTTGAAACTTGAAAGAATTTTTATGTCTGTTGATCGTATTTTTAAAACTAAAATTGCGTTTGTGGCCAGTGATATGCCGATTGCGCAAGCTGCAAAAGTGGCTTTGACGTTGCAATATGGCGGTGTTGTAGTTGAAAATGCTGATATTATTGTTGCTTTAGGCGGTGACGGTTTCATGCTGGAAACGCTGCACAGTACCCAAGATTTACCTGCACCAGTTTACGGAATGAACCGTGGTACAGTTGGGTTCTTGATGAACAACTATTCAGCGCAAGGACTGCGGGACCGTCTTTTAAAAGCACAAGAAGAGGTCATTAATCCCCTTCACATGCTTGCCACCTGCGTCAACGGAACGCAGCACAAGGCTCTTGCGATTAACGAAGTGTCCTTGCTGCGCGCGGGCCCACAGGCTGCAAAGCTACGTATTTATGTGGATGGTACGTTGCGGATGGACGAGTTGGTCTGCGACGGTGCACTTTTGGCGACGCCGGCTGGATCCACAGCTTATAACTATTCTGCCCATGGGCCAATCCTTCCCATTGGTTCGGACGTTTTGGCGCTGACTGCTGTTGCTGCGTTCCGGCCGCGTCGCTGGCGGGGTGCGCTGTTGTCCAAATCGGCGCGAGTAACGTTTGATGTAACGAACGCCTTCAAACGTCCTGTAAATGTCGACGCGGATGGTGTATCGGTCAAAGACGTCAAACAGGTCGATGTGTGGTCAGCACCAGAAATTTCACACCGCATCCTGTTCGACCCTGGCCATGGATTAGAGGAACGGTTGATCCAAGAACAATTCGCTTAAATTAGCTGCCAGCATATCCAAGTGGTTTTAAAGCTTCGCGGATTTCATCCAAGATGTCTGGGTCATCAATGGTTGCGGGCATTTTAAATTCTGCACCATCCGCAATTTTTACCATTGTGGCACGCAGAATTTTACCAGATCTTGTTTTTGGCAAACGGTCTACCACGATGCAAAGTTTGAATGCGGCAACGGGGCCGATCTTGTCACGCACGAGCTTGACGCAACCGCGAACAACGTCCTCATGTGAAGTTTTAGTGCCTTTGTTCAGGCAAACAAACCCGACCGGTAATTGGCCCTTCAATTGATCCGTAACGCCAATTACTGCGCACTCTGCCACGTCTGGATGCGCTGCAAGGACTTCTTCCATGCCTCCCGTTGAAAGCCTATGGCCCGCAACGTTAATCACGTCGTCCGTACGGGCCATAATGTAAAGATAGCCGTCTTCGTCAATCATGCCTGCGTCACCGGTTTCATAATATCCGGGGAAGGTGTGAAGGTAGCTCTTTAAGAACCGGTCTTCAGCATTCCAAAGCGTTGGCAATGTTCCGGGCGGCAGGGGCAGTTTAATCGCAATCGCACCAAGTTCACCTGCAGGCATTTGGTGTCCGTTGTCATCAAGAATATGCACATTATACCCTGGCATTGCTACTGTTGGTGAGCCAAGTTTCACTGGCATCGGTTCGATACCAACAGGGTTGCCAGCGATTGTATAGCCAGTTTCAGTTTGCCACCAGTGATCATAAATGGGCTTGCCAAGCTTATCTTGCATCCATTCAATCGTGTCGGGATCTGCCCGTTCGCCTGCGAGGTAGATTTGATCTAGATTGGATAGATCATAATCCTTGATCAATTTGCCCTTTGGATCTTCGCGTTTTACAGCACGAAAGGCAGTTGGTGCGGTAAAGAAGGATTTAACCTTGTGTTGTTCAATCACTCGCCAGAAGGTACCTGCGTCCGGCGTGCCAACAGGTTTTCCCTCAAACACAATAGTAGTGTTGCCGTGGATCAATGGCCCATAACAAATGTAACTGTGGCCCACGACCCAGCCAACATCTGATGCGGCCCAGAACACATCACCAGGATCTACATTATATATATTTTTCATCGTCCAGTGCAAGGCAACAAGATGGCCAGCAGTAGGTCGCACAACGCCCTTCGGTGCGCCTGTGGTGCCGGAGGTATAGAGAATATAGGCTGGATGTGTGCCTTCAACCATAACGCAATCGGCTGGTTCGACGCCAATCTGAAAGTCTTGCCAGTCGACGTCACGGCCTTCAGTTAGTGCAGCCACCTGTTGCTCACGTTGATAAATAACACATAATTCAGGTTTATGTGTCGCAAGATTTATTGCGCCGTCCAGCAGTGGTTTATAATGAATCACGCGACCCGGTTCTAATCCGCAAGACGCTGCGATGATCGCCTTGGGTGTGGCATCGTCAATCCGCACTGCCAGTTCGTTGGCGGCAAATCCACCAAACACTACCGAATGGATCGCACCTAGCCGTGCGCAGGCCAACATTGCTTCAAGTGCCTCGGGAACCATCGGCATGTAGATAATTACGCGGTCACCTTTTGAGATACCTTTCGCCTTCAATGCACCGGCAAGGGAAGCCACACGTGTCAGTAGTTCGGTATAGCTGATCTCGCTGACAGTATCAGTCATAGGGCTGTCGTAGATGATGGCAACTTGATCGCCACGACCGGCCTCAACATGGCGGTCAAGTGCGTTGAAGCAGGTATTTACCCGCGCATCGCGGTACCATTCATAGAAAGGCGCCCTATCGTCAAAAAGAGCTTTGGTCGGTGGGGTGTCCCAGTCAATCGCGTTAGCTGCTTGCATCCAGAAACCTTCTGGATCGTCCTGCCAACTTTTATATATGTCGCGGTATGCCATGGTATTCTCCCTGTGTTAACCTACGAATAGGCCCTGCAGGGCGTAGTGAGCAAGGCTGTTTGCGTACCTGTTGGCGACTTTGCAAAATGATGCACGATCTTGTTGCAAATGTTTGCAAAGCTATTGTTTACTGTTCTGATTAGCAAAGTATAAAGCACCAGTCTGCAAATTTGCAAACTATCTGAAATCTCTTGCAGGCGAATCTGATCTTTTGACCTACTCCAAGTCAAGAACCTTATAATATTGTTTAGGGTGGGCTGATAGCCCCTTCTAGGCCATTGATAACCATCAAAGAAAGCTTCAAGAAACATCAATTAAAAGTATTCTGGTGGATATTCAGACGTATAATATGGACTAATCTTCTCCGCTTCTGACTAGATTAGACACAACAATCCATAAAAAATAAAATTGCAAATTTGGTGCCAGTCACTGTAACACTTTCACTGCTTAAGTCTGTAGTTAAATAACAGGCACCATTGTGAAATTAATAGATATTTTGTAGTTTGAAAAAAGGGGAGAACGGCAGCTTCATCTTTTCATGGCCTGTTTAACCATAATCCTTCACTGGAGTGCCAGCGATTGCCGCCATGTTCAGTAAGCCGCGTGGAGTGATAGACGGCGTGACGATATGGGCGCGATTGCCCATGCCCATCAGGATTGGTCCAACTTCAAGTCCGCCTGCCTTCATCTTAAGAATATTGCGCACACCACTGGCAGCGTCGGCATGCCCAAAGATCAGCACGTTAGCCGCACCTTTCATCCGCCCACACGGCAACAAGCGTTCGCGCAATTCAGGATCAAGTGCGGCATCAACGTTCATTTCTCCTTCATAAGTAAAATCGACCTTGTGCGCGTCCAGTATGGACATCGCTGCGCGCATTCTGTTGCCAGTGTCACAATCCAAATTGCCAAATTGTGACTGGGCACAAAACGCAACATTTGGGTTTAGCCCAAAGCGTTTCACATGCCGAGCAGCACCAATTGCGGACTGTGCAATCTGTTCTGGCGTGGGTTCGGATCGCACATGCGTATCAGCGATGAACAATGGCCCATCTTCGAGTATCATCATGCTAAGTGCACCTTGAACTTGGTGGTTTTTACCCAAAATCTCCTCAATATAATTCAGGTGCCAGCGGAACTGGCCAAAGGTGCCGCAGATCATGCTGTCAGCTTCGCCGCGCTGCACCATAACTGCACCAATGGCGGTGGTGTTGGTGCGCATCACGGCTTTTGCTAAATCAGGCGTAACGCCATGTCGTGCCATCAATGAGTGGTATGTTTCCCAATAATCTCGGTACCGTGGGTCGTTTTCCGGATTCACGATATCTAGGCTGCTGAGATCAATATCAAGACCAGCGCGTTCAGCTCGCAGTGCGATCACGTCAGGGCGGCCTATCAAGATTGGGGTCTCTGTAGTTTCTTCAATCACAGCTTGGGCTGCCCGCAACACGCGTTCGTCTTCACCTTCGGTAAACACGATCCGGCGGGTAACTTTTGCAGCCGCTTCGAATACGGGACGCATCAACATGGCGGACTTGAAAACTGATGCGTCCAATTTGGCTTTATAGGATAATAGATCGACCTGTTTAGTAGCGACACCGGTTTCCATAGCGGCTTTGGCGACGGCTGATGCCACGACACCCATTAAACGTGGATCAAATGGCTTGGGGATCAGGTAGTCGACGCCAAATGTCATCTGTTCGCCTTGATAGGCGGCGGCGGCTTCGGCGGATGTGGTGGCGCGGGCCAAGGCTGCGATACCTTGGACACAGCCCATTTTCATAGCGTCGTTAATTTCAGTTGCGCCAACGTCCAATGCGCCCCGAAAGATGAACGGAAAGCACAACACGTTATTCACTTGGTTTGGAAAATCGCTGCGCCCCGTCGCCATAATCGCATCAGGCGCTACGGCACGCGCATCCTCGAGTGAAATTTCTGGATTCGGGTTTGCTAGTGCAAAGATAATCGGTGACCTTGTCATCCGAGCAACCATGTCTGGCTTCAAAACGCCAGGACCGGACAGCCCGAGAAACATGTCGGCTCCGTCTATCACATTGCCGAGTGTAGCGGCCGTTTTGCCTTGGGCAAATTCGGCTTTTTGTGGTGTCATGTCTTTTTTGCGGCCTTCATAGACCAGACCTTCTATGTCACACAGCCAGATGTTTTCACGTTTAACACCAAGTTTTAGCAACATATTCAGGCATGCGATTCCTGCAGCTCCACCGCCAGTGCTGACGATTTTAATGTCTTCGAATTTTTTACCAGATACTGCCATTGCGTTGGTCGCCGCAGCACCAACAACAATGGCAGTACCGTGCTGATCGTCATGGAAAACAGGAATTTTCATACGTTCTTGGCAGATTTTTTCAACAATAAAACATTCAGGTGCTTTGATGTCTTCAAGGTTGATCGCACCGAATGTCGGCTCCAGCGCACATACAATATCGGCCAGCTTTTTGGGGTCAGACTCATTTATCTCAATATCAAAACAGTTGATGTTGGCGAATTTTTTAAATAAAACAGCTTTGCCTTCCATAACCGGTTTGGACGCTAGCGCACCAATATTCCCAAGTCCCAGGACAGCTGAGCCGTTGGTCACAACTGCAACCAAATTACCCCGCGCAGTGTAATCATGCGCTGTTGCTGGATCGTTCTTAATTTCAATACAAGCTTCTGCTACTCCAGGTGAATAAGCCCGTGCTAAATCGCGTCCGTTTGCCATTGGCTTGGTCGCGCGGATCTCCAGCTTGCCCGGTTTGGGGTAGCGGTGATAATCCAGAGCTGCCTGCCGTAAAGTTTCTTTTTTCTGGGCGTCAACTGCGGACGCGTCGATCAGGGTCTTGGGAGGCGTGTCTGACATTGGGTCACCAGTCTATCAAAAGGTCAAATCTTAGGCATAGCAAATATAGTTTAATATTAAACTATCTATCTATTTATCGTTAGGGAAGCGATATGTCAGCTATAGGGACAAGATGCACTCTCTTGCAAATTCGAAAACTGAAGTCCAGATTGGCATTATGACAAAACTAGCAAAAATTCTTGCAGAAATATGCCTACCCAGCAGTTCTTTGAAGGATGACATTGGTTTTTTTACCAAAACGCTACGTATGCGGATGGACTCAATTTATCCCGCTGATGACCCGACTGTGGCTGTATTTTCAGGTCATGGTTTGCGGGTTAGGCTGGACCAAAACCAAATCGGTGGTGCTGGACATATACGTATTTTAACAAGTGAAATAGATTTTGCAGATGCCCAACGGTTTACAGCACCGGGGGGAACGACGGTCGAAGTTAATACACTAAATCCGCCCTTGCAAATGCCCGTCACCGATCACGCCTTTGTCGTTCGCCGATTGGCCGATCAGGCCCCGTGGGTGATTGGCCGTGCAGGAATGCATTACCGGGATTTGATCCCCAATCGCCTTGGTGGATCAATTATTGCCAGCCACATTCGTATTCCCGATGGTGGCCCCGTGCCCGACATGGTGCACTATCACAAAGTCGGATTTCAGTTGATCTATTGTTATCGTGGCTGGGTCGATGTTTTGTACGAAGACCAAGGTGGCCCAATCCGTCTTCATGCTGGTGATTGTTTCATTCAGCCACCTGAAATTCGTCACCGCGTACTAGAAGCGTCAAGCGGGATTGAGGTGATAGAGATTGGTGTGCCCGCTGAACATGTCACAGAAATTGAACATGAAATGTCTTTGCCGACGCCTAATTTGCGTCCCGAGCGTGAATGGCAGGGGCAAAAGTTTGTGCACAACGTGGGGGAGGGTGCGACTTGGGCGCCGTTCCGACTGAAAGGTTTCGTTGCTCGTGATACGACTATTAATGATGCTACCAAATCAGTAGCTGGTGTGCAGGTTGTGCGGCGTGCAACTGGCGACACGCAATGGGCTATGCATGATGCTGATATCCATTTCACCTTTGTGATGGAAGGCGCGATGACGCTTGAAGGGGAGGGCAATGACCCACAAAGCTTAGCCATGGGCGATGCCTTCGTTATTCCGCCTGGAATGGTCACGCGCTACTCTGACCCAACTGATGATCTTGAATTACTCGAAGTAACACTGGCTGGAACGTTTCAGACAACCTTGGCTTGAACTTATGCGATCCACGGCCCAATCTACAAAAAAAAGGATCTACGATGTCTCTGATTGATGACGCTCGCGCTGTGCGCGAAAATGCTTATGCACCTTATTCAAAATTTGCTGTGGGGGCTGCGTTGAAAACTACTCAAGGAACAGTTTTTAAGGGTATAAATGTAGAAAACGTTGCTTACCCTGAAGGCACCTGCGCTGAAGCAGGGGCAATCGCTGCAATGTGTGCAGGTGGTGAACGTGAGATCGTTGAAATCGCTGTTGTCGCTGACTCACCAGTTCCTGTGCCGCCTTGTGGCGGATGCCGCCAGAAGATTGCAGAATTTGCAGGGCCAAATGTAATCGTAACTATGTCCACAATGGATGGATCGATATTACAAATGACCGTGGCAGAGTTGCTACCAGGGCGATTTACAGCTGATCATATGGCAAAAACATAATCAATGGATGCGCGCGCTATCATTGCTAAAGTACGACGTGGTGAAGATCCCACTTTTGCTGAATTAAATTGGTTTACTAGCGGTTTGGCAACGCGCATGGTTTCAGACGCACAGGCGGGAGCTTTTGCGATGGCAGTTTGTCTGAAAGGACTTAGTGACGAAGGCCGCGTGGCATTGACCAAGGGGATGCGCGACAGTGGTGACGTGATGAAATGGGATTTACCAGGTCCAGTTTTGGACAAACATTCTACGGGTGGGGTTGGTGATCCAGTGTCCCTAATTCTTGCGCCTGCACTTGCGGCGTGTGACGTGTTTGTTCCGATGGTGTCAGGCCGTGGGCTTGGGCATACGGGTGGAACTCTTGATAAACTTGAGGCGATTCCGGGGCTCAGCACAGAGCAAAATAACAGTAATTTTCGCAGTATTACTCGAAATATTGGTTGTGCGATCGTTAGTGCTACCAATTCCATTGCGCCTGCAGACAAACGTTTATACGCAATACGAGACGTTACTGACACGATTCAAAGTGTTGATTTGATTTGTGCGTCAATCTTATCAAAGAAACTTGCGGCAGGACTTGATGGTTTGGTGCTCGACGTCAAATCAGGTAGTGGCGCGTTTATGAAAACCCCAGCTGAGGCATTAAAGTTGGCCCGTGCATTGACGTCCACGGCGAACGGAGCTGGCACTTCGGCAGCCGCGTTCATCACTGACATGTCGCAACCCCTTGCGCCAAGCCTCGGCAATGGGGTCGAAGTTGCAATATGCCTTGAGGTTTTGTCAGGAAACCGCGCTGCAGCTCCGCGCTTGCACGATTTGACTGTAGCTTTGTGCGCCCGCGTTCTTGCACTTGCAGGGCACGCTGAAGGAGAAGCCGAAGAGCGCGTCAAGGCTATTATTTCATCAGGTCATGCTATGGACTGTTTTGCTGCTATGGTCCGCGCCATGGGTGGACCATCTGACATTGCTAACAGTTGGAACACACAGCTGCCCAAGGCTCCAGTTATTGGTGACGTTCTTGCGCCGTATTCTGGCAAAATTGCTGCAATTGATGGTGAATTACTTGGTTTAACGGTAGTGCAGTTGGGTGGCGGGCGGCAGGTCGAAAGTGATCGGATTGACCCACGCGTTGGCCTGACAGGTGTTTTACCGCTTGGAACCAAGGTTGTACGCGGTGACCCGATTGCAACGATTCATGCTGCCGATGAAGATAGCGCACAAGTCGCAGCCCAAGCGGTACTTCGCGCGGTATCCATTGGTGCAGATGTTGAAATTCCTGACCTTATCTTAGAACGGATCGCCCCATGACACAGACCTTAAAAAATCGGGTATTCCTAATTGTAATAGATAGCGTTGGTATTGGTGGCGCGCCTGATGCATCTAATTTTTTTAATGGCGGCACGCCTGACACTGGGGCTAATACACTAGGTCATATCGCGCTGGCTTGCGCTGCGGGCAGGGTTGAAGACGGACGTACAGGGCCATTGAAAATACCAAACCTGAATGCTTTAGGTGCAGGGGCTTCGATGCAGATTGCGACCGGTCTTGATCTTGGCTGGCCTGCGCCAACTGGGGCTTACGCTGCTGCCACGCAGATCAGCCTCGGTAAAGACACACCGTCTGGCCATTGGGAGTTGTCTGGCGTGCCGGTTCCGTGGGATTGGACAACGTTTTTGAAAACCACACCTGTGTTTTCTGAGGTTATCACGAAGCGAATTTGCGAATTAGCTGGATCGGAGGGTATCCTCGCCAACTGTCACGCCTCAGGCACGCAAGTCATTGATGATTTTGGCACGCAGCACATACAGTCTGGCTGGCCGATTTGTTACACATCTGTCGATAGCGTATTACAAATTGCTGCTCATGAAGTTCAATTTGGATTGGAACGGCTTTTAAAATTGTGTGAGGAACTTGCTCCGATGCTGCACAAACTTAAAGTGGGTCGTGTGATCGCGCGGCCATTTGTGGGCGAAGATGGAGTGTTCGAACGCACGTTGAACCGTCACGACTATTCCATCCCGCCCCCTTCACCGACGTTGTGTGACTGGCTTCATGATGCTGGTCGATCGGTGCAAGCTATTGGCAAAGTTGGTGATATTTTTTCAATGCACGGTATTGATGAAGTGCGCAAAGGTGCTGACACGACCTTGATGGATCACCTTTCTGACTTGATAGATGATGCGCCAGATGGTGGTTTTGTTTTTGCCAATTTTGTCGAATTTGACAGTCTTTACGGACACCGTCGCGATGTTTCAGGTTATGCTAAGCATCTTGAATGGTTTGACGCGGCCTTGGGCGCGCTCTTGCCTAAATTGAGGCCTAGCGATCTGTTGTGTGTCACGGCTGATCATGGCAATGATCCGACTTGGATTGGCACGGATCATACCCGTGAACGGGTGCCGGTTTTGATCCATGGGTTGGACATCAACCAACAAGGCTCGCGCAATCTTGGTCATGTTGAGTTTGTCGACGTTGCAGCCACAATCGCTACGTACTTGGGCGTCGCGCCTCGTGGACACGGAAAGAATTTTTTATGACATATAAATCTATGCCTAAAGTTGAGTTGCACACACACCTTGAGGGCTGTGCTCCGCCGAGCTTTATTCTTGGATTAGCAAAGGAAAAGTCGATCGATATTAGTGGTGTGTTCAACAAGGATGGCACCTATGCATATCGTGATTTTGATCATTTTTTACAAGTTTATGAGGCTGCTTGTACAACGCTTCAGGGTCCACAAGATTTCTATCGATTAGTAAAAGCGGTTTTGCAAGAAAGTGCTGCCCAAGGGGTTGTTTACCAAGAAACGTTTCTGTCACCCAATTTCTGCGGCGGAGGAGATCTAGCGGCATGGCGCGATTATTTGGCGGCGATGGAAACAGCGGCGGCTGAAGCAGAAATAGAATTTGGCATTACCCTAAAAGGAATCGTTACCTGTATTCGCCATTTTGGATCTGACGCTGCAAAACCCATAGCGCTTTGCGCGTCTGAAACTTTTGGTGATTTCATCACTGGATTTGGTATGGCTGGTGGAGAAATGGTTGGTCGCCCCAAGGATTATGCCTACGCCTTTGATATGGCACGAGAAGCTGGAATGCCCCTAACCTGCCATGCTGGAGAATGGGGCGGGCCAGACATGGTTGCGGATACAATTACCGATCTTAAGGTGCAGCGCATCGGCCACGGTGTGAATGCCATTCATGATCCTAAACTGGTGGCGCAGATTGCGGACTCCGATGTAGTACTTGAAGTCTGCCCTGGCTCTAATGTGTTTCTGAGAGCCACAGGCGATTGGGTAGATCACCCGATTCAGAAACTGCGCGATGCGGGGATAAAGATTACTGTATCAACGGATGATCCACCGTTCTTTAGCACAACAATGACTGATGAATTCAACACGCTTGCCAAGATCTTTGGCTGGGACGCTGGTGATTTTAATACTCTCAATCAGACCGCGCTTGACGCGGCCTTCTGTGATGCTACTACCCGTGCTAAAATTGCCAAACGACTGGAAAATCAATGACTAAACTGCCGCACCTGACTCACGTCACGCACCCGTTGGTGCAGCATAAATTGACGCTGATGCGCGACAAAAATACGCCTACAGCAGTGTTTCGCCAGCTTTTACGCGAAATTTCACAGCTTCTCGCCTATGAGGTGACACGTGAATTGCCAATGACGACCAAGACTATCGAAACTCCAATGGAGACAATGGAAGCGCCTGTGCTTCAGGGGCGAAAACTAGCGTTGATTTCAATTCTTCGGGCTGGCAACGGATTGCTGGATGGTATGTTAGAGTTGATCCCGTCGGCGCGTGTAGGTTTTGTGGGCTTGTACCGTGACGAAAAAACCCTTCAGCCAGTACAGTACTATTTCAAGGTGCCCGATGCGATGGACGAACGCATGGTCATTGCTGTTGACCCAATGTTAGCGACTGGAAACTCGTCGATTGCTGCGATTGATCTACTGAAAAAATCTGGTGCGAAAAATATCCGCTTCTTGTGTTTATTAGCGTCGCCAGAAGGCATCGCTGCAATGAAAGTCGCACATCCAGATGTGCCGATCGTGACAGCTGCGGTTGATAGCTACTTGAATGACAACGGGTATATTGTTCCGGGACTAGGTGATGCGGGTGACCGCATGTTTGGAACTAAATAGTCACAACAATTTTTTTACACAAAAGTGATTATTTATTATTTTGTCTCGACGGATTGTGTAGACAATTATGTATTTTTTTGGACAGCGGTCTAGATTTTAGTCAGATTTTTCTCTTATTCTAGCCTTTATGGCTGGTATTGCATCCCGGAAAGCTTTTTTGACCTAAGTAGGCTTGCGTGTTTGTAATAGTGGGGAATGTCTATCTAATTAATTGGGTGCCTCGGGTCAATCTTAGCCGTGACCAATTCTGTGTATTCCAGCCTATGCAGGTTTTTAGATCAACCAAAATATCGCCTATAATGAACGTTCCCAACCCATTGGATACGCAAGTTTCTGGGCTGACGGCACGCTTTACTGGAACACCTCCACCTGTTATTTTAGCAACTTCCGCACAGCTTTCGAATGTGCCGATGACCAATGTGGCCGCAATCAGCTCTTTTGGTTGGCGAAGGTGAAAAAGCAGTTATTGTGGAACGTCCTATAGTGGCTGCGGCTAAATCCCCATTGTCAGTAACTCAACAGCGCGTACTGACACGCGCGCAGACCTGCGCTGGCCTGACTGGTGTGCTATACAAATTAAATTAAAAATAGTTTAGCCTATCAATCCATGGCGGTCCACAGACACGGCCTATCACACCGATCGTAGGCCCGTTTACGGGTTTTGAGTCAGATCACTTTTGGACACAAAATTTCTATTTCAATCTGCTTGGTACTGCGCCGGGATCCACGAAGGTAAACTCAAGAATAAATATTGGCTTAACATCTGCATGCAATGCTGTCGGTTTGACCATCACCCATAACCTTCCGTTCGGTGCGGCATGCTTCAATTGCTATCCAGTCGAACAACTCGCTTAGTGGCAACCTCCAATTCTAGGGCTAATGGCTTAATGACGCGTGTGCGTACATCTTTTTTTAACATTGTTTATTGGATGACTTGTTCAATCAGAACCCACCACCTTATTCTAACTCGACGTTTAGTTCGGCGTGGGCCACGTCAAGTATTCCGATAGGTTATGCACGCCTATGGCATGATGATCGTCTTAACACACAACGAGGTATTCGCGTTGACCCATAGACTCAAAGCTTGGAGGTTTTGACTAACTCGATCAGCAACGCACCGGCCACACGTGTTGCGATCCAAATCAAATTATAAAATCAATAATGTGCAGATTAGAAGTCACCGTTATGTACAGGTTGGCACTTTTGATCTTCGTAATTAGGTCCAGTCTTTCGCAATAGCGTTGTGCACACATTGCCTGCTGATGAAGTTTAGTGCCGTAAAATAGAACAGCATTCAAATACGCTTGGCTCTGGCCGAGCCGTTCAGCAGTCACGCGCAATTTAGGTTCACTCGGCACCTGCCATAACGCAGGCTATTAAACACATTAACCCGTATTTAAGGTTTACACCATCATTCGGTTTTCCTGAAGAGGTATCCTATTTATACGAGGGAGCTATCCTCGTTTGGCGTGATTAGTGTACTATTTTATACATATTCCTTGAAGGCTGATCCATTCCGTGTCTGTTAGGATTTCACGGATAGGTCTGCCTTGCATGGGATCGGCCTCTATAAGGCTAAGCGTCGTCTCACCTGTAACATCAACTGCGAAGGCGTAGGGCGTAATGGGCATTTGAGCGTTGGCAAACATGTCTAGTAAAATCGCATCATCTGCACGTTGAGGCGGGTTGGCGAACAACGTTTCAGCATAGCTGCGCAATGCTTCTGGGGTGATCTCTCCTTGCGTCAGCAATGTAAATGTCGCCCTAATTCCAGAATATTTCAGCAAAGCCTCAAGTGGATCTTGAATGCGCAGTTGTGCGGCAGCGGCAATGATATGCCCACCTACAGTGGATGGATCTTCGGTATCTTCAATAAGATCGCGATTGATCACGATCAAACCACCGGGCAGGTAGATCGCTGCGTCGGGGCCTGATGGCACCACGAACACCTGCCCTCCCGCATCTGGGCCGAGCGCACGAATATGCAAGGCCTCCAAGGCTTGCGTTCCTAGTGGGCTGCGGCAAGTTTGACCGGTAATATGTTGGATGTGATTCAGTAATGTCATCCCGATTTCTGCCCGTTTGACAGTTGGAATCACGTTTTGCGCTTCGCGGATCAATGCATTGGGTAGCCAAAACACAACTATTCCCAATATGAATACTGTGGTTGTCAACAGGCCTACATTACGCAGTCGACCAGGTCGGTAGCGGCGGCTATTAACGGTTTTGCGAACCTTTTCCATAGCGCTAATCATCAATTCATCGCTGATCTCTAAAGTCTCGGTGCCATCGGATGCAGGCGTGAACAAAGCAGGACGTTCGCCAGCATTCAACCGTTCAACTGCTGGAAGCGACCAGTGGGTCAGTGGGCGGTCAGCGCTGTCCAATATTACCAAAGTGGCGTTTCCAAGGGACACCGTGACTTCACGGCGTTGATTATCAGGTGAAGCGCGCCAAAGGCCACTGCTTTCTAACCGAGAGAATTCTGTAAGTGCTGTCATGTCTGGGCCTGCTTTGCCTCTGTTGATTAGACCTAACCTAGCAAATTCTGGCTGCAATGACAGTCACAGTCTGTAGCTCATAAAAAAGCCCCCGACCGTGATGGTTAGGGGCCCTTAAATTTCTACGAAGCGTCAATCACATCATCGCGGCGCGTTCAGAGCGCAAGCCTTGCAAGATAGCAAAACACATCACTAACAAGACGACCGTAAAGAACAGCCCCGTTGAGATCACCATGGCCTGCAGACTTTCAAGTCCGGCGGTTCCCGCTGCCCCCAAAAGAAGCACACCCGCAACCGCACCTTCAAAAATGCACCAGAAAATACGCTGGGACACAGGGGCGTCGACTTTGCCGCCTGCAGTGATCGTGTCGATCACCAATGAGCCGGAGTCTGATGATGTCACAAAAAACACTATGACCAGCACAACAGCCAAAACTGAAGAGATGGATGAGAACGGCAGTTCACCTAACATCGCAAAGAGCGAAATTTCTGGCTTGTAGGCTGCTACGACGTTTTGGAATACCCCACTATCTGTACTGCTTGCAACGACTTGACTGATTGCTGTGCCACCAAATGTTGCCATCCAGAATACACAAACAAGACTCGGGATCAATAATACACAGGTAATGAATTCACGAACAGTCCGACCACGACTAACACGGGCAATAAACATGCCCACAAATGGTGACCAGCTGATCCACCATGCCCAATAGAACGTTGTCCATCCGTGCAAGAATTCCGTATCGACGCGGCCCACAGGATTGCTAAGTGGCACAATTTCTTGCGCATAGGCGAAAAGCCCACCAAAGAAGTCAGTGAAGATCGCCAGCGTTGGCCCAGCAATCAGCACAAACACTAGGAGGATACCGGCGAGCCCCATGTTGATTTCGGACAGCACCTTAACACCACCGTCCAGGCCACGCATCACGGACACCAACGCGATTGCGGTGATGAACGCGATGATGAGAACCAAAAGAACAGAACTGTCCGCGCTGGAATTCACGTTGCCCCAAAGGAAACCCATGAAGTTACGGGTTCCTTCGACTGAGTCTCCTGACCCGAACACTTCAGTCAAACCTGAAGCCACCTGTGTCGCACCAAAGCCTAGCGATGTGGCCAGACCAAACAGCGTCGCGAATGCTGCAGTACAGTCGATAGTATGGCCCCAAGGTCCCCAGATACGTTCACCTAAGATAGGGTAAAACGCGGACCGTAACGTCAGCGGCAAGCCCTTGTTGTAGCTGAACAGCGCCAGCGCCAAAGCAACGATGGCATAGATTGCCCAGGGGTGCAGACCCCAGTGGAAAATCGTAGCGGCCATGGCCATGCGGCGTGCTGCGTCGACTTGCGCCGCACTTTGCACAACACCATCCACGATACCCAATTCACCACCAAGTGGTTGATCGCCCCACGGCGTTGCGAAGTAATAGACAGGTTCTAGCACACCAAAGAACATCAAGCCGATGCCCATGCCTGCGGCGAACAACATCGCAAACCAAGCGAGATAACTGTAATCAGGCACGGCGTCCGTCCCGCCTAGTCTGACCTTGCCCCATGGGGTTACGATCAATAGCAATGCAAAAATTACAAACAGGTTGGCTGACATTAAGAAAAACCAGTCAAAGGTGCTTTTGATATAGTTGCGAACCGCCAGAAAAACCTCTTTGGAACCTTCTGGAAACACTAGTGCGATGGCAACAAACAATAGGATCATCGCTGCGGATATTATAAAAACAGGATTGTGAATATCAAGCTTGATGCCTGCGACTGTGGCTTCGATATTATCTTGTCCGACCTCGTACTCGGTATCAATTATGTCAGATCGTCCCTCGGGTTCTGGAATGCCTGGATTTGTTGTTTCATCAGTCATATTTTATTGTCCCTCTTAGCTTAGTGGAGTCGCTCAGCTCTTTTTTGGCAGCGCCTTATCAGTTGCACACAACCATGACAGAACATTTTGCCTGTCGTGCTATTTTGCCACCGTTTGACGGCCAAAGATGTTCTGCCAGCACTGGAATATGGCTTTGCATCACGATTAGATCGGCACTGATTTCACCAACAGCCTTCAAAAGGGTGGTATCAAGGTCGCCACTTGGATCGTGGCTGATTGCCAAATGTGTGGCAGTCTCGATTGTGTGCCTGTTTACTTGATTCTTGGCGGGTTCACCCAACTTGGCCTGGTAATTTTTGGGCAAATGGGCAAAGAACCTAGGCACATGGCTTGTGATGCCGACGAAAGTAATTTTTATCCAGTAGTGCCAGGAGAGATTAACAATTGTTTCCAGTGCCCTTATGAGTTTTTTTGTATGTCCTAAATCAACGGGAACGATAGTATTATTATACATTTATCCTCCTTTTTTGCCGATAGTTTTCGGTTTTTTTCGCATGGTCATCCATGCAGCCCGAAAGGTTCCTATCTGCGCGATTGCGATTAGCTTACCTTGAGGTAACCTATGCGCATGCATCGACATTTACGCGGAAGACATGAATTTTGCAAATTTTGTAGGAAAAGCTCGTATTATGGGCTTTTTTATAAAACTAAAAATTGGCCAAAATTGGTTAAGCGCTTGTCGTCCCTATCGAAACCTCTTGCGCAGCTCAAACTTCTGGACTTTGCCCGTCGATGTCTTGGGCAATTCGCCAAACACGATCTTTTTTGGGCATTTGAATCCGGCCAGCCGCTCTTTGGTGAATACGATCAATGCGGCTGCGTCACCTTTGTGTCCAACTTTCAATTCAACAAAGGCGCAGGGTACTTCGCCCCATTTGTCATCCGGCATCGCCACAACGGCACAGAGCATAACATCTGGATGCCCCATCAGGGCCGCTTCAACTTCAACAGATGATATATTTTCACCACCGGAAATGATAATGTCTTTGGCGCGATCTACTATCTGCATGGATCCATCGGGGTGTTGCACCGCCAAATCCTCAGAATTGAAATATCCGCCACTGAACGCCTTGGCGGTAGCATTAGGATTTTTAAGATAGCCCTTCATCACTGAGTTTCCCCTGATCACGATCTGACCTTGGGTTTTGCCGTCCATCTTAACCTGTTCCATTGCACCGGTCTCAATCAAGGACATAACAGTGATATCTTCCATTTGCGGAAACGCAACACCTTGGCGGGCCTTGATTGCGGCAACCTTATCCACGGGTAAGCTATCCCAATCATTGTTCCACAAACACTCTGTGACGTGGCCAAAGGTTTCTGTCAGTCCGTAAACCTGTTGCACGTTGAAGCCCAAATCACCAATAGCGGCCAGTGTTGCGGGTGCAGGCGGCGCACCGGCAGTAAATACCTCAACGGTATGATCAAAATCACGTCGATCTTCGGGTTTTGCGTTTACTAGCAGATTCAAAACTATAGGCGCACCGCCAAAATGTGTTACGCCTTCATCGACAATCGCATTATAAATAGCCGCAGCCGACACGTCGCGACAGCACACGACTGTGCCGCCCAGCATTGGGATCATCCATGTGTGGTTCCAGCCATTACAATGAAACAATGGCACGATGGTTAAATAGCGCGGGTGCAGCGTCATGCGCCACGTTACAGGGGTGCCAACCGTCATTAGATAAGCGCCGCGGTGGTGATAAACAACGCCTTTGGGCCGACCAGTTGTGCCGGATGTGTAATTCAGCGCAAGGCTCTCCCATTCATCATCGGGCATTATCCATATAAAGCTTGGGTCGCCAGTAGCTAGAAATGTCTCATAATTAATTTGCTCGCCAATCTCGGGAACACCAGCAATCGGGTCTGGGACCTCAACGACTAGTGGTGCCTTCCCCTCCATTGCTTCAATTGCTTGCATGCAGACTGGAAGGAACTGGCTGTCGCATAGTACCACCTTTGCCTCACCATGATCAAAAATATAGGCGATAGTATCAACGTCTAGCCGGATATTGATGGTGTTCAGCACCGCCCCCGCCGCGGGAACGCCAAAATGGGCTTCGGCTTGGGCGGGGATGTTAGGCAGCAGCGTCGCAACCACATCGCCCTGAACAACGCCTGCAATCTGCAATGCACTCGCCAATTGGCTAACTCGAACATGATAATCGCGGTAGTTCAGACGCATATTGCCATAAACTAATGCCTCACGGTCCGCAAAAACCTTAGCCGCACGAGCCAGATGGCTCAACGGGGTAAGTGGTACATAATTCGCAGGTGTTTTATCAAGCCCTGTTTCATCCCTCATCCAACCCATGCGCGTTTCCTCCCAGACATTGCAGCTACCAAGTTGTCCCAGATTTCGCAGATGTCAAACGCCGATGTTCTCCAGCGTGTCGCTTTTGGACTGGCGCACTGGCCGCGCGACGGGGACAGTGCGCCAAAGGATGGACCGAAAATGCAAGCTACGAACCTTAAGTTGTCGATGATTTGCACCCTATGCGGCATGTTCGTGCTTGGCATGACGGACAATCTAATCCCACTTATTTCTGAAAACTCTGGTCTTTGGCTGTTTCAATTGGCGCGTTCCGTCGCGACCTTACCGATGTTGGTACTTCTTGCGCTGCTTGGTCTTGGCACTTTGCGTGCAAACCGGCCACTACACGTACTGGCACGTAATTTTTTTACAAGCACGGGGCTGCTTATCTATTTTGGCTGCCTCGCCTTTTTACCCATCGGTGTTGCCGTGGCTGGCCTGTTCACAGCCCCAATTTTCGTTTTAATTTTATCGGTGTTGTTTCGAGGTCAGTCTGTCGGGTTTTGGCGCTGTGCGGCTGTTGCTATTGGGTTTAGTGGTGCGGTGCTGGTGGTGTGGCCGCAGGATGGTAATATCACTGTGTTGGCCTTTGTGCCGATCATCGCGGGTGTGTTTTATGCGGTCGGCGCCATCGGTACCCGTGCGTGGTGCGAAGGCGAAAGCGTGTTGGTGATGACGATGGCTTATTTTGTCATCCTTGGCGTCTATGGCTTACTGGGCGTCACCGCGCTAACCATTTGGCCAATCGACGCGCCATTTGGTGTGGATGGCTGGTTGCAGCGGGGCTTTGTGCCAATGACGATTACCATGATTTGGGTTATCATAGGTCAAGCTGTTGGCAGTATCATTGGAGTCGGTCTGTTGACCCGTGGCTATCAACTAGGTGAGGCATCGTATGTTGCTATTAACGAATATTCTCTAATCTTATTCGCTGCGATTTTTGGGTGGATCATGTGGGGGCAAACTTTGGGTGTATTGGCTCTATTTGGTATTGCTTGCATTATCGCCTCAGGGTCGATGATTGCATTGAGGTCAAAGTGAGGATTTTATGATTATTTTATATGGGCAAGCTTATCCTTTGATCATATCCTCAAAATCTGTTTGACGGTGATGGCGTTGGCTCTGGAAAACTTCAGTAAAGTGCATAAAAATATAATTGATGACACGCCGAAAGCATGCAACCGGCGTGGTATCATGAAAAGTGTTGAAACCGCAGAATGACTATGGGTATGTTTAATATCAGCTGACTTCGAAAGCTCAATTACCTGTATTGCGATGTCTGACCTGATGATCTTCACCTTTGTGCATAATTTGTGAGGCCTAATGGTGAGCTATTATTATTGGCTCAAGACACTGATGTTCGATCATCTGCCTGTTATGTCAACTCAGTCCCAGAATTTTGCCAGCCCCTTTAATGCGTTGCTGACCAAAGACATATTTAGCACCAAATCTTGTGCGCGTATATGGATGGTGATGTGGGTATTGTGCGCGCTGACCTTTATAATCGAGTGCACATTTTACTGATGATTTTGCGCCGCTCGCGACTTACCTTAACCTAAAGTTGGTCTTGCCAATTGCCAACCTAAGCCAAGACCATCAGGATTAGTGTGGCTTTTGCGTAGCTTTGGGCTCCAGATTAATGGTGAATTAAGGCTCCATGAAATTGTGAGTTAAGGCTATTGTATCGCTCCAAGTTTAGACTGGTTAGATGCACTTTAATTTCAGCTATGAAGCTCATGAAGGCTTAGAGTGTAATAAAACCCCACTTGATGCTATGATAATGTTGTAGGTTAAAAATTTAAAACTAACATGTGATAGCAGACGTTGTGATCTTGAATATTTTAACTGTTAAAACTTGCAATTTGGGTGTTTGGAAAAACAAGAAACCTCATGGAATACCTCCTGTTTTACTTCACAATCTAAGTATAGATTATGGCTTTATATTTTGTACAGTTGGGCGAATTCAATACGTTGTAAAATATCTCAATGAACCTGTTGCAATTGAAAAGTTATCCTCATTTCGTTATTTTTAAAATTCTTTCACCAAAATTTACTGGCTGGTAATAAAATTATATGTTTGAGAAATCACTTAAAATATTTTATTTAACGAACGCTGCACTTCTGTCATCGGAAAATGTAGTTTACGCAGACGGTCCCTGCGGAATCGCACCTGAGAGTGCACGTACCCACATTATTTAGCCGACTGATAGTGAGATTTTCGCCAACTTCTTCTAGAAGGCTGTTTTGTCTTCAAGATAGTAGCATTGCTCCCGTTGGGATTGAAATAGAAAACATTAAGTACCAACACCTTATATTTCAAATTAATCCAGCCGCGTTTGATATGGACATGATTTTTTCCACGGTTGATCAGCTCATGTCTTTCGGTGGAGGTGGGCAAACACAAGGTGTAATGGATCTGCATGTTAGAAGGCATATGTTACAATTTTTTCTGGGGGATCGCTGCAATATGCACCAAGATCCGCCCGCTTTAAACCACGTGATTACCGTCATGTTTAAATAAATTTGAACAAAACGAAAAATGGCTGCGCCTTTTTGCGCGGCCATTGTAGTTTCGGTGCCTCATTTTTATGTGGTTTTATTGTCCAAACTTTAACGGAAACGCCCGTAGAACGATTGGTTTTCGCTAGCCATTTCACGCAATAGGGCTGGGCATTCAAACCTGTTGCCATAAACTTTGTTTAGCTCATCACACCGCGCGGCTGCATAGGGCGTCCCAAGTATATCAAGCCAGCTAAACGGGCCACCTGACCAAGGCGAAAAGCCCCAGCCAAGGATTGCGCCGACATCACCTTCGCGGATGTCCATCAACACGCCTTCTTCAAGTGCACGCACAGCCTCAAGAACTTGGCTGAACAGTAGGCGATGCTGTAAGTCGACCAGATTGGGTTGTTCATGAGAGGGCGTATATCGTTCTTTCAGCCCTGACCACAAATACAGGCGCTTGCCTTTTTCATCGTAATTGTAAAAGCCCGCCTTCGTCTTGCGACCAAGGCGACCTTCTTCAGCCATCCAAAAAATCAGTTCGTCCGCGGTGTCGTCATAGGCATTACCCATCGCCATCTTCGTTGCCTTAGCAATCTTAACTCCAAGATCAATGCTGGTTTCGTCCGTCAACTGTAATGGACCAAGCGGCATGCCGACCAGTTTGGCAGCATTTTCGATTAGCGCAGGGGTGACGCCTTCTTGCAGCATTCGTAAGCCTTCGTTGACATAAGGCAGGATGCAGCGGTTGGCGTAAAAGAAACGTTCATCGTTAACGACAATAGGAGTTTTGCGTATTTGGCGCACAAAATCAAGAGATTTTGCAACCGCCAAATCGCCAGTTTCGCGACCGCGAATGATCTCCACCAGCGCCATTTTATCGACAGGGCTAAAAAAGTGGATGCCGATGAACTTGTCTGCGCGCATAGAAGCTTTGGCCAATTCAGTAATTGGCAGTGTGGATGTGTTTGTGGCAAAGATGCAGTCGTCGCCGACGATCGCTTCGACCTTCTTTGTCATCTCGGCTTTGACGCTGACGTCCTCGAACACGGCTTCAATGATCAGATCGCAGCCTTTCAGAGCGTTAAGATCGGTGGTGGCCGTTATCATGCTCAACACTTTAGCCTTTTTTTCAGCAGTTACTTTCTTAAGCGCAATTCCTTTATCCATATAGTTGGAAGTGTAGGATTTTCCCGTGTCAGATGAGGTTTGTTCACGGTCGATTAACACGACCTCGATACCTGCGAGCGCGGACACCAGAGAAATACCAGCTCCCATCATGCCTGCACCTAAGACGCCAACTTTCTTGACAGTTTGGTCGGCAACATCCGGGCGGTTTGCGCCCTTATCCAAAGCTTCTTTATTGATGAACAAAGACCGAATCATCGCCTCTGAACTTGGGTTCATTAGCACATTGGTAAACCAACGTGCCTCTATCCTCAGGGCAGTATCGAACGGCACCATTGCCCCCTCATAGACTGCAGACAACAATGCCTTGGCCGCTGGATATACGCCTTGAGTCTTGCCGTTCACCATTGCGGACGCACCGACGAAAGTCATGAAGCCTGCAGGGTGGTAGGGTTCACCACCGGGCATTTTGTAGCCCTTTTCATCCCATGACTTGACGATCTTTGGCCCTGACAGTACCCATGCTTTTGCCTTTGCCATCAACTCATTCGCCGCAACAACTTCATCGACAACCCCAGCCTGCATCGCTCTTTTGGGATCGTTTATTTTCCCTTCAAGTAGCAGCGGTGACGCCACCATCGCGCCAAGCTTGCGCACCAGACGAGTTGTACCGCCCATGCCCGGAAAGATACCGACCAAAATTTCAGGCAGGCCGATTTTGGCCTTTGGATTATCCACCACAAAAATGCGGTGGCAGGCGAGTGGAATTTCCAAACCAATTCCAAGTGCTGTGCCTGGAAGAGCTGCTGCAATCGGTTTGCCGCCTTTATTGGTTTTGGGATCCATTCCAGCACGTTCAATCTTGCGCAGAATAGCATGAGATTTCATCAAACCATCCATCAGGCCTTTGGCTGGATTATCGCCTGCAGATGCCTTCATTTTGGCGATGACGTTCAAATCCATTCCTCCAGCAAACGTGTCTTTACCGGAAGTAATAATCATACCTTTAATGTCATCGTCAGACAATGCGGCGTCGATGCACATATCTAGATTGTCCCAGCCTTCAAGGCTGAGGACATTCATGGATTTTCCAAGCACATCCCAAGTAATAATTGCAACGCCATCAGCATCTATTTTCATTGTAAAATCAGCCATATTGTTGCTCCTTACACGCGTTCAATAATAGTTGCTGCACCCATGCCTGATGCGATGCACAAGGTAGCGAGGCCGACTTCTTTGTCAGACCGCTCAAGCTCATCGAGTAGCGTGCCGATGATGATCGCGCCAGTCGCACCCAATGGGTGCCCCATTGCAATCGATCCACCATTCACGTTGACCAAGGAATGGTCGACTTTGAATGCCTGCATGAAACGTAGCACAACGCTTGAGAACGCCTCGTTAACTTCAAACAAATCGATATCTTTAATATTCATTCTCGCATCTAAAAGGATTTTATGCGTTACTGGAACTGGACCCGTCAGCATAATTGTTGGATCAGTTCCAATTTTTGCGGTCTGGCGAATGCGCGCGCGTGGTGTCAGACCATATTTGTTCCCGTATTCCTTAGACCCGATCAATACGCCAGCAGCACCGTCCACAATACCTGAGCTGTTGCCCGCGGTGTGGATGTGATTGATCCGCTCAAGATGGGGGTATTTCATCAGCGCAACCTTGTCGAAACCCGGCATGACTTCGCCCATTGCTTGGAATGCTGAGTTCAGCGCCCCTAAAGAATGCATGTCCGTCTGCGGGCGCATGTATTCGTCTGTGTCCAGAATCGTTAGGCCGTTCTGATCCAATACAGGCACGATAGATTTTCTGAAATGGCCCGCGTCCCATGCGGCTTTTGCACGACGCTGTGATTCAACGGCCAGCGCATCGGCGTCACTGCGCGAAAACCCATATTCGGTAGCAATAATGTCAGCTGAGATGCCTTGGGGTACAAAATAAGTATCCATGGCAATAGAAGGGTCAACAGCAATTGCTGCACCATCGCTGCCCATGGGCACGCGGCTCATCATCTCTACGCCGCCAGCAATATATGCTTCGCCTGCACCGCCTTTGATTTGGTTTGCTGCAAGGTTCACGGCTTCCATACCTGATGCACAAAAACGATTGATCGCAAGGCCTGGAATAGATTGATCCAGATTGGACGTGAGTACGGCAGTCCGTGCAAGGCAGCCACCTTGTTCCTTGACTTGGGTGACATTACCCCAAATTACATCCTCGACGGCATGGCCTTTTAGTTTGTTGCGATCTTTTAGGGCGTTTAAAATGCCAGCGGAAAGGTACGAAGAAGTTACTTCGTGCAGGCTACCGTCCTGTCGGCCCTTTCCACGCGGTGTGCGGATTGCGTCGTAGATATATGCGTCGGTCATTGTTATTCCTTAGCTGCGATCTTTGGGGTTACCTGGCATCAGATCATATGGGTATTTAAAACCTTTGGTGCCCTCTATGCGGGTCATCCAAGCGTTTATGTGGGGGAACTCAGAGCGGTTGAACCCAAATTGTTCGGGATAAAATAGATATCCAACACATGCGATGTCGGCGATGCTAAGCCCGTCACCTGCCAGGTACGGTGTTGCTTCCAACTGAGTTTCCATGATTCTTAACGCGCCCATCAGGCGTGTGGTCATAAATGTTATTATGTCTGCATTACGCTTTTCTTCGGGCAGAAAATTTATATGGAAGCGCAAAGTGCCAGCAATACCGCTAACCTTGTGATTGTCAAAAAACATCCAGCGAAGAATGTCACGCCGTTCTGCAGCGGATCGCCCACCTAGTTTACCGGTTTTGGATGACACATAATCCTGAATGACGCCCGACTGCGTTAAAATCAGATCACCATCTTCCATCACGGGCACTTCGCCCATGACGTTAAGTGCGCGGAACTCTGGAGTGCGTGTCGCGCCGTTAAAGAAATCAACAAAAATGGGCTCCCACTCTGCCTCTGACAATTCTAATGTTAGCGCGGCCTTGTAGGCGTTCCCGCTTTCGCCAAAGCTATGTAGTTTGATCATGATTTGTCCCCTCCTAGAGGTCACTTGTTAGGCAGAAGTTGCGCTTACCGTTTTTGCCAAGATGAAGGTAGAACTTTGTCCTTCGTAACGGGGCGTTAACCTTAATGGTTGATGACTAAAGAGTGCAGATAGCTTACGAGCCATCCTGCGAATAAAGTGAGGCCTCGACTGTTGTGACTGTTTCAAGAAGATGAAAAAAATCAGCGGTTCGGGGTGAAACACTGCAGCTATTTTTATTTGCTTCACCTTGGCAGGAAAACAGCTCCTTGATGGTCGGGTTCCCACTTGTACTAATTTTCATTTCTTGTCCGCCTCCAATTTGAAATTGAATACTCGCATGCGGTAATCAAGGGTGTCTTTTCCTACAGTAGAAACAAAACTTTCGAACAGGTATGACAGCGTCTCTCTTTTTCCCAGCCCAGCGTCTTTGGCACAAAGCTTGAAGCGGCTATAACCCTCTTTGATCATATCCATTGGAAAGCAGCGAGTGAGGCGGAAAATTTTTAACATTTAAACATTGATATAGGGGCTGGCAGGAGCAGGTGTAACCTGCCCCCAGCTTTTAAGTCTCGTTAAAATTGTGCAGCATCCAATGCCATCACTGTGTTACCACCAGTGTTTATCCGTGAAAGATGCATCTTTGTGGCTGGCAACTGGCGGGACATATAATAGTGCCCTGTGGCGATTTTGCTATTATGAAAATCAGTATCTGTGTCGCCAGCGGCCAGAGCATCCATTGAGGCACGTCCCATTTTTGTCCACATAAAACCAAGGCAAACATGGCCCATCATGTGCATAAAATCATAAGATCCTGAAAGTGCGTCGTTTGGATTTTTCATGTTTTGCATGAAATACATAGCAGCAGCTTGCAAATCTTTGGAGGCTTCTTGCAGGGGCTCAAGAAAATTAGCCTTGAACTCTTCGTCGGCTTTGTTGTCAGCGACATAGGTTTTGATCATTTCAAAGAAAGCGATAACAGTTTTGCCGCCGTTAAGCCCCAACTTCCGCCCGACTAGATCAAGCGCTTGAATACCGTTTGTACCTTCGTAGATCATCGTAATACGAGCATCACGAACGAACTGTTCCAGTCCCCATTCTTGTGTAAAACCAGAGCCTCCAAGCGTCTGCTGTGCCAAAACGCAGGTTTCGAATCCTTTGTCTGTGAGGAAGCCTTTTATCACAGGCGTTATTAACGAAATCAGCGCTTCAGCTTCTTCATCGTCGTTTTTGTTACTTCTGTCCATCAACGTGGCACCCCAATAAGTTAATGCGCGCGCGCCTTCTACGAACGACTTTTGGTCCATCAGGTTGCGGCGTACATCTGGGTGCACGATGATCGGATCAGCAGGCTTTTCAGGCGATTCAACCCCTGTCACAGCGCGGCCCTGCAAGCGGTCACGTGCAAATCCAAGCGCATTTTCATAGGCTACAGCACCCTGTGCATATCCTTGCAGGCCAACACCTAAACGGGCCTCGTTCATCATCGTGAACATTGCGCGCATGCCTTTGTGCATTTCACCGATGAGGTAGCCGGTGGCACCGTCATAGTTCATCACACAAGTAGCGTTGCCATGAATACCCATCTTTTTTTCTAAGCCGCCACAAGACAGTGCGTTGCGCGCGCCTACGGATCCATCATCGTTGATTATGAATTTTGGCACTATAAATAGCGAAATACCTCTTACACCATCCGGTCCACCCGGAATTTTTGCAAGAACGAGGTGGATGATGTTCTCGGATAAATCATGTTCGCCGGCAGAAATCCAGATTTTCTGGCCGGAAACCCTATATGTACCATCATTTTGTGGCATTGCTTTGGTGCGCATTAATCCAAGGTCGGTGCCACAATGAGGTTCGGTCAGGTTCATTGTTCCGGACCATTTTCCTGTAGCCATTTTGGGTAAGTACATCGCTTTTTGTGCGTCTGTACCGTGGGTGACGATTGCGGAAATGTTGCCGTGCGTCAGGCCTGGGTACATGTTGAATGCCATGTTCGCAGAAACCATAGGCTCCATGGCGGCGGTGTGCATAATATAAGGCAGGCCTTGGCCGCCGTATTCTTCTGCCAGATCCATGGACATCCACCCACCCTCAGACATTTTGGTGTAGGCAGCTTTGAATCCGTCGGGTGTGCACACAACACCATCTTTAAGACTACATCCCTGTTTGTCGCCCACAGCGTTCAGCGGGGCTAAAACTTCACTTGCCAGCTTTCCTGCCTCACTTAAAACTGCACCCGTAAAATCTCGATCAAGATCCGCGAACCCGGGAATATCCATTTTGGAAATATTTAGTACGTTGTGCAGAATGAACTGTTGGTCCTTGGTAGGGGGGGTATAGCTGGGCATTGTTTGCTCTTTTCGTGATGAGGTGTGGCGTGACTGAATTTGTAAGTACTAGGCATCAGCTTTAGCTTATAATCTCTGTTTATGGTTCGAGTTTAGCCAATCGCGCGGCGCCCCAATCCATTTGGGCTTTAAGTTCTGTGATCGCGTCGTTAAGTTCGGCACGTTGTTCTTGCATGTCAGTCAGGTGCTTTTGCGCCAGAGCGAAGGTCTCTCGCAGTTGGATTTCTTGACTGTCATCCATGTAATATAGATCAAGCAGTTGGCGGATTTCTTCGAGACTAAAGCCGAAACGCTTACCGCGCAAAATCAGCTTTAAGCGCACACAATCGCGTTTACCGTAAAGTCGTTTTTGGCCGTCACGGGTTGGAAGCAACAGTTCCTTAGCCTCGTAAAACCTGAGTGTCCGTGGTGTGATCTTAAACTCTTCGCACATCTGGCGAATTGTCATAGCCTGTTCCATCGTTTTGCTGCCTTTTTTGTCAAATATTTAGATCAGGGATTCTACCCACTTTACAAGTAATGGTGACGTAAACGTAAACATAACGCCGCGTCAAAACTGAGCTTACGAAAGGTCAGCAAAGAATTTGATGGGTTTGTGCACTAACCTGAGCTTGTGAAATGCATCAGGCCTTTCCAGTGTCTATATTTAATATGGTTTTAAATTAAAAAATCATTTATTTTGGATTGTCTTGAAGGCTTTTGTAAATAACCAAAATACCCATTTAGGCGACTCATGGTGCGAAATTCTTGTAATTTTTCGTTGGGGAAATGATTAGAAGCACTGTTATTTTGTTGGTGCTGCGCTGCATATAAAAGTTAGTTGAGAACTTTAAATTAATGATTTTGCTGTTGCGTCACGCATTTCTTGTAGTTCTGCCAATGTTTCGTTTAACTGGATGCGTTGGTCTTCCAGCTCGACCAACTGGCGGTCTGCTAATTCGAGCCATGTTTTCATTTGTGCTTCATTGCCTTCGTTTTCGCGAATCATCAACCACTGTCTAATATCCTCAAGAGGAAAGCCGAACTTACGGCCGCGCATCACCAGCGTCATCCGCGCCAGTTCTTTTGCGCCATAAAATCTCGAACGCCCTATGCGTTCTGGCGACAGCAGTTCAATGTACTCATAATAGCGCAAAGTGCGGGGGGTGACATCGTACTTGGCGCACATTTCTTTAAAACTGAATCGCAGTTCTGTCATGGGGTGACTCCCTTACTTATGAACAACCCTACGCCGCAGCGTCGCGCGGGGCAACGGTTCCGATTGTATGTCAATTGACACTTGTGCATAGGGCTTGGGCAGGGTTCAACGGGACCATGACCAGTGAACACCAAACCAAAATTGCAGCCAAGTTTATTGCAGCATTGCCTCATGCCAACGCGCTGGGCTTGACATTAAAAGAGATAGGCAACGGCTTTGCAACGATTACCATGCCTTATAACGAACGGCTTGTTGGCGATCCTGAAACTGGTGTGATCCACGGAGGTGCGGTGTCAGCATTGCTTGATACTTGCTGCGGGGCTGCTGTGATGTTGCATGAAAGTTCTCCCATTGGAACCGCGACACTAGATTTGCGAATAGATTATATGCGCCCTGCCAACCCTGGCGATACAATCACTGCGCGGGCAGATTGTTACCACGTTACCCGATCTGTAGCGTTTGTGCGTGCAACGGCCATGGACGCTGACACTGATCGCCCCGTAGCCACTGCAACTGGTGCGTTCACAATCCATACGGCCAGTAAATACACTAACACTGATACCAAAACTGAAGGCGACAAATGAAGTGTCCCCAACCGGTACAAGTTGTTAAACAACGTCGCGACGCTGCCCTGCAATCTTTAATCGGTGGCGTACCCTACATTCAGTTTATGGGTATCCGGTTTGATCGGCGTGACGATGAATTGACTGCTGTTATGCCCTATCAAGACATGCTGATTGGCAATCCAATATTGCCGGCCCTGCATGGTGGTGCGACGTCTGCCTTTCTGGAAACTACTGCGATTATCGAATTATCTTGGGCAATGATGTGGAGCCGTATTGAAGTGGGCGAGGATATGAGCAACTTACGCCTGCCCAAAACCATTGACTTTACTGTCGATTATCTGCGCAGTGGCTTGCCTCGTGACGCCTATGCACGCGCCACGATCAACCGCTCTGGCCGCCGCTATGCTTCTGTGCATGTGGAAGCGTGGCAGGATAATCGCACGCGGATGTTTGCACAAGCTACTGGGCACTTTCTGATGCCCCAAATAGATGGTTGACTTAAGTCAACACCTCACTCATCGCCGCATTTTGCACATCGCAGTGCCGGTGATTTTAGCCAATATTACTATTCCTCTGCTCGGTCTTGTGGATACGGGCGTCATTGGTCAAATGGGTCTAGCAACTCCTATCGGGGCTGTTGGCATCGGTGCGATAATCCTCACTGCATTGTACTGGATATTTGGCTTTCTGCGTATGGGAACCACGGGCTTTGCCGCACAGGCAATAGGGGCAGGGGACAAGGATGAAACTGCTGCTATTCTGATCCGTGCGTTGACCATTGCTGCGATAGGTGGCCTTTCCATTATTATCCTGCAATTACCCCTGTTCGTGCTTGGCTTCTGGTTGTCCCCTGCGAGTGACGAGGTCGAAACCCTTGCGCGAAGTTATATGGCTATACGTGTCTGGTCCGCACCATTTCTGATCTCAACTTTTGCCATAACAGGCTGGCTTGTCGCTGCCGAACGCACCCGTGATATTTTGGTCATCCACTTGCTGATGAACGGGACGAACATTGGCTTTGATTTACTGTTCGTTCTTGTTTTAGGCTGGGGTATTCAAGGCGTCGCGTTTGCAACGGTCATCGCTGAAATTTCTGGTTGTGGCCTTGGTCTGTGGTATTGTCGTGCTGTGTTTGTCACCGGCCTGTGGGCCAATCGCGCGCGCCTGCTGGATCCAGTTAAACTCAAACGTTTCGCTGCGGTGAATGTCGACATCCTGATCCGCTCTCTCCTGTTGCAATCGATTTTCATGTCATTTTTATTTTTTGGCGCAATTTACGGTGATACTCGGCTCGCAGCGAACCATATCTTACTGCAATTTTTATCCGTAACCGCATATGTGATGGATGCTTTCGCCTTTGCTGCTGAAACTCTTGTGGGTCAAGCGCTGGGCGCACGCCTCCGCGCCACTCTTCGACGCGCTGCTCTAATGGTGTCAATTTGGTGCTTTGGCACAGGCGTTGTCCTCACCTTAACGTTCGCATTGTTTGGTGGTGTACTCATTGACGCAATAACCACTGCACCCGATGTGCGCATTGCTGCACGAGACTACCTGATTTATACGATACTCATGCCACTAGTCTCTGTAGCACCCTTTATGCTGGATGGTATTTTTATCGGTGCAACCCGCACCCGCGACATGCGTAATATGATGTTAATTTCCACCACAATTTATTTTACTTTTGTGCTTACATTGATGCCAATTACCGCAAATCATGGCCTCTGGATCGCACTTCTAATCAGTTTTGCGGCACGTGGTGCAACACTGGCATGGAAATACCCTGCACTAGAACGCTCTGTCATCGCTTTTGAAATACCCATAGGGAAATCGCCAGGTAGAGGACAGCGCCCCTAATGAGCGCCTAGGCGTCATTCAAAGCTGCTCTGGCAGCTGTCCAAACCTACATTAGGAAACACTTTTCACCCTTGCGCAACATTGCGGTGGAGATGATGCTAATTGCATTTTTCATCACAACCATTTCAGCCTCGCTTGGTGCATATATTAAATTTAATCCCACCGCGATTTGCGCCAAATGTAGAAGTGGGTTGGCACTATAGCCAATCCGCTCGCCCAGTTCCAATTGCGTCTGCAACGTTTGCAAATCCGTCGCGCGCCAACAAATCGTGCAATTCCCGGGCAATATCAGACGCAAGTGAAATGCCGCCATAAACCAGGGCAGTATAAAGCTGCACAGCTGAAGCCCCCGCGCGAATTTTTTCATAGGCTTGCGCTGCTGATCCAACGCCGCCAACGCCGATCAATGGTAAATCTGTTAAGCTGGATAGTTTTGCTAAGACTCGTGTAGATCTTTCGAACAACGGCTGGCCAGATAACCCGCCAGGCTCGCTCTTATGTTCACTAATTAACCCATCGCGCGACAATGTCGTGTTTGTGGCGATGATAGCTGCTACGCCAGTTGTGTGCGCGACCTGCACTACATCTGCTAAATTTGCATCGCTTAAGTCAGGCGCAATCTTTAAGAATACGGGTATGCCTGCTACGTTGGCTGCCATGACCCCGCCCAACAGCGCCGCCAATGCATCCTTGCCCTGTAAATCGCGCAAGTTTTTAGTATTGGGAGATGACACATTTACTGTCGCAAAGTCAACATTTGTGCCACAATGTGCTAACACAGATGCAAAATCTGCCGCGCGGTCATAGCTAGTTTTATTCGCCCCAAGGTTTAGCCCAACGATACTGTCTGCTGGACGGGCTGCTAAACGCTTGTCAATCGCAACCATTCCTTGATTGTTGAATCCAAATCGGTTGATCGCTGCTTTATCCTCGGTCAGACGATAAAGGCGTGGGCGCGAGTTGCCTTCCTGCGGCAACGGCGTCGCGGCCCCAACCTCCAAGAATCCAAAGCCAGTACGCCCTAAAGCTTTGAGGCTTTCGGCGTTTTTGTCAAATCCAGCCGCTAATCCTACTGGGTTTGGTAGTTGCAACCCGGCAATAGTACATCGCAATCGATTAGAGGTGACTGGCCCAGATCGTGGACCAAACCCTGTGTTCAGCGCTTTTAATGCCAGTCCATGGGCGCGTTCGGGATCTATTCTCCTCAAGACGCGCAATCCGATCCCTTCAAATATATTCATGTCAGATCAAGAACGTGGCGTCCGTCAATCAACGCTATTGGACGCGCCCAAACAAGCTCTGATTGCAACAGAGGCCGCCCGTAGATATGGGGAAAATCTTGTCCGCCGCGTGACGCCTCCCAGATCAGATCGCTTCCGTATGTCGCCGTATCAAGGGCGATTAGCATCAAGTCCTCGATGCCATTAAAATGTTTATCAGCAGTCTCTTGCAACTGGGCTGCGGTGGAGGTGTGCAAATAACCGTCCGCCAAATCAATTTCTGCTCCATCAAAGCAGCCTGTTGAGTTTAAAGTGGTCAATTGTCCAGCAGTAAGTATTTTATATATTAACATTTGTCCGAAGTGGCGTGACAATTGACAAACGTCAAGTGTTTCGAAAACGTCATGGCCCTGTAACATTCCCGTTTTATGTTGTCCCTGCTGCTTATCTTTGACTCAGAGATCCGACTTAGCGCAAGATTTGTTCAGATTGCTGTTACAAACCAAATGGGGACTAATATGCTTGTACGATTACTTATAACAGCAGCTGCGATCACGATGATCGCTGGTGCAGTTAACGCAGATTATTCACTAACAATCCTACATACCAATGACTTTCACGCGCGGTTTGAACCGATTAGCAAATACGATTCTGGCTGTTCTACTGAAGACAACGATGCTGGTAAATGTTTTGGTGGCACGGCCCGTTTGATCACGGCAGTTGCTGACGCTCGTGCGCGGTCCGACAATTCGATTCTCGTAGATGGAGGTGACCAGTTTCAAGGCACGCTTTTTTATACCTATTATAAGGGTACTATGGCGGCTGAATTTATGAACCAGCTAGGCTATGACGGCATGACTGTTGGCAACCACGAATTTGATGATGGTCCTGAAATTTTGCGTGGCTTCGTTAATACTGTAAATTTTCCTGTGCTGATGTCGAATGCTAATATTTCTGAAGAGGTTTTGTTGTCTGACGTGATTGAAAAATCTACCATTATCGAACGTAGCGGCGAACGCATTGGCCTGATCGGTCTAACTCCGCAGAACACCGATGAACTCGCTTCTCCTGGTTCTAACGTCATTTTCACTAATCCTGTGGGCGCTGTGCAGATTGAAGTTGATCGATTGATGGCAGAAGGAGTTAATAAAATTATAGTTCTGTCCCATTCGGGTTACCGCACTGATCTTGCTATTGCTGAAGCAACGACAGGCGTTGACGTTATTGTCGGTGGACACTCCAATACGCTTCTTGGCGACATGGACGGTGCAGCGGGCACCTATCCGACGATGGTCGGCGACACAGCCATTGTGCAGGCTTATGCCTATGGTAAATTTCTTGGCGAATTAAATATCACGTTTGATGATGACGGCATGATCACTGAAGCTTCTGGCGCGCCGATTATTATCGATGGCACCGTTTCGGAAGATGCAACAGCCAAAGAACGCATCGCTGAGCTAGCGCTGCCATTGGATGAAATCCGCAATCGTATTGTAGCTGAAACTACCGGTATGCTGACGGGTGACCGCGCGGTATGTCGCCAGATGGAATGTGACATGGGCAACCTAATTGCTGATGCGATGCTTTCACGAGTTGTTGATCAGGGCATCGATATTGCTTTGCAAAACTCTGGTGGTATCCGTGCAGATATTGATGTGGGCGAAGTGACAATGGGCGAAGTCTTGAAAGTGCTGCCGTTCCAGAATACGCTTTCCACATTTCAGATTACAGGCGATATTTTGATGGAGGCACTCGAAAATGGGGTATCTCAGCATGAAGATGGCGCTGGTCGGTTCTTACAGATTTCTGGCATGACTATGACGGTTGATCTGTCTATGGAAACTGGCAATCGCGTTTCTGAGGTGATGATCGGGGGCGAAGCACTGGACTTGGGTAAGACTTATAATGCTGTATCCAACAACTTTGTGCGCAACGGTGGTGATGGGTTTGGCATGTTTACGGATGCTGAAAACACCTACGATTTTGGTCCTGATCTGGCCGACGTTACTGCGGAATATATCAGTGAAAATGCACCTTATCAGCCCTATACGGATGGTCGTATTAACATGAAGTAATGTGTCGAAACCCCTCACGTTGTTAATCCTGCTGTGAGAGATCATGCCAGGATTTTCTTTATTCCTTTAAGACGTCTTGGCTAATATAATTGTTAGGTTCCGACTTTTCGAAGTTTTTTATAGATGCCCGAATTTGCACTATTCAAAAGGACTTCGCATTTGAAGCTCCTTGTAAATCGCTTCCGTCACGTGTTGATCCTGAAAAATGCACTGCGAAATTGTCTGATGTGCAACAATGGTGCTATGTTGAAATTAGTAACGCATTTGCATGAGTTTGAACGGCTCCACAGCGATCTGGCTAATGCTACAGACCGCACAAAACGGGTAGGCATCCAGAAAGATAAGTTGCAGATGGATGCCAAGATGGACCTTGCACGCAGGGCGTTTCATAAATGATGACAGATTGAGAGACGTGCGGACGTATGGCCATTACGCTTCCCCATAATGTGATGTCTGAGATGTTTGCAGCCGCACCCACGAACGATTTGCCCGACGTGCCTAATTGCAATGTGTGTCTGACTGATCAGGTCGTGGTGATTATCAGTACAGATTACAGGCGGCAGTATTGCCCGATGCTCGGGGGGGTTATTCCACATTGGTATAAAATGGAGAATTGTGGTCCATTTCTGATCAACGTGCGAGTCAAAACGATTGCAGAAAAGCCCGCATTTAAGGCAGCATGCAGGATCCAACGCTGCATCATTCCTGCGTCAGTGTTTTATGAATGGACTAAGGCAAAATGGAACAACATTACCGTGGTTCATTCAACATAGTTATGTTGCTCCAATTGCATTAAGTGCAATATGGCAGGACTGGTGTGACCATAAGGGTGTTGTGGGCGCTACGTTGGCCATGGTTACTATCAAAGCAAATGATGCAATGAGCAAAATTCACTGCCGTATTCCCGTATTCCCGTAATCCTTGAGCCTGATGATTGGGCACTTTGGCTGGGCGAAGATGGGAAGGGGGCCGTAAAGCTGATTTAATCAGTGAGTGAGGACACGTTAAAATTTCACTGCGTGGCTAGGGCGATCAATTCTAACGGCGCATCTGGACCGCATTTGATCGACCATATTGGTGTTTGAACGGCCTTGTTGCACAAATCGGGCTGATGTCGTGCTTCCTTTTTCACCGGACAGACT
>JAPKAD010000059.1 GCA_028825445.1 Octadecabacter sp.
CCGTCTTCGGCTGCAGTAATTGCTGCCGAAAACCCAGCAGAGCCAGCCCCAATAACAGCGAGGTCAAAGTACCCTTCCGGATTACTAACGTCGTTGGTATCATTCATTTATGAACTCCTTATTGAGTAGATTTTTGTGTGCGAGCAATGATTAAATATAAAATCGCTGCGACTACAATTATTGGCAGAGCCATCATCATGAGGCCTGTAGCCAGTCCAAATACTGAGCAAAAATCACCGCCTAAAGAAGTCATCATCATGTTTTATCCTTTGTTTATTGTCTGATTAACTGCGGGCTTGGCTGTATTTTCGCCAGAGCGCATATGCTGTTAGTAAAACGAACATTCCCAGGGCTGGAAGCAAAACGTAGTCGAGGTAACCAACGACAACCGACAGTCCGACAACGCCGAACAGCACGACCAAAACTGGTGTGAAGCAGCACAGTGCGGCTATCACCGTGCCGACAATGCTAACTTTAAGAAGTCTGTCGTACATTCTGATCGTTCCTTTCAATTTGGTGATTATGTCTGCGCACTCGCATAAAGCTGCGTGTGGCTAGAAGCATGATGCCGCCAATCGTGGCCACGAGGGCAATGGTCAGCAGATTGGCACCAGTCAGGAACCCAGTCGTGCCAAAGAGCAAGGCTCCGATCAGAGCCGCCTTTCCTGCACAGCAGATCACTACGATTGGTGCGACGACGATGAAGGCCAGTAAACCTCCTGTTGAGCTATCTTTCATATGCGGCTCAGGAATTACTGTCATCGGAGACAAGCTTGGCTTCATAACCCACAGACGTGGAGGCGAGCGCTATATCTTCTGCGCTGGCAATGGCGTCATCAAAGATAACCCGCGCCGTTTGGGTGTCTGCATTAGCGGTCACTGTTACCACACCATCGACGCCGCCCATTGCGGCCTCAACGATAAAGGGGCAGCTTGCGCAGGTCAGGCTGGGAACTGAGAACGTCACTGTCTGCTCTGCCGCAAAGGCAGGGGTGGTAGCGATAAAACCAATTAGGGCCAATACGTAAGTATGAAGTTTCATTATAAGTCCTTTCACAAACCAAGAAAAATGGGAGCGGCGACTGGCGCGATCCAGCTCCAGAACAGCGCGATCACGATAAGAAGTGTTGATGCCCAAAGCGCGGATTTAACCAACCGGTTTGGAAGGGGTCGTGCACAAGTATCGTCCACTGCGCATGCCTTGGGCTTGCGATAAACCATCCAGTAGCCATAGCCGAGAAATCCCAACGTAATCACAATAAAGATTGGCTTGTAGGGTTCGAGGGCCGTCAGATTGCCGATCCATGCACCGGATACACCCAGGCTAAATAAGATCAATGGAACGATGCAGCACGTTGAAGCTGCAAGAGCGCCAAGAATGCCACCCGCTGCTGTTATGCGCGCCTTTCTGCTGTCAGTGTCGATCTGGTTTATGTCAACGTCTATGGGATCAGTCATGCAAGCACTCGCAATTTAAGCTTCTTGATGTAGGATGGGGTCTGTAGCTACTACAGAAGCAAGAGGTTTTTTTGATGTCCGACTTCACAAACACGCGAGGGTATCCGATTGGCGAAATGTCCAAGCACACTGGCGTGAATATTGAAACGATCCGCTACTACGAGCGCATCAAAATCATGCCGCAGCCGGATCGTACTGCGGGCGGCAACCGCCAGTACAATCACGACGAGCTTAAACGGTTGTCATTCATCAAGACATCGCGAGAACTTGGGTTCAGCATTAATGAAATCCGGGCATTGCTTGAAATGGTGGACCGGCAGGACTTCACGTGCGGCGAGGTGCATGGATTAACCATCGGGCACTTGGCTTCTGTCCGTGAAAAGATCAAAGGGCTGCGCAAGTTGGAAAAGGCCCTTGTGGGTATGGCAGCAGAGTGCAGCCAAGGCGATGTCCCAAATTGTCCTATTCTGGAGACGCTGTTTGAGGCGAGGTAAGAGCCAGTCAGTATGATGGCTCTCAAATTTTTTTAAAACCCTGAAGTTCTAACGCAATATTTACGTTGACTTATGTTTAGTATTTCTAATATCCATGGAATATGGAATTAATGCTCACTGATCGACTTGCTATTCTCAGCCATCCGCAACGGATGGCTGTGTTCCGACTTCTCATGCGTCGCTGTCCAGATGAGTTGCCCGCAGGCGAGATTACCGAAGCATTGCAACTCAAAGCCAGCACCGCATCAGTCTATCTGTCAGCCCTGACCCAAGCAGGCCTCATCTCGCAACGCCGAGACGGAACGCGCATGCTTTATGCTGTCAATCTCGACGCTGCCCGTGAGGTTGTCACGGGTCTGTTTGTCGATTGTTGTCGCGGTCGAGCAGACCTTTGCCCGCCGCAATTTTCTGATCTTCTCACGAGCATTTCTTCCAAAACTGACAAGAAATTTAACGTCCTCTTTGTTTGCACCGGAAACTCTGCCCGCTCGATTATTGCTGAGACGATTTTGCGCGATAAGTTCGTAGCCTATTCGGCGGGCACAGCGCACCGCTCGGAGCTGAACCCTTTTGCCGTCGAAATGCTCACATCGAAGGGACATGACGTGTCACTTTTACGGTCCAAGAACATCATGGAGTTCCAAGGTGCCGACGCTCCACGTATGGATTTTATCTTTACCGTTTGTGACCGCGCCGCCAACGAAGAATGCCCCACCTGGCCGGGTCAGCCCGTCTCTGGCCATTGGGGTATTCCGGACCCTGTGAAAGCGACAGGAACCAACGCAGAAAAGCGGCTCGCCTTCCACCAGACTTACGGGGCGCTACACAACCGGATCATGGCATTCTCCGAATTGTCATTCGAAAATTTGGACCGTGGATCACTTCAACAACATGTCGATGATATCGGCAACGAAACAGCCAAAGAGGAATAATCAGTTATGACCACATACGCTCTCAACGGCCTTGGCCGCATCGGTAAACTTGCCCTCCGCCCACTTTTGGAGCGCGGCGCAAAGATCGCTTTTATCAATGACGCGGTTGGCGACCCCACGATGTACGCGCATCTGTTGGAGTTTGACTCCGTCCATGGGCGCTGGCCTGCTACGTTTGAGGTTGACGAGGGGTCGATCAGCATTGACGGCACCCGCATCCCAGTCACCAGCATCCGCAATTTAGAAGACCTGCCACTCGACGGTGTGGATGTGGTCATTGATTGCACAGGCGCGTTCAAGACAGAGGCTAAGCTGGCCCCATATTTTGCGGTGGGTGTTAAAAAGGTCGTCGTTTCTGCGCCGGTCAAAGACGGGCCAACGGCCAATATCGTTTATGGCGTAAACGATGACATTTACGACGCAGACGCCCACCAGATTGTGACGGCGGCAAGCTGCACGACCAACTGCCTTGCGCCAGTGGTCAAGGTTCTGCTGGAAGGGATAGGCATCAAGCACGGCTCGATCACGACGATCCACGATGTGACCAACACGCAGACAATTGTGGACCGCCCCGCAAAGGATCTGCGCCGTGCGCGGTCTGCGCTGACAAACCTAATCCCGACCACTACGGGATCAGCTACGGCAATCACGCTAATTTATCCCGAACTGAAGGGCAAGTTGAACGGCCATGCAGTGCGGGTGCCGCTTTTGAACGCGTCCATCACGGATTGCGTGTTTGAGATGACCCGTGAAACGACTGTGGAAGAGGTGAACAGATTGTTCAAAGCTGCCGCTGAAGGGCCGCTGAAAGGTATCCTTGGTTATGAAACCCGCCCCTTGGTCTCATCGGACTATACCAATGATCAACGCAGCGGCATCATTGATGCACCATCAACGATGGTCGTGAACGGCACCCAGCTCAAAGTCTACGCGTGGTATGACAACGAATATGGCTATGCGTATCGCTTGGTTGATGTGGCTCTAATGGTGGGCGGAAAGCTGTGACACGTCCAGCAGGATTTGCCGCCTACATCACAGTGACAGCAGCGTATTGGGCGTTCATGCTGACCGACGGGGCGCTGCGGATGCTTGTTCTGCTGCACTTTCACACGCTCGGCTTTTCGCCGGTGCAACTGGCCTATCTGTTTGTGCTCTATGAAATTGCGGGCGTTATCACCAACCTGTCCGCAGGGTGGATCGCGGCACGGTTTGGCCTAACATCGACGCTTTATGCAGGTTTGTCCTTGCAGGTTGTGGCGCTTTTGGCGTTGACCCAGCTTGATCCAGGCTGGAGCATCACCACCTCTGTTGTGTTCGTCATGCTCGTACAGGGCCTGTCTGGCGTGGCCAAGGATTTGGCCAAGATGAGTTCCAAAAGTGCTGTAAAAATCCTTGCCCCCACGACGGGCGGGGGGCTGTTCCGCTGGGTTGCTATTTTGACAGGATCAAAGAACGCAGTGAAAGGCAGCGGCTTTCTATTGGGTGCAGTCTTGCTGGCCGTCTTCGGGTTCGTGCCATCTGTTCTTACAATGGCGACGATCCTCTTAATCATCCTGATCGGTGTTGTGATCGGTATGCCATCGGGCCTGCCAGTGGGTCGCAAAGACGCGAAATTTTCCGAAATGTTTTCTAAGAACCCCAACATCAACTGGCTCAGTGCTGCACGGCTGTTCCTCATTGGAGCGCGGGACGTCTGGTTCGTAGTTGGCATCCCAATCTATTTCTACGCTGTACTGTCGGACGGCAGCACCGAGGGCAATCGCAACGCCTTCTTCATGATCGGGACGTTCATGGCCGTCTGGACGATCCTCTATGGAATTGTGCAAGGTTCGGCACCGCGCATCCTGAAGGCGGCGTCACTGACAGATGCGCAAATCTTGGCACTAGCAAACCGATGGATTGGTCTGCTGATCATTGTGCCTGTTCTCCTCGCCGGTCTGGTCTGGCTGGTCCCTGAACCGTCTAATATGCTGACAACAACGATTGTGCTGGGTCTCGTGTTTTTCGGCGGCATCTTTGCAGTGAACTCAGCACTACACTCGTTTCTGATCCTCAGCTTTACGGATACAAAACGGGTCACGATGGATGTCGGATTTTACTACATGGCCAATGCTGCGGGCCGCTTGGTTGGCACAATTTTGTCTGGCTTCACCTACCAGATCGGCGGGCTAACACTGTGCCTCGGCACCGCCGCAGTCATGATTGGTCTCAGCTGGTTGGGAACCTCGCAACTTAAAGCCCCAAAATATAATAAAGTTGCCACATGAATATTTTTGAAAAGTACCTCTCCCTGTGGATCGCATTGGCAATGGGGGCTGGCATCCTTATGGGCAATGTTGCTCCCGGTTTGATCAATGCAATTGCAGCGGCAGAAGTGGCGAGCGTCAATCTGGTTGTCGCTGTTCTGATCTGGGCAATGGTTTATCCGATGATGGTTGGCGTTGATCCCAGATCGCTCAAAGACGTGGCGAAACAGCCGCGCGGATTGATGATCACCCTTGTCGTGAACTGGTTGATTAAACCCTTTACGATGGCGGCATTGGCCGTGCTGTTCTTCCAGTATGTTTTTGCGCCATGGATTCCACCTGAAGATGCGATGCAATACATCGCCGGTTTGATCCTGCTGGGCGCGGCACCCTGCACGGCGATGGTGTTTGTCTGGTCACAACTGACGCGCGGGGACGAGACCTATACCCTGTTGCAGGTGTCGGTGAATGATCTAATCATGGTCATCGCTTTTGCGCCCATTGTGGCCTTTCTACTGGGTGTGACAGACATCACCGTCCCTTGGTCCACCTTGGTCCTGTCAGTCTTGCTGTTCATCGCGCTGCCTCTTGCCGGAGGTCTGGTCACACGTCAGCACCTTGGGTCAGAGGCAGCGATTGAGACGTTTCAGGAACGTGTAAAGCCCTATTCAGTTGTGGGTTTGATCGTCACGGTCATGATCCTTTTTGGCCTTCAAGGCCAAGTGATCCTGTCCAAACCGTTCATCATCGTATTGATCGCTGTGCCGATCATTCTGCAAAGCTATAGTATCTTTGCAATCGCTTACGCAGCTGCGTTTGCCCTGAAAGTGCCGCACCGCATTGCCGCCCCCTGCGCCTTAATTGGGACGTCGAATTTCTTTGAACTGGCGGTAGCCGTCGCGATCAGCCTATTCGGGTTGAACTCCGGTGCTGCTCTCGCAACCGTTGTGGGGGTGCTGGTCGAGGTGCCTGTCATGTTGACACTGGTTGCATTTGCCAATCGCACAAGAGCGCGTTTTGCACCCTGACGCGCAAGAAATAAGGCGGGCTCAAAATTGGAGGACAGTCAGAGGTGACCCAAAAATCCTGTTATGGAACGATGTTTCCCGAGACCTTAGGTGGCAGCGCGGACAACGGCACGGTGACTGGCAAAGTCTTTGGATATGATACCGCACCACGTGGGTTGGCCAGGCCAAAACGCACACCAAATGTGGGTACGAAAGAGTGGGAGGATTGCCTGCAATGCGAAGCCTTCGACAGTTGCCATAAATTGTCATCAGCAAAATTTGCGCCGCTTGTGGCTATCGTCGGTCCGATCTGATCCAAAGATTTCGCTCCAACACGAAATCTTTGGATCTGAACAGTTTTTTCGTTTTTTGCGCGAGAGCGATCATTTGGTCACCGTTGGTGTCCGGTCGCTTTGTCCCGCACAGCGGCCATCGGTAGAGACCGCAGTGAGGGGCCACTTTCCGTCCTTCATGTCGATATGTGCGCAACGCAGCATTTGTCACAAACGGCCCGAACTGATGGCTGTCGCGAACGGCCCATCGCTGCCTTCGGTTCCACCGCAATTTGCAGCGCCGCAGCTTTCGTATTGCTGCCATTCATGCAGGGCGCAGCATTTTTAGAGCTGAAACGTCAGTCAACGGACGAAACCGACCTTCAGCATTGAGCGGTGAAGGCCAGCTTTCAGTCAATCTAGCTCAAGGTGAAAAGCATTGCACTCGCATTGATCGAACATGCTGTATTAAAATGATATTGTAGATTTACTCGAATGCACTATCAGGAACCTGAGACTGTCAGACATACGCTTTTTCCGCCTATTGGGGGGCTTCGTTAGCGCCCAGCTTCGATTTGCTGTTCGGGTCGACCGTTACGACGACGTTGCCTTTTTTGTGCCCGGTATCTACGAGTGCATGCGCGGTAATCATTTGGGAAAAATCAAAACTTTGGTCGATGACGGGACGAAAGTTACCGCGTGCTGCCAGATCAACGACTTTGCGCAGAATATCGACAGATTCTGAAGCGACACCGCCTATCAGGCGCTGGCCGCGTAGCCGCGCCTTTAACCCACCCAATATCATGTCTGATGTCTCCCCAGCGATCAGCAACATGCGCCCTTTTGGCGCCAGCGCATGTCGCACCCGCGACCATGGTACCGTTCCAACAGTGTCCACGACCATGTCGTATTTCGGACCTTCTTTGGTAAAGTCCACGGCGTTGTAATCAATGACAAGGTCACCCCCGATATTGCAAACCAGATCGGCGTTCGACGCACTGCAAACGCCAGTTACCTCGGCCCCAAAATGTTTAGCGATTTGTACGCAAGCCGATCCAACCGACCCTGAAGCGCCGTTGATTAACACCCTCTCGCCTGCGCGTAATTTGCCTTTGTTAATCAAGAAATCGTAAGCAGTCGTGGCCCCAAATGGGGTTGCCGCAGCCTCTTCGAAGGTCAGGTTCTCTGGTTTGCGGACGATCTTTCCATTCGCAGGCATTGTGATGTACTCGGCGTGCGCACCAAACCCTGCACCGGGGAAGCCGATGACTTCATCACCGGGCTGGAACGTCGTTACATCGACGCCAACGCTTTCAATGATCCCTGACAGTTCCGTTCCAAGAACTGGTTTGCGGGGGCGATTGAAACCAAAGACAAGCCGCGCAATCAGGCCCATGCCAGCAGGCACAGTAAGGCTGCGTGCCCGCCAATCTCCTGCGCTGACGGTGGTGGCGCAAATTCGGATCAGCATTTCTTTTGCTTTGGGTGTTGGGGTGGGCAGTTCGACGCAGTTCAATACATCGGGGCTGCCGTATTCGTTATAAGTATAGGCATACATATCAAAAATTCCTTAAACTGTTTTGGGTGTGGAAATGGGTTGGGCAGTATTACTGCGCAGGCCGCGGATGAACAGCCAGCGGCCAAAGCCAAGCTCCGAGAGCATCACAATTGTGAGCAATCCGATGATGGCAATGTCCAATGTGGCGACATCGGTGAACGTCAGTTTAACAAGGCCTTGGATTAAATAGCCAAAGGCTCCAATAAATAAGCCCCACCCAAGCACGTGTGGCACCAGTTTGGATCGCAAGATGCTCCAACCGAGAGCGAGTAGATGTGCCCCGAAGAACAGCTGCCAGACATAGATGCCAAGTGCATGGGCCTCGAAGAAGATTTGAGCAAAGGCTTGAGTGTCAGTTGGGTTCAGCCCCATCGGTTGGATCAGCAATACGTAAGGCATCACCCAAAGCAGCAGGTTGATCCCCATCACGACGATCATTCCCAAACGGGAGACCATGGCTATCAGCGAAAGCCGGGGGCTGGTTGTCCGAAACATCTGATACAGGATGACCGTGATTGCGATCTCAAGCAGGATGACTGCGCTATCTGCGAGCACACCCAGTCGGAACAGCCCTAGCTGGTCTATCAGATTGGCGGCTGTGGATGAGGCATCTCCAGCCATGACAATCTGCGACGGAACATAGCCGATGCTGAAACCACCGCAGACTGCGATGGTGAGGTAAAGGGCCCCCGCGATGCGAGCATCCTTCAGGTTCAATGTGTTTTGAATATCCTTCGACATAGTGTTTCCTTTCATAGGACAAGGCCGGGTGACGTGTGTTGCCGTAATGATGTTGGCTCTGGTGTATTGCGTTTGTCCGCTTATGCGAATTGACCAAATCCTGTGATTTGATATGCGTATTTGCATGGATTGGCGCTCGGTAAAATTTGACTGGAACAAAGCGCGGGCTTTCTTGGTCACCGCTGAGGAAGGATCTCTGTCAGCCGCCGCGCGCGCCTTAGGGATGGCGCAACCAACCCTTGGCCGTCAGGTTGATGGTTTAGAGCAGGAATTGGGTATCGTTCTGTTTGAACGTGTTGGTCGTGGCCTCACACTCACTCCAAGTGGTTTGGAACTGCTTGAGCATGTTCGCTCTATGGGAGAAGCCGCAGGTCGCGTTTCGATGACGGCGCTTGGCCAGTCACAGGCGCTGGAGGGGACAATCTGCATCTCAGCAAGTGAGACATATGCAGCTGTGTTGTTGCCCCCGATCATCGCCAAACTGCGCATCCTGGAACCGGGCATTCAAGTTGAAATCGTCGTCGCCAATCATGCCAGCGACCTACGCCGCCGCGAGGCCGATATAGCGATCCGCAACTTCCGGCCCACAGAACCTGATCTCATCGCCAAAAAGATTGGAGATGCCGATGCGGTCTTATATGCGACACCCGATTACATTGCGAAGATTGGCAACCCAACGAAACCCTATGATCTGCGCTGCGCTGAATTCATAAATATGGATCATAGTGGAATGATGCTAAAAGGGTTAAACACGTTGGGGCTTGGCCTGACGGAGGCGAACTTCCCGCTTCTGACCGAAAATTATTTGGTGATGTGGGAACTTGTTCGCCAAGGCGCGGCCATTGGAGTTCTCGACGCCTACATCGGCGACGCGGACCCAGTCGTACGCCGTGTTTTGCCCGACCTCGAACCCCTCGTTTTCCCAATATGGCTTGTCTCACACCGAGAACTCACAACCAACCGCCGCATCCGCATGGTTTACGATTTTCTGGCAGAGGAACTGCGTAGATGCTAATTTCAGAGAATGAAGTTGGCCGGGGCGATGGTGCTCTTTAGCAATCTGTCAGTCATTACGGTCGCGTCAGCCCAAGGGTAGTCACGGATCGTATTGAGACAAAGTGCGATGCCTATCATTCCAGATATGAGTATGTCAGTGCTTGCTTTAACGTTGCTGTCATTTTGAAGAACGACACGTACCAGATCCGTGATCATCAAGAAAATTTTTAACAAAATACGCCCTACAAGTCGAAATGTGCATAATGCAGCATTTGTGACTAACGGCCCAAAGCCGCCACTCACCGATGTGTCCAATGCCGCGCCGCAGCTTCACCAGACCTGCCATCCGTGCATCTCGCAGCATTTTCGAGGCTTCATCGTCAATGTGCAGGACTTTGCTGCGGTTTGCTTCACAAATTCGTTTGTCAGCTTTGACGATGACAATGAACCACCAACGACCTAGCGTCTGTTTATGAAACCTAAAATCCTCACAATCTTACCCAGCTACACAAGGGCGCTATTGGTTCAAGACGCAATAGCGGGCGTGACGGTTGCCATGGTTGCCTTGCCGCTTAGTCTTGCTATTGCCATTGCTTCCGGAGCTGATCCTTCAAAAGGCCTCATAACAGCCATTGTTGCTGGCTTTCTGATATCACTCTTTGGGGGCAGTCGAGTGCAGATTGGCGGCCCGACTGGTGCCTTCATTGTCGTTGTCTTTGGAGTGATTGCTGAACATGGTTATGACGGATTGGTTTTGGCCACATTCATGGCAGGTCTCATTTTGCTTGTTGCAGGATATTTTCGAGCGGGTAACCTTATTCGACTGATACCAGAAGCTGTCATAAATGGCTTCACAATCGGGATCGCTATCATCATCGCGACAAGCCAGATCAAAGACCTACTTGGGCTCACAGTTGAAGTGGTCCCAGTGGAGTTTATTGCAAAGATTAAAGTGCTTTGGGCAACGCGGCCCACTTTTTCGGCAGAGTCAGTGCTGATCGGCTCTGCTACTATGATCTTGATAGTGCTGTTTCGCCGCGCTGCGCCAAAACTACCTGGGCTAATCGTTGCAGTCGCCGCCACCTCAGCGATCATCTCATTGGCCGATCTGCCGGTTGACACAATCCAATCGCGGTTCGGTGATCTTCCAAACACCCTGCCTTGGCCCACGATTCCTGAGATAGGTTTCGACAGAATCGTTGAATTGCTGCCGTCCGCGTTGATCATCGCGTTTCTTGCCGGTGTCGAATCCTTGCTGTCTGCGATGGTGGCCGACCGGATGATCAATGGCAAGCATCGCCCAAATGCCGAGCTCTTGGCGCAGGGATTCGCAAATATCGGATCGTCCCTTTTCGGCGGGATGCCTGCAACAGGGGCGATTGCCCGCACTGCGACCAACATCCGGGCCGGTGGCAAAACGCCGGTGGCTGGATTGATACATGCGCTGACAATTCTGATCGTCATGCTTTTGGCATCAAAGCTTGTCGGATATATGGCTATGCCCGCCTTGGCGGGGCTGCTGATCTTGACCGCCTGGGATATGAGCGAGCCACACAAGTGGGGAAGCTATGCGGCGGAGCGTAAATCCGACGTGTTCCTTTTGATGTTAACTCTGCTTCTGACGGTTTTGGCCGATTTGACCGTCGCGATCGGGGTCGGTGTGGCATTGGGCTTTATTTTGCGGATATTCCGCCGCGAGGTCTAGCCTCTGAGTGGTCTGGCCTAGAGCGTTAGGTTACGAAACACTCTGCACATTTTGGGAAAGCTGCCTTTAGTGCGCTCCGCAGCATCATGCAATTTGGGCTCTGACCAGACCGCCGCAGTGCAGAACCACAGCGTTTTTTGCTGCCTTCTGAGAGGCCGCTTCCAGTGCATCCCCCATCTAGTTCGCACCTGCAGCTAACAGCAGCTCTCCGACATTTGTGCAGAAATATGCATGGCGCAGCATCTGTCACTACGGCCCTTTGCGAACATTTACCTAATCGACCAACTCTGCAGCGCAGCTTTCGCATTTCTGACATTCATGCTCTGCGCAGTGTTTTAAACAGAGCATCAATCAACAGGCCAAACTGTCAACAAATATTGCGAGGCACCTAAGAAAATGAGCTCATCGAAGATAGAATTTTTCTCCCCCTCATTTTGCAGCCTTCAAAAAAAGGTGATTTCCTTTATCTCAATAGACCCCGATGGCTAGCACAGACAGATCTGCGTTGTGGTCGCGACCGAAGGCAACAACCGCAATACTGCGCACATCTGAAATCTTGAAGGACTGGCGCAAAAGTTTACCGTAAGGGGCGAAGGCCTCGAAAGGAACGCGCACCTCCTGCCACGTTTCAGACGTCTCAAATTTGGCCTGATACAATTGCCAAGGCAATACAGTCCACTTTGTTCTGAGGTGCAGGTAGTAGGGTTGGGCGTTGCCGCGCACAGTCAAAATGATACCTTGTGCTGTGTCAGACAATGGCGCGTCCAACTCTGTACGGGCCTGAATAAAACCGCCTCGGTTGGCCGTGCTAACGTTGCCAGTCAATCGCAAGACTGGCTGATTATTAATCGTCTCGAATGCCACCTTGCCTTCTGATACGCCTCCCATAACCTGATCGCTGAAGTAATCCCAGCCGGTGGGTTCAGATACTGAAAATTCAATCATGGTGCCTTCAGCAAAGCTAAGTGTGGGACAAAACAGGCCGGCAACCAGCGCCAGCCTGCGCAAATTAATTAAGCGCATGTGTTACTCCTTGTCATGTTTATATGTGGTAAGGGCGCGTGAAATATACAACGGTTGTGAACATTTTGTTGCGATTAAACTCTAAAGAAGGCATATTCACCACCTCGCTTTTGGCCTAGAGGCAGGTGCATTGGGTTGCAGTGATGGATAGCTGAGAGCGTCATCAGACGACGTACTTGATGTGTCGGAAAACTACCTGGCCAGAACCTACGCTGCGACCTTCGTTATTTTGCGGCGAAGGATTAACTAAAAGGATGAATTTTACATCACCAAAAAACCAACAACTGCTTCGCCATGCGCCTCCGACCGGAGCGCCTATGTTCCTTTGAATGATTGTAGGTGTCATGGACCTGTCGCGCTTTAGTGCCGCCCCAAGTGCTCGTTTAAGC
>JAPKAD010000106.1 GCA_028825445.1 Octadecabacter sp.
ATCAAAATTTCAGGGGCTGAAGCTCCTGCGGTGATGCCTATACTTTTGATGCCGTCCAAACTGCGCCAATCAATGTCCACGCTGCGCATCACTAATTGACTGTAGTCGCAACCCGCTTTGCGACCAACCTCGACTAATCGTTGCGAATTTGATGAATTGGGGGCACCTACAACTAGCATTGCATCCGCCAATGGTGCCATCGCCTTGACTGCTTCTTGGCGATTTGTAGTAGCATAACAAATATCTTCTTTATGCGGCCCAACAATCATTGGGAACCGTAAATTCAATGCTGCGACGATGTCTGCTGTATCATCGACTGATAAGGTCGTCTGTGTAACAAAGGCTAATTGCTCAGGGTCGCGTACACACGCGCTTGCAACGTCAGCAACTGTTTCCACTAACAACACTTCCCCCTCGGGTAATTGCCCCATTGTACCAACGGTTTCAGGATGGCCGTCATGTCCGATCATGATTATCTGCAACCCTTTGTCTGAGTGGCGTTGGGCTTCGATGTGGACTTTGGATACTAGTGGGCAGGTGGCATCCACAAAAATCATTTCGCGCGCCGCCGCTTTCGCTGGTACTGCTTTGGGGACACCGTGGGCAGAAAAAATTACTGGGCGATCGTCGGGGCAGTCTTCCAATTCTTCGACAAAAATCGCACCCTTGGTGCGCAGTTCATCAACGACGAATTTGTTGTGCACAATCTCATGGCGTACGTAGACGGGTGCGCCCCATTTTTCCAAAGCTAGTTCAACAATTTTTATAGCGCGATCGACGCCGGCACAAAAACCGCGGGGAGCTGCTAGATAAAGAGTAAGGTTTGGTTTTGTCATGAGGAAACTCCGTTACCTCACAATGTATGCTTCGACGCCGCTATGGTCTAGTGCTTGCGACGTGAAACGGGCGTACGATTTGAACTCCAATCACAGAATTATTACTCATCGGCTAATTCAGATTCCGATACGGGTACGTTTGCCTCGCCCTGTGCTTCACGGGTCGGGCGGCCAATGACGTTGCGAAGTTCGTCTAGTTCGATAAAATTGTCGCACTGGCGGCGCAATTCATCTGCGATCATCGGCGGCTGGCTCCGAATTGTTGACACAACAGATACCCGGACACCTTTGCGTTGTAGCGAACTTACTAGTGGGCAAAAGTCACCATCACCCGAAAAAATCACAATGTGATCCACATGGGGGGCCAGTTCCATGGCATCTACGGCAAGTTCAATGTCCATATTACCTTTGATCTTGCGTCGCCCCATGGAGTCTGTGAACTCTTTTGCAGGCTTAGTGACCATGGTGAAGCCATTGTAATTCAACCAGTCAACTAGCGGGCGTATGGGTGAGTATTCATCATTTTCAAGCAGTGCAGTATAATAAAACGCACGCAACATCTTGCCACGGCGCATAAACTCAGTGCGCAATAATTTGAAGTCTATATCGAAGCCTAAGGATTTGGCTGCCGTATACAAATTAGACCCGTCAATAAACAAAGCGAGTTTTTCGTCACGGTAAAACATTAAAATAATCCTTTTAAACGGGATGGCCCGATGTAATAAATATGAAAATTTTTTTAAATTTAAGTATACTAGATGGGTTATTTTACTGTGTTGAAACGTACTTACAACATATCTTTCGATACCGTGCTTGTTGCAATCGGTGGAAATGCATATTCACATATTGGTAGCCCCGAATCAACTGTGCTTGCAGCAATTGGTGCATTAAAGGCAAGATTCAATCAATTTTGTGTAAGCAGTATTTATCAAACGCCCAGCTTTCCTGCGGGTTCTGGCCCTGATTTTATCAACGCAGCCTGCCTCTTCAGCAGTGCGCTGCCCGCAGCAGATATTCTGGAAATTCTGCACCAGATAGAGGCAAATTATGGTCGAGAGCGCCTCTTACGTTGGGGGCAACGAACCCTTGATCTTGATCTTATCGCCCATGGTGACAATATTTTACCTGACAAGTTGACTCATGATCGCTGGCGTGAACTTACGTTAGAAATTCAAAAGACCCAAACACCTGATACACTGATTTTACCGCACCCACGCGTGCAAGACCGCGCTTTTGTGCTGGTGCCATTAGCCGATATAGCCCCCGATTGGGTTCACCCGTTGCTTGATCAAAGTGTCACTGAAATGCTCGAACATTTGCCCGCAGCCGAACGCGCTGAAATAAGGGTCATTTGATCCTTGAAGCTACACTTTCGAATCGGGTTGTCTTATACATGTCAAGAGAATAGGAAGCCTTTTCTATCTATCCTATTTATTGACTTATTGGAGAGCCCATGGCCCGCGTAACCGTTGAAGACTGCGTTGACAAGGTTCCGAACCGTTTTGAGCTGGTGATGCTTGCTGCACACCGGGCACGTGAAATCTCTGCTGGTGGTGCGTTGACGGTTCCACGTGACAATGACAAAAACCCTGTTGTGTCACTTCGTGAGATCGCGGAGGAAACCCAAACGGCTTCCGATCTGCGTGAACGCATGATCGAAGCCAACCAGACCCAGATCGAAGTAGATGAACCCGAAGAAGATTCTATGGCACTTCTTATGGGTGGTGGCTCGTCTGAGGCAGACAAGCCCGCAGAAGACGATTTGTCCGAAGAAAAATTACTCCGCGCATTGATGGAAGCACAAGGCCAAAAGTAGGGTCTTATTATAGGTGGCCCAAACGGCATGACCAGCATGATCACATCTGACGATCTGATTGCGCTGGTCTCCACTTACAACCCAAAGACGAACGCGAAATTGATAACAGATGCTTTTACCTTTGGTGGTGAAATGCACGAAGGTCAGTTTCGCCACTCTGGTGAGCCATATTTTGCTCACCCCTTTGCTGTTGCCGCAATTCTGGCTGAGCAGCAGATGGATGATGCAACAATCATCACAGCTCTGCTGCATGACACAATCGAAGATACAAAGGCAACTTACAGCGAAGTTGAGGTCCGTTTTGGTCGGGAAATCGCTGAATTAGTAGATGGCGTCACCAAGCTGACAAATCTTCAGCTCAGCTCTTATGAAACTAAGCAGGCTGAAAATTTCCGTAAATTGTTTATGGCCACCTCACGCGATTTGCGGGTAACGCTGGTGAAGCTTGCTGACCGATTGCACAACATGCGCACGATAAAATCCATGCGCGACGCTAAGCAGGCTCAGAAAGCTCGTGAAACTATGGATATTTATGCACCACTTGCAGGCCGTATGGGTATGCAATGGATGCGTGAAGAACTCGAAGATCTTGCGTTTCGTGTTCTCAACCCTGAAGGCCGCAATTCCATCATCCGCCGTTTCATCACTTTGCAACGTGAAACTGGGGACGTGATTGAGAAAATCCAGACCGACATGGAACATGAGATGGATAAGGCAAGCCTTGCCGTAGATATTTATGGCCGAGCAAAAAAGCCCTATTCGATTTGGCGAAAGATGCAGGAAAAAGATCAGGGGTTTTCACGCTTGTCCGACATCTACGGTTTTCGTGTCATTACCCAAACTGAAAAGGATTGTTACGCGGCTCTGGGCGCAATTCATCAACGCTGGTCTGCTGTACCGGGTCGGTTCAAAGATTACATAAGTCAGGCGAAAACCAA
>JAPKAD010000060.1 GCA_028825445.1 Octadecabacter sp.
CTAGCCTTTGAAATTGAGAAAACAGGGCAATAACGCGTTCAGTGAGCTAATTAGCATTACGATATATGGCAAATTTATCCGCGGTAACATTGAAAGTTGTGAAGATTTTAAAATAGACAGAAAATGTGGGGGGGTAATAACTGAACGACTAAAGCGGCAATCCTCGTTTATATGACGAGCGTTATCATAATCATATCTGCAGAACCCTGTAATTAAAAATCAGTTGAAATTCTGTAGAACACTGGAAGGACTATAATAAGTTGAGAATTATTTTCATAAATTAATACAAATTCCTAAAATGTTCCAGCGTTTCGATACCATCTCACGATTGCAGCGCGATCGCTTTCAGACATATCTGTGACGTTTGCAGGTGGCATTGCATGGCTGACGCCAGACTGGATGTAGATCGCGCGAGCGTTTCGAGCGATACTGGCTGGTGTGTCCAGCAACACGCCTTTAGGGGCCCACAATAGGTTGTCTGAATAGGATGGTTCTCGCGCATGACACATGGAACAGCGTCCCATGACCACTTCATGCGCGTCATCAAACCCGTCTGCAGAGGCAAACTTTTCTTCATAAGATGTCATTCCGCGCGCTTCGGCTTCTTCATAAGTTTTCCACATGTTTGCTGTGGATAGCCAAGCGATGATGATAAATAGCAGCACGGTGACAGCCCATGTCCAGTGCGGTCCTTTGCCAGTCGAATGCATTGTATTGAAGTAGTGGCGGATCGTAACTCCGGTCAAAAAGACCAATGATGCGATAACCCATGAATACTCGGTCGCAAAAGCAAGTGGATAGTGGTTGGATAGCATTAGGAAGATCACTGGCAGCGTCAGGTAATTGTTGTGCGTGCTACGTAGCTTGGCGATCTTGCCATATTTTGGATCGGGCGCTCGGCCTTCTTGCAGGTCTTTTACCACGACGCGCTGGTTTGGCATTATGATGAAAAACACGTTGGCGGTCATGATTGTTGCAGTAAATGCACCAAGATGCAGCATTGCGGCGCGACCTGTGAAGACCTGATTATAGCCAAAAGACATAATTATAAGGATCACAAACAATATTAACATCAGAGCTGTCGGGTTGTTACCCAGTTTTGAGCTACATAAAAAATCATACAGTATCCAGCCGACAGTCAAGGAAAGAGCCGAAATTGTGATTCCTTGCCACAACGCAAGGTCCGCCTTGGCTGCGTCGATTAGGTACAATTCGCCGCCAACCCAATAGACAATCATCAACAATGCGGCACCGGAAAGCCATGTCCAATAACTTTGCCATTTATGCCATGTTAGGTGTTCTGGCAGACGCGCTGGTGCCACGAGGTATTTAGTTGTGTGGTAAAACCCCCCTCCGTGGACTTCCCACTCTTCACCAGATGCACCTTCAGGTAGATCATCGACTTTACGCAACATCAGGTCCAGCGCGATGAAATAGAAAGATGCCCCAATCCACGCCATTGCGGTGATAACGTGCAACCAGCGCACAGCAAAAGCAAACCATTCCCAAATAATTACTACATCAAACATGGTGATTCCTCGATTTAATAGCTGTCGATTTTGTTCAACCTATCCTTTGCAGCTTTATTTTGCTATTTAGCTGTAACACGTCTCTCTTTCAAGAAATGCAGAACAATGTCCTATCTTGACAACATCAGAACTTTTGTGAGGGTTTACGAGCTTGGAAGCATGTCTGCTGCTGGGCGTGACTTACGTATTTCGCCTGCTGTGACATCGTCTCGGATATCTTCGCTTGAAGAACATCTGAATGTTCGGCTGTTCCAACGCACCACGCGCAGCTTGACGGCAACCGAACAGGGTCGTGCGTTTTATACTGGTGCCATTGCCGTGTTGGAAGCAGTTGATACCGCTGAGGGCCATGTGGCTGGTATAACTGATAATCCAAAGGGGTCACTTTATGTAGCCGCCCCGTTGGGCGTAGGCCGGCGTCTAATCGCGCCTTTGGTGCCGGAGTTCGTGCGGGACTATCCGCTGATTGATATTCGTTTGCGGCTAACGGATCGAACTGTTGATCTGACAACAGAAGGTCTAGATATTTATTTCTTTTTAGGTGAACCAGCAGATAGTAATCTGCGCATCAAACCGATTGTAAATTGTGATCGTGTGCTGGTGGCGGCGCCTAAATACATTGCTGAATGTGGTAATCCAGTCGACGGCACTGCGTTGGTAAAAGACGCGCACAACTGCTTGAACCTACGATATCCGGGCGCGGTAGAATTTCAGTGGCGGTTGCAAACGTTGGATGGACCGCAGCGGTTTCGTGTTGCGGGGCGGTATGAATGCGACGATGGCGATGTGTTGACAGATTGGGCCTTAGCAGGAGAAGGTATCGCATTAAAGCCAGTGTTCGAGGTGGCAGAATATTTAAACGCGGGCAGGCTGGTACCTGTTGCAATAAAAAATCCACCAACGCCAATTCAGATGGCATGTCTATACACGCATAGGCGCCGTCAAGATCCCAAAACGCGCCTATTCATGGAATATATGACGACGCGGATTGGAGCTTCGATGAACGCTGCGCAACAAAGCGTTCAACTGCCGCGATAGGTTGAATATCCGTAGGGTGAGAGCAGCAGGGGGACGTGATAGTGAGCAGATCCATCGTTCATGCCAAAGCGTAACGGAATTTCATCCAGAAATTTTATTTCGCCGTAGGCTTGATCGCTGGCTTCAAGATAATCGCCGCAAGAGAAAACTAATTCGTATTTTCCAGTCTTAAAATCGCCTGCATTAAGGATTGGGCTGTCGGTGCGACCATCATCATTCGTAATGGTTTCTGCTATCAAAGTGCGGTCGCTATCAAGTTTATACAAGGCGATTCTGATGCCTTTTGCGGGCATGCCACGGGCAGTATCGAGAACGTGGGTGGTCAAATATCCAGACATGTATGGTCTCCTTTTTAAGCATCCTATCTGTGGGACAAATGGTAGCAAGACAAACACGGCTGATGAGAGAGTCTTTCAAGAATCCCCAGTAAATATACTGTGAGTTTATAGGTTAGTGTTTCGTTAACAAAAAATAGGACTGAAATGACTAATATTACAGGATATCCTCGCGATCTAACTGGCTATGGTGCGATGCCGCCTGCAGCCAATTGGCCGAAAGGTGCGCGCATCGCTGTACAAATCGTCTTAAATTATGAAGAGGGTGGGGAGAATAACATTCTTCATGGCGACCCCACATCTGAGGCATTTTTGTCCGAGATCGTTGGCGCTGCGGCGTGGCCTGATCAGCGTCATCCGAATATGGAATCAATTTATGAATATGGTGCACGTGCTGGATTTTGGCGTTTGTACCGGATGTTGAATCAACTTCCGGTTACGGTTTACGGTGTGGCTAGTGCTTTGGCGCGTTCCCCCGAACAGGTCAAAGCCATGATTGGGGCCGGTTGGGAGATTGCATCTCACGGTCTGAAGTGGATCGAACATAAAGATATGCCCGCTGACCAAGAACGTGCTCAGATTGCAGAAGCTGTGCGGCTGCACACAGAAGTCGTAGGATATCGTCCGCGCGGTTGGTATACTGGACGCTCAAGTGAAAATACAATCCGTTTAGCAGCTGAAGAGGGCGGTTTTAAATATATTGCAGACAGTTACGCTGATGATGTACCGTATTGGTTGGAATTTGGAACGTGCGATCAATTAATTGTGCCTTATACGCTTGATTGTAATGATATGCGCTTTGCGACGCCGCAGGGATTTAATTCGGGCACACAGTTTTTTGATTACCTCAAGGCGACTTTTGACGTCTTATATGCTGAAGGTGGTCGGATGATGTCGCTCGGTTTGCATTGCCGTCTGGTCGGACGACCAGGTCGTGCGCAGGCTTTGCAGCAGTTTATCCATTACGCCAACAGCCACGAGGGGGTTTGGTTCGCTACGCGCGAGACTATCGCTGATCATTGGGCAGCGCAGAACCCGCATATCCGGATGCAACGTCCGTCACAGATGAGTCATGGTGATTTTGTCAGCGAATTTGGTGGTATTTTTGAACATTCTGCATGGATTGCAGATCGCGCCTATGCGCTTGGTCTTGGCCCGACACACGATATGGCCACTGGCGTACATTCTATGCTTTGTCGGATATTTAGGTCCGCCAGCCACGAAGAGCGCCTTGGCGTTTTGATGGCGCACCCTGATTTGGCTGGTAAGCTTGCTTCCACGAACAATCTAACCGCTGAAAGTACGTCAGAGCAGGCAGGCGCTGGGCTGGATTCCTTGACTGACGCCGAACGTGAGATGTTCCAAAGCTTAAATACGCAGTACGTCGAAAAGCATGGTTTTCCGTTTATCATAGCAGTGCGTGATAACACAAAGTCTAGCATTATGGCCGCGTTCCACATCCGCATTGATCATGACACTGACGCTGAATTTGGAATAGCTTGTCGACAGGTCGAACGCATAGGTGAGTTTCGTTTGATGGATTATTTTAAATGAATCAGATTAAAGTTGAAACTCTGGCAGCTGATGTTTTTGCCCCATTTGGTGATGTAATGGAATGCTTGGGCGAGGCTGATAAAATCATCAATCAAGGTTTGTGTGGTCGGTATCATGACCGTGCGGTGATGGATTTTAGCGACGGGCAGGCGGGCATTAGTCTTTTTAATGCAACACCGCGCAGCTTTCCGTACACGCTGGATATGATGGAGCGTCATCCCGACGGTAGCCAAGCGTTCATACCGATGACCCAAGCTCCTTTTCTAGTAATTGTGGCGTTAGACAACGATGGTAAACCAGGCACACCACGCGCATTTGTTACCATACCCGGTCAGGCGGTTAATTATCACCGCAATATCTGGCACGGGGTTTGTGCACCACTTCAAACTTCTGGTCTCTTTGCGGTCGTCGACCGCATCGGGCCGGGTGACAATCTTCAAGAACACTGGTTCGATAGTTCATTCACCGTTTCGCTATAAACAAAGCCCGCACGAGACGGGTTCAACGTAGAAACCAGCCAAGAAAACAATAACAATAATAAATTTTTTAATTGGGACGCCGGAACAGATCCGCCATCCAAATTAAATACTGTCATTAGCACAGGTTTTTGTGCCGGGCATCCAGCATGTGCTGGCAATGTTCGTATCCAATGTTTCGCCTGCAATCATCATTTCTGACGCATTGACCTCCGAATTGGGTGGTGTGCCACGACTACTGCTATGCTAGTTTTGCGTATCTGATGTTAGTCTTTACTCACAGACCAGGGTGACGGTTCACGTCTTTGTACAAAAGGTAGCGGAATTGACCAGGACCACCAGTGTAACATGCCTGCGGACAGAACGCACGTAACCATATAAAATCACCAGCTTCGACTTCAACCCAATCATTGTTTAGATTGTAGACCGCTTTACCTTCAAGCACATAAAGTCCATGTTCCATAACGTGGGTTTCAAGAAACGGGATTACGCCGCCTGGTTGGAAAGTTACGATTGTCACGGCCATGTCATGGCGCATGTCGGTCGGATCGACGAAACGCGATGTGCCCCATGCACCGTTAGTTCCGGGCATATAATCCGGTTCAACCTCAGCGTCATTGGTGATTAGGGCAGGTGGTGCTTCGATGCCCTCAACCCATTCATAAGCTTTACGAATCCAATGGAAACGACATGCCAAGTTTGTATTATTCATAAGCGTCCAATGCACGTCAACTGGGATGTAGGCGTAACTGCCAATCGTTAGTGTGCTGGTTTTGCCGTTGATAGTTAGTGTTGCGCCTCCTTCAACCACAAAGATGACTGTTTGCGCCTCAGCATCGGTATCTGGCTTTTGCGATCCCCCACCAGCACTGACTTCTACGATGTATTGAGTGAACGTTTCAGCAAATCCCGAAAGTGGCCGCGCCAGGATCCAGGCGCGAGTTTTATCCCAGAAAGGCAGTTTTGAAGTCACAATATCGCGCATCGTCCCTTTTGGGATGACAGCGTACGCCTCAGTAAAAATGGCGCGGTCCGTGAGGAGCTGTGTTTGCGGTGGATGACCACCATGTGGAGCGTAATAAGTGGGTTTTTTCATATTATTGTGATAAACTGCTATGCAATAAGTGTTAGTCCCCAACTTTCCATAACACTCGTTTGAAAAGATTGATAATCAGTGAAGCCAGTCTTCTATTGCTGTACGCGTAACCTCGGGTCTCTCGAGGGGGGGAAGGTGGCCTGCGCTCCGGACTACTGTTAGTTTCGCTAGCGAGATCAATTCCACCATGAGGGTATGGCGATGCAGGGGGCACAGGCGGTCATCTTCGCCGCATAGGATTAAGGTCGGTTTGTGCCAATTTTTGAGTGTTTTTTTCTGATCTTGGCGATCGCGCAACGCGCGTGATTGCGCCGCGAAAACGTCTGGTCCAAGGCTCATCGCCATATCCATGCAAAGGTCCAATACTTCGGGCTTGTTTGGTCCGTTGGCGAGATAATTAGGTTTCATTTCATCGCGCATCACGTTTTGCAAGCCGTTGGCCAGTGCCCGTTCGATTTGTGGTCCACGAGACGCTTTGACCCTATCGTTCTCGGCCTCACAATTGGTGTCCATCAGCGCGAGGCGTGTGACGCGATCAGGAGCTTGTCGAATGACTTCCATTGCAACGATACCGCCCATAGATAAGCCACCAAGGGCAAAGGTTTCAGGGGCATTTTGCAATACGTCAGTTGCGATTGCTTCAATGGTGTGATGGCCAGTGATAGGTAAATAAATATGATGTGGCATGTGTTTAAACAGCCGCCCGTCGCACATCATTCCAGCCAGTAGCACAAGAGGGCTACGCGGTATCATTTGACTTGCGACGCACCTTGGGAGAGTGCGCTTAGTTTCGCATAGGCAATTTCTGGATCAACGGCACCAAAGCCTGCAAATGTACCAAATCCACAGTCGCTTCCAGCGATGACTCGGTCGTGGCCGACAATGCCCACAAAGCGCTCAATGCGCTCCTGTACGAGGTCGGGGTGTTCGACAAAGTTAGTTGTGGTATCAACGCAACCGGGGATAAGGATTTTGGTGTCTGGAATGTCTGCCGCGCGGTCACGAAATACTGCCCATTCATGGCCGTGGCGCGGGTTGGATGTTTCGAATAGAAGATTGTCCGCACGCACAGTCATAAGGGTGTCAAACATCTTGGACATTGGAATGTCGCAGGTGTGTGGGCCTTCATAATTGCCCCAGCAAATATGCACGCGGACGCGGGAGGGATCGATGTCGTCTAGCGCATGATTAAGGGCCTCGACATGACTGCCGGCAACCTTCAGAAACTCGTCATCGGAGAGGTCGTTGAACAGCATATGGCGCGACAGTGCTAGGTCGGGACAATCCAGTTGAAGCATCAGCCCGCTATCTACAATCGTTCGATATTCGGTTCGCATAGCATCTGCTAATGCTGCGAGGTATTCATCCCGCGTGGCATAAAAATCATTTTGCAAAAATAACGAGATAACTCCTGGGGAGGCCGCGTTCATAAAGCCGCGTTCGAGATTCTGTTCTGCCATGCCTGTCTTTAAGTTAGTGATGTCCTTTTCAAGCTCGCCTTGGCCTTTCGATTTGACCTCACCGACGCACATTGGCCGCGAATATTGCGGGGTTCCACCGTCATTTGCAAGGCGTTTGAGGAAGGTTGGAAATTGTTTGAGATCGGCAGGCGCATTGCGCGGGCTGTCACCATCAAATCCTGTGTAGCGGTCCTTAACGTAGGTAGCATAGCTGATTTTTGAAGTTTCTCCATCGCTGACGATATCCACGCCAGCGGCCACCTGTTTGGCAACGGTTTCGCTGACTGCGCGATTCATACAAGCATCAAAATCAGCCTGTTCAAAGGGAGTGCTATTTTCGCGCGCAAAGATGAAATCTACAACCTCTTGAGTGCGGGGGAGGGAGCCGACGTGGGACGTTAAGATCTTCGACATTTTGGACCTTTCATATGGTTTTTTTTGCATACACCACCTGTACACAGCGTGTATGTACAGGTGTGCAGATCAGGAATATTTAACCTTTCCATGTCAGGCCGGCTGGATCGCTGGTTGCTCTGACATGGTAGAGGCTTGCTTCGCCCGTCATCGATGGCACGACTGAATGGGCAAGGTTTTCGGGTACTGACATGGTGTCACCGGGGGCAAGGGTCGCTGAGCCGCCTTGCCATGTGACCCGCCAGTGGCCACGCATGGGCATCAAGACGGATGGGGATTTGTGGCTGTGCATATCGGTAATCGCAGACCCTCGGTTGATAAAATCGACCACAAATCCTGGCTTGTCTCGCAGCATAGCGGATTCCCCGATGACTTTGGCGGGTTTTTTGTCAGCTAGCGCCATCATGTCCCAGTAGCGCGCGACGTAGTGCGGGACAACATCTGCGGTTGTGGGTTCGGGAAATGCCTTGAGTTCATCGGCATTTAAAACTGACATCGGCGCCACGTCTTCGGGTAATGTGGCACCTGCTTTGCTGTCGTATAATTTGCCATTATCACCCAAGATCAGCCCGTGATTTTGCGCGTCTTCAATGACTTGTGGCGCCCAGACAACACCACCACCTGCATCATCGCCTCCAAGGATGGCCATGATCATTCCGTAATCGGTGCCGATGTTTTCAAAACCGCGAAATATTCCCGTGGGGATGTTGATGATGTCGCCTTCTTCCAGTGTCACCTCACCTGCGTCACCGTAGCGGCCCCAAAAAAAACGCCACCGACCCGAAAGTACGAAGAAAACTTCGGCGGTACGATGGACATGCAGTGAGTTGCGGCAATTGGGCGGCTGGCCTGCAGCACCAATATTGAACCCATGGGGGATGGCGATGTGAACGTGTTGATCGGGGGATTCAGACACGCCACCACCTATAATTGTAAAATTTTCCTTTGTGTTGCTGCCTGGTGTGTGAGCATCGATAAAAGCTGTTTTGCACGGATGTAGATCGCCGTAACGAACAATGCGGTGTTCCATGTCTGCGGGTGTCATTTGGTATCCTTTTGCATTAAAATTTGTTTCCAGATTGCGACCTCGTCATAAAGTGCGCATTCGCGCCGGATGGTGGCGTCTTGTGGGCCGTCTTCGTTGACAAAAGGGCCATACTCAGCATGGCACATGCCCATGACATAGACGTTTGCTCCTGTGGGTTTGCCAAAAGCCCCCCAACCGGAATGAGTTCCATCAAGCGACCAACGTATCGATGCACGGGGTGGTAGCATGGCATTATCCATACCAATCTGGTGGTGAATTTCGAACTTTGCATCTGGAAATGATGACCGCAAGCCCAGCCAGAATTTGGTAACAGTGTCATGACTATAAGCAGAAATGCCTCCTGCGTACTGACAGCCAACAGCGCGGTCATAGTCTTTGGCGATGACGTCAAAATCCAAGGACATGATCTTTTGCACAGTTTCACCGTAGCGCTTGCCCCATGCATTATTATTGCCACGCGAATTATAGCCGCCGTCGATGTCTTGGTCTGGCGTGAAGGGGGGTGAGGCAGTTTTTGGCCCACCTTCAGCGTCAATCAGTGCCTTGGCGTATGTTGCAGGATCAAACCCGAGTTGGCGCACAATGCCACCATAATCACGGATCAGCCATTCATCATAAATGGTGCCGTCTTTTGCCGCGCAATCAGCTATAACCCATGCGTTCCATGCTTTGCCTTTTGCAGCGCCAAATTGCCCGTCGCGAGTATGTGTGGCGCGGGTGTTCAGGCGGTGTGACGACAGTAGCCCAAATTCAGGGTCATCCGACCAAATTACATCATCGGCTAACAATTCACGGTCTGGGAATTCGTTGATCGTTGCCATTGTTGCAGCCATCACTGCCTTATTGCCGCGCTGGATACCCATTGGAGATCGCACAACAATATCATCACTATAGTACTGGTTCAGGGTGCCAATGCCGCGATTCTCCCAAATCTCGCGGGTGATGGCGATGATGTAGTCTGGGAAGTCTTTCCAGCGGTTTGAGAAGCCTTGCATTATAGTTGTCCTTTGGCTGGTCTTGAAGAGCGACGTTGAATGAGTGGCCCCTCAATTTCAATAGTTTGGAGGTATGTCTCGTCATTTTCAATCTGGTTGAGCAGTGTGGTGACAGTTGCTTCGACCATGCGGTTCACCGGTTGGCGCACCGTTGTGAGTTCATAGGCCGCCCATGCCGCAAGTGGCACGTCGTCATAGCCAATGATACTGACGTCATCAGGTATCGTGAAGCCCATGGAACGGATGGTATCCATTACGGCAAAGGCCATGTGATCATTGCCAACAAATATTGCATCTGGGCGGGTCGCGCCCGACATTAATTTGTGTGCAGCGGCGGCGGCGATGTCGCGGTCGTACATGCCGTCCATAATGGCAAACGGTGTCAGTTGGGCGTTGGCTATCGCGTTTTCAAATCCTTGTTGGCGATCTGTCCCTGTTAGTGATCCATTCCAGCCTGCTATATGGGCGATGCTACTATGGCCTGCGTCAATCAATGCTTGCGTGGCACGATAACCGCCTTTGACATTGGCTGACGTCACCGCAGACAGCCCACTGCCAGGCTGGCCACGGTTGAATAGCACTACCGGGATGCCGGCCGTTGAACACAGTGCTGCAAGGCTGGAGGACATCGAAACCGAGGCGGCGATAATGCCGTCGACTTGGTAATCCATCAAGTCACGCACGACACCTTCTATGCCGTCACCAGAATTGGGGGCCGTAAAAATTAAGATATGATAACCCTTCGCCTGCAAGGCGTTGGATAGGCGTTCGAGGGCTTCAGGGTAGAACTGGTTGTCGAGATAAGCCACCACCAAACCGATTATGTGACTTTTGCCAGTTATCATAGCGCGGGCTAATACGTTTGGCCGATAACCCAGTTTATCTGCGGCCTTTTTAACCTTTTGCACTGTGGCGGCTGAGGCTGATGCACCTTGGGTGAAGACGCGGCTAACTGATGATTGGCTGACGCCTGCTAATTTTGCAACTTCGAGTGAGGTAATTTTAGTGGATACCTTTTGGACCATCAGTCTGCCGTCCAACCCCCGTCAATTAGCAGGGACGTGCCAGTGATCAGAGCCGCCGCATCAGACGCAAAAAATACAATCGCGCCCATGATGTCACTAACTTCGCCAATGCGACCGAGCTTAATTTTATCTTCAATCCATGCACGACGTTCAGGGCGCGCAAATGTTTGTATGGTGAGGGGTGTGCGGATGAATGTCGGGCAGATTGTATTGACGCGGATTTGGTGTGGCCCCCACTCGATTGCCATACTTTTTGTCATGCCCTCTAGGGCGTGTTTGGTGGCCGAATAGACCGCGCGATCGATACCGCCAACGTGACCCATTTGAGAGGATATGTTTATAAGAGAGCCAGATTTACCACAATTAATTAGTCTTTGGGCGACAGCGCGAGTGATAAAAAATGCGGCCTTAAAGTTGAGATCGCTGGCAGCGTCAAAATCTCCTTCGGTCGTTTTGATAGCAGGTGTGTGACGGGCAAGGCCCGCTGCGTTTACTAAAATATCAAACGGTTCAGCGTCGGATATTGCGGCTTGGGTTGCAGCAATGTCTGAGATGTCAAGTGGCAGGGCTGTGGTCTCCCAGCCATGTGATTTAAAAGCTGTGACTTGTGTGTCCAATTTTGTCGCTGTTCTAGCAACCATTGTTACATGCGCGCCGGCATCAGCCAATGCCACGGAGCAGCCTTCGCCAATGCCAGATGTTGCACCAGTAACGAGGGCGCGTTTGCCCGTGAGGTCGAAGGACGGAGTACGCGGAAAATTCATAAAGGGTTTTCCTTACGCCTGCAAAGAGCCGGGCTGTAACCAACCCTCGACACTCTGCGATCCCCCAAAAGTATTTTAGAAGTATAGAAATTGGGAGGGTGCTTCATCCGAATTGGCCTTCGGGAAAGTGTATAGAGCCAAGATTGCGGGCTTTGTTAAACTCACCCATGCGTGCCAAGACATTGATGTCACATTGCGCGTAAAGGTCTAGCAAATCGACGAGTACCCAATTTTCGCGGATCAGTCCGTCTTCCATGCGCCAGAAGTCGAGGGATCGCAGCAGGACTTCGCGGCCTGCGGGGGCTATACCCATCCAGCCGTCGTGGTTCA
>JAPKAD010000061.1 GCA_028825445.1 Octadecabacter sp.
TTGCTCACCTGCTCGCATGACGACACTTTCTGCGCGTGCCTTGTAGATTAATTCTGCTGAAAGAACATCGGGAACAGTAAACCCACCTGCCGAATCTGTTGCAGCTGACAAGGCCTGCCGTTCCGCATCTGTCTTGTCTTACACTACCATGGCGCGCAAAAATTGTCCTGCGTTTATTCCACGAATTGCTTCTGGGGTATCTGAATTAGCCTGTGCCCATGAACGGAAAGATTGATCCGAACGAAAAGAAATCGACGTTTTTGCCTGTTCGTCTGCCGTATTGCCAACGTCAAAGTTTGGGCGCTTGGCCCGCATCGATGTCGAATCTTTGTTGTCACGTGGTCTGCGTGAACCCTCTGCGGTACGCGTGTCTTTTTCTAGATCAAGCGCGTTTATAGGGTCTACGATAGCATCTACTGCCGCCTGTGCCGGGCTGAGAAGTCTTGCGTCTTTGATGTTGGTGATGCCATCCAAAATTTCATGGATTGCCTTACGAGCATCGCGGTGCATTTTTAAGGGTATCCCAGTCCGTTGTATGGACTACTACACCGTTGATTAATTTTATATTGTGATTGTGGTGAAAGGTTTGCGCATCTTTGCGAGCAGACAGTACCTCGGTATCGCCTTTTATAAACATCAATAAATCCTATTCAAAAATGAAGAAAGGAACAAAATGACGCCCTCGGCTTGGAGTACGTTTTTCTCGCACTCTGCCATCAGCATTGTTTGAAAAGACTTATAAGATTGAGCTATCAGCCCAAGGCTTGTGGGGTATTAAAACACCTCAATGTTTAAATTGTCAACGTCAGCTTTCTATATCTATCAGCGCATCAGCCTTTGGACTCTCAGAGATTTTTAGCGTTTCGAGAAAATGAGTTGCTTTGGTGTATGCCTTCATGCAAAAACTCAAAAATGCTAGATTGGCTCACACATTTACTGGATTTTCTTACGTACGAATTCGTAAAAGAATTCCATATAGCGATCGTCGGATTAATTGGCTTCGCGGGTGTTATTATTACTCATGTGCTTATTGCCTATTTTGATCAAAAGTGTATAGATCGTGAACACTTACGCAAGCGTAACGCCTTAAAGGCAGTACTTCTCGCTGAACTGCAAATACTGCGTAAAGCGTTTGACGATGCGTTAGCCTCTCCGGACTCTTTAAAAGAAAAAACTTTTGATATTTCAAAGATTGATAGGCGGTTTTCAAGAAGCCTGTTGCCCGACTTTGTGATCCTTGAAGCTAAAGCATTACATGCAACCGTATTTGCTTTGCTTGCACTCGATACACTGGAAGGTTCTTTAAGTGATATTGCAGAAAATGACAGCATGTTTTATTTTAGTATTAAGTCAAATAACGTGGGCCAAGCCCGGGAAATGATAAAAAGTGTGCTACCTGAAGTCGACAAAGCGATAAAATTGCTATCGCCAAAATTTGCTTGGTATCGTAGGGAAAATACATAATCGCATCCCTGCGGCAAAAGAAACGATGATTTAACATAAGCCATCATCGTAAACATATTTTATTGTAAGTTACAATTAGCCCCCATTACTTTCCCCCACTTCACAAAGGTTGTTCCCTTGCTCGGTTGGCAGTCCTACGTCTTATCGATCCGTATCCACGCGATGCCTGATATCGGAAGCCAACCACTGTCCCGCTGGGTATTCTTCAGCGCCGCCCTTTGCAGCTTTGCTTAGGTGCAGTCCCCTGTCAGTGCAGGTACGGGATTTGTGTCGCGTTTCTGTGCTGACCTAATAGGCACTGATTCCAGCACTGAGTGGGGTAGTTCTCGGATCGTCCCCGTCGATGTTGCTCAACGGTCAAAAGCTAGAGTGTGACCTCTGTCCTATGATATGCTCCACTTTTGGGTTTGCTCATCCTGGACACGGACCATTGCTACACCCGACGCGTCGTTGCCGCTCAACAGCGAGGCGCCGGGTTATTAGCTTTCGATCAGGTCAAAATCGCTCCCGTCATTATTGCGGACTTGGACGAACAGGTCAGACACAAGCGAACGCATCACGGGCAGTTCTTCAGCGAAGGCCACCAGCCCTTGCTACGCGACTGCTTGGCGATGGACGCGGCGAAACCGTGTGCAAACCCCGTTTCCTGCATTCGCTGCGACAGCTGGTTCTACCGTGCGTTTTGAGCGATAAGTTAAGCGAAGGTCAGTACCTTTTTTAAGTAATTTTGACGACGTTTTCTTTGCTGATGGAACGTAGTTTTCTTTTGGCACGTCTGATTTCAAAAGTTGGAAGTTGTCAGCGTAAACTATTAAACTGTATGAGGCGCTAAAGTTGGAATTATTACCCTTAACATATTGATATATATTATTTTTGCGCAGTCCTTTCGGGTGCACAATATTTTTCCTATGATTCATTATCAGGGTGTTGGTTGTACAACTTGTGTTTTAATCCCTCTCTGTATTATTCTTGATTGGCACAATATTGTATAATTTTGTTGGGCCATCGTGAAGCAATTGTCTTTGTTTAGATGGCTTCGGTAATAAATAAATTTTAAATAAACATTTATAATAATATTAATACTTGCCAGCTGAAGGCGTCTAACACTGAAAATACGGATGCATCTGCAAGAAAAAATAGAGATTGTAATTTAAAGTATCCATTGGTGAGTGAAAATGGCAATCTCTGGCGCGGATTGATCTGGGTATTGCGTCAACGCACACCGCTCGAAATAGTGACTGGTTTTGCAAACTTCTTTGTTAGTCTCCTTTTGTATTTTGATTTGGATAGGCTGCGTTCACATTTTACGTTTTAAATATATAATGACTGAAAGGAACCACGAGGAGGGTTGAAATTATGCTAGACAAACGAAAATATCTCAACGTTGAGAACAAAAAGAAATTCTTTTCGGTTGGTTAATGAGCCACGCCAAGTGCGCCCCAATCTTTATCTTTACCCACAAGCGAAGTCGCGCCCATTTTACATGTTCAGGCTAAGAAAGGCGCGATCCTATACGTTGAATAACCTGAGCTGCTAAAAAAGTTAGCAAAACGCGATATCGAAGTTTTGCTGAGCATTCGTTAGACTATATTGCATGCCTAACTAATACCCAAGTCTTTTTGTCAGGTAGACTTGCGAACCGTGTCTTTTAGATATAAAAAGTGAATTCACTTTTGTGTATCTCCAGCCAACAGCCAGAGCATCTCATCATGCGTTTTGTCAGGTTTTAGCCTGCCTTTTCGGCCCCCTACTGGAGATTTAAGTGCGCATCTGCTCATTCCAAACAGGCCTCTACGACCCTGAACGTGAACACAGCGCCTGCGGTGTCGGTTTTTTGACGCGCAAGGATGGGGTGCAATCCCATGATGTGTTGCGCCGTGGCCATGAGGCGTTGTGCGCCGTGCCCCACCGCGGTGGCATGTCATCCGAAGGGGTGGGCGATGGCGCAGGTGTGTCGATTGATCTTTCGCTAGAATTCTTCAAAAAATTGTGTGGGACAAACCTTATCCCTGGCCGTTTTGGAGTGGGAAATTTCTTTTTGCCCGCAGACACTGCGCAACACGATTATGCTGCAGCGCTGATCGAAAACTGTCTGGCAGATCAAGGGTTCATCACTAAGAAAGTCCGCCACGTTGCCGTCAATACGGATGCGATAGGTGCTCGCGCTGTCAAGTACCAATCCCCCATTGCACAATGGGTATTCAAGGCGCCGGACGGGATTGATCGCCAAACGCTAGATCGTCGAATCCATACAGCACTGCTTGCGATTGAGGCAGAGGCATATACGAATCCTGACTTCAAAGGGCTTTATCCAGTCTCGTTGTCGTCGCGGATGCAGGTGCTCAAAGGGCGTTTGAATTCGTGGGAAATCATTCCTTACTTCAGCGACCTGTCGGACCCCAGCCATTCGGTACACACAATGTATTTTCACACGCGGTTTTCAACCAATACCGATCCGCATCCGTCTATGGCCCAGCCGTTTCGCCTGATGGCCCATAACGGGGAGCTGAACACAGACAAAAAGAACCGACTGTCTGAGGCCGCGATTGCACTTGCACGCAACAAAGCAATTATTCGACCCCCTGGCCAATCCGACAGTTGCCGTCTTGATCAAACACTAAACGCGCGGGTCTATGACGAAAACCTTGATCTGGTGACGGCCGTTGTCGCCATGATGCCGCCGGCGTGGGAAAACGATGCGTCTATCTCCCCGCAGGTGCGCGCGATGTTGGAATATCTGTCTTTGTCAGAAGAAAAGAACGATGGTCCCGCCGCGTTGATTTTTGGCAATGGCGATATCATCGGCGCGCGATTGGATCGCCTAGGCTTGCGGCCACTGCGCTCAGTTGAAACAAACGACTATTTGGCTGTGATGTCAGAAGCTGGCCAGATTGATTTCCCAGCCGAAGACGTTCTGTGTCGTGGCCGCGTTGAGGCTGGGGGCATGATTTATTTTGATCACAACACGAAGTGCAAATATGAAACCACCGAGGCGCTTGAAGCTTTGGCGGCCGCAAAAGACTACACGCAACTTTTGGCAGACGCACAGACCAACATCGACGATATGCCCGACGCTGAGATGACTTCGGCAGCGGCATCTGCACGATACGAAGGTGATCTGGACCGACCCGCGCGGTATGTGGGCTATACTCTCAACCAAGAAAGTTTCAAATTCTTGATGGATCCTATGTTGCAAACGGGGTTCGAAAAAGTATCGGCGATGGGGTACGGTAACGCGATCAACGCGCTGTCCGACAATGAGGGTGGGGTGGCCAAGTATTTCAGCCAGCGATTTGCGCAAGTCACCAATCCACCACTGGATTCTATCCGTGAATCTGATGGTATGACATTACGGGTTGCTCTTGGTGAAAAATCCTACCTTGGTCTCGCCCGATCCCGTCAGATTGTTCTGAATTCACCTGTTTTGCGCATGGCAGACATGCTCAAGATCAAGGCGCAAACCGATACGCCATGGGCACGGTTTGATATGCTTTATGAACCGGTGCAGAACGATGCAAAGGCCAACGAGGCCGCGTTGGTTGCCGCCATTGATTGTGTATCGGACGAGGTGGTGGCATTTGCGCAATCCAAAGGGGGTGTTGTCATTTTGACAGACCGCCATTTGTCGCGCATGCACGCCCCTTTGCCCATGGTGCTGGCTGTGTCCGCGATCAACCAACGCTTGATCGAAGAGGGCGCGCGGTTCAAAGTTAGCCTTGTGGTTGAAAGCGGGCAGATTTGTTCGTCCCACCATATCGCCTGTGCGTTGGGGTTTGGAGCGGCAGCGGTTTACCCGCTGGCCGTGCGCTTGCGTGCAGAAGAATTGTTTGGCGATGGCGCTGGTGCTGCCTATCTGAAATTCAAAAAGGCTGCTGAAAAGGCGCTTATGAAAACAATGGGTAAGGTTGGTTTGTGCACGGTCGAAAGTTATTCAGGTGGTGAGTTTTTTGAACCAAACTTCCTAGACACTAATGATCCGATGTTCGCCAAATACCTGCCCAACATGAACACACCTGTCGGCGGTGTACGCTTTGATGTGGTCGCCAAATCAGTTGCTGATTGGCATGAACGTGCGCGCAGTGTGACCAGCGACAAAGACATTCCGATCCTTGGGTTGTTTAAAGAACGATTAGAGGGTGCGGGGCACAGTTACGGCACGACGGCTGTGCGCGGCTTTGTGGACATGACTGAAGAACCAATCAGCTTTGCCGAAGCCGAGGGTGAAATTGACCCGTTCCGCCTGATGACCTTGCGCAATATGGAGGACGCATTTGGGATTGATGAGGAAAGTTACGTCAATACATCGTTTGATAAACTGACCGTGGCCCAGATCGATAATTTTGAAATTACACCGGGGTATCGCGAGTTTAGTCGTAATATGACCAATGAACGACAGCGCCGCCCCGCCGCGTTGCGTGACATTTTGGCCTTTCCTGCCGACATTACATTTCTCAATACGGTGCGCGACATGAAGCGCGAGATGATGTTGTTCAACCGCGCGGGAAATAACGATTTCGTCATTCGCGGAATTGTTGTTGAACCACTTGGAGCTGGTGAATTTTTGCTGCGACTAACTGGGCCAAAAGATCGTGAAATTGGGCGGTTAGATGTGCTCGCCGAAACCCTTATTGAAAGGTTTAAAGCCGATATTGAAGGGCACTACATTACCAAGGCCGCTTTGAAAGTCTCTGCTAAGGGGCTGGCGCTCGATTATCTGTCGCGCTTGCGCGCCGCACCGGATCGCCTCTTGATTGAGGCTATTCAACCCGCGTCCGAAATCACCGCCACCCTAGCATCTGGTGCGATGTCGCACGGAGCACTTGTGGCATCGGCCCATGAGGCTGTGGCCCATGGCACAAACATGGTTGGTGCTATGTCCAATTCGGGTGAGGGTGGCGAACACATCAGTCGCTACGGTACGATCCGCGCCAGCCGCATCAAACAATTCGCCAGTGGGCGTTTTGGCGTTTGGGCGGGTTATCTCGCTGATCCAAACCTTGAAGAAATTGAGATTAAGATTGGCCAAGGCGCAAAACCCGGCGAGGGTGGGCAGCTTCCAGCGGCCAAAGTCACAGTTGAAATTGCTGCCGCGCGGGGTGGTGTTCCAGGGGTCGAACTTATCTCGCCGCCACCGCACCACGATACCTATTCCATCGAAGACCTCGGGCAATTGATTCATGATGCCAAGGCAGCGCGGGTGCGTGTGGTTGTAAAACTTGTCAGTTCCGAAGGGATTGGAACCATTGCCGTCGGCGTCGCCAAGGCGGGGGCGGACGTGATCAATGTGGCGGGTAATACTGGTGGTACGGGTGCGGCGGCGGTGACGTCGCTGAAATACACTGGCCGCGCTGCGGAAATCGGCATTGCTGAGGTGCATCAGGCACTATGTGCAAACGGTATTCGCCAAAAGGTGAAATTGCGTTGTTCCGGGGCGATGCAGACCGGATCAGATGTTGTGAAGGGAGCGCTTTTGGGTGGGGATAGTTTTGAATTTGGCACAACGGCCTTGATGATGTTGAAATGTGTGATGGCCAAAAACTGCAACGTGAAATGCCCTGCTGGTCTGACCACTAATCCCGAGGTGTTTGATGGCGATCCGCGCGCCTTGGCGCAATACCTGCTCAACATCGCCCATGACGTTCGCGAAATCCTTGCTGGCCTTGGTCTTGTGTCATTGCAAGAGGCGCGGGGGCGTGCAGATTTGTTGCACTTGCTGGATCATCCCGCATCTGTTGGGCGGCTAGACCTACGTGCGATGCTGACTTGTGTACCCGATATTGCGGTGCAAGACCCGATCTACCTCGAAAAAGAATTTTTGGTCGACGACGCATTGCTTGAGCACGTTAAAGCGCGTCTGGTTGATGGTGGTGAACGTGCAATCGAACTGCGGCCCAACACACCCTTGAATAACCGTAATAAGACGGTGGGTGGCCAGCTTAGTATTGATATTGAACGGATGCTGAATCACGAACTGACAGACCTGCCCGCCGCCGCATTCCAAGATGGGCGCGGGCGTCGCTATCTTGATCATCATAGCCTGCGCATCGTTACCAACGGGTCCGCAGGGCAAAGTTTTGGTGCATTTTGTAATGATGGCATGGTGATGGAGCATACTGGCACCTGCAACGACGGTGTTGGCAAAAGCGCATCGGGCGGTGAGATCATCGTGCGCAGCCCTGGCGGTGCAGCGGGGCGAGAAAACGTGTTGATTGGCAATTTCGCTCTGTTTGGGGCCACGGGTGGGCGTGCGTTTGTGCAAGGTCAGGCTGGTGATCGGTTTGCTGTGCGCAATTCTGGAGCCACAGCCGTCGTAGAAGGAGTGGGCGATTTCTGCGCTGAATACATGACTAACGGCGCGATCCTTAATCTAGGTGGTTTTGCCAAAGGCATGGGCAATGGCATGTCGGGCGGCTTTGCTTATCAATACGATCCCAAAAGGCGTGTGCCGGATATGATCAGCCATGTTTCCGTATTGAGCGGCACGCTAGTGGACGGGTCTGATTATGCTGCAATTCATGAAGATGCGATAAAACAGTTGTTGAACTGGCATATCGATGCCACGGAATCAGCCCTCGCGCAACAGCTCCTCGATGATTGGAGCACCACGCGCAGCCATATGGCTTGGATTATGCCAAAAGCCCTTTTGCAGTACCAAGACGCTGACGAAATCCTTGCTGCGCGCAGCCGCAAATTTCTGGTGGATGAATTAGCGACTGGTCTGGCTAGTCACCAGGTTGCGCAGCTGAAGGCCGCATGGAAATTGGGTCGGGCTGTGCATCGTGGTGCGGTGCCTAGTTATGGCGATATGGACACGGATGACATGTTTCGCCTGATCGGCAGCTACATCGTGTTGGAACAGGCGCAGGCGATTGCGGCCAAACGGATCGGCACAACGGACCGGATCGCACGCGACAAGGCGGCACGTAACCTGATCCTCACTGAGGATTTCAGCCTTATGTCGGGTTTGGCCAAACACGCCAAGACGTCTGTAGATGAATATGATGATCGCGACCTCGCCGCACTGGTGGCCAACACGCGCCTAAATGATTTTAAACGCGCACTGTCCTTACGCAATATCCTGAGCATGGACAGCCCTGGCACATATGCGTGGATCTTGCACCAAAGTGCCAAAAACCGCACCATTCTGGGCGACGTGCCCAGCTTTGATGCCCTGTTTGCCGAAAATGCGATTGCGGATGTAATTGCCCGTACTGCGGCGGAGTAAATGATGAGTGATACAAAATCTAAAATTCCTTATATTCCTCAAGATGCGCCCTTTTCAGGTGAGCAAAAGCAGTGGTTGTCAGGATTTCTGGCTGGGATGCATTCTCGCTTGGCAATTGGAACAAACAACGTGGCCCCTGCGGTAGCGCAGGCTGAAATCAAACACCTTGATATCATTTTTGGTACCCAGACAGGCAATGCAGAGGCCGTCGCCGAAGATGCTGCGGCGTTGGCCCGCACCAAAGGGTTCACGCCGCGCATCGCCGAAATGGACGAGGTAGATATGACCCATTTAGCGGCCATGCAAAATCTGATTGTGGTGGTTTCAACTTACGGCGAGGGTGAAATGCCGGACAACGCGCATCAGTTTTGGGAGGCTTTGTCAGCCACCACAGCTCCAAGACTTGAGGCGTTAAAGTACGGTGTTCTTGCTCTTGGTGACACCAGTTATGACGAATTTTGTCAGGCTGGCAAATTGGTTGATACGCGGCTGGAACAGCTTGGGGCCAAACGGCTGGCCACCCGCGTGGATTGTGATATTGATTTTGAAGATATTGCTGAAAAATGGCTCTCCAGCACGATCCCTGATGCAGGTGCCACTGCGATTGAGACCAAACCTGTTGAGCCGCCTAAGGCAAAATCTGGTTGGGGCCGCAAGAACCCGTATATATCCAAAGTTACCGAAAACCGCATCCTGTCTGGCGCGGAATCTGCCAAGGAAATTAGGCATATTACCTTTGATCTGGGTGACAGTGGGTTGGCATATGAAGCGGGTGACGCCCTTGGCGTAATGCCGGTGAATGCTCCTGATTTGGTACAGGCGTGGCTGGATCGTTTGAATGTGCCTGCTGACACAGACATCGACGGCACAGGTTTATCAGACATGCTGAGCACTGAATTGGAAATCATGACGCCAAGTCGTGATCTGATCCGCGCGCTCGAACCACTTGCGAATGATGATGAACTGTCCCATGTGGTGTCAAACGGCGACAAAGAGGCTTTGAAACATTATCTTTGGGGTAAAGACGCCCTTGATCTGTTGAACCTGAACGTGGATTTAATGTTTGATACTGCTCAAGTTGTTGGTTGGCTGAAACCCCTGCAACACCGCGCCTATTCAATTTCGTCAAGCCCTAAGGCGCACGAGGGCGAGGTTCACCTCACTGTTGCTGCGATGCGTTGGATGCACGACAATCGGCCCCATAAAGGGGTCTGTTCAACGTTTCTGGCGGATCATGTGCAAAATGGTGCGCCTGCTGGCATTTTCATGTCCCCCAACAAGAGCTTCCGTATTCCACAAGACGACAGCGTGCCGATGATTATGGTTGGTCCCGGCACCGGCGTTGCACCGTTTCGGGCATTTCTTGAAGAACGCCAAGCGTGTGGTGCATCAGGCGTAAATTGGCTGTTCTTCGGCGATCAACACCGCACCAGCGATTTTATCTACGAAGAAGAAATCGCGGCATTCAGCGCGGACGGCCTTCTGACCCGCCTTGATCTGGCATTTTCACGCGATCAAGCAGATAAAATTTATGTTCAACATCGTATGATCGAAAATGGCAAAGATCTTTACGCTCAGCTTGAACAAGGGGGGCATTTCTACGTCTGCGGCGATGCAACGCACATGGCTAAAGATGTGGACGCAGCACTCCATTTCATCATCGAAACCCAGGGCAGCATGAATCCCGAGGCGGCAACTGACTACGTTAACCGCCTTAAGCGTGAAAAACGTTATGTGCGGGACGTCTATTAAAGGCTCACTGTAATGCCAGACCATACATTGATATGACCCACTCCGTCGTTTTTCCAGTGGGGGCCACACGCTGCGCTTGCCTGTGTTTGGCGCAGGGCGCTGCGCTTCCTCGAACGCTGCACGACCTTGACGGATCCATAGGCCTGACGCTCCTGCACGGTGACCTTGAGACGCTGGCTTTAATTGGCACACAGATTAACAGTGGTATTATAAGTACAAATAATGGGGCTGCCTTGCTCAGTCAGATGGGGGGTTATGCTCCGATAACGACCACGGCGATGCCCCACAGGCTGTCGCGCAAACGGGTAAACTTGCGCGTGGCGCCGAATCACATTGTCCACCTTGCACGCAGTGAGGTAGGCGATAACGGTCGTCTAACCCTTGTGGTGGCAGATGACGCTGGCGTGATCTATCATCGGATCGAGGTTGCAGAACCCTACGATCAGGCGGTCATTGCAACCTTAGACGCAGCTGCTAATGAGAAGGGCCCGTTCCGACCGATCATACCTACAATGCCGCCCAACAATATAGTTTCGCTTTCCGCTGTGCGGTGCGCGCGGGCCACATGGGATGGCTACGATACTGGCCAGCACCTGAACAACATCCTTGCCGATGGTGGAAAATCCCGCAGCAAAATTTTACCCCATATTGGTAAAAACAAAGCATGGCCTGTGTTGGTCAAGGCTTTAAAATTTTTTATGATTCATTTGCATAATTCCTTGATCAGCTATTCGCAAAATGTTTCGGGAAACGGGTTGATACAAAGCATGATCGTGAAAGGTGGCACACTGCGACTTTTGGATAAAATTCTTATGATTCAAAATCAACACCACAGTTTTGCAATCGACCTTGTGCAGGTGGACAGCGTTTGGGTGACGGCTATTGGGCCATTTCATCAACTTGAAATCTACGCAGCGGACGGCCGCGCAATTGCTGTGTTCGGCGCAGACACGAAGTGTGGCATAAGACATTGGAATGCTCTGCTCTGCTCATTGCCACTTGCAGCAAGGGCTTTTTAATGGCTAGCTGGTGTGCAGATTTATTTGAAAAGTTATTGGGAGATCACCTAAGATAATGGATTATCAAGCGTGGACCTGTCGTAGTTTGATGCCTCTCTTTGATAGCATTTTTTTGCAATAAGAAGATGGATTAAAAAACTTTAATGGATGGAAAAAATCCTTAAGGATGCAGTGCGTACCCCATAGATCAGTGGGCCTACCCGCAAGCAGGTGGCAGATGATCTTGGTGTCGGCATGTACAAACTTCTTCAGTCGGACTTTATGCGACCAGTCGCCTAGAAAGCCTTAATTATAAAATTAAAGTTGATTTAGTAATTTATGTTTAGCTCGTGCGCTATGAGATGTTTGGCGAATTTGATTCGAGAGCGATCATTGCTTATTACAATCATTGTTCCACCACTTGCAAAACTTAGATATCTACTAAAAATAACGTTGAGGGCGATTATAACGACTGCTTAAAAAAATGCGGTTGGGTGATGGAAGTAGATATTCGTCATATTCCTTAAGAAAGGGGTTGCGGGTCTTGGTTACTGGGCTTAGTAAGCCTCTT
>JAPKAD010000017.1 GCA_028825445.1 Octadecabacter sp.
ATCAGCTATACGATCGAGGATGCTGCTGGATTAACCGCAACAGCTGACGTCACAGCAGGAGTTAACTGTTTTGTACAGGGCACGATGATCGCTACTCCAGATGGACAAACACCCATAGAAGACTTAAAGGTTGGTGACCTTGTCCAAACCCTTGATCGTGGATTACAATCACTACGTTGGATGGGTCGTCGTCATATCGATGCCAAGGAACTCACCAAAAATAAAAATTTGCGGCCAATCCGTATTCGTACAGATATTATTAACGCGGGAAATGATGTTGGTAGCTTGCTCGTATCACCGCAGCACCGAATTTTAATTGCCTCTAAAGTGGTCGAACGGATGTTTGGCAACAAAGAAGTCTTAGTTGCGGCCAAACAACTTTTGGCGATTGATGGGGTAGATATTGCTGGTGATCTCGAAGACGTGACTTACTTTCACATCCTCTTTGATCAGCATGAAATTATCTATGCTAATAAGGTTGCTTCCGAGAGCCTTTTCCTTGGCAAGGAAGCACAAAGGAGTCTTAGTGCTGAGGGGCGTAAAGAGATTCACGCCTTGTTTCCAGAGGTGGCTTTACCAACCTTTATGGCCACATCTTGCCGCCCAATCATTCAAGCCAAGCGGGCCAGAAAGCTGGCGCTGCGTCATACGAACAATGATAAGTTTCTTTTGGACGCAAACTGAACGAGGTAATTTTGTTGGTTGGCCTCTACCCGATATCCTCACTATCTTATAACTATTCGGTCTAAGTCCTTAAATTATCAGTTGTAGTACAGACATGGTATTGCCTTACATGTTGACACCACCTGACTAAGCGCAAGACACTTAAGCAAAATATAACGGTGGTGGCCAGCATGATGGCGTAGAGGAAGACGGTTGGTCTGCTGTCGTAGCGTGTTGCGTCTCCAGTCTTTAATCCTGCCTATTATGTGCCCGATACGATTACGTCGTTTTTAGCGTCTCTTAAAGTATTTGATGGTTGTCTTGCGTGTTTTTCAACTTGAGATAAAGGGGGCGAGTTAAGTTGCCTATGAGGCATTCTTGGAACCCGTCAGCGTCATATCCTCGATTTACTGCTCTCTCAGCGAAACGGAGTTTTGATGAGAGAGCAAGCGACTAATCTGCCCCTTGTAGTCTGTTAATCTAAGCAGCTGCGTCAGTATGATCGCTGACTTGACCTGCCGTGATTTCGCAATCGTGAATAAATAGTCCCACCGTTTTAATGCCAAACATCTGATCCAAACCTTGTCAGATTAATCACATGGATTTAAAAACATAATGATGTCCAAGGGAGGCGCCGAGCGGAATTAAAATTGTGTGAATATTTATCAGCCTCTTATGGCCACCTATATAAGGTCAAGTAGGCAGGTATTGTTTGCTCCAGCTTTCGCTAATTTGCCCTGATTTTAGCATCATCTCTATAGCGCTCTCAGAATATCCGAGGTCGCGCATTGTAGCTCTGGTTGAAGCTCCAAACTTCTCTGTAGGTGCAAGGGCAAAAATTTGACTCCGTTCAGTTCTGACGGCAAATGGGTCAAGCTGGATAACCTCATGGCTGCTTGGGTGATCGCGATAGATTGAAAAAGAATAGCTGCCGTTTTGCGTACCAGCGGTTCCATCAGGTTCGTAGGTATTTTCTGACCGCAAAGCATCTATATTATTGCAGATCGCGCAGGCGATGTCTGCGGCATTCAGTCGGTCCACCCACTCTGCCGCAGGTTGAGATTGGAACGCGGCTGCTAAAAACGCAGCGCGGTCTTCTTCTGGTACGTTTGGCAAGTCCTCTAGGCCTTCTACTTGACGGAACCGAGGTAGATCGGTCTCGTAAGCACTTAGCAGCACGTAGATACCTGATGCAGTGGAGTAAAAACGGCTGAGCGCATCATATCCATTTACTTCTGGTCCGGATGGCTCATCAAATAACTTACGGCCTCTAAAGTCATAACAAAATGGGATTTGTAGTAACCCACTATTAGCGCTGAGTGAGGTTCGACCCCGCCCAATGCGACCAAAGCGGTGTTTTTGATACAGCGCAGTTGCCACTGCGAGTGCGCCAGCAAAGCCACACATCACATCGATCGTACCAACGTGGGCATGCTCCTCAGGGCGGTCCATCGCACCCCCAAACCGCAACATGATCCCTGTCGCTGCCTGCACGAGATCATCATATCCTATATAGTCGGTTCGCGTGCCACGGCGAACGCCGCTAAAGCAATCAAGCTTACAAAAAATAGCCTCAGGGTTAAGCTTGCGCAAGCTGTCAGCGTCCAACCCAATACGTTTGATCTGATTGTCCGTAGCATTCCATAAGATGACGTCGACGGATTTCACCAAATCCTCAAACACTTTTTGCCCATGCTCAGATTTGATGTCTGCCAAGATTGATTTTTTACCGCGTCCTTGGCTCATACCATACATGACAGTGTTCCAGCTGTCATAAAGAGGCTTTGCAGGGTCTAGCTTGATTACCTCAGCGCCAAACCGTGCCAGATAACTTGCTGCATGTGGACCTGCGATGACGTTGGAAAGGTCAAGAACACGCACCCCTGACAACCAGCCCCCATTTGGCGCATTTTCATCTGGTTCAGGGATATCAGTACGAAGCTTGCGCAGAACTTTTATGGCTTCGTCATACTCAACCCATTTGCGCGGTTGGGGCTGGAGCGCTTCTTCGCCACTTTCCTCCATCCAAACCACAGGGCCCGGCTGGGTCATATCACCGTATTCAGGATCCAACACATCGATCATTAAGCCCGACATTTCGGCGTATTCGTCGTTGACCCATTCTTGAAGCCACCGCTGTGGTGCGCCCGGAATACCTGCGCGGCCAAACATGCGTTTCCACTCGTGAGAGGTGCGCGTCATAAACACCTCTTTCATTCGCGCCGCAATTTTGTCAGCCCAAAATTTGGGCATTGGATAGACGCCTAACGAAGTATCTGTTTCCCACTCAATCTGCGGTTTATAGGTATCAGCTTCTTCTGTGAGACCTTCTGCCATCATTTCATCATAAAGACCTAGCACTTCTAGGCAGCGGTGCGCGTGGTGCTTGTGGCTTGGACAAACGACATAAAACATGCGCCCATCTTTGCACATGTAGCTGCGAAAGAAGGGATCCAGTAGCTCTTGTAGATCTTCGTAGGCCACGTTCATGGGTAGTCCTTCAACGCGGCGCCGTTCTATTTCAGCTTCACGCTGGGTAAGATAGCGTTCTGGCATGTTAGAGACTTTGATCGAGTTGTAGCACAACCCTTCCATTACGGCGGAAGCCAGCGGGACTTCGATCTGGTCGCCCAAGCCCGTCAGTTGGCGCGACTGCAGCGCCAAAACGGTGGCCGATGCTGCAATCTGAGAGGCATAGGCAGATGACAAAGGTAGTGGGGAGAAAGAGGGGTTCAAACCCATAAGTACGCGGTTCAGCCCCATGTCGGTAAAAACGCCTGAGTTTGCTGCAACAACACTTTCAAACGCGCGTAGTTCACGCCGCTCAGAGTCATTTGAAGCAAAGCCGGGCAACGATACAGTGATCAACTCGGGCCGATCTTTGCACATTGCGGCGAATTCGATTCCGAGCTTGGCAAGTTTTCCGGGTCGGAAGTTCTCAATTATGATGTCAGCTTCAGCACAAAGGGCAAGCACCTTTTCTAGCCCTTTTTCAGTTTTGAGATCAAGGTTCACAATCAGCTTGTTGCGCATTAAAGTGGCATTGGCAGGACTGTCCCACATCGGACCTCCTAGAGGATCGATATGGATTACGGTTGCGCCAAGATCGCCTAACAGCATCGCCACCGCTGGACCCGCAATGTACTGGCCAAAATCGACTACTTTTACTCCAGTCAGGGGAAGCTTTGAAAACGATGTGCGCATGTGGTCTCCAGACGTGGAAAGTGGAATTGAAATAAGATTATTGGCTGGATAACATCCATCTCGCAGCCTTTTCAGCAATCATGATAGTTGGAGAGTTGGTGTTCCCACTTGTAATTTCCGGCATAATGCTGGCATCTACCACGCGTAAACCTGTCACGCCTTTTAGGCGCAGATATGGATCCAGCACGGCAGTTGGGTCATCGACATGGCCCATTTTCACGGTGCCTACAGGGTGAAAAATCGTGTTGGCAATATCGCCTGCCAGCTTTGCCAGTTCCGCATCTGTTTGGTACTGCAAGCCCGGTTTGAATTCTTCCGGCTGGTAGATTTCCATTGCGGGTTGAGCCATAATCTTACGCACTTGTCGCAAGCTATCAGCTGCGACTTTGCGGTCGTCTTCGGTGTCTAGGTAGTTGGGTGAGATTACCGGTGGATCGCGGAAATCTGCGGAACGAATACATACACTTCCGCGGCTGGTTGGGTTTAGATTACACACACTTACTGTCATTGCGGGGAAATCGTGTAGGTCCTCGCCAAACGCTTCAAGGCTAAGAGGTTGCACGTGATACTCAAGATTTGCGTGTGTCCGGCTTGGATCAGACCGCGTAAACGCTCCAAGCTGGCTGGGTGCCATGCTCATCGGGCCGGTACGTTTGAACAAATATTCTGCTGCAATTTTTGCTTTGCCAAATAGGCTGTTGACCAGCATGTTCATGGTGCGAGTGCCATTTACTTTAAACACTGCGCGGATTTGCAAATGATCTTGCAGATTCTCTCCAACGGGCATGTCTTTTAAAACATTAATACCATGCGATTTTAGCACCGCAGCTGGACCAATTCCTGAAAGTTGCAATATTTGTGGCGAGTTGATTGCGCCCGCTGAAAGAACTACTTCGCGCCTGGCTGTAGTTTGGATCGACTTGCCGTCTCGCTGAACCAGCACACCACTGCACCGAAGTGCACCGTCCGCACCAGTTTCAAAGATCAACTTTTCGGCTTGAGCCTCAGTCCAAATGGTGAGGTTTGGGCGTGATTTTATGGGCTTTAGAAATGCTTTTGACGTGTTCCAACGCCAGCCAGAGCGCTGATTTACATCAAAATAACCGACGCCAGCATTATCACCAGCATTAAAATCATCAGTCTTCTCAATTCCTGTTTCAACCGCTGCATCTGCAAAGCTGTCCAACACTTCCCAACTCAGGCGCTGCTTTTCGATCCGCCACTCGCCTCCGCTACCGTGCATGTCTGAAAACCTGCCATTGTTCCCAGTTTCAGAGTCCATTTCGTCATCCAGCTTGTAGTGATCTTCATGCGCTTTAAAGTCGGTGAGAGACTTGTCCCACGACCAATCTTCTTCGCCGCTGAGTGCTGCCCAATTATTATAATCTCGAGCCTGGCCGCGCATGTAGATCATGCCGTTGATGGAGGAGCATCCTCCTAGTGTTTTTCCGCGTGGGTAGCGTAGGCTGCGCCCGTTTAGTCCTTTGTCCGGCTCTGTATTATACATCCAGTCCGTGCGAGGGTTGCCTATGCAATATAGGTAGCCGACAGGGATGTGTATCCAGTGATAAGTGTCTGGCTTCCCTGCTTCCAGCAATAAAACTTTGTGCTTGCGATCTGCACTAAGTCTGTTCGCCATTAAACAACCAGCGGATCCGCCACCAATTACAATGTAGTCAAACTGGTTTGCGGTATCATCCATGCTTTATTGTCTTTCATCAGATTGTGTATTGAAAAGCGGGCAAGGTGTTTGAAGATCGGAGTGGCAGTGCTGTTGACCTCTTCACTTTTACCAACATAAAAACATAATCAACCATAGGGGTGGGTATTAAATTTTTCCAATTACAAATCTTATAAAGCAATATAAAGAATACTTATATGGAGAGATTTTCAAATATAAACACGATACTCGCCTTCGTGACCGTTGCCCAAGAAGGTAGTGTGTCACGCGCATCTGGCATTTTAAACCTGACCCAGCCCGCGATTAGCCTTCAAATAAAGCGTCTTAGCCAAGAGACCGGTATTACCCTATTTCAGCGGACTTCAACAGGTTTGGTGATGACGCAAGATGGAGCTGCAGTTCTGCAGAAGGCAAAAAGTGTGTTACAAGCAATGCGTGAATTTCGCAGTAGTGTTAGTCAACAAGCAAGTCATGTTGCAGGAATATTAAGAATAGGCACGATCATAGATCCTGAATTTATCCGCCTGGGAAGATTGTTAAGCCAACTTGGAGCAGACTACCCTAACATTACGACAGAACTGGTTCACGGTGTCAGTGGTGACACGCTAGAGCGGCTAAAGCATGAACAGATCGACGCTGGTTTCCACCTTAACGCACCGGGCCAAGTTGTCCGTGCTGGCCCAGATGACCCTATTCACACTGTAGCCCTTGCAGATTTTTCTTATCGGGTTATTGCGCCTGTTGGATGGGAGAAGCGCGTGGAAAACGCAACTTGGGCCGAACTGGCACTTTTGCCATGGATCGGAACTCCAGACATCTCTGTCCACCATAAATTGCTCTTTGACATTTTTACTAAGATTAACGTCCAGCAGAATGTTGTGGCGTTAGTCGATCAAGAAGCGTCCATGCTTGAAATGGTCCGAGCTGGCATTGGTTTGAGCCTGTGTCGTGAGTCTATTGCGCTTCATCAAAGGCAATCTTTCGGCTTAGTTGTTTCTGATACTTTGTCGGTTCCTGCTTGTCTAAGTATAGCTACACTTGAGAGGCGAAAAGATAATCCAATTATCTCAGCACTGTTCAACCAATTGCAATCGACATGGTGAATTATGTTAGGAAAAAATATTAAACTTAAACTGATGATAAAATTAAGCTCGAATATCAGCCGTCCCTTGCACGGAGTGCGCGTATTATAATTGTAGCCAAATTCTGCTTACTGTCCTTCATGTTGAAAGGTAGCATTTGTTATTTTCAGCTCATATTGAGCCGCCACTTACTCTCCTAATGTAGCGTACGTACTGTTGCCATTTTTACAGGCCACCTTCGCATTGTCCAACTCCTGTTAAGCTACACCAGTTCGGACAGTACGGTGCGATATTTCTGTGTTAGATTGAAAGGTATTCTGATAATTTCTGAGGCTGTTGAATTTTAATTTTTTATGAAGTTCGACATGGATAATCCAAATCCGACTTTGGCGTAGATCGCAGCGAAGGCCAGTTCAAAGCCAATAGTGTAGTCTTTTTATGGTAAAGTGAATGTCTAATTAGTGTCACAATAAAATCGTTCAGCCCGTAATTGAAACCTGATCTTGCCAAGTCTGCTTTGTATTCGGCCGCCGAAACCACCTAAACTAAAATAATCGCTCGGCTGCAGATTTCGACTTTGATAGTCGTTAATCAATGCCCATAGTGTCACCACAACTAATATAACAAATATTATTAATAGGTGCATTTTTGCAGACTTAGGCAAGTGCAATTTTAGAAACAATTGTTTGGTTCAAAATGTTGAACAACCTATATAGCTGTGGATTGGCGTGCCATTGAGCATCGAAAATCGCGTGGAGCCATCTGGCAATAAACTGGCGCCTTGGTTACGCCTAATTGCCTAAAACAGGTTATTTTTGAGTTTAGGCAATAGTCGCATTTACGATACCTGCGCCCTAGTTGATTAATATTGCAGGGAAAATACCTTGGGTACCTTCGCTTGACTGGGTGGATTCGTAGGTATGACACAGGCATGTCGCCTTAATTTCTGCCAAAACCTTGTCAGCGCGTGGGCCTTCAAGAGTTACTTTATAGATTCCAATGGTTTTCCAGCGATGACAGCAACAGGAGCTCCTATACTCCAATAATTTGTCTTGCTTTGTTTTCAAAAACTCTCATATTTTGAGACATAGTCTCAAAATATGAAGGAAATCTGTCAGTATGCATCTGGAACGCCTTATTACGGTCCTCGAACTTATCGCTGTCGCAGGACGCCCTGTTTCGGCGTCAGAGGTGCAAAAAGCGACTAGGCTACCAAAGCCAACCTGTTATCGATTAATTCAGACGCTCCATGAACAGCACCTTCTTGACCAACCCTCGGACGATGGGAAATTCGTGATTGGAGAACGCATGATCCGTATCGCTTTGCTTGGTAAATCTGATGTCGATGTGCGCCGATGCGCAGCCCCTCTTTTGAGAGCTGCAGCAACAACTTTCAACGAGACAGTATTTCTTGCCCGATTTCGTGACAGTAAGGTTGAGATTATCCATGTTGAAACACCTGACGATCCTGCCCGTGCATTTATACACCCTGGCCTTGGGGTGCGCCCGATGCATGCGTGCTCTTGTTCCAAAGCGATTGCAGCATTTGCAGAACCTGAATTTCAAGATACAATTCTGACCCGCAGTTTGAAGCAATACACCGAACACACAAAAATTACTCAGGAGGCGCTGCGCGCAGAGTTTGCGGAAATAGTTCTGCGCGGTTTTGCAGATTGTGATCAGGAAATTGATATGGGCATCGCAAGCGTCGCGGCTCCCGTATCAATCGGCAACATTGGGGCCACATTTAGTGTGGGTGCTGTGGGGCCTATCCGAAGGTTTGGTAAAAAATACCGTGATGAAATTGGTGAAAAACTTACCTATCTTTCAAGTCGAATTAGTGGAGCGATCCAGCTTTGCAATGTTGCGGAGGTTTAGGAGGCACACCGCAATTCTTGGCCGATTTTGGCTAACAATAACAAGACCGCGAAGCGGCGTTAAAGTTACTTATGGAGGACTAAAATGAACTTAAGACCAGATCCAACGTTCCATGCGTCACCAAAGCTTGCGATGGAAGCGCCTGTAGAAAACTATGCATTTACGGTTATGCTAAGCCCTGACGGCACGCAATCTGATGGTATTGCTGTCGTCGACTTAAAGGTGGGCTCTGATACTTATGGTGAAATCGTGCACCAAGTAATCGTGCCTAATAAGGGTGATGAATTCCACCACTTTGGCTGGAATGCTTGTTCGTCGTCTTTGTCCCCGCTTAGTGGCCATGCGTTCCTAGAACGCCGTTACCTGATTGTGCCCGGCATTCGATCCTCGCGCATTTACATCATTGATGTGAAAGAACCTCTTAAAGCGAAAATTCACAAGACAATTGAGCCTGAAGAACTGTTTTCCAAAACAGGATATTCACGCCCTCATACAATTCATTGCGGTCCTGAAGGCATTTATGTGTCTTGTCTTGGGGGCGGCGGAGAGGATGGTACTGAGGGCCCTCCCGGCATCTTCATCATGGATTGCGAAACCTTCGAGATCATCGGTCGTTACGAGATGGATCGTGGCAAGCAGGACAAGCATTATGATTTTTGGTGGAACCTACCACAAAATTACATGGTGAGCTCCGAGTGGGGACTGCCGCCACAATTCGAAAATGGCATTGTCCCTGAAGATCTTTTATCCAACAAATACGGCCATTCGATTCATTTTTGGGATCTGCGCGCACGTAAGAATATCCAGACAATGGACTTTGGTGAACAGTATCAGATGGCGCTTGAAATTCGTCCGGCACATGATCCAAGCAAATCTTATGGGTTCTGTGGTGTTGTTGTGGATACTACCAATTTGCAAGGTGCTATATTTACATGGTGGCGTGATGAGGACGGTGTTTGGCAGTCTAAAAAGACAATCACAATTGATCCCGTTCCTGCGGATCCTGACGATCTGCCAGATCTGCTAAAAGGATTTGGAGCAGTACCACCGTTGGTGACCGATATCGACCTTAGTCTCGATGATAAATACCTTTACGTTGCCTGCTGGGGGCTTGGTGAAATGCATCAATATGACGTAACTGATCCGATGAACCCCGTCCTCGCAGGTAAGGTTGAACTTGGTGGCATTGTCGCCAATCACAAGCATCTAAACGGCAAGGATTTTGCCTTTGGTCCGCAGATGGTTGAAATTAGTCGTGATGGAAAACGTGTTTACTGGACAAACTCGTTGTATTCAACTTGGGATGACCAGTTCTACCCTGGTGATGAAGGTGGCCAGATGGTTATGGCGAATGTTGCGGAAGATGGCGGGTTCGCTCTCGATAAAGAATTTTATATCGACTTCCCTAAGGGGCTTCGCGCACATCAGATCCGACTCGAAGGCGGTGACTGTTCTACTGACAGCTTCTGTTATCCGTCCGTCTAGATGATGACTGACATTAACTCTGTGACGGCCCTTTGGTGGGCCGTCATTTTTTCGGGGTTCTACCACGGCATTAATCCAGGCATGGGTTGGCCTTTGGCAGTGTCTGCTGCCTTAATGGAGCGTAAGCGAGCAGCTATGTCCAAGGCGCTTGCTATGCTCGCTCTGGGGCATTTTTTGGCTATGATTGGCATTTTATTGCCGTTCACGCTTATGATTATCCTTGTTCAGTGGGAAATTGAGATACGCATTGGTGCAGGGCTTCTTGTGATCGCAATGGGCGTCTATCTGCTAATCAATCGAAAGCACCCAAGATTTTTGGCGCGTGTACGCCCTTCGCGTCTTGTACTGTGGTCGTTTCTTGCTGCAATGGCCCATGGGGCCGGGCTGATGCTCATCCCTATTTTCTTTGGCATTTGTTCAGTTGGCGTAGAAGAGTCTGGACACCAAGCGGCGAAAACCTTGATGGGTAGCAACATTCTAACAGCTTTTACTGTTGCAGTTATCCATACATTGTCCATGACCATAGCTGGAGGAACTATTGCGATAATCATCTATTTTTGGCTTGGCCTGAAATTTCTGTCCAGAACCTGGTTCAATCTTGATATGTTCTGGGCTCTCAGCCTAGTTGTTGTTGGTGCGTTTGGTATTTATGCTGCCTATAGTGGTCATTGATCTAAACCTTTGACAAGACCTCAATGCTCATAATGAGATGGCGACATTGCTGCTGCACTCCTTCCTAGAAGATCATAGTTTTATTTTAACACCGATATTGAGACCGATCATGGAACACAGTTTGGTTTTGCCTTCAGCAACGAGCAGATGCAGGGCCTCAACGACGCCATGCAAGAGATCAAAATTGAGTGAGAGTGAATTAAGTATTGCAATATATTGCTGGCTGAATGTGGAACTTTCAGTACGGGGGGTGGGCATAGGATCGCGCTACGAGAGACGTGGAATTCCAAAGGAAGCTATGCCGGAGCTTTGGGTGTTGTGGAAGCAAGCGATGGAGGGTGGATCCATGGTCTCCTCCAATTCGATAGGCAAGAAATATACGAACATCGATCATGGCTATGCAGGCAGGATCTATAGCGGCTAGAGCAAGAACTTGATTCAGGATTTCCTTTTGCATTCTCATACCTAGTGGAAACTGTTGATGGTGGAACATAAGGAAACGGATGGCCATAGAAAATGGAGGGCTACTTCGACAGGAAATGAACATTCCGCATCATATGACCATACCATTTGCTGAAATTCACATCACAGAAACCTCATAGTTTCTTCTAAAACCCTTTCTGCACCACGCGATAACTGACGGTCTCGCTGTCTGATAATATAATAAGGTGCTACTCTGATCTGAGTTTTTAAATTAAGAATACGAAGCTGGCCTTGTAGTGCACCACCAGTTAGCAAGTTTGCAACTTCCTCCACAACAGTTGCGATTGTATGAGATTGTTCGAGTAGACCTAACATAACCAAAAGTGATGAGGTGTTGGTGATATACGCTGGCATTGATGTTTTTTCATTAGCAAAAGCGTCTTCAAGAGCAGTGCGAATTGGTGATCCTCGTTCTTGAATTGCCCATTCAAAATCACAAAGATTATTTAGAGAAAGCCTTTTGCTATCAACGAGGGGGTGGCTTAGATGGACGACAAGCGACACAATTTCAGACCGTGCAGGCAGCATGTGAAATGCACGACTGTCGTAACCACTGGGCATACGGGAAATCACGAAGTCAAAATGACCTTGTTCGAGCGCACGCAGCAAAACGCTCGAGGGTGCTACTTCAAGAGTTGGTTCTAATTGGGGCGATTCCTTTTTAACTTTTAGAATTGCTGGAACCAAGCATCTCACCGCTGGTCCGGTCACCGAACCAATCTTCACTTCACCTGATTGTCCTTTGCCCAAGGCATCAATGTCCGTGCCCAAATTTTCATATGCTGTCAGAATAGACCTTGCGTGTCGTAGAAATGCATGTCCAATTTGAGTTGGCGCCATTCCTTTTGGCGTTCGCTCAAACAGCGTAGTTCCGACGCTTGCCTCAACATCTGCCAAAATACGCGAGGCTGCTGGCTGTGAGACATTAAGTGCGTCTGCTGCCAGCTGTAGCTTTCCGGTGTGAGCAATTCTTTCGATCAACCGCAGATGAAAAGGTTTTAAACGCTGAATAAAATTCATTTTTTTACATACCATTTATATTATGTAAGGGAATAGTAAAAGAATTTGAATGGTATGTGTGTAGGCTTTAAGTTCCTAATTCGGGTTAGGAGAACCCCGCAATGCAAACAAACGTGTTGGCTTTGGTGCCGCGCGACTGGGAGGAAAAAATGAAACTTAAATTAACTCTGTTATCAGCAGCGGCCGTACTTGCCTTTGCATCGGTATCTTATGCTGAAGCAACAATAGGCATTTCGATGCCTACAAAATCATCTGCGCGTTGGATCGCTGATGGGGATTCAATGGTTCAGCAACTTGAAGCTGCTGGTTTTACCGCTGATCTTCAGTATGCCGAAGATGATATCCCAAACCAGTTGGCACAGATCGAAAATATGATCACCAAAGGTGTGGACGTTTTAGTTATTGCTGCGATTGATGGCACCACATTGTCAAACGCGTTAGAAAATGCGGATGCGGCTGGTATTGATGTGATCGCCTACGACCGCTTGATCCGTGATAGTGCTTTTGTAGATTATTATGCAACTTTCAACAATTTTGAGGTTGGTGTTCTTCAGGCATCCAGCCTTGTTGGCGGCCTAAATGATCGTTTCGGCGGAGGCCCATATAATGTTGAGCTGTTTGGCGGATCGCCAGATGATAACAATGCTTATTTCTTCTACAATGGTGCGATGTCTGTCATCCAGCCGCTGATTGACTCAGGCAATATCAACGTTGTGTCAGGCCAGATGGGCATGGAAACGGTTGGTACATTGCGTTGGGATGGTGCAGTTGCCCAGGCGCGCATGGATAACCTATTGTCTGCACACTACACGCAAGAAAGTGTCCATGGAATTTTGTCACCATATGATGGCCTTTCTATCGGCATTCTGTCGTCGCTAAAAGGAGTTGGTTACGGATCGGATGATCTGAAAATGCCAATTGTAACAGGCCAAGACGCAGAAGTTCCGTCCGTGAAATCCATTCTCTTGGGGGAGCAGTATTCGACAGTATTCAAAGACACTCGTGAATTGGCTCGCGTGACTGTCGGAATGGTTGAAGCGCTGTTGAACGATACCACACCTGAGATTAACGACACTGAAACCTATGACAACGGTGTTTTAATTGTACCTTCCTTCCTCCTTGCGCCGGTTTCCCTCGACATAAGCAATTGGGAGGAAATCCTAATTGAATCCGGTTACTATAGTATGGACCAAATTCAGTAGTATCTAAACTTTCCTGCCCGCGATTGCTGTGGGCAGGCGCTACTCTTGGGAGCTACAACAGTATGTCCACATTGCTGGAAATGAAGGCTATCACTAAAGAATTCCCTGGGGTGAAAGCGCTAAGTGAAGTGAGTCTTTCAGTCGAACAAGGCGAAATTCATGCCATTTGTGGTGAGAATGGTGCTGGAAAATCGACACTTATGAAGGTTTTATCAGGGGTTTATTCTACCGGTAGCTATGATGGAAAGATTTACTATGACAGCGAGTTAGCTGACTTTCGAACTATTTTAGATAGTGAAAAAAAAGGCATTATAATTATTCATCAAGAGCTGGCTCTTGTGCCCCTTTTATCTGTTGCTGAGAATATATTTCTTGGCAACGAGCGGGCCAAAAATGGCGTTATGAATTGGCATGAGACATTTGACCGAACAAAGGTGCTTTTAGCGAAAGTTGGACTTCGCGAAAGTCCGTCGACTGTTGTGGATACGCTTGGTGTTGGCAAGCAGCAGTTGGTTGAAATTGCAAAGGCCTTGTCCAAGGACGTGCGATTATTGATTTTAGACGAACCTACTGCAGCGCTGTCAGAATTCGACAGCGCCACACTTTTAGATTTGATGCTGGAACTGAAACATCAAGGTGTGACGCAGATTATCATCAGCCACAAACTTAACGAGATTAAGCGTATTGCAGACAAGATCACAGTCATTCGCGACGGAACAAGTGTGTCAACTTTGGATTTGCACAAACAAAATATTTCTGAAGACGATATCGTTCGCGATATGGTTGGGCGGGAAATGTCACAGCGCTATCCACCGCGCATACCACGCAAGGGGAGTAAGGTTATGGAGGTCTGCGAGTGGAATGTCTGGCATCCTGAACATAGCAACCGCCAGATTATCCATGATGTGGCATTCACCGTTCATGCGGGCGAAGTTGTGGGTATTGCAGGTTTGATGGGGGCAGGGCGGACTGAATTAGCGATGAGCATTTTTGGTCGATCTTATGGACAAAAAATCTCTGGATCAATTAAACTGCACGGGCAAGAGGCCATAATCAAAGATATACCCAGCGCGATTTCTGCTGGAATGGCCTATGTTACCGAAGATCGGAAGTCATTGGGACTGGTATTAGACGACACCGTCCAGCGCAATATAACATTAGCTAACCTACCAAGTGTGGCTAAAGCTGGCGTTCTGAACGAAGATGAGGAAGCCAAAGTGGCTGAAGAATATCGGATCTCATTGCAGATCCGGACCCCATCAGTCCAACAGATTGTCGGCAACCTTTCCGGTGGAAATCAACAAAAGATCGTGTTGGCCAAATGGCTTTTTACCGAGCCAGATGTGCTGATGTTGGACGAGCCGACAAGGGGCATCGACATCGGTGCAAAATATGAAATCTACGGGCTGATCAATGAGCTTTCTGAGCGTGACAAAGGTGTCGTGATGATTTCGTCTGAACTGCCTGAACTACTGGGCATGTGTGACCGAATATATGTAATGAACGAAGGAAAGATCGTGGGCGAATTATCAGCCAAAGATGCAAGCCAAGAGCGTATCATGGCAATGATCGTAACTGGGTGAGGATAACATGACTGATCAAACAGCTTCAAAAGCCGATTCGGATAATGGCGTTCGGTCATATTTAGCGAAACATCTGCGTGAGTATGGATTACTTTTTGCACTGATTGCTATCATGGCTTTTTTTCAAGTCATGACTGGTGGCGTGATGCTGCGGCCGATCAATATCACCAACCTGTTTTTACAAAACAGCTATATCATCATAATGGCGTTGGGCATGCTAATTGTTATTGTTGCAGGCCATATCGACCTCTCAGTAGGGTCAGTTATGGGGTTTATTGGTGCACTTGCGGCTGTTCTCATTGTAAATATGAATATGAGTGTTTGGCTGGCCGTTCCGATTTGTCTGTTTATGGGCGGAGTAATCGGTGCAGCGCAAGGTTATTGGGTGGCCTATTGGAAAATCCCAAGTTTCATAGTGACGCTTGCAGGTATGCTGGTCTTTCGCGGTCTATCGCTTTGGCTGCTTGAGGGGCAATCTGTTGGACCATTTCCAAAAGAATTTCAGATCATTTCAACCGGCTTTGTCCCTGATATCTTTGGTATAGGACGGCCGAATGGAACTGCATTAGCTGCTGGCGCAACTGCCGCAAGTCTGATTTTTTGGCTGGGACTGCGTGGCAGGGCCCGTAACCGTCAGTACGGTGCTGTGGAAGAGCCGATGGCGTTTTTCATTGTCCGCAATGCCATCGTAATGGGGGCTTTGATGTTTGTTGCCTATAAACTGTCAACATTTCGCGGCCTACCAAATGTGTTGATATCAATGACACTCTTAACGGTAGTTTATGCCTTTATTACGGAAAATACAGTAATTGGTCGGCGCATCTATGCACTTGGTGGAAATGAGAAAGCGGCCAAACTATCGGGAACGCGCACTGAACGCCTGACCTTCCTAGCATTCGTCAATATGGGTATTCTTGCCGCGTTTGCGGGTCTGATTTTTGCCGCACGCCTGAATACTGCAACACCGAAATCTGGCTTTGCTGTTGAGCTCGATGTGATTGCTGCTGTGTTTATCGGGGGGGCGTCCATGTCGGGTGGGTCTGGCAAGATTATTGGAGCGGTAGTCGGTGCATTTATCATGGGCGTCTTGAATAACGGCATGTCGATCATGGGTATCGGTATTGACTATCAACAAATTATTAAAGGTTTGGTGCTTCTCGCAGCTGTAATCTTTGACGTTTACAATAAACGAAAGCAAAGTTGAGGTAGGATAATGAGTTTCAAACCCGCCAAATGGCCCCGTAAACTGCGCAGTCAGCACTGGTACGGCGGTACCTCAAGGGATGCGATTTATCATCGTGGATGGTTGAAAAACCAAGGTTATCCGAATGATTTGTTTGATGGTCGTCCCATAATTGGGATTATGAACACTTGGTCAGATTTGACGCCGTGTAATGGACATTTACGTGAGCTTGCTGAGAAGGTCAAAGCAGGTATTTGGGAGGCTGGTGGCTTTCCTGTTGAAGTGCCGGCGTTCTCTGCATCAGAAAACACGTTTCGCCCCACTGCAATGATGTTTCGCAATCTTGCTGCAATGTCGATTGAGGAACAGATGAGTGGGCAACCTATTGATGGTGCAGTTCTTTTGGTAGGTTGTGACAAGACCACTCCAAGTCTGCTGATGGCCGCAGCATCTACTGATCTGCCCTCTATAGTTGTCACCGGTGGCCCAATGCTTAATGGTCAGTTTCGTGGTGAACGGGTAGGATCGGGCACCCATCTGTGGAAATTTTCAGAGGCTGTGAAAGCTGGCGAGATGACGCAAGAAGAGTTCCTTGAAGCTGAGCAATCCATGAGCAGGTCAACCGGCACCTGCAACACCATGGGCACCGCATCATCAATGGCATCCATGGCTGAAGCGCTGGGAATGGCCCTGTCTGGCAATGCGGCAATTCCCGCAGTGGACAGCCGCCGCCGTGTCATGGCCCAGGTGTCTGGCCGCCGAATTGTGCAGATGGTAAAGGATGATCTAAAGCCGTCTGATATTTTGACCATGGACGCTTTTGAAAATGCTATTCGCACAAACGCGGCCATTGGTGGATCAACCAATGCAGTGGTGCATATGTTAGCGATTGCAGGTCGTGTCGGTATCAATCTAACGCTTGATGATTGGGACAGCTGTGGGAGAGATGTAGCCACAATCGTCAACCTGATGCCATCCGGTAAATATCTTATGGAAGAGTTTTTTTATGCTGGAGGATTACCAGTTGTCCTGCGCAACTTGGGCGAAGCTGGACAACTTCATAAAGATGCGCTGACAGTTTCGGGAAAAACTATTTGGGATGAAGTTAAAGTGGTTGAAAACCACAATGATGATGTGATCCTTTCGACAGAAAATGCGCTTACCCAGCAAGGCGGAATCGTTGTTCTGACTGGTAATTTGGCCCCAAAAGGTGCGGTTTTGAAACCTTCGGCGGCGTCCCCTCATTTATTGCAGCATAGAGGGCGCGCAGTCGTATTTGAGGATATTGATGATTATAAATCTCGGATCGAAGATGACGAGCTCGACATCGATGAAACTTGCATAATGGTCCTGAAAAACTGTGGCCCCAAAGGATACCCAGGCATGTCTGAGGTTGGCAACATGGGGCTACCACCAAAGATCCTGAAAAAGGGGATCACAGACATGGTACGTATTTCTGATGCACGTATGTCGGGCACAGCTTACGGCACAGTCATCCTGCACACAGCTCCTGAATCGGCGGCCGGTGGGCCCCTGGCTGTTGTCCAAAACGGCGATATGATTGCAGTAGACGTCAAAGCGCGTAGCCTGCATTTGGATATCAGTGATGAAGAGTTGGCGGTGCGATTAAGCAAATGGATGCCTCCAAAGGATACCGCAAAAAGTGGTTATGCATGGTTGCATAATGCGCATGTAGAGGGGGCTGACACTGGAGCCGATTTGGGCTTTCTTAAGGGGTGTCGTGGCGCACCAATTCCTAAGGAGTCTCATTAATGGACGTTGCCCTTGTAGGGGTTGGAAAGATTGCCCTGGATCAACATGTTCCAGCGATCATGGCTTCAATGGACTGGAGCTTGTCGGCAACTGTTTCGCGGACGGGAAAAGTAAATGGAGTGCGCACCTATCGTGACTTTGCTCAGATGTTAACTGACCGGCCAGACATTCGTGTGGTTTCGTTATGTATGCCACCTGTTCCGCGCTTTACATATGCGGCAGCTGCATTGGATGCAGGGCGGCACGTGATGTTGGAAAAGCCACCTGGTGCGACTTTGAGCGAATGTCATATGCTTGCTGCGATGGCGAAAGAACGAGGCCTTACGCTGTTTGCGACTTGGCATTCCCGCGAAGCTGCGATGGTCCAAGCAGCCAAAACTTGGTTGGCCAGCCAGACACTTCGTGATTTAGAAGTGGTTTGGAAAGAGGATGTGCGCCGTTGGCACCCTGATCAAGATTGGATCTGGGAACCGGGGGGGATGGGGGTTTTTGACCCTGGTATTAATGCGCTGTCAATCCTCACAGAAATTTTGCCTGTTACGATACATCTGCGCGCGGCCACTTTAGAGGTCCCCGAAGGGCGGCAGGCCCCTATAGCTGCTACGCTTGATTTCATACATCCTCAGGGTGCAGACGTGTCTGCAGTCTTTGATTGGCGTCAAGAAGGCACTCAGAATTGGAGCATCGAAGCCACATCTACTACGGGACGTATGCGCTTGTCGGATGGTGGCGCTAAGTTAGAGATAAATGGCGCTGTCGTGACCTCTAACGACAAGGATTTGAACGGTATTATGGGCGAGTATCCTCGCCTCTACCATAAGATGGCTGCTTTAATTGCGGATGGTATTTCTGATGTTGATCTAGCTCCACTCCGTCATGTCGCAGACGCCTTTATGATGGGCCGGCGAATAATTGTCGCTCCCTTCATTACCTAATGACTTTCGATACTGCACTGAAAAGGATACAATATGACTGCTACCTACTCGGGTATCTAGCCCGTTGCTCCCACGCCGTTTCACACTGATGGCACACTTGACTTGGACGAGATGAAGCGTGTTCTGGATTGCCTCATTGATCAGTGCGCAGAAGAAATATGAATCCTAGCAAACTTCTCGGAGTAATTTCTTATTTTGGATTATGAGCGCGAGGTGCTGACGCGCCTTTCGTTGGAGTATGTTGCGGAGCGGATTCCGGTGATCGTGACAATCAGCCACTATGCAACACAGATCGCAGTTGAACTCGCGCAGTAAGCAAAAGATCTTGGTGCGGACATTGTGATGATGATGGCCTCTTATCATGGCGCATTGTTGAAAGGGACAGCGCAACAAACATTCGAATACTTTTCGTCTGTTAGTGAGGTTGGTATATCCATAATGGGACAAGATGCGCCACTTTCTGGTGTTGGTCTCCCTACATCGCTTTTGGAGCAAATGGCCCGTGAAATTGAGATGGTTAAGTTATTTATGATTGACTGCCCCCGGGCTGCAAACAAGATCCGAGAACTGATTGCACTGGGTTGTAATTTAATTGAATCGCCGTTTGACGGTGAAGAAGCAATTACGCTGCTGGCTGATCTTGATGCCGGTGCTATGGGGACGATGACTTCTGGCATGATCGTTGATCAGATCAAGCCAGCGCTGACTGCGTTCCATGGAGGTCACATAGATAAGGCAACGAAAGCCTATGTTAGGGTAGCTATGGTATTGAACCATGAAAATCGTCAGTGTGGCAGGCAGTCTTGCAAGGCCGCGATGGTCGCAAGTAATGTCATTAAATCCGATTTTTGACACCACCCAATACCCGAATTACACCCAGACATTAAGGCCCGCCTTATTTCACTACTTGAGCCGCTAGACCCATTAGTTTTGCGTTGGGGCCACTAACATTTATATTCCAGCTGACACTAAAAACATATTTACACCACATGGACCGTGCAGCGTTTTTGAATATCATCGTAAATTAGATTGATGCGTGTGGTGAACAGATTATTGACATGGGAACTTGCAAGAATGGATTGCCTGAAGGGGCTTTTCAAGTTGAGTGCAGGCCCAGGATAGGAAAATCGCACTTGTCTGCCAAACACATCCTGTCTGAAGGCTATCTTAAAATTTTTTAGATGATGTGGCTTTAATAATTTATCTTCTTGGGAGAGGGAAGCTTACGCCATAAGTTCAAATACCTTTTCACCCTTACTGATTATAATCTCACCAGTCGCTTCTGTGATCTAGGGGTCACTCATTTTCATACTTAAACTGATACATTTTTTGAATTTCGGCAATCAAATCAAGTTCTCCTGCGCCACAAGTTGACCACAACACGTCTAAAAACATGTGCAGAAATTTTCATTTGATAGGCCCTATTAATGAGGCAAATTTAATTTTTGTGACAATTATGTGTGACATTTAAATGCGTAATATCCTTATAATAGTTAAAGTATTTTTTAGATTAATCAGTAAATAGTTCGTTGGCTGGGGTGGTAGAGTTCCAAGCCAATCTACGTAGCTATTAATAAGCTAGTGGTAAAGTACCATACTAATTTAGCGCACGAGAAATGTGATGTAGTTGTTTTACTCATGGTTGAAGGGCAGGCAAGATTTTATAGGTGCCTTGCTTTACTACCGTTGCCAAGGGCGGATTGATGAAGTGAGAAGAACGCTGTTTCTCGCGCATGAAGGTTGACAATATAAATTTTAGTCTGGCTGATCACTCTACTATACAAGGTTATTTTATGACTTGAAATGAGAGTTATTTTGCTAAATCTAAACGTTGGAAGCATTAACCTTATATTTTAACTAATTTTTCACGATATGCCCCAGAATTTTCAGATGTTCGTTCGAGCGGTTTATGCGTTTCAATTAAATAGTTCAGCTGCTTTGCGGTCGCAGGTAGGATATGATAATGCTTAGTCGGCAAATCTACCAAGCTTATCTTTTGATTGATCGGTCAGATTTTACCTGAGAATATGAGCCAAGAGTATGATGCTTCACCTAGCCAGTTTTAGTATTTTTTAGGTCTAGATTTTGCAAAAGCTTAATTAATATGGAAGTAGTTTTGATTTTCAAATAGACGTTTCAAGTTACCTTTAGAAATAGTAAATTATCAACTACTTATGATTGCGTTGCCTGAGGCCGAGCTGTTCAAGCACTGCGATGAGCGATGTGTTATGTATGTGGTAACAATGTTTACTCGCGAAAGTTTGACGATCATGGCAATTGCGGTGCGGTAATCTTAGTTCCTCGGAGAGCTATTCAAGGGCTTTAATAAGGTGTGGCGGCTCCAGAAGTGACAGTAGCAAAGTTACAGGTCAGCGGTCAGAGCCAAGGTAATCTTATTTTTTGTATTAAAGTGAGAGTTTAGCAAATTTTACCGGCGTGAGCATTTTAAATGGTGTGAGAACTTGTTTGATGACTGACAGTCAGTCGCGCCAAAAGTTTTCAAGTTACGTCTCCCCAATTTGGGTTGTTTCCTATCCGTTTGTGAATGGCATTATCCTGATGAGCAACTTTCCTAAACAACCCATTTATTGTAAAAAATTTAAATACTCAATTTTAATTAACTCTACCCCCCTCGATATTAAGTTTCTGTCGTACATAGAAAATGCCCTGCAAGGAGGTTTTTGTAACAAAGGTTGTACTAAAAAGTTCTTGAATACTTACTGATAGTTTTGGTGGCTCCAGTGAGTGAAGTTTGGCACACAAATAATGTGGTGAATTATTCAGTAAAAAATTATTTGATTAAATGTTAGTATCCTTGGACCCTTGCTCTCTAAGCTTTGCAGTTAAGGGGTCACTGACTAACATTGAAGTCTAAATAAATCGCTATGCAATGCACGAAATCGCCGTTTTCTTCGTCATGTAACAAGGCCGGCTCTGAGGACAAAGCTCCCGATGGGCTGTATGTTTTTCACACCCGTATTGCTTATTCTGTTTCCATAAAAAGCAGGATGAGATCTTCAGCTACGGCTGTGTTTTGGTGAAGTTACTTTAAAATAGGTGACCCCAATTTCCCTCAATCGCAATATTTTAAGCGTAACGGGGAACTCAAGATATTTCGACCATGCCTAAAGACAATTTTGCTTACTTATAAGCAGGTTTAACCAAATCAAACGCTATTAAAGGTGATGGCTAAACATTCCAAAAAGGACAATAAAAATGCTAAAAGAATTTAAAGACTTCATCAATAAGGGCAATGTCATGGACATGGCTGTTGGTATAATCATTGGCGCAGCGTTCACGGCGATCGTTGGCTCATTGGTTGCTGATTTGATTAACCCAATTATTGGCATTTTCATGGGTGGTATCAATTTTGCTGGTCTTTCCACCAAGGTTGGCTCTGCTGAGTTGACATACGGCAATTTTATTATGGCGCTTATCAATTTCTTGATCATCGCTTTTGTGGTGTTCATGTTGGTTCGTACAGTAAATAAAATGAAGAAAGCTGAAAAGGTAGCGCCAGCACCTGCGCCAGTGGGCCCAACACAAGAAGAGCTGTTGGCTAAAATTTTGGACGCTTTGAAGAAATAAGCTGAAATGCTAAAGACATAATATCTGGTCACTTGTTTGACCTTTAGTTCGCAGTTTAACGGCTGCGGCCTTCTTTTTTTCCTGATTGGCAAAGATTATCGTCGGGCCCACCCTCCTAATAATTAAAAGTTAAAAATTAGTGGTATTTTTCTCCGCTACAACTGCGATACGCAGCCGCTTCTTTGACCCATTATTGCTTTGTGTTTTACACGGATAGTTTATGGGTTCTTGGATGAATGGAAGACGAAAGATCTGTAACTTTTGTTTGGTAATTTTTCTTGTATTTGTTTATCATAACCACCCAAATACTTTTGAGGTTTTGCTTTTATTCGTTTTTAACTGAAAAAATATCGCACTTTTAGAAGCTGTTGTAACTGGCACCTTCCACGTAAGGTCAGATATTCCGGGTACTATCACTACATAGCGTAGGGCTTATCTGGAATCTTAAATATTTAGCTTCCTTTAAAGTCTGAGATTAAGATATGCGAACGCCGGCCGCAGGCCGTGATGCCGCTGCGACCGCGGATTGTGCTTTGCGAATAATATCGCCGACGTGCCAGACATGAGCGCCAGTAAAATGTAGATGGAATACAAGTGCCGATGTTGCTTCTTTGAGATTGGTGACGCAGGTTTGACGCAAATTTGCTGGTGTCGTTTTCAGGCTGGCAAGTGCCAGCAAACGGTCGAACGGTGTCTGATAGTGAGCAAGTGCGATATCTGGCTGTCCGATCCGTAACGCGGCTTCTGCCAGATTGTGATAAGAGATCACCAAGATCATTGGGGCTTCCGTAGGTCCTGTACCTTGTTCGGCTAGGTCCAGCAAACGTTCCGCTTCTTTCACAGCAGAATTATAAAAATCACACGCTGTGTGACTGTCGCCACCTTCCCAAGCGCTATTTGCCGCTAGGGTAAGATTTTGCCAGGTTTTGTCAGAGTAGGCATTGGCATCCGGCGTGTGCTGAGATGCTATGTTTAAATTTACCATCTGCTGTCCTTCCGGTGTTTTTGTGCATCATAATCAAGCGCACTGCTAATATATTTAGCCTAAGCTAAAAATTGTCAATCATAATTTAGCCCAGACTAATACTTGTAGAGAATTTTATATTAGTCCAGAATTAGAGTATGATAAAATCTCAACCTGAAACACATCCCTTCGGCACTGAAATGCTCCTGCCAGATGCACAGGCCCGTAATTTTTTGCGCGTGCGAGATGCGCATCGCCGTGAGATTGTCGAGGACTACGTCGAGATGATATCCGAGTTGGGCCGTACGCAAGGCCATGTTCGAACTGGTCACCTGGCCGAACGTTTCGGTGTTTCCAACGCAACGGTCAGTAATCATGTGCAACGTCTTATTAGTGAGGGTATGATACTCGATCAGCCCTACCAGCCCCTGATCTTAACCGAAACGGGTCGAAACCTCGCCAAAAAATCGCGTCGCCGTCACATGCTTGTGCGCGATTTTCTTATGGCGATGGGGGTGGATGCAGCCGTTGCCGAAGCAGACGCTGAGGGAATTGAGCATCACGTTAGCGAACAGACCCTAGCCGCTTTTGCCAAATTTATCGAATAGGCTAGCATCTCGTCAAGCGCTGCCAAACTGTATCTTAGCCGCAAACACGAGCAAACTGCCGATCATAACCTGAACTATTACACGTGAAGTGGGCGTTTTCGTGTAGCGGCTTTGAATTATGAAATGGTCCAAATTTTAATGAAAACAACAGAGATGTCGATGGTCGTCGCCAGTGTAAAATGTAAGATTAAATAGGGTTCTGGACATCTAAAATAACGTGGAACGCCGACTATTAAAAAACTTGCTATGAAGTACTGAACATCACGTTTTTAATTGGCTTTGTTCAGTACAACCGTCAACTAAGGCTTGTTCCAAAAATGGTCTGGATTATGCTAAATATTCAGATCTTGGCTTCTTGTGGTGCAGCTCGTTTTTATATATTGAACAATATGCTTTTCTACTGAATGAGAGGCCCATAAGTCAGCAGTTTTTATAATTTTGCGAAACACCAATAATTTTACGATATTATCACCACTTTTTGGCACAGTCTTGTGCTGCAACCGCTGAAATTTGTACTGTTTGATCACTGTAACCACCGGCCCAAATGAAACGTCGTGTGATTTACTACAATTATATCCAATGACATTCGTCATGGAGCCATTACTGACGTTGATGTCGCCGGTAAAAACGTTAGTGAAAGCTTCGCTGACTGTGTTGGTTACAACGATACCAATGAGATTAACGAAGGTGCGTGGAGTAGTAAGCAACACATCTGGCTGGTTTGTATCACTTGACGTGTTGTGGCTCGACAGTGGCACCTTAGGTGTCGAAACTAGGTCTGCTATTAAAAAGCCAATAAAAAGTTTTACAAGTTTTCAGCCCTCCTAGGGCTCAGGCTGTGAATCGCTTTTGATAGGTCTCAAGTAAGCCAGTGATCTTGCTATGTGAAGTAATTAATGGCCAAGTTTAAATAATGATGTGCACTCTATAGAAAAAAATGAGTTTTAGCCATGGATGCGCGAATAACTGCTTTCAACTTGATATAATTGATCAGTCACCATCATTCGTTTATTGGAAATACATTAGTTTTTTTAACTATGCCGTAAACAAAGCTGCTGTCTATGGAGGTAATTCCACCAATAGGGTGCAGCTTTTGACGCACGAATTTTTCGTAGTCAAACAAGTCTGCCACAACAACTCTTAGGAGGTAATCAGATGCGCCAGTCATCACGAAGCATTCCAGCACTTGATCAACGCGTGCTATGTCTTGCTCAAATTGTTTCACTGTCGCTTCCGTATGACTGTTTAGGCTGACACGGACAAACACTGTCACTGGTAAACCGTAAGTTTTGGCATCGATGTCGGCACAGTAACCTTTGATTACACCACCTTGTTCCAACAATTTGACCCGCCTCAGGCACGGAGAGGGAGATAGATTCACTTCGGCGGCAAGATCTTGGTTGGTTATTCGGCCGTTACGTTGCAGAGTACGTACGATTTGCTTATCTTTTTTATCCATAAATTACCCTTTATTGGCATATTGTGCTAAAATTATTATAATATTTGGCACTAATAGCAATAAATAAAATGTGATATCAACCTATCCTACCTCCATAAGTATTGGAGTTTTTAAATGCGCAATCGTCCTGACAGTTTTGCCACCCTTGCCATTCACCATGGTTATGATCCGATGGAGAATGAAGGTGCGCTGACCCCCCCGTTGCATCTGACATCAACATTCGCATTCGAGACGGCAGAGGCTGGCGGGGAGATGTTCGCAGGTGAGCGCACGGGACATATTTATTCACGCATCTCAAATCCCACCTGCGATCTGCTAGAAAAGCGCATCGCGGTGCTTGAGGGTGCAGAGGCAGGACTGGCGCTGGCGTCAGGAATGGGGGCGATCTCGGCCACGATGTGGACACTCCTTGCGCCAGGGGATGAGATTATCCTTGATAAAACCTTATATGGCTGCACGTTTTCTTTCATGCAGCACGGGTTGGCCAAGTTTGGTGTAATAGTAACCCATATTGATTTAACAACACCTAAAAACCTGACTGAAGTCATCAGTGATAAGACCAAGGTTGTGTATTTTGAAACACCTGCCAATCCCAACATGCGCCTTGTCGATATTGAAGCCGTTTCAGCCATTGCTCATGCAAATAACGCATATGTCGTGGTAGATAACACTTACGCGACGCCCTATCTTACGCAGCCGATCAGTCATGGAGCAGATATCGTTGTGCATTCTGCTACCAAATACCTAGGCGGACATGGTGACGTTGTTGCGGGACTTTTGGTTGGCTCTGCTGAATTAGTTTCTGAAATTCGTCTGTCTGGCTTGAAGGATATGACTGGTGCGGTAATGGCGCCGTTCAACGCAATGCTGATCCTGCGGGGGCTCAAGACCTTGGAACTCCGTATGGATCGACATTGTGCCAGCGCAGGTACAATCGCCACTCTGCTTGAGCATTCATATGGCGTGCAAAAGGTCTGGTACCCGGGGCTTGATAGTTTTGAGCAACGTGATGTAGCTCAACGTCAGATGGCGCAATTTGGCGGAATGATTGCTTTTGAGCTTGAAGGTGGCATCGACGCAGGTCGTTCCATGATGAACAAGTTACAATTGATCACGCGTGCTGTGTCGCTTGGGGACGCTGAAACTCTGATTCAGCATCCTGCCAGCATGACTCATTCCACTTACTCTCCTGAAGAACGCTCGTTGCACGGCATCAGCGAGGGGTTGGTGCGTTTGTCAATCGGTTTGGAAGGCATAGGTGACGTGATATTTGATTTAGAACAAGCATTGCCAAAACGCCCCGTCTACAGCGCAGCATAGGAAAGCCAAAAATGTCTAACGACCTGAAGACCATCGAGCAACGCTTGTTGTGGCTGTCCCATTGGATGATACACAATGCAAATCACATTCGCCCAAAGGCTGATGGGATCAAGGTCGGCGGACATCAGGCGTCATCGGCGTCAATCGTGTCGATCATGACTGCGCTTTATTTTCAGATATTGCGCCCTGAAGATCGTGTGGCAGTCAAACCCCATGCGTCGCCAGTCTTTCATGCGATCCAGTATTTGATGGATAATCAAACCCGTGAAAAAATGGAAAACTTCCGTGGTTTTGGTGGCGTTCAGAGCTATCCATCGCGGACCAAAGACATTGACGATGTTGATTTCTCGACTGGATCAGTAGGGCTAGGCGTTGCAATCACGTCCTTTGCATCCATTGTCCAGGATTACATCCAAGCCAAATCTTGGGGCAAAGATCAACAACTTGGACGAATGATTGCATTGGTTGGCGATGCGGAATTGGATGAGGGTAATATCTACGAAGCCTTGCAGGAAGGCTGGAAGAACGACCTACGCAATTGTTGGTGGATAATTGATTATAACCGGCAGTCCCTTGATGGCGTGGTGCGCGAAGGATTGTTTAAGCGGGTAGAACAGATTTTCGATGCCTTTGGTTGGGATGTTGTCCGAGTCAAATATGGCGTTCTTCAGCGCGCAGCATTTGATGAACGTGGCGGCGATAAGCTGCGCAAATGGATCGATGACTGTCCAAACCAGCTCTACTCTGCACTAACCTTTATGGGTGGTGCGGTCTGGCGGCAGCGATTGATGGATGCTCTCGGTGATCAAGGGGACGTGACGGTGCTAATTGAAAAGCGCAGCGATGAAGAAATTGCAGCATTGATGGAAAACCTTGGTGGCAATTGCGTGACCACGATGGCCGACACATTTGCCGCTATTAACCATGATCGTCCAGTTTGTTTCCTCGCCTATACAATCAAAGGTTGGGGGACGCCGATTGCAGGCCATAAGGATAATCATGGCGGATTGATGAACAAAACGCAGATGGCTGCATGGCAGACGCATATGGGTGTTGCCGAGGGTGAGGAATGGGACAAGTTTGCCACCATTTCTGATCCAGATACATTTGAACATCAGCTCAGTCAGACTCCTTTCTTTGCCAAAGGCGCGCGCCGGCACAGAGACGATATCATCGATGTTCCGGCAATTAACCTGTCGTCTGACCGTGAAATTTCAACCCAGATGGCGTTTGGTAGAATCCTTGATGATCTGTCCAAAGGTGAAAGCTTGTTGGCTCAGCGTATTGTGACAACATCCCCAGATGTGACCGGCACAACCAATCTTGGGCAATGGGTTAATCGTCGCAAGCTGTTTGCGCGTGAACATCAGGCCGACACGTTTAAGGCCGAAAACATACCATCGACTGCAAAGTGGGAATTTACTCCGGACGGACAGCACATTGAATTAGGCATCGCTGAGATGAACTTGTTCTTACTGCTCGCCGCTGCAGGGCTATCGCATTCAGTCTTTGGCAAGCGGCTGATCCCGATCGGTACAGTCTACGATCCGTTTGTGTCTCGTGGCCTCGATGCATTGAATTACGCCTGCTATCAGGATGCGCGATTTATGATTGTTGGCACGCCGTCTGGTGTTACATTAGCCCCCGAAGGAGGCGCGCATCAATCCATTAGCTCGCCGCTTATTGGCATTTCACAGGATGGGCTGGCCGCGTTTGAACCGGCATTTGCGGATGAGTTGTCTGTCATCATGGAGTGGGCCTTTGGCTACATGCAAAAAGACGGTGAGGGAGATCCCAATGAGCGTACATGGCTGCGCGATGAAACGGGAGGGTCGGTTTATTTGCGATTAACCACAAACCCGATTGAACAGCCGGGCAAGCGTGTGGATGAAGATTTTCGCCAAGGCGCAATTGACGGAGCCTATTGGCTTCGCAAGCCGGGACCAAACTGTGAAATTGTGATCGCTTACCAAGGTGCGGTCGCCCAAGAGGCTATTAAAGCGGCTGGCGCCATTGCGCAGTGGCGTCGGGATGTTGGCGTTCTGGCAGTAACATCTGCGGACAGGCTGAACGCCGGCTGGACTGCGGCGCAACGGGCGCGATCTAATGGTGTCCGAGGCGCACAGTCGCATATCGAAAGGCTACTAAGTAGTTTGCCGCGCAACTGCATTCTCATAACGGTTATAGATGGTCATCCTGCAACTCTATCATGGTTGGGGTCAGTTCATGGGCATCAGACAGTCCCACACGGCGTAGAGCATTTTGGGCAAACTGGAACGATAGCTAATCTTTACCGTCATTTTCGCATTGACGCAGACGCACTGATACAATCAGCAAGCAAGCTATCCAATGGCCGAGACATCTCGCACGTCGTAATTGAAGAATCGTAGGAGCAGACGATAGCCGCCCCGCAGAATTTTAACATTTTTGGCTTGTTGCAGATCTTTGCTGCGCGGTGCACCAAGGTCAGGTTTGGGCCCCAAGGGCGTTGTTGCATGGATGCGGCCAGTTCTTTTAGGAATCCCATCTCCTGATCGATTGGACGCTGCATAAGCTCAAAGCCTCAGTGTGTCATAAATTCGAGAATAAGCGATATCGTATTGCAAACTGGTCACCCTACAATGAAAGCCCGCGTCAGCGTGGCAATGTGACGGCTGATTAGGCCCTGAGGTTGAGGCCGAATGGCGTTCGGAACGGCGCAAGACGCGAGGCGGCCAGCTAGTGTATTCTGACCTAGCGATCACGGTGTGTCTAATGCTTGGCATGGTTTATAAGAAACCTCTGCGCCAAACTGAAGGGTTTGAACGGGGCTTTGTAAGGCTAATGAGGCTGGATGTTTTTGTGCCTGAATTCTCTACATTTTCACGTCGTTGCGCACAGCTGATCCTGCTGATGAAATCGCGGGATGAGAAGGATGGCCCAATACACCTTTTAGTGGACAGCACCGGCCTGAAGATCTTTGGCGAAGGAGAGTGGTTGCAGAACAAGCATAAAACAAAAAGCCAAGCGTAAGTCTTAGCACAAGCTGAACTTGGGGTTTGAGCTTTCGACTGGCGATAACGTTTGTTCTGATCTTACCTAGGAGGACGTGAGTGATACAACTACCTTGCCTGATCTTCTCGAACAGATTGATGAATATGGTGCTTATGATGGTGACCCCATTAACACCCTACTCGAGTGGTACTTTGGTTTCTGTGTCAAGATCATCATCCCGCCTCCAAATAACGCTGTTCTAGGCCCGACCGCGGACCATGATCCACCCCTGCAGGACCAGCATATTGCCGCAATACGCACCGGAGGTCAGATGGCCTGGAATATAAGTAGCAGATACAATCTGCGCTGTCGCGGCGAGACCCAAATGGGCCGTTGGAAGATGGTCAAAGGCCCCAAGTTGAAAGTATGGAGCTTTCTTACCCACAAGACAAATGCAAGGATCGGTGCCCCCATTCTCAACAAAATGACCGAACTCTGACGCTCCGTGTTCTAGCCAGTCGCTTATCTTGAATCATTGGTAAGGGCGCGCTCAACCCAACGGATGATCTGTGCAACAAAGCCCAGCTTACGGATGCCTTAGTAGATAAATGGAAGAAGCTTAGCAGTCTTGGCGGCATATTCATCAAATTCTACACCATATCGCTTCGACAGGTATGCATCCAAGGCTGGCACGTGAAAGAACAAGAAGCCCGCTGTCACAAAGATCGGGATGCCCCAAGCGAACATGGATGCCGCCAACATTGCCCAACCGGCAAATAAAACGCTGTCACCAGAATAATTGATATGCGTGGCATATCCAAACAAACCTTCGTTGAAGCAGTGCCCTTTTGACGAGAGTTTCTTTTTCCATTGCCAGCGTTGGAGCTCGGATCCCGTGTTCAGATATGACCCCAGTAAAACAAACGCGAAGGCGATCCCATCCAAACTGCCAAGCTGCGTCGGGGCATTCGCAAGGATACCCCCACCCAACAACACAAAGCCAATTTCGAAAACGGCTATAAAAACTGAAAGGCCGAACACTTCAGAATATGCGACGTGCCGTTTGAGCAGGACAAACAACGTCACGCAGTGTCGCGCCCAATACAGGATTGCACAAAATGCGAGAAGGCGGGCGCGCATCGGATTAGGCCAATCAATCGATCCAAAAGCCAGCCAAATGCAGGTTGCAACAATGCAGGCATGAATCAAAGCGAAGGTTAGTTTCTGCGAAAAGGATCTATTATGATCGCGGTTGACACCACCGGAATCGGCCATCGGGCACTCCTTAAAACGGTTTGAATATCATGAGGGAAAAAGCTGCTAATGACACTAATAATGCGCCAAAGCCGATAGGCGCTGCTTTCAAGAATGTTCGGTTATATTCAATGGGCAGAATGCTGTCCTGAAAGGTCGCTGATCGATTTGCAATGCTGTGTAATCGGCGCTCCAATCGCAGTCCAAGCAGGTATGTGGCAATCAACAAAGTGCTCAAAGCAACCGATATGAAGAGCCAGCTTTCTGTCAGTTCGTAGCCGGTTAAGGTCATCAACCAATAGCCGGACAGAGGTATGATCAGCAGTGATGGACCCATTATCAACCGGTTGGTCAATAGCACCGCGTTCAACAAAGTGGATGCTTCTAGAGGCGTTGAGACCTTTGCCTGACCATGGATTAAACCATTGATAATGTTTGCATTAACCATCAAGATCACAGCGAAAAAGTGCAGGAAATTTGCAGCTAAGTATGGATCAGGCATTTTTATCGACCTTTTGGACTATTTAATAATGACTAGACGATACCGTCACAGTCTGTCAATTGTTTTCGACCGATTGGACGAGGACCCAATGCCAAAGATTATTGATCGAGACAAATATAAGAAGGATCTAGCTGAACGTGCGGCAGGATTTTTTTCGAAACACGGTTACGCAGGAGTTGGCATGCGCGGCATTGCCGAACACCTCGGCGTGTCAAAGAGTGCTTTGTATCACTACTTTCCAACCAAAGAGTCGCTGTTCTTGGCGTCTACTGAATCCATCATGAGTCGCGTTGGGGAGGCCCCTTTAGATGTTGCAACGACGGAGTCGGCGCAGTTGCTGGCCTTAGTGGATTCTATGCGAGGTGATTTTGGGCCAGAGATGGCTTTAGTGTTTGACTACCTCCGAGGCAAAAGCCCTACTGAAATTGCAGCCGATGAGACGATGCAAATGTCACGTTCTACGTATTTGAAAGCTGTCGAACGTATTGTTGGCCCAGAACGTGCGGTTGAAACACTGTCAGTTGTTATAGGCAGGCTTATGCTGGACTACTTGTCTGGTGGGGAGTTGGGCCGTCTTTAGGAACTGGTGGGGTGTTGTCAAACTAATGTAAGTTCGTCTCAGTTGGCCGCCAAACGTCGAAATCTATGCTGAACAAAGCTGGCGCCGCTTGGAAAGAGCGGCGTCACGGTTGAGCTTGAAGTTGTCATGTGAATAAAGGTGACGCTCCTGATTAAAATGGCTGTGAACCGAGGCGTGGACGCAGATAAAACTCTGCAGGCTTTGAATGCGTTTAAAGCGCAACATGGCCCGTTCCCACCTTTTAAATGGCTGATGTGAATTCTCAGCGCGGTTGTTGAGCCAGCGGCCAGTTTCCTGCCGATCGGCGGTGCCAGTGACCTTCATCGCAGCGCCTTGGGAAAGCAGCTTGTCGGTGACAAGCACCTCAGCTTTGCCGTGGCGTTTCATAGGTCTTCTGAGTAACTTAAACGCTGCTTTACCGTTAAGGCGCATCGTCACCTAGCTTTCGAGCACCTCGCACTCATGATCCACAGCCCGCCAAAGATAGTGCGTCTCACAGTTAATCTTTACGAAAACCTCATTGAGATGCCACAGCCAGTTTGAGTAGGCGTGCATTTGTTTAACGCGCGTCTGGCGTATCTCAGCCGCAAACAGCAAGCCAAATCTATTCCACCAGAAACGGACTGTTTCGTGGCTTATGTCAGTACCGCACTCATGCAGTAGGTCCTCCACATGTCGAAGTGAAAGTGGAAAACGGACATACATCATCATGGTCAAGCGGATAATTACGAGAGACCTCTTAAAATAGTACAAAGAGCTGCGTCTGATAACCCGTCTATGCCAAGTCGTGGCTCTGCCAGCCTCAAGTCAGTTTCTTCTGACAGTGCCCTCGCGCTGCTTCATCGCTCAGTTATAATTCGACCAGTTCCTGGTCTTGTATACGGTAGTTATACAGCTGCTCATTATCCAAACTTATCACTCTGGATTTACAGCATAAATTCCTCCTTCCTATTTGTGCATTAAAGCCGTCTGTGGCCGTACCACAAATTAAGAATTCTCAACTTGGTTGAGTCAGCCTATCTCAAGTTATTGGGGTATGTCCGATCCAGTTCAGGCTGTTGGAACTGATGTGAAAATACTTAACTTATAAAGTCTTATTTGAAATGCTATTTTTAGGCGTAGGTTCTTCTCACATGTCATAAATCTTTGATCTTTTTATTCTAAGTGTGATTCATCCGAATGAATTAAGAAGACAGATGAAAAATACTAGTTGGAAATTGATCCGTGACGCCATCGAAAAAGATATTTCGGAAGGGCAGTTGCTTCCAGGGGAGAAAGTCCCGACTGAACCAGAGCTTGTTGAGCGCTACGGGGCAGGTCGCCACTCAGTTCGTCGCGCAATCTCCGATCTGGCCAAGCAGGGCATGCTAAGCGTGGAGCAGGGGCGTGGTACATTTGTGGGTGAGCAACTTTTACTGCAATATAGTTTAGGAAGGCGCACGCGACTGCGCAGAAATCTTGGTGATCAAGTATTCGATATTTCAGGATATTTGTTGGCTGTGGATATCATTGAAGCGCCTGAAAGGGTTCGAAAAGCTTTAAACTTGGCTGCTGGCGCAGCAGTAAGTTCTGGTAAGCGGATAACATATGCAGATCAAATTCCAATCGCTTTTGGGTCGGCCTTCCATGACGTCAATCGCTTTCCCTGTTTCGCAGATCGTCGAGCTGTTTTCGGTTCTGTGACTGAAACCTACAAATCTTACGGGATTGAGGATTACTTACGTTCAGAAACAACTCTCCATTCTCGGCAAGCGAAAAAAGCTGAGGCCAAAACTCTGCGCCAACACCCAGATTTGCCTGTAACTATCATCAGTGCGGTTGATGTCTTGCCTGATGGGACACCAATTTCTTTTTCTGAGGTAATTTGGTCGGCTGCCAGAGTTAAATTCACGATTTCTGGAAATGACAATGAATAGTCATGGCCAACTTCTGACTGTATTGTCACGTTCCGATCCTGATAGGATCAAAGCGTTTGCGGTGTTTTTAATCGAGCAGATTGGCGAAATTAAAGTGATCGAAAGTCGTACTGGTTTAGTTATGTTACCTATGCTGGACACAGCTGGTGGCACCGCGTTTCATCTTGGCGAAGTCTTAATGAGCGAAGCGCACATTCGGAACGGTGAACTGGAGGGATATGGGTTGCGTTGCGGACGCGATTTGGAAGCATCAATGGCGATGGCTCTGGTTGATTTAGCAATCAGGCGTGACATCGAAAAACCTGCATGCATAGCGTTCTGCGCCAAGGAGGCGACAGCGCAAGCATCAGAAGATGACAGCACTTTGCGTCAAATAGAAGCCACCCGCATTAATATGGAGACCTTCTGATGCTGAATACACCTGTCCAAGGTGTTGATGAGGCCGCAGCAAACAAAACGTTTGAGGCTTTGCTATGGGCGCTGAGTCGTCCGGGCTTGGCAAGTAATCTGTCTGCAGCAAGTGACGAAGCGATTATTGACGCCTTGATCGATCGCGAGTGTCGAGTTTACTCCGCTGACCCACAGCTAATGTCTAATATTTTATGCAGTGGGGCAACTGTGTCTGAAGTTAAGGATGCTGACCATGTCTTTCTAGGGGCTTTGAGAGACCTTGCATCTCTTGATGACATTTCCAAAGGGTCTGCACTTTATCCCAATGAAGGGGCTACGGTGGTCCTGCGGGTCGCACTAAATAAGGGACGTAAAATCCGGCTCAGTGGCCCTGGTGTAAAAACAGTCTTAGATATTCAGATTGCTGGTCTACCAGATGGTTTTTGGCAAAACCGTGCAGAAATGTTCTGCTATCCTGCTGGATTTGATTTGTTCCTGCGCGACGGTCGTCAGGTCATTGGAATTCCACGTTCAACCATAGTCGAGGTGCTCTGATGGCTTATGTCGCGACACGTGGAGGGGAACGGGCTATCAAACAATCTGAACGATTGTTCCGCGCTGCTATGGGAAAAATTGACGCTGCACGTGTCACGGAAGTAAAGCAGGCCTTACCCTATCTGGTTGACCGAGTGATGGGCGAAGCCTCTCTTTATGACTTAGATCTTGCCGCTTTAGCGCTGGCTCAGACGGGGGGTGAGCTTTACGAAGCGGTTCTGTTGTTGCGCGCATGGCGCACGACACAGCCGCGTTTGTGTGTGGCAGAGCCTGTTCAGCAGCAGGACTTGTTCACCCATCGCCGGATTTCTGCAGCATTCAAAGATATACCGGGGGGGCAAGTTTTGGGGCCAACACCCGATTATGCACACCGTATTTTGGCGACAGACGTCTTGGAAGGCACTCCCTTTGTACCTGAACCGGTTGAACCAGGTGCAAAGCCATCACCCGCTTACCAGCCGTCAGTTAGTGCATGGCAGGCCAAAAACGATCTTGTTGATCTACCCAAGCCTGAATCATTGCATGGTAATGACATCCCTGACTTAACGCGAGAGCCATTATTATTTCCTTCAAAACGCGCTCATACCCTGCAAAGCCTTGCGCGTGCTGAAACAGGTGGAGTGTTGGCTTTGGGTTATGCGGCGATGCGTGGTTACGGCCAGGCACACCCCACTGTGAATGAACTACGATTGGCTGAGGCCGAGGTTGTGGTTAAACATCCCAATGGCACAGCTTTTTCGGCGGGTCGTGTGAAAATTTCACAGGCTGAAGTTGTCTCAAAGCAAGGTGAAAAGCTGGGGCTTGGGTTTGCTGCAACGATGGGCTGGAATGAGGTCAAGTGCATCTCAGCAGCAACACTTGATCTGAATTCTAAGGGTGCGCCAAAGGGTACGCCCACCGAAGAAGAGTTCTTCCTCTATCACACTGAAGGGGTCGAAAGTTCGGGCTTCTGCATCCACTTTAAACTGCCTCATTATGTGACGTTCCAGTCATCGCTGGACGCGATGCGCGACGCCAAAGCCAAGAGTGTTGATGTCGCAAAGGAACCAGTAAAATGAGCCTAAAGTCTTTAACCAAGCCATGGCAATCAATGAGCTATGGCTTTCTTGATCCTTCCGCTAAGCGTGAGTTGCGTCGCAAGATGCTGAAATCAGTCGCAGTGCCGGGGTGCCAGATGCCATATGCCAGCCGGGAAGTGCCGATGGCGCGGGGTTGGGGAACGGGCGCATTACAAGTGTCACTGACGCTTCTGAATCCGCAGATGTGCGTAAAAGTCATCGACCAAGGAGCTGATGACAGTGTTAACGCAGCCTCGATCCGGCGGTTTCTTGCGCGGGTGTCGGGTGCTCCAACAACACTGGATACGTTAGAGGCGCATCTGATCCAGTCCCGCCACCGCATTCCTGAGGAGTTTTTGCGCGAAGATCAGATACTAGTGCTCCAAGTGCCTAATCCTGAACCTTTGCGCTCGGTACAGCCTAATATGTCCATTGCTAGGCAGATGCATGCGGATGCGGATTATGGACGGATGTGGTTACAGCTCTACGAACAGATCGTGCGATCAGGCCGGATCATGCAAGGAGCAAGCTACCCTTCCATGGTAAATGGACGCCATGTAATGACACCCTCGCCGATCCCGCGCTGGGACGTCCCCAAGCTTAACATGTCAAAACACCTTACAATTCTTTCAGCGGGCCGCGAAAAACGCATTTTTGCCGTACCACCCTACACCCGCGTAGAACCGCTGGTTTTTGACGATGTGCCCTATCAGGTTGAAGATCATGGAGCGCTGACCTGTAAGCGCTCGGGAGCAAAAGGCTTCTTTATGAATGAAATACCGCAAGATGACGGTACCTCCGCTTTTGAGGTGTCTGATAGCGAGTATGGCGTCAAGTCGATCCGCCAGCGTGATGGAGAGGCAGTGAACTTGGGTGGCACCTGGTACAAACATGGGGAGATGCCCAAATGAGCATGGTGATAGATGCCCCACGGATTGTGACCACCAAACCACTGTTGGTCGTGCGGGGCGTATCAAAAACTTACGGCAAAGTAGTAGCGCTGCATGATGTTGCAGTCACCGCATATCCAGGTGAAGTGCTTGGGATCGTCGGCGAAAGTGGCTCAGGTAAGTCTACGCTATTGCGGATGATGAACCTTGAGGAAACTCCAGAATTTGGCAGCTACACGCTTGATCTGCCGGATTTAAGGGGTAATCTTTTTAATCTCGATCGGTTCGCTCGACGCATGCTGTGTGCAACTCGGATCGGGATAGTCTATCAGAACCCACATCTGGGATTATTGATGACACATTCCAGCTCTGGCAACGTGGCGGAGCGTCTACTGATTGCAGGAGAGCGCAGTTTTGCGACCTTGCGCGCCAAGGCTACAGATGCACTGGATGCTTCAGAATTTCCATTAGACAGGCTTGATGCGCCGCCCATAGAGTTATCGGGAGGTATGCAGCAGCGTGTACAATTAGCCAAGGCCATCGCGTTGGAACCAGCCCTGCTGTTGTTAGATGAGCCGACGACGGGCCTTGATGTTTCGGTGCAGGCGCTTGTGCTCGATACGTTAAAGCGGCTGCAACAAGGCCGTCAAATTACGATGGTCGTTGTCAGCCATGATCTGGGTGTGATCCGCACGCTTGCGGATCGTGTTATGGTTATGCGGAGTGGCCGGGTGGTGGAAGAAGGGTTGGTCGACCAGATCTTCCAAGATCCGCAACACGCTTACACACAACAATTGGTACATGCAAAATTATGACCTGTGTTCTTGAAATAAGTGGCCTTACCAAAGGCTTTATGATGCATCATCTTGGGAGCTTTTTACAGGCTTTTGAAGATATATCCTTTAGCGTTGAGGCCGGTGAGTTTTTGTTGCTGAAGGGTGCGAATGGGGCAGGAAAATCCACCCTTCTACGCGCTCTTTACCGCAGCTATCTGGTGCAAAGTGGTAAGATCAGATTTCACTCAGAGCATGGTGTGATTGATCTAGCGGTTGCTGCTGACGTGGATATTGCACATCTACGCCGGACCGAGATCGGCTTTGTTACTCAGTTCCTTGTGGCACGCCCACGAGTGAGTGCCGAGGCCGTGGTTGCAGAACCCCTACGCCTCAGCGGCGTTGAAGGAGTAGCGGCCCTAAAACAGGCCCGCTACTGGCTGGAAGCTTTCGGCGTGAAGCCTGAGCTTTGGAAGGCATATCCTACTACATTTTCGGGTGGGGAACAGCAAAAGGTTAATTTAGCTCGCGCATTGATACGTCCACAAAAACTGTTGTTGTTGGATGAGCCAACAGCCTCGCTGGATGCCAATGCGCGTGCTGCACTTTTGTCACGCCTGGCAGATCTGAAATCTGGTGGAACGGCGATGATCGGGGTGTTTCATCATCCTGGTGATGTTGAAAAACTTATAGACCGCGTGATTAACCTTACGCCAAGTGTGACAACAGCAGAGGAACGTGAAGATGTGGCTGTCTAATTTCAAACTGGTACTTGCGGACAGAATTGTTCCCAATGGCTCTGTGCGCGTTGAAAACAGCCTGATTGCCGAGATTGCCGAAACTGAAGTTGAGGGTGGCGTAAATGGGGCTGGATTGGAACTCTTTCCCGGCTTAATCGATATGCATGGTGACATGATTGAGGTTGAGTTAGAACCGCGTCCTCGAGTCGATTTCCCAATTGAGATTGCTTTGAACCATCTTGATGCGCGGCTGGCCGCTGCTGGCGTCACAACTGCATATGCAGCCGTCTCTTTTTCGCGAGATGCTGCTGAGGGCCAGCGCAGGTCTTTTGACCATACAAGCAGAGTGATTCAAGGATTTTATGATTTTAAATCCACCTGCAAGGTTGATCATAAAATTCATGCTCGTTTTGACATAACTTACGAGAATGCTGTGCCGGTGCTGGAGGCATTGCTATCGAAGGGCCTCGTTGATCTGGTTTCTTTGATGGATCACACGCCTGGACAAGGTCAGCATAGCAATATTGAGAAGCATATAAAAGTTAAGGCGACTCAATTGGGTGTATCGGAACCTGAGGCCCGCCAAATTGTATTAACTAAAATCGCCAAGGATTCTCGGCCGACCGAGGTCATTTTGCAAAATATGATTGCGGTTTCTGAATTATGTAAACACTACAGTGTGGCATTGGCAAGCCATGATGATGATACCGAAGATAAAGCAAAACTGATGTCTAAAATTGGTGCGGTTATCTCAGAATTTCCTGTAACATTGCAAGCTGCCCGCGCTGGAGTTTCAAAAGGCATGATGGTCGCAATGGGCGCGCCAAATGCGATGCGGGGTCAGAGTTATTCGGGCAATTTATCTGCGCGAGACGCACACGCACAAGGACTACTTCATATCCTTGCTGCGGATTATCACCCAGCTGCAATTTTGCCTGCAATTCGCATATTGGGACAAACTGATCCAGATGGTCTTGTTGGAGCGACGCGCCTTGCTACATTGAACCCGGCTAGCGCTTTGGGACTGAAGGATCGAGGTGAGATCGCCGTCGGAAAGCGTGCTGATCTTATAGCGGTCGCAGAAGGTACGCGAGTGGTCTGCAGCTATATTGCGGGCCAAATGGTCTATTCTGATGGTTCTTTATCGGAGGCCCCCCAGCAGCAAAAGGCAATTGCCTAGAATTATTCAAGGAAGTGTTACAAAAGTGTAAAACCAATGTCACAGGCGCTTGCTAAAGATTTATCAGAAATCATTCGGATGAATCGTTATGTCAAAAAACTTAGTTCTGTCTTGTGTAACCCGCAACTTTGGGCAGACACTTGCGGTTGATAATGTATCGCTTGAAATTTCGCCGGGACAATTTGTTGGTGTTATTGGACGATCCGGTGCAGGCAAATCGACTATGTTGCGCTTGATAAACCGTCTTACAGATCCCAGCGCAGGGGCTATTACGTTTGAAGGGTGCGATATTACAAAGCTCAAAGGCAAGGAACTGCGTGAATGGCGTCGTGATTGCGCAATGATCTTTCAGCAGTTTAATCTTGTTGAGCGATTGGACGTCCTAACCAATGTTTTAATTGGCAGGATCGCAGATCATAGTTTTTTAACGTCTATGGCGATGCGGTTTACAGATTCTGAGCGAGCGATGGCCATTCAGGCGCTGGATCGGTTTGGATTAGTCCCTCAAGCACTACAGCGTGCAGGCACGCTTTCTGGCGGCCAGCAGCAGCGGGTGGCGATAGCTAAGGCTTTGGTGCAAAACCCAAAAATTATGCTGGCGGATGAACCAATAGCCTCTTTAGATCCCATGAATGCTACCTTGGTTATGGATGGTTTAAAATCAATCAATATGGACGATGGAATTACGATTCTTGTGAACCTCCACACCCTCGACACCGCGCGCGCCTATTGTGACCGTATCATCGCTATGCGCGAAGGCCGCATCTACTTTGATGGGTCAGCAGCCCAGCTGACTGATGATGTGGTGCGCGATATATACGGCACCCAAGGACTAACAAACTTTAATGAAGCTGTCACATCCACCCAAAAGTTTGCTGTGACAGCTTAACCCCAAACACAAACAGGGATATTTTCAATGCGTATGTTAATGACCACGGCTTTAGTGGCTCTTATTTCAGGACCATCATTGGCCGAAAACTGGAGAGACGACTATCAAGTTGTCAAGTTTGGCATCCTGTCAGGCGAAAACGAGAGAGATCGGATTGCACGCTACACGCCGTTTGAACAATATCTAGAACAAGAACTGGGTGTTGAAGTCGAAATTTTTACTGCTGGCAATTACGACGGTGTTATTCAGGCGTTGGCCGCTGATCAAATCGAATTCGCGTTTATGGGCTCCTCCGCTTACGCTGCGGCATATACAGCAACTGATGGTGGTGTAATGCCGTTGGTATCGCGCGTGCAAAATGATGGCTCTACGGGTTACTTTTCTATTCTGGTTACGCGCTGTGACAGTGATCTTACCGATCTGGCATCACTTGAGGGAAAGATATTGGCTTTTGCTGACCCTGATTCAACGTCGGGTTACGCCGTACCCTTCTATAACCTGTCACAAGAGATCACCCCTGACCTGTACTTTTCCGCAACCCCATTTTCTGGTTCGCACGAATCTGGTGTGCAGGGTGTAGCCAACGGAACGTTTGACGCTGCTGCAACGTATCAGACGAATGAAACTAGTGGCATTGTGCAGCGGATGGTCGAAAAGGGCATGGTTGATGAGAATACAATTTGTCCGATCTGGCAGTCGCCAGAGATTACGTCAGGTCCTTTGACCGCACGCTCCAACCTGCCGTCAGGTTTGATTGCGGCCATGACTACCGCAGTCATGGAAATCCCCGTAAAGGATCCTTTCGCGTTCAAGGAAATGTCGGGTGGTGACGAGTCAACCCAACGGAGTTGGATTGAGGTCGATCATGAGCGTTATCAATGGATATTGGACATGCGCGATTGGTTGAAGAAACAACGTCGTTCATAAAAAATACGATGAAAGGATGGGCAATCAAGCCCATCCTTTTTTGCTTTCAGGACAGACAATGACAGCAACAGCTAATTTACCCGCAAGTTCAAAAGTTATTAATGATTTCGAAATGACTTTTTCCGCTGAACGGACCCGAGCTCGGAGAACGTGGTTGGCCGTTAGTACTGTATTCTTGTTGCTTTTTTTATTCAGCGCTTGGTTGGGAGATTTCTTTAAAACTACGCAAGTTTCTTTGCCTGATGGGTCACGCGAATGGCGTTGGATTATCTCGGCAGGCATTCCACGTCTTGGTGAGTACATTTCAAAGACAATTCCAGTGTTGCATTGGGATAGCTTTGGCGCAGATTTCGCCGAATGGTTCTGGAGATGGAAGACATGGATGTGGCTCTTGCTTGAAACGGTTCTTATCGCTTTTATGGCGACAGTTTTAGGTGTGATAGGTGGCTTTTTGTTATCTTTCCCAGCCTCACGCAATCTTGCGCCAAACCAAGCTGTGCTTTGGGTGACGCGCCGCTACCTTGAAATCGCGCGTACTGTGCCAGAACTGGTCTGGGCGTTAATTTTTGTATTTTGCTTTTCAGTTGGACCATTGGCTGGCGTTATTGCAATTGGTCTGCACTCTGTGGGGTCACTGGGCAAACTTTATTCGGAAGTGAATGAAAATATCGATATGCGCCCGCTCGATGGTGTTACAGCAGCAGGTGGAACATGGTTTGACCGCATCCGTTATGGTGTTGTGCCGCAAGTGCTACCAAATATTATCAGCTATACCTTACTTAGGTTTGAGATCAACGTTCGCGCTTCATCTATCATCGGATACGTGGGTGCGGGAGGTTTGGGCCAAGAGTTCCGTATTGCGTTGAGCTTTCAGGAATACACCGATCTCTCTGCTTTATTCGTAATCATATTTATTACAGTGATCATTATCGACTATGGATCTGAAAAACTGCGGCACCATATTATTGGATTTGAGGAACAGACATGAGCGTTACTGTGGCTGATATTCGCGCCGCCAAAGACCGCGTACCCTTGGCATTTCGAGATCCACCCAAAGTCTTTTGGCGCAAACGAATTCTTTGGGCGCTTTTCGTCTGTTTGTTTGCTTGGTCGCTGTATGATTTCAACATTACTCCTGAACGAATTTGGACTGGGCTGGGTCGTTTAGGTCGGGTGCTGTCATTCATGTTCCCACCTTATATCTGGAAGACATGGGTAGAATTTTCTGAAATTTTGAACGGCTTGGGGGAGACCCTTGCCATAGCCTTTCTAGGTACTGTTCTGGGAGCTATTGTAGCTTACCCTTTGTCGCTCCTTGGTGCAAAAAATATCAACCGGATCACATTCCTGCGTCATGGTGTACGTCGTGGCTTTGACTTAATTCGCGCGTTTGAGACTTTGATACTAGCGCTTATTTTCATCCGTGCGTTTGGTTTGGGGCCTTTAGCTGGCGTTCTCGCTATTGCGGTCAGTGAGATTGGGACTTTTGCAAAACTCTTCTCAGAAGCGCTTGAAAATACGTCTGAGAAACCGATTGATGGTGTGCGAGCATCAGGTGGCTCGAGAATGCAGCAGATCCGTTTTGCAATCTCACCACAGGTCAACCCGGTCATCCTTTCGATCCTTTTGTATAACTTTGAATCTAATGTCCGATCAGGAACCATTCTTGGGATTGTGGGTGCTGGTGGTATTGGCTTTCTGCTGTCAGACAGGATAGCAGCGTACCGATGGGACGAGGCATGGTCGATCATCTTTCTGATCATCGCTTTGGTCTATGTAATTGATTGGCTGAGCAGTCTTATCAGGGCGCGCTTGATCGGCACCTGGAACGGCCCAAAATGAGTAGTGCAGGTCACAAACTCCGCCTTTCAGAGGCACCTACAGTCCACCCGGATGCGGACGTAACTGAATGCGAGCTGGGTATGTGGACCGAGGTAGGCAAGGGCACGATGATGAAGGCCTCACAGATGGGGGACTATTCTTACATCACTCAGGATTGTCATGTTGTCTGGACCACGATTGGCAAATTTTGCTCTATTGCTAATGCGACACGCATCAACCCGGGTAACCACCCAACATGGCGCGCTGTTCAGCATCATTCGGTCTACCGCGCTGAGGCTTATGGCTTGGGCTGTGATGATCACGACTTCTTTGAATGGCGAAAGGATCACTGGGTGACCATTGGGCACGATGTCTGGATTGGCCATGGGGTGACTATTACAGCAGGGGTCTCAATTGGTACTGGCGCAGTGGTTGGGGCAGGGGCTGTGGTCACACGCGATGTAGAACCTTACACCGTGATCGGTGGCGTGCCTGCACGGTTCATTAAACGTCGATTCACCAATATCCAAGCCGAGGCGTTGGAGCACATCGCTTGGTGGGACTGGAGTCGAGACGCATATAAAGCTGCTCTTCCTGATATCCGAGAACTGGTAATTGATGAATTTATTAAAAAGTATTGTGAAACATCAAATCACATCTGAATGGATGACATCATGGAAGTATTTCTTATTGATGCGTTCCATTAGATATTATCAAGACCTACTTCTTCCACGGGCCTTCGCAAAGAAGTCTTCCGATGTTGTCAAACCAATTTGAGCTCGTCTCAGTTGGCCGCCAAACGTTGGAACCTATGCTGAACAAAGCTGGCGCCACTCGTAAAGAGCAGCATTACGCTTGAACTTGAAGTTGTTGCGTGAATAAAAGGTGGCGCTGCTGATTAAATGGTTGTGAAAAGAGGCTGTCACGCCAATCGGCCTTTCAGCAATTTGCGGCCCTCGCGGGATAAGTGTGTCCAGCGTGAGGGCTCATTCCAGATTCAGACAAAGTTTGCGACAAAACCCTCGAAAGCGTCTGGCTTCCTGTCGTCAAGCTCAACGAGCCGCAGTCTGTTAATACGTGCCAGCTCTTCACGCACGACTTGCTCTAGCCATGCTCTTGCGTCGCTCTGAGATAAAGAGGCTGATGACATAAGTTCAAATACCCATTCGCTTTCACTATGCAGAATGCCACTGATTTCGCGGGAATTTACGGGATCATATGTTTTTAGACTAATTTTACCTAGGTGTATTTTTGACAACACCTATAAGATTCAGGAATTCTTCTTCGCCAAGTGTATACAGCTCCAGCCGAAAGACATGTGCTGCTAGCTTCATAAGCTTTGGCCCCAACGATGAGGCATACTCTACACGAGTGACAGTTCTGTGTGACACTCATGTACACAAACAAGCGATTTCACAAAACCGTATTTATTATCAAATAGATCGTTGGCTGCCATGGTACGCTCCTTATATTGATTAGGGCACTCAAATGCCTCTTCGCACTT